>NZ_CP071311.1:2885000-3145177 GCF_018873185.1 Rhizobium sp. X9 | reverse complement strand
GCATCTGAGCAAGCTGCATCACGACCCTTCGGTGCGCGGTCCCCATCAGCCACCGCACCCATCGCCAAATTCAATTGCATATTGCCGCCTTTCAAATTGCCAATCATAGCCTGACGACCAAAAATCGATCGCCAGAGATCCCCCTCGTATTATTCTTGCCTCCAGCGCTCCCCTCGAAAGAACGTCAAAGGCTTCTACTCGTTTGCGAGCCGGTTATCCCATTTCCCTCCCCCTCATGGAGAGGCCTGCGACACGCTAAAGACGCTCCTTTCGCTACAACCTAAAGGCGCACTCTTGAGGACAAAAAGCTCCCGCCCGTTCCGAGACCGAAACGGCACAAAAAGCTCCATGACCTGAGAAAACGGACCTCGAAAGACCCGCCAGCAAGAAGGTGAATACCGTCGATGTGATCATCACGATAATCTGTGGACTGAGATCCGCACCCCTTGTTGAAATGCATTTAGGCAGGATCGTGGGGAGAGATCAATGGCGTTTTTTCTGCAAAAACTCAGATCGGCCATTGACTCGCATAGGCCGTTTTGCATCACCGGCAAGGTCCGAAGCAGAATCGCTTATGAATCAATGAGATTCAATTTTGGCATTTTTTGAGAGGCGATTTTGGCAAAAAAATAAAAATCTTCTTGACTCAAAACTCGTCGGGACTTCCGTAGAGAAAGCTTCCCATTTCCGGAGATACCTCCAGCAAGCCATTGTTTTTGCTAAATATTTCCTGTCGTCCATCTGACACGCGTTTGTCACGTTACGGCAGGAATGATTAACAGGCGGTTAGAATCACAAAAAGCCCGGTCAGAAGACCAGGCTTTTAGAATAATTATTTGTGATTAGCCGGATTAGGCGGAAAGGGCCTTAACGCGCTGTGCGAGACGCGACACCTTGCGAGATGCGGTGTTGCCATGCAGAACGCCACGGGTGGCGGCGCGCTGGATCTCGGGCTGAGCTGCCTTCAGAGCTTCGGTGGCTACTGCCAGATCGCCCGAAGCAATCGCTTCCTCGACCTTGCGGATGAAGCCGCGAACGCGCGAACGGCGAGCCTTGTTGACTGCGGTACGGCGAGCGATCTTGCGGGTCGCCTTTTTCGCCGAAGTTGTATTGGCCATGTATGCCTCTCTTCGAATTCAAACCAAATTCCGCAACCAGAGGATCGGGTCGTTCGACGACCTCACGTAACCCAAGAATGCGGGAGTAATTTCGGACAAGCCGGATGGCTTTCCTTAACCGTGGGCGGGCATATACCGCTAAAGCTTACGCCCGTCAACGCGCAAAACGCTTAAAAGCGCCGATATTCCGAATCCTTAGCGATTCCGGAAAGCGGGTTTGCGCTTTTCGACAAAGGCCGCCATGCCCTCCTTCTGATCCGCCGTTGCAAAGAGCGACTGGAAGGATCGTCGTTCGTATCTGAGCCCCTCCGCCAGAGGCACCTCGAAGGAGCGATTGACGCTTTCCTTGGCCATGAGGACGGAGGCACGCGACAGCGACGCGATGCGGGTCGCAGCCTCCACCGCCTCATCCATGAGATTTGCGGCCGGCACGATCCGCGATACGAGACCGGCGCGCTCCGCCTCCGCCGCATCCATCATGCGGCCGGTCAGAACCAGATCCATGGCCTTCGCCTTGCCCACGGCCCTCGTCAGCCGCTGCGAGCCGCCCATGCCGGGAATGACGCCGAGCGTGATTTCCGGCTGGCCGAATTTCGCCGTGTCAGAAGCAATGATGAAATCGCACATCATTGCCAGCTCGCAGCCGCCGCCGAGCGCAAAGCCGGAGACTGCCGCGATGACCGGCTTGCGGGTCGATGCGACCTCTTCCCAGCCGCCAAGGAAGTCGCCGACATAGGCATCGACAAAATCCAGCCCCTGCATTTCCTTGATGTCGGCGCCGGCGGCAAATGCCTTTTCCGAGCCGGTGATAATGATGGCGCCAATGGAATCATCGGCGGAAAACGAGGAAAGAATGTGCCGCAGTTCTTTCAGAAGCACCGAATTGAGAGCGTTGAGCGCCTTCGGGCGGTTGAGCGTGATGATGCCCACCTCATCGCGTTTCTCCACCAGTATCGTTTCATAGTCCACGGCAGTCTCCCTCTCTCCGTTATTCCGGCTCCGTCATTTCTGGCAGGCGGCGCAATAAAAGGTGGAACGACCGGCCTGTACCACTCTTTCAACCGTACCCCCGCAGCCGGGTGTCCGGCAAGGCTGGCCTTCCTGATCGTAGACCGAAAAGGAATGCTGGAAATAACCGAGCGTTCCGTCCGTCTGTATATGGTCGCGCAGGGAAGAGCCGCCGGCGGCTATCGCATCCGCAATAACATCGCGGATTTTCTCAGTGAGATCGATAAGCTGCGGTTTCGGCTTGCCGGTTTTCGTCACCAGCGTTCCTGCCGCCCGCAAAGGCGAGAGGTGGGCGCGCCACAACGCCTCGCAGACATAGATATTGCCGAGGCCGGCAATGATCTTCTGATCCAGGAGCGTGCTTTTCAAAGGCTGGCTTTTGCCCTCAAACCGGCTCGCCAGATAATCGGCGCTCAGTGCGTTGCCCGTCGGCTCCGGGCCGAGCTCCGCAAAGGCAGGGTAAAGGTCGAGCTTGTTGCGCTCGACAAGATGCATGAAACCGAAGCGGCGCGGATCGTTATAGATGATGCAGACGCGCTCTTCTCCCTTATCCAGATGAAAGACGACATGATCATGCTTGCCGTCTTTCGAACGGGCATAATGAAACGCGCCGGGCGCGTCCCTGTCACCGACCCCATCCACCTCCGGCTCAATACGAAATGAGCCGGACATACCCAGATGAGCGACGATGGTCAGCCCGTCCTCCAGTTCGATCAAAAGATATTTCGCCCGGCGCCCGAGCGATACGATTGTCTTGCCTTCGATCAGCGCCGCGAAATCCTCCGGGAATGGAAAGCGCAAATCGGGACGGCCGAGATGGAGCCTGCGGATGCTTGCTCCTTCCATGGCGGGTGCAAGGCCGCGTCTGACGGTTTCGACTTCTGGCAACTCTGGCATCTGGCTTATCCGGCAGTTTATCGTTAGGACCATGTGGTCTATACAATGCACGCGAAATGTCGCGCCCAGGCGATGCGGCAACAGATAGCGTCGCCATGGCGTTTCCGCTATGGTCCGCCACGCAATAAATATGGAGACAGACGATGACCGACGCCCGTACCACTGCCCAAGGCGGCATGGAAACGTCCTATGGCTTCCACAAGGTGGACGAAGGCAAAAAGCAGGGGCTGGTCAACGACGTCTTTCATAAGGTCGCCAAGCGCTACGACATCATGAACGACGTGATGTCGGCTGGCATGCATCGCTTGTGGAAAGACGCCATGGTCTCCTCGCTTTCGCCGCGCAAGGATGCCTCCTACAAGGTTCTGGACGTGGCGGGCGGCACCGGCGATATCGCCTTCCGCATCGTCGAAGCCTCCAATCGTCTGGCGCATGCCACCGTTCTCGACATTAACGGTTCGATGCTCGCCGTTGGCGAGGAGCGCGCGGCAAAAAGAAAGCTTTCCGACAATCTGACCTTCGTGGAGGCCAATGCCGAGAAGCTGCCCTTCGAGGCGAACACATTCGATGCCTATACGGTCGCATTCGGCATTCGTAACGTGCCGCGCATCGATGTGGCGCTGAAAGAGGCTTACCGTGTGCTCAAGCGTGGCGGGCGTCTGCTGGTGCTGGAGTTTTCCGAAGTGGAAATGCCGCTGCTCGACCGCGTTTATGATGCGTGGTCGTTCAACGCCATTCCGCAATTCGGCAAGATGATCACCGGCGATGCCGAGCCCTATCAATATCTGGTCGAGTCGATCCGCAAATTCCCCAATCAGGAGGATTTCGCAGCGATGATCCGGACCGCCGGCTTTTCCCGCGTGACCTATACGAATTACACCGGCGGTATCGCCGCCCTGCATTCCGGCTGGAAGCTTTAAGACCATGGCCGGCAAGAGCAGGAGACAGGCATAAGCATGAGCACTTTGGGCGCATATTTCCGCCTCGCAAGGGTTGGCTGGGTTCTCGTGCGCGAAGGCGTTGTGCTGGCACTGCCCTCCGATGACCTGCCTGCACCAGCACAATTGCTGAAAGCGCTGCTGAAACCCTTCGCCCGCAGCAAGGCCAAGCGGGCGCAGCGCAGCGACCGGCTGGCCACCGCCGTCGAGCGGCTTGGCCCGTCCTATGTGAAGATGGGACAGTTTCTGGCGACACGGCCGGATGTCGTCGGCGCCGACTTTGCCGACGACCTCGCAAGCCTTCAGGACCGCATGGCATTTTTCCCCGCAGCCGCGGCGAAAGCCAATATCGAGGGTTCGCTCGGACGCCCGGTTTCAGAGCTTTACAGGGAATTCGGCGATCCGATCGCCGCCGCTTCCATCGCCCAGGTTCACCCGGCCATAGTGGATACGCCGAAAGGGCCGCGCAAGGTGGCCGTCAAGGTCATACGCCCCGGTGTGCGCCAGCGTTTCCAGAACGATCTCGAGGCGATGTATCTGATCGCCGACCTGCAACAGCGTTTCGTGCGCTCCGCCCGTCGCCTGCGCCCGGTTGAAGTCACGCGCACGCTGGAACAGACCACCAAGATCGAGATGGATCTGCGGCTTGAGGCCGCCGCGCTTTCGGAACTTGCGGAAAACACCAAGGACGATCCCGGATTCCGCGTTCCCGAGGTCGACTGGGAACGCACCGGCCGCGATGTCGTCACCATGGAATGGATCGACGGCGTCAAGATGTCGGATATCGAGGGGCTGAAAGCCGCCGGTCACGACCTGAACCAGCTTGCCGACACGCTGATCCAGTCTTTCCTGCGGCACACGCTGCGCGACGGCTTTTTCCATGCCGACATGCATCCCGGCAATCTCTTCGTGGATGCTGAGGGCGAGATCGTCGCCGTCGATATGGGCATTGCCGGACGCCTTGGCAAAAAGGAGCGCCGTTTCCTCGCCGAAATCCTCTACGGCTTCATCACCCGCGACTATATGCGCGTGGCGGAAGTGCATTTCGAGGCCGGTTATGTGCCGGGCCATCACGATAAAGCCAGCTTCGCCCAGGCGATCCGCGCCATCGGCGAACCGATTCACGGCCAGCCGGCCGAGACGATCTCCATGGGCAAGCTTTTGACGCTGCTGTTTGAAGTAACCGAACTCTTCGACATGGAAACGCGCCCGGAACTGGTGATGCTGCAAAAGACCATGGTGGTGGTGGAGGGCGTGTCGCGCATGCTCAATCCGCGCTTCAACATGTGGAAGGCGGCCGATCCGGTCGTCGGCGGCTGGATCAGGGATAATCTCGGCCCGAAACGCATCGTCACCGACCTGAAGGACGGCGTGAAGGCGGCCCTCAAGCTTGCGGAGGCAGCACCCGAGATCGCCGCCAAGACGGAGAAGCTGCATTCGGAGCTGATGTATATGAGCGAAAACGGCCTGCGTTTCGACGCCAAGACGGCGGAAGCCATCGGAAAGGCGGAAGCGCGACATACCAGATGGGGACGAGCAGCGCTCTGGGTGATTGCGCTGACGCTTCTCTATATTGCAATCCGAATCAGTTAAGGGTGAGCCGAACGTGGAGGGTCAGCACGCACGGTTGGAAGCCTCTGCCCGACCAATATGATCGAAGCATGCCATGCTCATGCAATCTAACGAGGAATAGTCACCTGATCTTTTAACGGAACAGGTGACCGATGAGATTGCTCACGTTTCTGGCGGCTTCGATATTCCTCAGCCTTCCGCCGGTGTCAGCGCCGGAAGTGATGGCGGAACATATGTTTTACGACCCCTGTAAGGATGGTCGCATGAGTGATGGCAAACCGCGCAGTTGCGGCGAGCTGAAGCGTGAACTGCGGCGCACCGAGAGGCATGGCCGCAGGGAATGGGAATATTATCGGCCGACGCGGCCAATGCGAACCGATCCCTGCCGGGACGGGCGCTTCAGCGACGGGCAACCGCGATCCTGCGAGGAGCTGCGCCGCTGGTTGGATGTTAGATGATTGCCGGACGGGAATTGAGATTCATGGCAAAAACTCAGGCAATAAAACAGGTCCTTACCTACGCTTCGTGGCCGATGGTGTTTTTCTCCGGCCTTGCCGGCTCCTATGTCGCCTTCACGAGCAGCCACCCGATAACGGGGTTCCTCGCCGTCTATGCCTGTGCGGTGATGGCTCTGTTTCTTCTTGAACGCTATATTCCCTATGAGGTCGAATGGCTTGAGGGTGACGGTGAGACCGCAACCAGCATTGGCCACACACTTTTGACCAAGGGTCTTGTCCAGCTTGCCGCCGTTGCGGGGGCGATCTTTCCAATGGTTACCGCCAATGTGCTGCAACCGCTTGCAGCCATGCGGTTCGACATGTGGCCGTCCGATCTGCCGATGGTGGTTCAGGTCGCGCTTGCGGTCACCATCGCCGAATTCGGTCTCTACTGGGCCCACCGCATAGCGCATGAAACCGTGTTTTTCTGGCGTTTCCATGCCCTGCATCACAGCGTTGTCCGGCTGTGGGTGGTCAATACGGGCCGCTTTCATGTGGCGGACTCGCTTTTCAAGATCGCGCTCAGCCAGATACCGCTCTATTTCATGGGCGCACCTTTGCAGGTTTTCTGGTGGCTTGGGGCCGTTACCGCCTTCATCGGCATTCTGACCCATTGCAATGTCGATATGAAAACCGGCCTGCTCGACTACGTGTTCAGCACGCCGCGGCTGCACCGGTGGCACCATTCAAAGCAGCTTCCGGAAGGCAACACCAATTACGGCGAGAATCTCGTCATCTTCGATGTGATCTTCGGCTCCTACCACAATCCGGATCGGCCCTCTTCCACTGATATCGGCATCAAGGGTGAGATCGCGAAGGGGTTTGTGCCGCAGCTTTTGCAACCCTTCACCAAGGAAGGCGTCCGCCAGATCATCGGCAAGGACAAGAAGGTCAACTGAAACGAAAAACTATATCGTGGGCGCAGTGTCGATCACTATGCCCAGTTCGGCCCGCAGTTTCTTCGTCAGGCCGGCTGCGACAAGTTCGTAGGAGCGGCGTATATAATGCTCCAGCTCTTCCCGCTCCAGCGGCGAATGGTCGGCAATCGACACCCATTTGCGTTTGGCGAAATAGGGCGCCTGACCGATGCCTTCCAGTGAGGTGAGGATTTCGAAGCTTTCCTCCGAACATTTCACCACAAGCCGCCAGTCTACACGCTCTCCCAGCACCGCAAAGACCTTGTCTCCGACCTTGGCGACATGGGAATCCCATTGATCGACAAAACGCACGCCCGGCCACCCGCCAAGCACCCGGTCGAAGGTCTTTTGATCGAACAGGCTCATGCCAGTTTCTCCGCGATGAGGGCCGCAAGACGTTTTGCAACCTCGACCTTGTCCAGATCCGGCCACGCCTCAACACCCGCGGCCGAAATGATCTTCACGCTGTTACGGTCTCCGCCCATGATGCCGGTTTCGGCGGATACATCGTTGGCGACGATATAATCCGCCCCCTTACGTTCCAGCTTGGCTCGACCGTTCTTCTCGACATCCTGCGTTTCGGCGGCGAAACCCACCACAAGCTTTGGGCGCTTTTCATGGTGGCCAACGGTTTTGAGAATATCGGGGTTTTCCGTCAGTTGCAGCGCCGGTGGGGCATCACCCGGCTGTTTCTTGATCTTCTGTTCCGACGCGCCTGCCACCCGCCAGTCGGCGACGGCGGCGACCATGACGGCAATATCCGCCGGCAGCCTCGAAATCACCGTATCGCGCATCTCCTCGGCGCGCTCAACGTGGATTGTCGCAACGCCCGCCGGATCGGCAATGGTGACCGGACCGGAAACCAGCGTGACCTCGGCTCCCAGT
The DNA here is from genome assembly GCF_018873185.1 of Rhizobium sp. X9. Taxonomy (NCBI): domain Bacteria; kingdom Pseudomonadati; phylum Pseudomonadota; class Alphaproteobacteria; order Hyphomicrobiales; family Rhizobiaceae; genus Rhizobium; species Rhizobium sp. X9. The sequence continues at coordinate 3,137,345 of NZ_CP071311.1, read as the reverse complement.
TCCGCCAGAGCCGCTGCGATGGCATGGCCCTGCTTGCCGGAGGAGCGGTTGGCGATGTAACGCACCGGATCGATCGGTTCATGGGTGGGGCCGGAGGTGACGATGGCCGTTCTGCCCCTCAGTGGCTTCGGCCCGCCACCCAGCAGCGCCTCTACGGCCTCAACAATCTGCAACGGCTCCGCCAAGCGGCCGAAACCCGCCTCCCCCTTTTCCGCCATCTCGCCCGCCATGGGGCCGATGAAAAACACACCGTCTTTTTTTAGCGCTTCGAGATTGCGCGCTGTCGGCCTGGCAGACCACATTTTCGGGTTCATGGCAGGTGCGACCAGCACCTTGCGATCGGTCGCCAGAAGGATCGTGGAGGCAAGATCGTCCGCCAGCCCATGCGCCATCTTCGCCATCAGGTCGGCGGTGGCGGGTGCTACCAGCACGAGGTCGCAGTCGCGCGCAAGCCGGATATGCCCGACATCCTGCTCGTCCTGTCTTGAAAAAAGCTCGGTAAAAACATGGGTGGCGGACAGTGCGCCGACGGCAAGCGGCGTGACGAATTCCTGCGCGCCCTTCGTCATCACAGGCGTCACCTTCGCGCCGCGCTCTTTCAGGCGACGGATGAGATCAAGGCTCTTATAGGCCGCGATGCCGCCGGAGATGATGAGAAGAATATGTTTGCCTGAAAGCGTCATGATGCCGGACCAGTTTCCCGTTTTAGGGGAAACTAGAGCATTTCCGGTGAATAATCACCTTCAATGCTCTATCTCTTTGTTTTTCCGCATTTCCGGACGGAAAACCGCTGCGCACTTTTCCTGAAAATGCTTCGGGCCCTTGGCATACAAAGTGCAATCCGGCTGATATCACGCCGCCTTGGCGACGTGATATTCCTTGATCGCAACCATCTTGATCGCCGGAAAACGCTCGGATTCGTAACGCAGCGAGAAGGCGTCCTGCGCCAGAAACACCGGATCGCCATCCAGATCGCGGGCGATATCGCCGCGCTTGACATTGAGGAACTTGTCCATTTCCGCCGGCTGATCGGAGGAAATCCAGCGGCAGACGGAAAAGCGCGACATTTCGAAGGAGACCGGCAGGCCATATTCGCCCATCAGACGCTCCTTCAACACGTCGAGCTGCAGTGCGCCGACAACGCCGACAATGGCGGGCGAGCCGTCTTCCGGCGAGAAGAGCTGCACGACGCCCTCTTCCGCCATCTGCTGCAGGGCTTCCTTCAGCTTCTTGGCCTTCATGGCGTCTTCGAGACGCACACGCCGCAGGATTTCCGGCGAGAAGTTCGGTACGCCCTGGAAGACGAGGTTTTCACCCTCGGTCAGCGTATCGCCGATGCGCAGCGTGCCATGGTTCGGGATGCCGACCACGTCGCCCGCAAAGGCCGTATCGGCCAGCTGGCGCTGCGAAGCGAAGAAGAATTGCGGCGCGGTGAGCCCCATCTGCTTGCCGGTGCGGGACAACCTCGCCTTCATGCCGCGCTCCAGCTTGCCGGAGCAGATGCGGGCAAAGGCGATGCGGTCGCGGTGGTTGGGGTCCATATTGGCCTGAATCTTGAAGACAAAGGCCGTCATTTTCTCTTCAGCCGCATGGACGGTGCGGGTATCGGCCACCTGATCGCGCGGCGGCGGCGCGAAGTCACCAAGCGCATTGATGAGATCGCGCACACCGAAATTGCGCAGCGCCGAACCGAAGAAAACCGGCGTCATGTGACCTTCGAGAAATGCCTGACGATCGAAAGGACGGCAGGCTTCCAGCGCCAGTTCGGTTTCCTCGACAAAAAGGTGGCGTTCGTTTTCCGGCAGGCGGTCGGCAACAGCCTGGGGGCCGTTCACCGGCAGCCCGTCAACCTGGGTATCGTTGCCGCGGAAGGTGTTTTCGGCGAGATTATAGGCGCCGCAGAAGGTCTTGGCGCGGCCGACCGGCCAGGTGATCGGCGCAGTATCGAGTGCCAGCTTCTCTTCCACCTCATCCAGAATCTCGAAGGGATCGCGGCTTTCGCGGTCCATCTTGTTGATGAAGGTGATGATCGGGATATCGCGCATGCGGCAGACTTCGAAGAGCTTCAGCGTCCGCGGCTCGATACCCTTGGCGGCATCGATGACCATGATCGCCGCATCCACCGCCGTCAGGGTGCGGTAGGTATCGTCGGCGAAGTCCTCGTGGCCGGGCGTATCGAGAATGTTGAAGACGCGGTCGTTATATTCAAACGTCATGACCGAGGTGACGACCGAGATGCCGCGCTCGCGCTCGATCTTCATCCAGTCCGAACGGGTCTGGATGCGATCCTTCTTAGCCTTCACCTCACCGGCAAGCTGGATCGCTCCGCCGAACAGCAGCAGTTTTTCCGTAAGCGTGGTCTTACCCGCATCCGGGTGCGCGATAATAGCAAAGGTGCGGCGGCGGGAGACCGCCTCGGCAAGTGTTTCGGCCATCTGACAAATCCTGTGGAATTGCGGGGTATCTAGCGTTTCAGGCCCGCATTTGCAATTGACCTCGCCGCGATCTCGGCAAACTAATGCCGGATGACCGTTCAAAATGACAATCGCCCCCTCCTCCGGCTCGTCCGTCTCGCCAATGGCGCAGACCTCGAATTGCCCTCCTATGAAACCCGTGGCGCCGCCGGCATGGACCTGCGCGCCGCCGTGCCAGCAGGTGAACCGCTGACCTTGCGACCGGGTGAGCGCGCGCTGGTGCCGACCGGATTCATCTTCGAGGTTCCGCAGGGCTATGAGGCGCAAATCCGTCCGCGGTCCGGCCTCGCCATCAAGAACGGTATTACCTGCCTCAACTCCCCCGGCACGGTGGACAGCGACTATCGCGGCGAGGTGAAGGTCATTCTCGCCAATCTGGGGCAGGACGATTTCATGATCGAACGCGGCATGCGCATCGCGCAGATGGTGATCGCTCCCGTAACGCAGGTTGTCGTCAGTGAAGTGACTGAAACCTCCGAGACTGCACGCGGTGCCGGCGGTTTTGGTTCGACAGGTCTATGAGACCACAGGCGAAGTAAGAATCGGCTCATCGCCACCCTCATTCCTGTGCTTGTCACAGGAATCTAGCCAGCCCAAGTCCTTGGGCTGAAAAGAGTCTTACGCGCCGCGCAGACACGCGTCGGCTGGATTCCTGTGACAAGCACAGGAATGAGGGCTGATGGAGCTCAGGCAGATGAAATCTTGTCTCGTCCACCCTGCTTCAACCGATGCTCCCGCATGATCCGATTGTTTTTACCCGGCGATTTCGCTATGGATTTAGCGGATTTCCGGGAAAGACGACCATGACGCTGACGACCCTGCTTGCCTATGCCACCGCCCTCTTCATCGCCGCCGCCATTCCTGGTCCCGGCATGACGGCAATCGTGGCGCGGGCGCTGGGATCGGGCTTCCGGGAAACCTTCTTCATGGGCCTCGGGCTGGTGCTGGGCGACATGATCTACCTGACCGGCGTGATATTGGGCCTCGCCTTTGTGGCGCAGACCTTTCAGGAAGCCTTCATGATCCTGAAATTTGCTGGCGCGGCCTATCTGCTTTACATCGCCTGGAAGCTCTGGACCGCCGGCCTCTTGCCGCAGGACCTGAAGGCGAAAAAAAGCACCAGCATACCCATGTCGTTCCTGTCCGGCCTTTTGATCACGCTCGGCAATCCGAAAACCATGCTGTTCTACGTGGCGCTGGTGCCGACGTTGATCGACATTCGCATGATCGGCCCTTCGGAATATGCGACACTTCTGGCGCTTACTTTCGTCGTCCTGATGGCGGTTCTGCTGCCTTACATTCTGCTTGCGGCCAAGGCACGTAACCTGCTTAAACGGCCGAGCGCCCTGACGATCCTCAACCGCACGGCGGCGGGCATTCTGGCCGGAACGGCAACCATGATCGCGATCCGCAGCACCTGAAATAAATTCATGCATTTGACTGCTTTATCGTGAAATTTTTCCGGTAAACCGGCCACATAAGGATGAACGTTCGCTAGCTTGACGCGGCGATTGCTCCTATTCTGCCGCTCAAATCTTGCGGTCACCGTCGCGTGGCCTTCATACAGGAGAGCATCATGCCCGAAGCCAGAAAGCCCGGACGCGGACGCGTCTATTCCTCCATCACGGAAACAATCGGTGACACGCCGATCGTGCGGCTGGACAAGCTGGCGAAAGAAAAGGGCGTGAAAGCCAACCTTCTCGCCAAGCTGGAGTTTTTCAACCCCATCGCCTCCGTGAAGGATCGCATCGGCGTCGCCATGATCGACGCGCTGGAAGCGCAGGGTAAGATCACCCCCGGCAAGACGACGCTGGTGGAACCAACCTCCGGCAATACCGGCATCGCGCTTGCCTTTGCCGCCGCAGCCAAGGGCTATCACCTGATCCTGACCATGCCGGAAACCATGTCGGTTGAACGCCGGAAAATGCTCGCCCTGCTGGGCGCCGAACTGGTGCTGACCGAAGGACCGAAGGGCATGAAGGGCGCCATCGCCAAGGCGCAGGAACTGGCCGAAACCCTGCCCGACGCCGTCATTCCCCAGCAGTTTGAAAACCCCGCCAATCCGGATGTTCACCGCAGAACGACAGCCGAAGAAATCTGGAACGATACCGACGGCACGGTCGACATTCTGGTCTCGGGCATCGGCACAGGCGGCACGATTACCGGCACGGGCCAGGTGCTGAAATCCCGCAAGCCTGAGGTAAAGGTCATTGCGGTCGAGCCTGCCGATAGCCCTGTGCTTTCCGGCGGCAATCCCGGCCCCCACAAGATTCAGGGCATCGGCGCAGGCTTTGCGCCCGCTATCCTCGACACCGGAATCTATGACGAGATCGTCACGGTCACCAATGACGAGGCCTTCGAAATTGCCCGTCTGGTGGCGAAGCTGGAAGGCGTGCCTGTCGGCATCTCCTCAGGTGCGGCGCTGGCAGCAGCAATCAAGGTCGGCGCGCGTGAGGAAAATGCCGGCAAGAACATCGTCGTCATCATTCCTTCCTTTGCGGAACGTTATCTTTCGACAGCGCTTTTCGAAGGCCTTGGACTCTAAGTCGTCCTCTTCAGGCACGGCGGCGACACCGCTGAAGCGTTAGATATTACGACGATGCCGCCGCCCACAAGCCGGCGGCATTTTCGTTCAGCCGGCAAAGGGCGGGGGCAATTTCTTACGCCGCCGCCGTCAGCCTTTCGCCGGCTATACGATAAGAAATGGCTTCCGCCACGTGGATACGCCCGACCGCCTGCCTGCCCTCCAGATCTGCCAGCGTCCGGGCGACCTTGAGGATGCGGTGATAACCACGGGCAGAGAACTTCAATCGCTCGGCCGCATCACGCAGCAATTGCAGCCCGGAGGCGTCCGGTTCGGCATATTTTTCGATCAGCGTTGTGCTGCAGCGGGCATTGGTGCGGATGGCGGAAAAGCCGGCCGCCGCGTAACGCTCCTGCTGGGCGAGGCGAGCCCCAGCGACACGGGCAGCGACCACCGCACTCGGCTCTGCAGCCACGGGGCGGATGAGATCGACGGCAGAGACGGCGGGAACGTCGATGCGGATATCGATACGGTCCATCAGCGGGCCGGAAATGCGGCCCTGATAATCGGTCATGCAGCGCGGACCTCTGGCGCAGGTGAAACCCGGTTCTCCCGCCATTCCACATCTGCAAGGGTTCATCGCCGCGACGAGCTGGATTTCCGCCGGATAGGTAACGCGATGATTGGCACGGGCAATGATGCATTCACCCGTCTCCAGCGGCTGGCGCAGCGCATCCAACACCTGCGGCGCAAACTCCGGAAATTCATCGAGAAAAAGAACGCCGTGATGGGCAAGAGAGGCCTCGCCCGGTTTGGCACGCAAGCCTCCACCGATCAGCGCCGCCATGGTGGCGGAATGGTGCGGTGTGCGAAAGGGTCTACGATCCGACAGCTTGCCACCGGATAATTGGCCGGCGATGGAATGAACCATGGACACTTCCAGCAACTCCGCCGCCTCCAGCGGCGGCAGGATTGACGGCAGGCGCGCGGCGAGCATGGATTTGCCCGAGCCCGGCGGACCGACCATGAGCAGATTATGGCCGCCGGCCGCCGCTACCTCCAGCGCGCGTCTCGCACTCTCCTGCCCCTTGATATCGGCAAGATCAGGCAGATTGACGGGATTGGCCCGGATGGCCGGCGTCGGGCGGGAAAGAAGCTGGGTGCCGCGAAAATGATTGGCGAGCGCGATGAGACTGCGCGGGGCAAGAATATCGATGCCGGACCCGGCCCAGGCTGCTTCCGGCCCGCTTTCGGCCGGGCAGATCAATCCCTTGCCAAGCGCATTGGCGCCGATGGCGGCCGGCAAGGCGCCCGAAACCGTGCCGATGGTGCCATCGAGGTTGAGTTCGCCGAGAACCACATATTTTGCCAGTGCTTCCGCCGGAATGGCCCCTAAAGCGGCCATGAGACCCAAAGCGATTGGAAGATCGAAATGCGACCCCTCCTTCGGCAAGTCGGCAGGGGCCAGGTTGACCGTAACTTTTTTTGCCGGCAGCGCCAGGCCCGAGGCATGCAAGGCGGCCTGCACTCGCTCCCGGCTTTCGGCCACCGCCTTGTCCGGCAGGCCAACGATCTGGATGCCGACCCTTCCGGGTGCGACCATGACCTGCACCTCGACCGGCACACCTTCTATGCCCTGAAATGCAACCGTATTGACCCGCGCCACCATGGCCTGCCCCGCAAACCGGCCGCACCATCGGAGCTTCATGCCCCATGGCGGCCACCCGCAAGCAACGTGCCACAGCGCAAAGAATAAAACAAGAACATCCAGCGAACAATTTCTCGCAGGCGATGTATTTTAGTTGTATCGAGTTGTATGCGTGGAACAAACCGGAGACGGCTGGGAAACCGCCTCAGATATCCTGCGCTTCGCGTTTTTTCTCGATGGCGTCCCAAAGCAGGCTCGCAACATCGGCGCCGCCGAATTTCTGCACTTCGCGAATACCTGTCGGTGAGGTGACGTTGATTTCGGTCATATAATCACCGATCACATCAATGCCGACGAACAGAAACCCACGCTCGCGTAGGGCGGGACCGATGCGGCGGCAGATTTCCTTTTCGCGCGCTGTCAGTTCCGTCGGTTCCGGCCGGCCTCCGGCATGCATGTTGGAGCGGGCATCGTTTTCCGCCGGCACGCGGTTGATCGCGCCCACCGGCTCGCCATCCACCAGGAGGATACGCTTGTCGCCCTTGCGGACATCCGGAAGATATTGCTGGGCGATATATGGCTCGCGGAACATCTGGCCGAACATTTCGAGCAGCGAGGAGAAATTGCGGTCGTCCCGCGTCGAATGGAAAACGCCGGCGCCGCCATTACCATATAGCGGCTTGAGGATGATATCGCCCATCTCATTGCGGAACCGGGCGATCTCGGCCACGTCCTTGGTGATCAGCGTCTTCGGCATCAGATCGGCGAATTCGGTGACGAAAATCTTTTCCGGCGAGTTGCGGACCCAGGCGGGATCATTGACCACCAGCGTTCTGGGATGAATGCGCTCCAGCAAGTGGGTTGAAGTTATATAGGCCATGTCGAATGGCGGATCCTGGCGCAGATGGATGACATCCATGGTCGAGAGGTCGACCCGCTCGGGCTCGGACAGCGAGAAATGGTCGCCCTTGATATCGCGCAGTTCCATCTGTTCGACGGTGGCGTAAATCTTGCCATCGCGCATGGAGAGACGGTCGGGGGTGTAATGGAACAGCCGGTAACCGCGGGCCTGCGCCTCAAGGCTCATGGCGAAGGTGGAGTCACCGGCAATGTTGATGCCGGAGACATGATCCATCTGGATCGCGACGTTTTTGATCTTCGCCATGCGCATGTTCCTCTTGCAGCATGCGGACGCCTTGCCGGTCCGCTCTGCCCATTGCCTCGTCTTTTCCCGATTCCCGGCAGGACCGGAGGAGACCCGGAAATGCTTCAGAAAACCATGAAGATGTAGGGCAGCGACCATTCAAACGCAACTGCTGCGAGGGGTGCTTTTTGTGAGTTTTATTGAACCTTCATAATTCAGCCGACGGAGCCTGATGGGCCTATCGGCTGGAAGGTTTTATCGTTTCAGGCCGCAAGCTTGTAGGAGCGACCGGCAAACAGCTTGTTCTTGACCCGATACGCCAGAGCCAACGCCGTGGGGAACGGGCGGCGCATGAAGGCGACCTTGCGGACATATTCATCCACCCGCCAGGTGGCCCACGTTCCCGCACGGAAATATGCGACATCGCCGACCCGCAGGATGCTGATCGAGCCGTCTTCCGCCGTCACATGCACTTCGCCTTCGAGAATATAAACGGTCTCGTCCCAACCGAAGAACCAGCGGAATTCACCCGCCGTGCAATCCCACATGGCGGTGCTGGAGGCGCGGTCACCGCTTCTGGAATGGTCCGCCGCACGCGCCTGGGGATTACCAGAAATGATCCAGTCAGGATTGATGGGGGCCGGCTGAAGCCGCAGATCCGTGCACGATGCGCTGACGACACTCTCGTCTTTTGCCCGGCGCAAGGAGGCCGGCAATATCGGCACCGAGCGGATCGCCATGGTTGCCGCCGTCGCGAACATCATTTTGAAGGACATGCCAGAAAACCCCCGTGAGATATTGGAGGTCTTCTATCACCGGGATCGTAACAAACCGGTTTGGACAATCGGCGCAATTTTAATCATCGCGCCGATTTCGTTCGCAATACTCAGGCGGTCGCCAGTTCGGACGCCTGCATCACGGACTGCTCCACCTTGCCGGAAATCCGCTTGCCGGTCTCGCTGGAGAAGAAATGCAGCTTGTCCGGGGATATGGCGACCGACAGGGTAGCCGGAACCTCAACCTCGGGCGAAAACGCCACAGTGAGGTTCTGATCGCCGATCATACCGTGGATGAGACGCTGGGAGCCGAGCTCCTCGATGTAATCGACGCGCAACACGAAGCCCTGCTCGCCTTCTGCGGCCAGGCGGAAATCTTCCGCCCGCATGCCGACCGTGACCGGACCGGAGGTCGGCGCGAAACCGCCAAGCGAGACCAGCGACGGCCCGATGGCGAGGCCATCCCCGTGCAGTTCGCCGTTCAGCAGGTTCATGGCGGGAGAGCCGATGAAGCTCGCGACGAAGGTGGAGGCAGGAGTGTGATAGACCTCGAGCGGCGCGCCGATCTGTTCGATGCGGCCACCATTCAGCACCACCAGGCGATCAGCCAGGGTCATGGCCTCCAGCTGGTCGTGGGTGACATAGATCGAGGTCGTGCCAAGACGCTTCTGCAGGCGCTTGATCTCGCCGCGCATGGAAACGCGCAGCTTGGCGTCAAGGTTGGACAGGGGCTCGTCGAACAGGAAGGCCGCCGGTTTGCGCACGATGGCGCGGCCCATGGCCACACGCTGCCGCTGACCGCCGGACAGAGCACGCGGCTTGCGCTCCAGATAGGGTTCAAGCTGCAGCATGCGGGCGGCTTCCGCCACGCGTGCATCGATTTCCGCCTTTGGCGTCTTGCGGTTCTTCAAGCCATATTCCAGGTTCTGCCGCACCGACATATGCGGGTAAAGCGCATAGTTCTGGAATACCATGGCGATATCCCGGTCAGCCGGATCGACCTGGTTGACCAGGCGGTCACCGATCTTCACCGTGCCTTCGGAGATGTCCTCAAGGCCGGCCACCATGCGCAGAAGCGTGGACTTGCCGCAGCCGGAAGGGCCGACGAGCACGATGAATTCACCGTCCCTGATGTCGATATCGACGTGATGCACGGCGCGTACGCCGCCATGATAATCCTTGCAGACCTGACTGATTTCTATCGCGGCCATTTCGGTCTCCTTATTTGTCGCTCTCGGTGAGGCCCTTGATGAACCAGCGCTGGAAGATCACGACGATCAACACAGGCGGCAGCATGGCCAGAACGGCAAGCGCGAAAGCTTCGTTGTAATCGGGAATTTGTGAACCGACCCAGACCTGCAGGATCGACTTGATGCCGCGCATCAGGGTGAAGAAACTCTCATCCGTCGTCATCAGCATGGGCCAGAGATACTGGTTCCAGCCGTAAACGAACATGATGATGAAGATCGCCGCCATCATGGTGCGAGAAAGCGGGATGATCACATCGATGAAGAATTTCACCGGACCCGCGCCGTCTATGCGGGCCGCCTCCAGCAACTCCTCCGGGATGGATTTGAAGAACTGCCTGAAATAGAAGGTGCCTGTCGCAGACGCCAGAAGCGGTACGATGAGCCCGGTATAGGAGTTCAGGAGCCCGAGTTTGCTCATCACCTCGTAGGACGGCATGATGCGCACTTCGAGCGGCAGAAGCAGCGTGGTGAAAATGATCCAGAAGGCGAGCGTCGCAAACCGGAAGCGGAAGTAGACGATCGCATAGGCCGCCGTCATCGACAGGACGATCTTGCCGACGGCAAAACCGATACCGAGGATCAACGAATTGAGCACCATGTTGAGGCCGGTGATCTGCCCGGTGAAACCGCCCTTCTGCGTCAGAACCTTCTCATAGGTTTCAACGAAATTATCGCCGGGAAGGATTGCCAGACCGCTGCGGTGAATTTCCGCAGCAGTGTGGGTTGACGTCATGAATGCCACGACGACCGGCAAGATCAGGAACAGCGCGCCGATGATCAGCACCAGATGATCGAGGGGTTTTGTCTTGTACATCGTCTTTTCCCTCAATTGTAATGGATGCGCTTCTCGATGAAGCGGAACTGGATGATGGTGAGGACGAAGACGACCAGCATCAGGATGACGGACTGGGCCGAGGAGCCGCCGATGTCATTGCCGCGGAAACCGTCGAGAAACACCTTGTAGACCAGGGTGATCGGGTTGTTGGCCGCCTTGTCCTTTACCATCACGTCGATGACACCGAACGTATCGAACAGGGAATAGGTGATGTTGATGATGAGCAGGAAGAAGGCTGTGGGCGCCAGAAGCGGCATGATGACCGTCCAGAACCGGCGAAAACCCGAGCGGCAGTCGATGGCGGCAGCCTCACGCACGGCGACGGAGACACCCTGCAAGCCGGACAGGAAGAAGATGAAATTGTAAGGAATCTGCTTCCAGACAGCGACGACCACCATGGCGAAAGCCGTATCGAAATAATTGAGTCCGACTTTCATGTCCCAACCGAGCATCGCGGCCATCTTGACGAAAGGCCCGATATGCTGGTCGAAGAACATCATGCCGATGAGGCCCGCGACCGGCGGCGCAATGGCATAGACGGAAATAAGCACCGTCTTGTAGGTCGAACTGCCGCGAATGACGGCATCGGCCTTGACGGCGAGCAGCAGGCCAAGCGCCAGCGAGAAGAAGGTCACCAGCACGGTGAAGATGACCGTGAACTTGGCGATGCTGAGATATTCCGGATTGAATATCGCGTCCGAATAATTGGCGAACCCGACAAAAGAGGCGCCGAAGCCGAAAGGGTCTTCAATATAGAACGATGAATGCACGGCCTGAACGGAAGGCCAGTAAAAGAAGATGAAAATCACCGCCAGTTGCGGCGCCAGAAACAGATAGGGCACGAAGGACGAGGAGAACTGCACGCGCTTCATGCCGGCTTCGGCGGCGCTGACGGGTTTTCCAGCCTTTGCGGACCGGCCGGACAAAAACCGGGCCAGACGCGGTTGAGACGATGTATAGGCCAAGCTTGCGCCTCCTTATCCAGAAGCGAGCCTCCCTTCCGTTGGAAAGGAGGCTCGACAACGATCATTGGTTTCGAAAAGATCGATCAGCCGGCCGTCTTGGCGAAACGGGCCAGAAGGTCATTGCCTTCCTTCTCGATGATGTCGAAGGCGTCCTTCGGCGTGACTTCGCCGGAGAAGATGCGGTTGTATTCACGTTCCATAATGGCGCGGATCTGCGGGTAGAAACCGAGGCGGTAACCCTTGGACCATTCGCCGCCCGGCAGCGACAGCTGCTGGATGCCAACTTCGGCAATCGGCTTTTCCTTGTAGAAGCCTTCAGCCTTGGCCTTTTCGTAAGCGGCCTTGGTGATGGCGACGTAACCGGTTGCCTTGTGGTAGAAGACCTGGATTTCCGGCGAGGTCAGGAACTGGAAGAAGTCAGCCACGCACTTGTTTTCGGCTTCAGACTTGCCCGACATTGCGAAGAGAGCAGCACCACCGATGAAGGAGTTGGTGCCGGCACCCTTGATGGAGCCCCAGTAGGGAAGGAAGGTTGCCGAGAACGGCATGGTCGCCGTCTTCTGCAGGCCGCCGAACGAACCCGAAGAACCGATCCAGAAAGCAACCTTGCCTTCTTCGAAGGGCTTCTGGTTGTCGTTCCAGCCGGCGCCGTAATAAGCGAACAGGCCCTTGTCCTTCCAGTCCTTCAGCTTGTCGAACATCATGACGAGGTTCGGGTCGGTGACCTTGAGCTTGGTGTCGGCAACGCTGTCGTAACCGTTATTGTTGGTTGCGAACTGGATGTTGTTGCGGGAGAAGAAGTTCTCCGTGAACTGCCAGGTGAGCTGCGACTGGACGAGCGGGATGTAACCGGCTTCCTTCAGCTTCGGCGCAACCTGCTCGAACTCTTCCCAGGTCTTCGGAGCCTCGACGCCGGCCTTTTTCAGGGCTTCGTCGTTAACGTACATGATCGGCGCGGAAGAGTTGAACGGCATGCCGACGAACTTGCCGTCAGCGGCAGCGTAGAAATAACGCACACCGTTGATGAAGGCGTCACGGTCGAACTTGTAACCGGCCTTGTTGATGAGGTCTTCAGCAGGAATGACAGCGCCCTTGGCGTTGATGATGGTGGCAGCGCCAGCATCGAAAACCTGGAGGATGTTCGGCTGTTCGCCCGAACGGAAGGCGGCGATGCCGCTTGCCAGCGCTTCTTCGTAGGAGCCCTTGGAAACGGGCGTCAGCGCGCATTCCTTCTGGGCTTCGTTGAACTTCTGGGAAACTTCGTTGATGACTTCGCCGTTGCGGCCACCCATGCCGTGCCACCAGGTGATGTTGGTTGCAGCCATGGAAGATGTAGCCGAAATGCTGACGGCCACCGCGGCCATGGAAATCTTCTTCAACATAATTTTGTCCTCTCCGCCAGTTAATGGGGTGAGGATGCGAATAGAGACGTTCCGTGACGCCTCTTTAACAGTTCCATGTCAGATTTGTTACAGACCCACGATTAGGGTCCGTCGCCTCAAAAACGGATGCCTCGGGCGTCTTTTCTCTTTATCGGACGGGCGGGATTTCCCACCACGGTCGCGCCTGGCGGAACATCCCGCGTCACAACCGAACCGGCACCGACAATCGCGCCATCGCCAATGGTGATGCCGGCCAGCAGGATCGCCCCGCCGCCGATCCACACATCACGGCCAATCGTCACGGGTTTTGCGATTTCAATGCCCTGCGAACGCGGAACCGGGTCCAGATGGTGTTCGGCGCAGTAGATCTGCACGGCGGGTCCCAGCATCGAACCATCGCCTATCGACACCTTTGCGGAATCCAGGATCGTGCAGCCGGTATTGAGATAGACGTTTTGACCAAGGTTGATGTTGAAGCCGTAAGCACAATGAAACGGCGCTTCAATAAATGCCCCTTCCCCGCTGGCAGCAAAGAGCGCACCCAGCAGTGGCGCCATGGTTCCGCGCTCGTCCGGCGGCATGGTATTATGCTGGTGAACCGCACGCCGGGCGCGAGAACGCAGCACATCCAGCTCGGCATCCATGCAGCTGTACCATTCGCCTGCGGCCATTTTTTCCCGCTCGGTCGGCATAGTGTTTCTCCCCTTCAAAATGCGTCGATGAAATGCTTAGGCAGGCGTCGCGGCAGAACGGCGACGATATCGAAACGTAGCGAAAATCGCCCTGCATCCCTGCGCCGGGACAGCCAGAGATCGGCCGCCGCCCGGATGCGCTGCTGCGAACACCAGCCGACGGCGTCGACCGCGTCTTCGGCGGATGATCGCGCCTTGACCTCGACGATGGCGACGACATCCTTCTTGCGGGCGATGAGATCAATTTCCCCAAGTCGGGTGCGGTATCGAATGGCGAGGATGCGATAGCCTCTCAACAGCAGATAGAGCGCGGCCCAATATTCCGCGGCGTGGCCGCGTCGCTCGGCCTTTCGTCTTTTGCTGTTTCGCCCGTCAGCGGCCATCCGCGTCCTTCATATCCAGCAGCCGCTGATAGAGCTCCTTGCGCGGCAGGCCCGTCAGCTTCGACGCCTCTGCAGCGGCCTTGGCAGCAGGCATCGTCGTGACGAGATCCTTCAACAGCTTCTCGACATCCTCGATATCGGGAATTTCATCATAGGAGGGGGGCTCCACCAGAAGCACGATCTCGCCCTTCACCACGCGGTCGCCATCGTAATAATCCGCAAGTTCACCCAGCGTACCACGACGGAACTCCTCGAAAGTCTTGGTCAGTTCGCGACAAACCACGGCGCGACGGTCGCGGCCGAGCACTTCCGACGCCACCTTCAAAGAGGTGCCGATGCGGCGCGGCGATTCAAAGAAGATCAGGGTGGCCGGAATTTTCGCAAGTTCGGCAAAACGGTCGCGCTTGCCGCGATCCTTCACCGGCAGGAAGCCCGCGAACAGAAAGGCGTCGCTCGGCATGCCCGACCCGACAAGGGCGGCAAGCGGTGCGGACGCACCCGGCACCGGTACGACGCGATGACCGGCCTCGAGCGCAAGCTGACCCAGACGATAACCGGGATCGGAGACGAGCGGCGTTCCGGCGTCCGACACCAACGCCACGGACTTTCCAGCCTCAAGCGCCGCGATGAGCTTGGGACCAGCCTCGTTCGCATTATGCTCATGATAGGAAAGCGGGCGCGTGCGAATACCGTAACGTTCGAGCAGGATGCGTGTGACGCGGGTATCCTCGCAGGCGAGAACATCGGCGGATGCCAGTGTTTCCAGGGCCCTGATGGTGATGTCACCCAGATTGCCGATGGGTGTGGCGACGAGATAAAGCGCCGATTCCAGCGGCCGTGCCGGAATAGAGGCAGTGCCGATCCTGAAGCCCTTTATTGCCTGTCCTGCGTCGCTGTTCGATGTTTCTTCCGTCACACGGCTTCCAATCATTCCGGCCGATCATTCCCGGCCATCGCTCCATTTTCGCCCCTTTATGGGCAATAGAAAAGCGGCGAACAAGGTCCACGGGCGGCCATAGCCTGTGGATCATGCTGTATAGCAGCAAAATGACCGGCGGCAGATGCACTCGGCTCTTGCATTTTCTGCAATAACTCTGCCATTTTGCCCGTCCACATTATCCGGCTTTTGGGCCGGTCAAGACTCTTCTTATCGATCCGGCGGTGGCCGGTTCGCAACGGTTGAAAGCGGTAGCGTCCATGCGTATTACTCTTGAGCGGTCGAACCTTCTTAAATCGCTGAACCACGTTCACAGGGTTGTCGAGCGTCGCAACACGATCCCGATCCTGTCCAACGTCCTCTTGCGCGCTTCCGGCGCCAATCTGGACATGAAGGCAACCGACCTCGATCTCGAAATCACCGAAGCGACACCGGCCATGGTGGAGCAGGCAGGCGCCACCACCGTGCCGGCGCATCTGCTTTATGAAATCGTGCGCAAGCTGCCGGATGGTTCCGAAGTGCTTCTGGCGACCAACCCTGATGGCTCGACGATGACGGTTGCCTCCGGCCGTTCGAAATTCTCGCTGCAATGCCTGCCGGAAACCGACTTCCCGGATCTGACCGCCGGCACCTTCAGCCACACTTTCAAACTGAAGGCGACCGATCTGAAGATGCTGATCGACCGGACGCAATTTGCGATTTCGACCGAAGAGACCCGGTATTACCTGAACGGCATCTTCTTCCACACCATCGAAAGCAATGGCGAGCTGAAACTGCGCGCCGTCGCAACCGACGGCCACCGCCTGGCGCGCGCCGATGTGGATGCGCCCTCCGGTTCCGAAGGCATGCCGGGCATCATCATTCCGCGCAAGACCGTCGGCGAGTTGCAGAAGCTGATGGACAATCCGGAACTGGAAGTCACCGTTGAGGTCTCGGATGCGAAAATCCGCCTGACCATCGGCTCGGTCGTTTTGACCTCGAAGCTGATCGACGGCACTTTCCCCGATTATCAGCGCGTCATCCCCACCGGCAACGACAAGGAAATGCGCGTCGATTGCCAGACCTTCGCGCGGGCCGTCGACCGTGTGTCGACCATCTCTTCAGAGCGCGGCCGCGCCGTGAAGCTGGCGCTGACAGATGGCCAGCTGACACTGACGGTCAACAATCCGGACTCGGGAAGTGCGACGGAAGAAGTGGCTGTCGGTTATGATAATGATTCGATGGAAATCGGCTTCAATGCAAAATATCTCCTCGACATCACCTCGCAGCTTTCCGGCGATGACGCGATTTTCCTCCTGGCGGATGCCGGCTCGCCGACGCTGGTTCGCGACACGGCTGGTGACGATGCGCTTTACGTTCTGATGCCGATGCGCGTTTAAAGCGCCTCGATTTTCTTCAATCCAATCAAAAACGCCGGTGGATCGCTTCACCGGCGTTTTTGATTCTGCGCAGACGACTTTCGAGCCGAATGTGAATTTTTCCAATTACGACATTTTGCCTTGTTTTTGCGCCAAATGGGATCAACAGTACGTAACCGTTTTTTGACAATGACCAAAATGTATCCGAGGGGAATTATGGCACTTAACCTGAAGCAACGCCTTGAACAGAAATTCGAGGAAGAAATCCGTTTTTTCAAGGGCATGGTCAGCCAGCCAAAGAAAGTCGGAGCCATCGTCCCGACATCATCCATCACGGCGAAAAAAATGGCGAGTGTCATCAATCCCCATTCCGGTCTTCCAGTTCTTGAGCTCGGGCCTGGCACCGGCGTCATCACCAAGGCCATTCTGGCGCGCGGCATCAAGCCGGAAAACCTGACGGCCATCGAATATTCGACGGATTTCTACAATCAGCTTCTCAGAAGCTATCCGGGCGTCAATTTCGTCAATGGCGACGCCTTTGATCTCGATGCGACGCTCGGCGAACACAAGGGCCAGATGTTCGACAGCGTCATTTCCGCCGTGCCGATGCTGAATTTCCCGATGGCCGCCCGCATCAAGCTTCTCGACGAATTGCTGAAACGCGTGCCGCACGGCCGCCCCGTCGTGCAGATATCCTACGGCGCCATTTCCCCGATCGTCGCGCAGCCGCATCTCTACCATATCCGCCATTTCGATTTCATCGTACGCAATATTCCGCCGGCGCAATTGTGGACCTATACGCGGGCCTGACCGCGCGGCAGAATGGGCAAGACCGTCATTTCCCGGTCGTGACGGATGGTTAGGGTTTAGAATTACCCTTTCCATCGCCATCAAGGACCGATTTTAATGCATGCGCTCTACATCACCCATCCCCAGGTCAGGATCGATCCGGCGGTTCCCGTTCCCGAGTGGGGACTTTCTGACATCGGTGCCGAGCGGGTGCGGGAGGCGAGCCGCCTGCCCTGGGCGCACGCATTGGGGCGCATCGTCTCCAGTGCCGAAACCAAGGCGATCGAAACCGCCCGCATCCTTTCCCAGACATCCGGTGCGGCAATAGACATCATTGAGACGATGCATGAAAACGACCGGTCGGCCACTGGTTTCCTGCCGCCACCGGAGTTCGAGAAAGCGGCGGACTGGTTCTTCGCACATCCGCAGAAAAGTTTTCACGGCTGGGAAAGGGCAATCGATGCGCAAGCGCGGATTGTCGATGCTGTCAGAGCCGTTCTCGACCGGCACGACCCGCAGCAGCCGATCGCCTTTGTCGGCCATGGTGGCGTAGGCACACTTCTCAAATGCCATATTGAAGGCCGCGGCATCAGCCGCAGCAAGGACCAGCCGCCCGGCGGCGGTAATCTTTTCCGCTTTTCCATCGCCGACTTTTCTCTTGCAGCCGCGTCCCCCACATGCGACTGGACGGCAATGGAAACATGGCAGGGATAAGACAATGACCGCGCGCGAAAAACTCATCGTCGGGCTCGATGTTCCGACTGTGCAGCAGGCCGAAGACATCGTGTCGAAAATCGGCGACGAGGTTCTGTTCTACAAGATCGGCTATCAGCTGGTTTTCGCTGGCGGCCTCGAATTCGCGCGTGACCTTGTCCAGAGCGGCAAGAAAGTCTTTCTCGACATGAAGCTGCTCGATATCGACAATACCGTCGCCTCCGGTGTCGAAAACATCGCCCGCATGGGCATGTCGATGCTGACCCTGCATGCCTATCCCAAAGCGATGCGCGCCGCTGTCAAGGCTGCCGAAGGCTCCGGCCTCTGCCTATTGGGCGTCACCGTGCTGACTTCGATGGACGACACCGACCTTGCTGAGGCCGGTTACGCCGCGGATGCCCGTTCGCTCGTATTGCGCCGGGCGCAACAGGCGCGCGAAGCGGGCATGGGCGGCATCGTCTGTTCGGCGGAGGAATCGACCGCCGTGCGCGAAATCCTCGGCCCTGATCTTGCCGTCGTCACCCCCGGCATTCGCCCTGCCGGCGCAGATCTCGGCGATCAGAAGCGGGTGATGACGCCTTACGACGCCATCAAGGCCGGTTCGAGCCATCTGGTCGTCGCCCGCCCGATCGTCAGGGCGGAGGACCCGAAGGCGGCGGCCCGCGCCATTCTGGATGACATGCTGCGCGCCAGCTTTCCGGCCAATCAATAACGACAGGAGGAGACGTCATGCCCAAGGGATATTGGATCGCCCGCGTCGATGTGCGCGACAGCGAGCGCTACAAGGATTATGTCACGACGGCGAAACCTGCTTTCGAGCGGTTCGGCGCCAATTTCCTGGCCCGTGGCGGCGCCTTGACCGAGCTGGAAGGCAAGGCGCGTGCGCGCAATGTCGTCATCGAGTTCCCCTCCGTGCAACACGCCATCGATTGTTACAATTCGCCCGAATACCAGGCTGCAGCCAAAATCCGCCAGGAAATTGCGGATGCGGAGATGATGATCGTCGAGGGAATTTGACGGTCGTCAACCGCATTTCCAAAACCGGCCCCAAAACTAGACCCGGGCTGCACGACAACGTCTCTTCACCTGCGCCCGGCTTTGGGCTAAGAGACTGAAAAACGCTTTATCGACAGCTTCTGAGGAGCCTCCCATGACCTTGGCCAACCTTCCACCCCTCGTCACCGTTTTCGGCGGTTCGGGTTTTGTCGGGCGCCATGTCGTGAGAATGCTCGCCAAGCGCGGTTACCGCATCCGTGTCGCCGTGCGCCGTCCCGATCTTGCAGGCTTCCTGCAGCCGCTCGGCAATGTCGGTCAGATTTCCTTTGCGCAGGCCAATCTGCGTTATCGCGATTCCGTCGTCAAAGCCGTCGAAGACGCCGACCATGTGGTCAATTGCGTCGGCATTCTGACTGAAAGCGGCCGCAACACCTTCGACGCCGTGCAGGAATTCGGTGCGAAGGCCATTGCCGAAGCCGCCCGCGATGCAGGCGCTACGCTGACTCATATCTCCGCTATCGGCGCGGAAGCGGGCTCGTCGACCGGTTACAGCCGCACCAAAGGCCGCGCAGAAGCCGCCATTCATTCCATCCTGCCCGGCGCGGTTATCCTGCGTCCATCGATCATTTTTGGCCCTGAAGACGATTTCTTCAACAAATTCGCCAAGATGGCGCGTGGCCTACCCTTCCTGCCGTTGATCGGCGAGGGAAAAACAAAGTTCCAGCCGGTCTATGTCGAGGATGTCGCCGTGGCCGTGGCCCGCAGCGTCGATGGCAAGCTAAAGCCCGGCGCCATCTACGAACTCGGCGGTCAGGATGTGATGACATTCCGCGACTGTCTCGAGGCGGTTCTCGCTGCAACCTATCGCCAGCGTCCTTTCGTCAATCTGCCTTTCGGCATTGCCTCAATGATCGCCAAGGTCACATCGCTGGTGCCGCTCATCGCACCGCCGCTGACGGTTGATCAGGTAACCATGCTGAAAAAGGACAATGTCGTTTCCGCAGACGCGGAAAAGAACGGCCTGACGCTGGAAGGTATCGGCATCACACCTGTTCGTGTCGCTTCCGTCCTGCCGTCCTACATGGTGCAATATCGTCCGCACGGCCAGTTCTCAAACGCAGGCAAGGCGGCCTGAGGCTCCCTCGGATACCAGCGATCTAAACGAAAGCGGGAGCCATTCCCGCTTTTTGTTTTTGCGCAATTCAATCGCAACCAAACCGCTATTTGTGCATTTCCCCCTCAACTAAAGGGGATGTGTACAATCGACTAAAGCTGCTTTGAAAAGCCGGGTAAAATTTAGCGGCCATCTGGCCTCCACACGCAAGCGTGGCACAAGCGCAACTGTGGAAAAGACTTCGCATTAACCCGGTATTCAGCAAGCCGCTTTATTGATAATGGCCACATTCCAAACATATCCAGAACCCTCACTTCACACACGGCGGCGTAATCCGCGCGAACGAACGTCTGAAAGGCAATAATAAAATGGGCAGATCTATCGCACTCTTTTTTGCGTGTGCGGCTTTGGTGGTTCTGGCGGGTTCTTTCATGGCGCCGGGAACGGTGGCAGCGGGCAAGAGCGGTTGCGCTCCCGCTTATGGCGTCGACCCCTGCGCAACGGCTTCGATCAGCACCAACTGATCGGCCTTTGAGAGTTTCAAAGAAAAAGCGCCTCCGGTTCTCCGGGGCGCTTTTTCGTTTTCAGTCCGGCCATTCAAAATGGCCGGCTATTTCTAAAATCGGCTCAACCAAAGATCAGAAGTGCTATCAGGCCGAGCGAACCGATGACGATGCGCCACCAGGCAAAAGGCGCAAAACCCCGTCGCGAGACGAAGTCCAGCAACGAGCGAACGACGAAGAGGCCGGAGACGAATGCGGCGATGAAGCCGACGGCAATCAGCGCGCCATCATCGAAACTCAGCGCGTCGCGGTTCTTGTAGAGATCGAGAGTAAAAGCGCCGAGCATGGTCGGCATCGCCAGGAAAAACGAAAATTCGGCGGCGGAGCGCTTGTCGGTGCCCATCAGCAGCGATCCGACGATCGTGGCGCCGGAACGGGATGTGCCGGGAATCATGGCAAGGCACTGGAATAGGCCGATCTTGAAGGCAAGCGACGGCGGATAGTCCATGATGTCGGTATATTTCGGTTTCAGCGGCATCCGATCGACCGCGAGCAATATGACGCCGCCTATAATCAAGACGACGCAGATAAGCATTGGCGTTTCGAACAGCACCGTCTTGATGAAATCATGCGCCAGCGCCCCGATGACCGCCGCCGGCAGGAAGGCTAAAGCGACGGCCAGCACGAAGCGGCGCGCCTTGGCACTTGTCGGCAAAGCGAGCGCTATCGACACAAGCTTTTGAAAATACACAAGAAGGATGGCAAGGATCGCGCCGAGCTGGATGAGGACGGCAAAGGTGTTGCCCGGCGATTTGAAGCCGAGGAAATGGCCGGCCAGCAGGACATGCGCCGTTGAGGAGACGGGAATGAACTCCGTCAGACCCTCGATAATACCCAGCAGAAGCGCGCTGATGATCGATTGGTCACCCATGAGGTATCCTTTTTTTCAGGGGGAAGCGGCAATGGAAAGCAATTGCGTTAAACTTGTTTTAAAGTAGCCAAGCTCTTATAGCGTCTTGATGAAGCGAAACTGAAAAAGTTTTCCGGCAAATGCCGATCATGACAACCAATCGTAAAAATTGAGTACCGATGCCAACTCTCTATCATTCTCCGATGTCGACCGCATCCCGGTTCGTTCGTCTGATCCTTTCGGAATACGGGTTCCAGACCGATCTCGTCGAGGAGCAGCCGTGGGAAAGAAGGCGGGAGTTTCTGGCGCTCAATCCGGCGGGCACGCTGCCGGTCTATCTGGATGATAACATGCGCTCCCTCAGCGGCCCTTATGTGCTTGCCGAGTTTCTCGACGAAACGCACGGGGTCTTGAAGCGCGACAGGCGGTTGCTGGCGGAAGACCCGTTTCAGCGCGCGGAAATCCGCCGCCTGACGGAATGGTTCCTGCAGAAGATGGAAAATGACGTGACCCGGCCGCTGGTGCGGGAGCGGGTCTATAAGTTGCAGATGACGGCCGCGCAGGGTGGCGGGCCGCCGGATTCCAAGCTTCTGCGCACCGCGCGCAACAATATCCGCCAGCACATCAAATATCTGGAATGGCTGGCGGGTTCGCGCACCTGGCTTGCCGGCGACCGGCTGAGCTATGCCGATCTTGCCGCCGCCGCCGGTGTTTCGGTGCTGGATTATCTCGGTGAGATCAACTGGCTTGAAGCACCCATCGCCAAGGAATGGTACCAGCGGCTGAAATCGCGCCCGTCCTTCCGGCCGTTCCTCAGCGAGCGCATTCCGCGCCTCGCCCCCTCCTCCCACTACGCCGATCTGGATTTCTAGGTTCCGGTCTTCCGGTTATTTGCTGCGGCGCGCACCAGGCATATATATGTCGCAGAATAACCTGCGGGAGAAACGGCTATCGACGTCGCCAGCGACAAGCAGCGGATACGCGCACGCAAACTGACGGATTTCATTCGTCAGGAAGCGCTTTCGCTCGGCTTTGATCTCTGCCGCATCACGGCGCCGGACAGCATTCCGCTTGCACCGGAACGGCTGAGGCAGTTTCTCGACAAGGGTTACCACGGCACAATGGCGTGGATGGAGGAGACCGAGGCCCGCCGGGCAGAGCCGAAAACGCTGTGGGGTGACGTGCGCTCCATCGTCATGTTCGGGCTGAACTATGGTCCCGAGGAAGACCCGCGCGGTGTACTTTCGAAACCCGACAAGGCCGCTATTTCGGTCTATGCCCGTAATCGCGACTATCATGACGTTATCAAGGGGCGGCTGAAGGAAATCGCCACCCGGTTTGCAGCGCGCGCCGGCGAGGATGTGAAGGTCTTCGTCGACACTGCCCCTGTCATGGAAAAGCCGCTAGCCGCAGCAGCCGGCCTCGGCTGGCAGGGCAAGCACACCAATCTGGTGAGCCGCACCCATGGCTCCTGGCTGTTTCTTGGCAGCATGTTCACCACCGCCGAGCTCTGTCTGGATGAGGCCGAGAAGGATCATTGCGGTTCCTGCCGTGCCTGTCTCGACGCCTGTCCGACGGCTGCCTTCCCCGCTCCCTATCAACTGGACGCTCGCCGCTGCATCTCCTACCTCACCATCGAGCACAAGGGGCCGATCCCGCACGAATTTCGGCCGATGATCGGTAACCGCATCTACGGCTGCGACGATTGCCTTGCCGCCTGTCCCTGGAACAAATTCGCGGTCAGCGCCTCCGAGATGAAGCTGCAGGCGCGTGAGGATTTGAAGGAACCCTCCATCGCCTTCCTGCTGACGCTTGACGATGCCGCCTTCCGCAGCTTCTTCAGCGGCTCGCCGGTCAAGCGCATCGGGCGCGCCCGGTTTGTGCGCAATGTGCTGATCGCGGCGGGAAATTCCCGTAACCGGCAATTCGTGGAGCAATGCAAGTCTCTTGCTGAAAAAGACCCTTCGCCGGAGGTGCGCGGCATGGCCGCATGGGCCTTGTCGCAGCTTATGGACAGAGACGAATTCCGTACATACTCTGCCGGGCGCGCGCCGGAGCCTGATCCGGAAGCGGAAATGGAATGGCAACTGGCAGAGGCGTGAACCATGCATGTGATGATTTTCGGCGCGGGATATTCGGGTAAGGCCATCTCAAACGCGCTGAAAACAGAAGCTTCGACCATTTCCGGCACCACACGCAGCGAAGAAAAATTCTCAAGCCTGACGGCCGCGGGGATGACGCCTTTCCTTTTTGACGGCGCCTATCTGAATGACGATCTCATCACCGCCATGGGCAATGTCACCCATCTTGTGCAATCCATCGCACCCGGCAGGGATGGCGACCCGCTGCTTGCGCTTCTGGGCGATGATCTGAAAAGGCACCTTCCTAACCTCAAATGGCTGGCCTATCTTTCCACCATCGGCGTTTATGGCGACCATGACGGCGCCTGGGTAGATGAGGATACACCCTGCCGCCCGGTTTCCGCCCGCTCCGTGGAGCGCTCTGCCGCCGAGACCGCCTGGACTGCCGCCGCTCAAAAGGCGGATGTGCCGCTTGCCACCTTGCGTCTCTCGGGAATTTACGGCCCCGGACGCAATGCCTTCATGAACTTCGAGAAAGGAACGGCGCGAAGGCTGGTAAAAAAAGACCAGGTGTTCAACCGCATCCGGGTCGAGGATATCGGTGCGGCCCTGACCTTCCTGGCGCTCAGAAACGAAAGCGGCGTCTTCAATGTGACGGATGACGAACCCGCTCCGCCGCAGGATGTGGTGAGCTTCGCCGCCACCCTGATGGGCGTCGAGCCGCCGCCCGAACAGGCGTTCGAGACCGCCGATCTGACACCGATGGCCCGCTCCTTTTATGGCGAGAACAAGCGCGTTTCCAACGCCAGGATCAAGCGCCTCGGCTTCGATTTCGGCTTCCCGGACTACAAAATCTCGCTCACCCAATTGTGGAAAAACGGCCTCTGGCGGGGCTGAAAAATCCCCCGACGAAAAGCGATGAAAAATCCTTCCAAACCCGGTTTTGCGGATGGTTTTCGTCGCATTTCAGCCAATTAGGATTTTATTAACCAAACAAAAATCGCTAAAATCATAGTCATTAGAAAAATATTTCACTCACATTTCGTGAAGTGGATTCACGAAGCCGTGACTTGCAATAGCATTTCGATTGAGCGTTGATTCTGCATTATTTTTTCCGAATTGTGACAATGGGGGACAGGCGACGCCTTTCGGGCTAACGATCACGAATATTACAGTCTGTAACAGTTCGTGATTTGAGCTCAGCTTTTTTTCGCCATTTTTCCCTCGCCCTACAATCTCGCATCAAAAGGCGTTCAGGCCAGTTTATGGCCGTTTAGCAAGGGCACAAACAATCGGCGCGGGGCCGATTTTCAGGGAAGCACAGTTTGTTGAATATCCGTCGTATAACTTTCACCGCTGCAACTATAGCCGCCTGTTCCATCATCGCGCCTCTTCAGGCGAATGCGGCAAATGGTTGTGGAGGCGCATCGTGGTATGCGTTGACCTCCAAGACTGCTTCTGGCGAGCGCATGAACGCCGCCAACCTGACCGCAGCCCACCGCTCGCTGCGGTTTGGCACCAAGGTCAAGGTGACGAATGCCCGCAACGGCAAGGCCGTGGTGGTGCGCATCAACGACCGCGGTCCGTTCATCAAGGGCCGCGTTCTCGATCTTTCCAAGGCGGCCGCCAAGAACATCGGCATGATCAGCTCCGGCACCGCCAAGGTCTGCTACGAGATCGTCAAGGCCGATTGAGCCTTGCCCTCGCCGCCATTCGCGTCTACCAACCGGGCTTATCAGCAAAATGAGGTAGACAATGCGTTTGGGCGGGCGTTTGGCCGGAGCGATCGAAGTATTGGCGGATATCGAGGGGCGCAGGCGTCCCGTCGCCGATGCATTGAAGGACTGGGGGCTTGCGCATCGTTTTGCCGGGTCCGGTGATAGAGCCGCGATCGGCAACATCGTCTATGACGCGCTGCGCATGAAACTGTCGCACGCCTGGCTGATGGATGACGACAGCGCCGCCTCGCTTGCCTATGCCGTGCTGCTGCGCCAATGGGGCAAGAGCTTTTCGGAACTGGCGGCGGAATTCGACGGCGACAAGTTCGCCCCGGCCGCACCAGACGAACAAAGGCAGCAAGCCTTTCTCTCCCGTTCTCTCGCCGACGCACCGGCTCATATTCAGGGCGACATTCCCGAATGGGTACAGGCTTCCTTTGAAACGGCCTTCGGAGAGCGCTGGCTCGCCGAGGCGCAGGCGCTGAACGAGCGGCCGACCCTTGACCTTCGTGCCAACACCCTGAAAGCGACCCGCGACAAGGTGCTGAAGGCGCTGGAAGAAAGCGGTGCGGAAGCCACGCAGATCGCCCGTCAGGGTGTCCGTATCCCCGCCGGTGAAGGCCCTTCCCGTCTGCCGAATGTGACCGCCGAACTTTCCTTTCAAAAGGGATGGTTCGAGGTGCAGGACGAGGGATCGCAGATTGTTGCCGATCTTGCGGGCGCGCATGAGGGCGAACAGATCCTCGATTATTGCGCCGGTGGCGGCGGCAAGACGCTGGCCATGGCCGCCAGCATGAACAATAAGGGTCAGGTTCACGCCTTCGACGCCGACCGCAAGCGGCTCGCGCCGATCATCGAGCGGCTGAAGCGCGCCGGCACGCGCAATGTGCAGGTTCATGACCGCGCAGCCGGTTTAGTCCCTTTCCATGAGAAATTCGACCGTGTTCTGGTGGATGCACCCTGCACCGGTACCGGCACATGGCGCCGACGTCCTGACACCAAATGGCGGTTGACGGCGCGCAATCTTGAAGAGCGCGTGCAGCAGCAGGGCGAAGCGCTTTCGCAGGCAAAGGGTTTTGTGCGCCCGGGCGGCGAGCTGCTTTATGTCACCTGTTCGGTTCTGCCTGAAGAAAACGAACAGCAGGTCAGGCGGTTCTGCGAGGAGAATACGGAATTCTCCATCGGTTCCGCGTTGCAACGCTGGCAGACGACTTTCGGCGACAATGCCAGAAAACCGCATTCCTCCGATGGAAAGACAGTGACGCTGACGCCTGCAACCACAGATACGGACGGTTTCTTCTTCTGCTTGATGAAACGCAAACCGTAAAACAGGTTTTGCACGCGCTGATTTTACTTCGAAAATACCAACCGGCCTTGTTTCAAAGCATTCTAAACTAGAATGTTTGACACAAGTTTGTGATTGGGTCAGAACTCGCTTGCCGCGGCGTGAAGTCATTTCATGCCTGCCCCAAGGAGAGGGATCATGATCCGCAAAACAATTCTCAGCGCGTCTTTCGCGCTTCTGGCCGCATCGGCGGCTTTCACAGCACTTCCCGCTCGCGCCGCGACCGACGCCGCCGCTGTGGTCAAGCATTATGCCGATGTCGCTCACGCGAAATACGAGGACTCGCTCACCACGGCGAAGGCGCTGGACAAGGCGATCGATGCGCTGATCGCAACGCCGAGCGAGGACACGCTGAAAGCCGCCCGGGAAGCCTGGATCAAGGCGCGCGTTCCCTACCAGCAGTCGGAAGTCTATCGTTTCGGCAACCCTGTCGTTGACGCCTGGGAAGGCAAGGTCAACGCCTGGCCGCTGGATGAAGGCCTGATCGATTACGTCGACGCCTCCTATGGCACGGAAAGCGACGAGAACGAGCTTTATGTCGCCAACATCATCGCCAATCCGAAGATCAAGATCAGCGGCGAAGAGGTCGATGCCTCCAAGATCACCCCTGAACTGATCGAAAGCCTGCACGAGGCGGGCGATGTCGAAGCCAATGTGACCACCGGTTACCACGCTATCGAGTTCCTGCTCTGGGGCCAGGACCTGAACGGCACCGGACCAGGCGCGGGCAACCGCCCCTATACCGACTACGACAAGGCGAAATGCACGAACGGCAATTGCGACCGCCGCGCCGATTACCTGAAATCCGCCTCCACCCTGCTGATCAAGGATCTTCAGGAGATGGTGGATGCCTGGGCGCCGGAAGGCGAAGCTGCCAAAACCGTGGAAGCCGACCCGAAAGCAGGCCTCACCGCCATTCTCACCGGCATGGGCTCGCTCTCCTATGGTGAGCTGGCCGGCGAACGCATGAAGCTCGGCCTCCTGCTGCACGATCCGGAAGAGGAGCATGATTGCTTTTCCGACAATACCTATAATTCGCATCTCAACGACGCCATCGGCATCGCGTCCGCCTATACCGGCAACTATACCCGCGTGGACGGCACGAATATGACGGGCGCATCACTTGCGGAACTGGTGGGCGCCAAGGACAAGGCGCTGAACGATGAAATGACGGCGAAGCTGAACAAGACGCTCGACGCCATGCACGCAATGGAAAAGCGTGGCCAGACCGTCGAGGCCTATGACCAGATGATCGGCGAGGGCAACAAGGAAGGCAACGCCGTGGTTCAGGCGGCCATCGATGGTCTCATCGACCAGACGAAGACCGTCGAACGTGTCATCGCCGCGCTCGATCTCGGCAAGATCGAGCTTGAAGGGTCCGACAGCCTCGACAATCCGACAGCCGTTTCCAAGTAAGTGCCAAGGCGGGCCGCAGATTGCTGCGGCCCGTTACGCCCATGCGATTTTTACTGCCGCCGATCCGTAAGCCGTTCTTCTTCACCGGGGCAGCCTGCCTTGTGGCATCGATGACGCTTGCCGAACCGGCGCGTGACGAGCTGACGGAGGAAGACTGGAGCGGCCGCCAGATCATGACCGCACCGACGACGGATTTTACCGCGCCGGAGCCCTTCGAGGCCATGTCCGTCGGGGCGGCGACCAGCACCAGCAAGGCCGATAGCGGCGCGTTTTCACATCCCTCCGCCACCATGCCGTTCGAGCGGAAACTGGATTTCAAGCTCGGCAATGCGCTGTTCCAGAAGCTCTGGGTCTCCTCCCCCTCTTCCACACAGGCCTCGGACGGGCTCGGACCACTTTATAATGCCCGGTCCTGCCAGACGTGCCATGTGAAGGACGGCAGAGGCCGCCCACCGCTTGCCGGGGAAGACGCCGTCTCCCTGTTTCTGCGGCTGGCCCGGCCGGCCCGCAACGAGGCGGAACGGGCGGCGATTGCGCGTCACGAGGTGCTGAATTTTCCCGACGAGACCTATGGTCGGCAGCTTCAGAACCTGGCCATTCCCGGCCTCGCCGCAGAAGGCAAGCCGGTCGTCACCTATGTCGAAAAGCCTGTGCGGCTTTCCGATGGCGAGGTGGTGATGCTGCGCAGGCCCGACTATGTCGTGGCAGGCCTGCACTATGGCCCTCTGGGCGCCGATACGACTCTGTCGGCGCGGATTGCCATGCCCACCCTCGGGCTTGGGTTGATCGAGGCTATTGCCGAGGCCGATATTCTGGCTAACGCCGATCCGGACGACAAAAATGGCGATGGCATTTCCGGCCGCCCGGCCTTTGTGCGGGACCACCGGACCGGCGAGGTGAAGCTGGGACGGTTTGGCTGGAAAGCCCAGAATGCGAGCGTCCGAGACCAGAGCGCCAGCGCCTTCTCCCACGATATCGGCATTTCCACACCGGATGCTCCGAACGCCTATGGCGATTGCACCGACGCCCAGAAGGACTGTCTTGCCATGCCGACCGGCGTACAGCCGAGGCTCGGGCCAGTGGAGGCCCCGGACCCTGTTCTTGATCTCGTGACCTTCTACACCGAAAACCTCGCTGTGCCGCAGCGCCGTAATGTGGGTGATCCCACCGTTTTGCAGGGAAAGCAGCTTTTCTACACATCCGGCTGCGCATCCTGTCACACCCCGAAATTCGTCACACGCCGTGATGCGAGCGACCCTATGCATGCCTCCCAGTTGATCTGGCCCTATTCGGATTTTCTGCTGCATGACATGGGAGAGGAGCTTGCCGACGGCCAGCAGGTGGGCGAAGCAAGTGGACAGGAATGGCGAACCCAGCCGCTCTGGGCTATCGGCCTGACGCAACGGGTGAACGGCAACAATTTTTACCTGCATGACGGCCGGGCGCGCAGCCTGACGGAAGCGATATTATGGCATGGCGGCGAAGCGCAAAAAGCGCGCGACGCCTTCGCCGCCTTGCAAAAATCCGACCGGCAGGCTTTGCTGGCTTTTCTGGAGTCCCTTTGATGAAAAATGCCATGCGAAAAATTTCCGGCCTCTTCTCCGTGCTGCTGCTTTTGACCATGCAGCCTGCGGGCGCGCAGGATGTGGAACTGATGCCGCCGCCACCGCTTGATCCGGCGCAGGTGCGGGGTGTGATGGAAAAAGCCGTGAACGGCTTCATCCGCCCCGGCTATGACCGCTTTCGCCAATCGGCAGAGAAGCTGGAAGGCAGCATGAAGGCCCTCTGCGCCGCCCCTTCCAAAACAGCGGATGAGGCGGCCAAGGCTGCCTTTGCCGATACGGTCTCCAACTGGTCCACCATCGAGATCGTGCGCGTCGGCCCGGTGATCGAACATAACCGTTTCGAACGCGTGCTCTATTACCCCGACAAGAAGGGTCTCGGCCTGAAACAGGTGCAGCGTTACCTTGCGGAGAAAGATGAGAGCGTCACCAGCGCCGACAGCCTGAAAGGCAAGAGTGTCGCAGCACAGGGCCTCGGCGCACTGGAATTTGTACTTTACGGCACGGATGCCGATGAGCTTCTCGACAAGAAGGGTGATTTCCGTTGCCGCTACGGCGCAGCGATTGCCGGCAACGTCGCCAATCTGGCAGCGGAGCTTTCCGACAGCTGGAACGCACCTGACGGCGCGCAGAAAAACTGGACGCAGCCGGGCGCGGACAATCCCGTCTTTCGCGACGAGCGCGAGGCGCTGGTTGCCCTGCTCGGCATTCTCGTCCACGGCTCCGAAGCGATCCGCGACCAGCGCATCGAAACCTTCTACAAGGGGCCGGACAAGGCGAAATTTCCCCGCACGGCCATTTACTGGCGGTCCGGCCTGACCTGGAAAAGCATTGCCGAAAACATCAGGGCCGTTCAGACCCTTCTGCACACGGCGGATATGGTCGAGCTCGTGCCACCGGACCAGCGTTCCATCGTCAATTCCATCGACTTCATCGCCAAATCGATGATCCGCATCGCGGGAACGATCGATACCGATGTGGAAAAGGCGCTGGACGACGATCAGCAGCGCGCCAAGGTGGATTATCTGCTGCTCAACGGCAAGGACCTTATCTATCGCCTCAACGACCAATATGGCGGCGCCATCGGTCTCAGCTCCGGCTTTTCCTTCGCCGACGGAGACTAACAGATGACAACAGGCGAAAAACGGATGCTGATGGACCGGCGCAGCTTCATCAAGGCGGCGGGCATTCCGTTCCTTGCGACGCTCGCTCCCGGCTCGCTGCATGCGCTGGAACGCGCCGATGCCGTCTTCGCTTCCGCCTTTCGCGCCCGTAACGGTTCCTACGGCATTGCGACTGTGAGCGAGCGCGGCGAGATCATTGACCGCGTTGCCCTTCCCGCCCGCGCCCATGGAATGGCGACGAGCCATGCGACCGGCATGACGGTGGCCTTTGCGCGCCGGCCCGGCACCTTCTTCATGGCCTTCGACCCCGTGCGCCGCCGCGAGCCTGTCGTGATGCACACGCCGGAAAACCGCCACTTCTACGGCCACGGGCAATTCTCGCCCGATGGCGCGATCCTCTACGCCAGCGAAAACGACTTCGATGGCAATCGCGGCGTTATCGGGCTCTACGATGCC
This sequence comes from Rhizobium sp. X9, assembly GCF_018873185.1. Taxonomy (NCBI): domain Bacteria; kingdom Pseudomonadati; phylum Pseudomonadota; class Alphaproteobacteria; order Hyphomicrobiales; family Rhizobiaceae; genus Rhizobium; species Rhizobium sp. X9. The sequence continues at coordinate 3,106,249 of NZ_CP071311.1, read as the reverse complement.
CGCAACGGATTTGCCCGCATCGGTGAATATGACGCGCACGGCATCGGCACCCATGACATGACTGTGAGCGATGACGGAAAGCTGATCGTGATCGCCAATGGCGGCATCGAAACCCACCCGGATTTCGGCCGCACCAAACTCAATACCGACAGCATGCAGCCGTCGCTCGTACTTCTGGACGTCGCAAGCGGCCAGTTGATCCAGAAACACGCGATGCCGGATCGGTTGCGGCAGCTCTCCACCCGCCATGTTGATCTTGGCGACGATGGACGCGTCTGGTTTGCCTGCCAATATGAGGGACCGCGCAACGATCTCCCGCCACTTGTCGGCCATTTCTCGAAGGGCGAGGAGCTTGTCTTCGTCGATCTGCCGGAGGAAACGACGGTGCGCCTTGCCAATTATGTCGGGGCCATCGCCGTCAACCGACGTGACGGTCTGGTGGGCCTCACCTCGCCCAACGGCAACGCCGCCGTGACCCTGGATGCAAAAACCGGCCGTGTCGTATCCGAGATGACGGTGCGGGAGGCAGCGGGCGTCGCGCCTGCCGCGAGCGGCATTGCGGTTTCTTCCTATGACGGATTTTTCGAAGCCATTCGCAGCGACGTGGCATGGGACCAGCACATCGTGCGAATTTCCGGCTAAAATACTGAAAAGCCACGGGAACAAAAGTCCGGCCGGCGCATTGGATGCGTCATGAAAAACCTTACCGTGTACATTGTTTTCGTGGTTGCAGTTGTTGCCATTGGGGCGCTGATCGGCGTCAACAATGTGCCGGGCGAATGGTATCAATCGCTGCAGAAACCATTCTTCAATCCGCCCAACTGGATTTTCGGACCGGTCTGGACGACGCTTTACGTGATGATCGGCATCGCCGGCGCGCGGACGTGGATCCGCAAACCGATGGGGACGCGCATGCGTCTCTGGTTCACGCAGATGGTGCTGAATTTCCTGTGGTCGCCGATGTTTTTCGGCATGCAAAGCCCGACGGGCGCACTTGTCGTCATCATTCCGATGCTGATCTGCATCATCGCCTTCATCACGCTCACCTATAGTCGTGACAGGATATCGATGTGGCTGTTCGTGCCCTATGCGCTTTGGGTCGCCTTTGCCACGATGCTGAACGCGAGTATCGACTGGCTGAACTAAATTTTGCCTGCGCAACCCTTGCCTTGCCCGCTGCCACGCGCCATGTCAGTTTGCGATGGGGACTAAAAGCAGGCAGGTAGGCCATGGAGATCACGGATCCCGGCGATTTTCGTCAGCGGATAGAAAGAAGCTTTGCGAGACAGGGTGTCGTGCAGGCAATCGATGCGCAGATAAGCCGCATCGAACACCGGCTGGTGGAAATCGAGCTGCCCTTTCATGAAAAGCTGACGCAGCAGCACGGCATATTGCATGCGGGTGTCATCGCCGCCGGTCTGGACACGGCCTGCACCTATGCCGCCTATACGATCATCGAACCGGAAGCTTCGCTGCTCACCATCGAGTTCAAGGTCAATCTCATGTCGCCGGGACGCGGCGAGCGGTTCCTGTTTCGTGGCGAAATCATCAAGCCGGGCAACAACCTGATCGTTGCGGATGGCCGCGCCTATGCGCTTTCGGACGGCCCGGCAAAGCTGATCGCCTCCATGACGGGGACGATGATGGTGGTGAAAGGTCGTGAGGATATTACCGGATGAGCTACCGGATTTCGCATGTTGCGGACAAATCCATTCTTTTCGTCATGGCGGCCTCCGCTGAATATGGCCCCCACCTGCAGGCGCGCATCGCGCCGTTGATGACGGGCGTGGGACCGGTCGAGGCGGCGATTTCGGTCACGGCAATTCTTGCCGGGCTCGATGCGGCGGACCATCTGCCCGACCTTGTCGTTTCGCTTGGCTCCGCCGGCTCGCGAACATTGGACCAGACGGGCATCTATCAGGCGACTTCGGTTTCCTATCGCGACATGGATGCCTCCGCCTTCGGGTTCGAAAAGGGCCGCACCCCGTTTCTCGATCTGCCGGCCGAGGTGGCCTTACCCCTGCGCATACCCGATATTGCCGAGGCGCGGCTTTCCACGGGCGCCAATGTCGTCTCCGGCGCGGCCTATGGGGCGATCGACGCCGACATGGTGGAAATGGAAACCTATGCCGTGCTCCGCGCCTGCCAGCGCTTCGGCGTGCCGCTCGTCAGCCTGCGCGGTATTTCCGATGGAAAGGCCGATGTGAACCACGTGGACGACTGGACAGAATACCTGCACATCATCGATGAAAAGCTCGCAGACGCCGTCGACCGGCTTTGCCGCGCCATCGAAGACGGTGTGATTGCCCTTTGAAACCTTGCGATTTTCGCAAATTTCCGCTGTTTGACACCCGCTTCCGGGTTGCCTAAAGCCGCCATTTTCTTTAAAGGCTCGCCATGACCCAGATAGCCCATCCCGACAGCATTCTCATCATCGATTTCGGCAGCCAGGTGACGCAGCTGATTGCGCGCCGCATCCGCGAAGCCGGGGTCTATTGCGAAATCCATCCGTTCCAGAATGCCGCAGAGGCGTTTGAGAAGCTTCAGCCCAAGGGCGTGATCTTCTCCGGCGGCCCCGCATCCGTGACGGCGGAAGGAAGCCCGCGCGCGCCGCAGGCGGTGTTCGACAGCAAGGTTCCGATCCTCGGCATCTGCTACGGCCAGCAGACGCTCTGCACCCAGCTCGGCGGCGTGGTCGAGGGTGGCCATGCGGCTGAATTCGGCCGTGCCGACATCGACATCAAGAAGGCAAGCCCGCTTTTCGAAGGTTTCTGGGAGCAGGGCAAGAGCTATCCCGTCTGGATGAGCCACGGCGACCGGGTGACGAAGCTGCCGGAAGGTTTCGAGGTCATCGCAACCTCGGAGAACGCGCCCTTCGCCATCGCTGCCGACGAGACGCGCCACTATTACACCACCATGTTCCACCCGGAAGTGGTGCATACGCCTGATGGCGGCAAGCTGCTCTCCAACTTCGTGCACAAGATCGTTGGCCTCAAATCCGACTGGACGATGGCGGCCTATCGCGCCGAAATGATCCGCAAGATCCGCGATCAGGTCGGCACCGGGCGCGTGCTCTGCGCATTGTCGGGCGGCGTCGATTCCTCCGTTGCCGCAATCCTCATCCACGAGGCGATCGGCGACCAGCTGACCTGCGTCTACGTGGACCACGGCCTGATGCGGATGGGCGAAAGCGAGCAGGTGGTCGGCATGTTCCGCGACCATTACAACATTCCGCTGGTGCATGTGGATGCCGCCGATCTGTTCCTCGGCGAACTGTCGGGTGTCTCTGACCCGGAAGTGAAGCGCAAGACCATTGGCCGCCTGTTCATCGAGGTCTTCGAGGCCGAAGCCGCCAAGATCGCCGCAGACGGCAAGGGTGCTCCGAATTTCCTGGCGCAGGGCACGCTTTATCCTGATGTCATCGAAAGCGTTTCCTTCTCCGGCGGCCCCTCCGTCACCATCAAGAGCCACCACAATGTCGGCGGTCTTCCCGAACGCATGAACATGCAGCTGGTGGAGCCGCTGCGCGAGCTCTTCAAGGATGAGGTGCGTGCGCTTGGCCGCGAACTCGGTCTGCCGGAAAGCTTCATCGGGCGCCACCCCTTCCCCGGTCCGGGTCTGGCGATCCGCTGCCCCGGTGCGATCACCCGCGAGAAGCTCGATATTCTGCGCAAAGCGGATGCGATCTATCTCGACGAAATCCGTAAGGCCGGTCTTTACGACACCATCTGGCAGGCTTTCGCCGTGCTCCTGCCGGTACAGACCGTGGGCGTCATGGGCGATTACCGCACCTATGACTTCGTCTGTGCGCTGCGCGCCGTGACCTCTGTGGACGGCATGACGGCGGATTTCTACCCCTACGACATGAATTTCCTCGGCCGCGCGGCAACCCGCATCATCAACGAGGTGCGTGGCATCAACCGTGTCGTCTACGACGTGACGAGCAAGCCGCCCGGCACGATCGAGTGGGAATAAGACAAAGGCGGAGCAATTCCGCCTTTTGTTCTTTATTTGTTCTTTATTTTGTTACCGTACAATGATAGGTTTCCGGCCTTGGCATAAGGCTGTGGAGCATCGTCATGGGTTTCGAGTTGACGGATGGAGGGGCTTTAAGGCAGCTCTATTTTGATGGGCTGGAGCCGCAGAAAATACGGCGTTTCAATCCACGGTTTCTCAGCAAGCTTTTGCTGGTCTTAAAGCCGCCGCCAGCTCTGGCGGAGAGAATTTATGCCGATGCATCGCACCATGCCGAAGGGCGCACGCTGCGTGAGGCATATCCCGCAGAGCTTCTGCATATAACGCTGATGTGTATCGGATGTTTCGATACCATCCCGCAGGGCTTGCTAAGCAGGCTGAAGGCGGCATTGGGGGAAGTCAGGGCACGGCCCGTTCCGATCACGCTGGACGGAAGTTCGCTTTTCGGCAATCGAAATAGCCTGGTGTTGCGAAGCAGCCGTGAGATGCCGGAGATTGACGCTCTGGTGAAGATGTTGCAGCGCGCGCTTTGGCGGGCAAATCTTCCCTATATCCCGGCGTCATCTTTTACTCCGCATATCACCATGATTTATGGCTGCGGGAAGATAGAGCCGATGCCGGCTGGAAAACCCTATAGCTGGCTTGCTGGCAATTTTGAGCTGGTTTTCAGCCACAATGGCGAAACACGGCACGATTCGCTCGGGCGCTTCGCGCTTTCGGCGAAAGCCGATCGTTACGAGCCGCCTGAGAGCCAGCTGCCCTTACCTGAAAAAGTGATCGGTCCCAGAAAACGGGCCAATCGAAAGCTCGTGGCGCGGTAACGCCCACCGGAGCCCATGCACGAGCGAGGCTGTTTCGCCTCGCTGCGAACGATAACCAGCTTAGAGCTGAACCTTGTCGAAAGCCTTGCCGTCGATGCCAAGGGCTTCGAGGTCGGCGCGGGCCGGCTTGCGGTGTGCGCGAACAGCGGCCGAAACCGAAAGTGCTGCACCCAGAACGGCGAAAGTTTCGCCGAAGAAGTTACGCGATGTCTTTGCAACCTGACGCATTTTTCTCTCCATCTTTGATGCCCAGATAATGGGTATTTATGGCCTCTTCTACAACTCATGATGTAGCAGGGAAGCCATGCAGCTTTGCTCGCGCTCGTTTGGATATCAGCCATTGCGATTTTGCATTGCTTGGGTGCCGAAGTTCTCAAACGAGGCAGGGCACTTCAGCGGACGGTTGAATAAGGCGTATATTTTGTTATGCCGGAGAGCTTGAAGACAAAGAGGCTGGCAGCATGACGATCACGATTTACGGCATCAAGAACTGCGACACGATGAAGAAGGCCAGAAGCTGGCTGGAAACCAATGGCGTCGACTATTCTTTCCATGACTATAAAGCGACCGGCATTGACCGCGCCCATCTCGAAACATGGTGTGATGCCGCAGGCTGGGAAACGGTTCTCAACCGGGCCGGCACGACCTTCAAGAAACTGAATGACAGCCAGAAAGCCGATCTTGACCGCGAAAAGGCCATCGGGCTGATGCTGGAGCAGCCCTCGATGATCAAGCGCCCCGTGCTGGAAGCGAAGGGCAAGATCACCGTCGGCTTCAAACCGGAAACCTACCAGACCCTCTTTGCCTGAACGTCGTTCCCAATGTCCAAAACGACCCGCGCTACCCAAATGCTGGCCAAGGCTGGCGTCGCCTTCACCACCGTCAGCTATGACTACGATCCAAATGCCGACAGGATCGGCCTGCAGGCGGCCGAGGCGATCGGCGAACCGCCGCATCTGGTGTTGAAAACGCTGATGGCGGAGCTGGATGGCAAGCCGGTCTGCGTCGTTGTCCCGTCCGATCGCGAAGTGAGCATGAAGAAGCTCGCCGCCGCTTTCGGCGGCAAATCCGCCAGCATGATGAAACCGGCTGATGCGGAACGCGCCACGGGTTATCATGTTGGCGGCATCAGCCCTTTCGGGCAAAAGAAACAGGTGCCGACGGCCATCGAGGCTGAGGCGATGGCGCATGATTATGTGTACATGAATGGCGGACAGCGAGGCTTGCAGGTGCGGCTTTCACCCCGCGACGCCCAGGCGGCACTAAAGGCCATCATTGCGCCGCTGGTGGCCGACTGAGGTTTCAATCCAGCTTTTGAAAGCATTTGGCTTTCGAAAGGAATGGGCTATGGTCGGCGCCTCCAATTGAAATATGCGAAGGCAGATCATGACCGTTTCTCCCATCGATCCCGTCAAACTCGAAAAACTGGCCGAAGTCGCCGTCAAAGTCGGCCTGCAATTGCAGAAGGATCAGGATCTGGTGATCACTGCTCCGCTGGCAGCGCTGCCGCTGGTTCGGCTTTTGACAAAACACGCTTATCTTGCCGGCGGTGGACTGGTCACCACCTTCTATTCCGACGAGGAAACCACGCTTTCGCGTTATCGCCACGCCAGTGACACCAATTTCGACCGGGCTTCCGGCTGGCTTTATGAGGGCATGGCGAAGGCCTATGCCAATGGGGCAGCGCGGCTGGCGATTGCCGGCGACAACCCGATGCTGCTGGCCGAGCAGGACCCCGCCAAGGTGGCGCGCGCCAACAAGGCCAACTCTACCGCCTACAAGCCGGCGCTGGAGAAGATTTCCAATTTCGATATCAACTGGAACATCATTTCCTATCCCAACCCCTCCTGGGCAAAGCAGGTCTTTCCTGATGTGACGGAAGACGAAGCGGTCCGCATACTTGCCGACGCCATCTTCGCCGCCTCGCGGGTGGATCTGGCCGATCCGGTCGCGGCATGGGCTGAGCATAACGCCAATCTCGCCAAACGTTCGGCATGGCTGAACGGCGAACGCTTCGCATCGCTGCATTTCACCGGCCCCGGCACGGATGTGAAAATCGGACTGGCAGATGGCCATGAATGGCACGGCGGCGCTTCCACCGCCAAGAACGGCGTGACCTGCAACCCGAACATCCCAACTGAAGAAGTGTTCACCACGCCGCATGCGCTGCGCGTGGATGGTTACGTGTCCAGCACCAAGCCGCTGTCGCATCAGGGAACGCTAATCGACAATATTCAGGTGAAGTTCGAGGCCGGCCGCATCGTGGAGGCCAAGGCTTCGAAGGGCGAAGCCGTACTGAACAAGGTGCTGGATACCGATGAGGGTGCCCGGCGCCTGGGTGAAGTGGCGCTTGTGCCGCATTCCTCGCCGATCTCGGCAAGCGGCATCCTCTTCTACAACACGCTCTTCGACGAAAACGCCTCCTGCCATATCGCGCTTGGCCAATGCTATTCGAAGTGCTTCGTTGACGGCGCTTCACTGTCGCAGGATCAGATCAAGGCGCAGGGCGGCAACTCCAGTCTGATCCACATCGACTGGATGATCGGTTCCGACAAGGTGGATATTGATGGCGTGAAGCCGGATGGCTCCACGGTTCCGGTGATGCGCAAGGGTGAATGGGCCTGACAAGGCTTATCGCGGCAGCTGGCTGCGCTGACTGAGCCAGATGCTGAAGAGCACCGCAACAAACCCGACGATCTGCGCTGGCGTGAGGCTTTGGCCAAGCGCCAGCCAGCCGAGCAGGGTTGCAACGACCGGGCTTAGAAAACCAAGCGACGCGGCAGCGGAGGGTTCGATGCGGGCGAGGCCGCGAAACCACAGAAAATAGGTCAAGGCGGCACCGATAAGACCCAGATAGGCCATGCAGAGAATATTGGCCATGGTCGGTGCAGGCAGCGCCGGTTCCAGGAAATATGCGACCGGCAGGAGCAGAATGCCACCCGCCGTCAATTGCCAGGCAGTGAAGGTGAGGTTCGAAACCGGCGGCCGCCATTTGCGGGTCAGCACGGTTCCAAACGCCATGGATACGGCACCGGCAAGACCCGCGGCCACGCCGACACTATCGAGTGCTGCACCCGGCGCCAATACCAGAAGCGCGACACCCATAATGCCCAAAAGACCGGCGGCGATGGCGAGCGGTCGAACCGGCGTGGTGAGAAACAGCCGGGAGAGGCCAATCACGATCAGGGGCTGAACCGCGCCTACCGTCGCCGCGACTCCACCGGGTAGCCGGTAGGCGGAAACGAAAAGCATCGCCCAGAAAAATGAGAAATTCAGCGCGCCGAGAACGAAGCTGCGCGGCCACCAGACGCCCTGCGGGAGCTTTCGGACGAGAAGCAGCAGCAGGATACCGGCCGGCAATGCGCGCAGCATGGCAACATGGAATGGATATCCCTGCGGCAAGAATTCGGTCGTGACGAAATAGGTGCTTCCCCAGATGGCGGGGGCAAGTGCAGTTACCAGCACGTCGGCTGCATAGGCGGTATTTTTCTTCATTTCAAGAATCTCTATATCAAGATAAATGCAATCTAGCCGATTTTATCTTGACGTCAAGATATCAATTGCTATGCCTTTGTCATGAGCAAAGAACCGCTTGATCACGTCGATCACATTCTGGCGCAATGGCGCAGGGAAAGACCGGACCTCGATGTCGGCCCGATGGGGCTGCTCGGGCGCTTGAACCGGCTCACCACACATCTCGGCCGCGAGGTGGAGGCGGTGCTGCTGAAACACGGCCTTTCATCTTCTGCTTTTGATGTGCTGGCGACATTGCGGCGCGCAGGCCCGCCATACCGGCTCTCCCCGGGCGACTTGCTGGCGATGACAATGGTGAGTTCCGGCACCATGACCAACCGGATCGACCAGCTGGAAAAAGCCGGTCTGGTAGAGCGAATCCACAACCCGCAGGACCGGCGCAGTGTGCTGATATCATTGACAGAGCGCGGCCTTGTCATTGTCGAGGACGCCGTCAGCGCCCATGTCGAAAACCAGCAACGGCTGGTCGCCCCTCTCAGCGAAGAGGAACGAACAACGCTGAACCGGCTTTTGAAACGGTTTTTGCGGGACTTCGAAGAATAGGCTTGCACTGCGTTCTCGACCGCAATCGCGCTTGTTTCCTTAAAAAAAATCCTGTAAGCAATTTTCCATAAACCTGTACTACAGGTTGGAGGAAAAATGTATAACGCCATTTCCCATGAAACCGGTCTCGTCAGCAGCACGATCGGCGCGATAACCCGTCACATCCGGGAAAATGAACTTGCCCCCGGTGCGAAGCTGCCGAGCGAACTTTCGCTCTCGCAGCAGCTCGGCGTTTCCCGCACCGTCGTTCGCGAAGCCTTCCGGTCCCTGTCGGCCATGCGGCTGATCGATGTCAACGCCGGCAAGCGCGCCACGGTGGCAACGCTGGATCACGGCGCCATGTCGCTGATGTTCGAACATGGCATTCACACCGAGCAGATCAATATCCAGCAGATTTACGATGTGCGCCGCACCATCGAAGTCAGAACCGTGACGCTCGCGGCGCTGCGGAGAACAGATGCTGAAGCGCTCACCATTCTCGACCACGCCAATAATATGGAGCGGGATTTCGGCGACAATGACAAGGTAATGGAGCATGACCTTGCCTTTCACCTTGCCGTTGCCAGAGCCTCGAAGAACCCGGTTTTCGAACTCATTCTCGGCGCCTTCCAGAATGTGACACGCCAGACCTGGCCGATCGGCTGGAAGAGCCGCACATCCGACGCGCAGCGCCATGCCGCAGGTGAACTTCACGTCGCCATCGGACAGGCCATTGCGGCGGGCGACCCGCAAACGGCCTCAACGCTGATGGCGCGGCATTTCGATGAAAGCGTGCATGCGCTTCTGGCCGCCGGCATCGCCTGATTTTTTCAACGCAGTTCCAGACGGAACACGACCTGCCTCTGGAGGAGACACTTCATGAAAATTACGAAACTCGAGACCGTCCGCGTGGCGGAACGGGCAAACCTGCTCTGGGTTCTGGTCCACACCGATGAGGGCATCACCGGGCTTGGCGAAACCTTCTACGGCGCCGAGACGGTGGAAACCTATGTGCATGAATATATCGCACCCCGCGTGATCGGCCGCGATCCTTTGCAGATCGACCTTCTGGCGCAGGACCTCGTCGGCTATCTCGGCTTCCGTTCATCGGGCGCGGAAGTGCGCGGCAATTCGGCCTTCGATATCGCGCTGTGGGATATTTTCGGCAAGGCCACCAACCAGCCTATCGCCCAATTGCTTGGCGGTTTCAGCCGTAAGGAAATCCGTACCTACAATACCTGCGCGGGCACGGAATATATCAAGAAGGCGACCGGCCAGCAGACGGCCAATTACGGCCTCTCCGGCGGCAAGGATTATGACGACCTGAACGGCTTCCTGCACCGGGCCGACGAGCTTGCCCATTCGCTTCTGGAAGACGGCATCACGGCCATGAAGATCTGGCCCTTCGATGCGGCGGCGGAAAAGACGCGCGGGCAATATATATCGATGCCGGACCTGAAAAGCGCGCTCGAGCCTTTCGAAAAAATCCGCAAGGCCGTGGGCGACAAGATGGATATCATGGTGGAGTTTCACTCCATGTGGCAGCTTCTGCCCGCCATGCAGATCGCCAAGGCGCTCACCCCCTACCAGACCTTCTGGCATGAAGACCCGATCAAGATGGATAGCCTTTCCAGCCTGACGCGTTATGCCGCCGTTTCGCCAGCCCCGATTTCCGCATCGGAGACACTCGGCTCCCGCTGGGCTTTCCGCGATCTCTTGGAAACCGGTGCTGCCGGCGTGGTGATGTTGGACATCAGCTGGTGCGGCGGACTTTCCGAGGCGCGCAAGATCGCCTCCATGGCGGAAGCCTGGCATCTGCCGGTCGCGCCGCATGATTGCACCGGCCCGGTGGTGCTCTGCGCCTCCACGCATCTTTCGCTCAATGCGCCAAATGCGCTGGTGCAGGAAAGTGTGCGCGCCTTCTACAAGACCTGGTATCGCGATCTTGTCACGGCATTGCCGGAAGTGAAAAACGGAATGATCACCGTGCCGCCAGGCGCCGGCCTTGGCATGGAGCTGCATCCCGATATCGAAAAGAGCTTCACCGTCAGCCGCCGTTTCTCGGATGCGACGTCGATCTGATCAGAACAGGTCGCCCTGATCGCTCGGACCAGAGGAAGCCGGTTTTGCCGGCTTCTTTTTTTGCGTGGTGACAGCTTCCGTAGACGGTATGCCCTCTCCCGTCGTGATGGCGGAAACCCGGCCATCGGCAAACTCCATCGACACCACAGCGCCAGAAGCAATGGCGGCGGCGCGGGTCAATGGCCGGTTTTCCTCGTCGCGGATAACGGCATAGCCGCGTTTCAACACGTTTTTGTAGGACAGCGATTCCAAAACGCGATTATGCGCGGCAAGGCCCGAGCGGTTCTGCGCCATACGATGCAGCACGGCGGTATCGGCCCGGCGCGCTGCAGTGACGACCCGCTCCTTCTGCCGCTCCAGCTGGCCGAGCAGGCGGGCGGGAAGCGAACGCAGCGAGGAATCGAAGGCATCGACACGGCCTTTTCCCTGCAGCAGACGGCGCTCCACCAGGGTTTCGGCGCGGTGCATGCGCTCGGTAATCCGCTGCCTATGGTGCTTGAGACCATTCAGCAAGGTTTCCGGCCTCAGACCCGAAGCGGAACGTTCGAAGGCACGGCGTTTGTTGAGCGTCGTCATTTCAAGCCCGCGACCAAGACCGCCTGCAGCCTCATCGAAGCGGCGGCGCGGCAAGGCGAGAAGCTGGTCCAGTGAAGGCAGCGCCCGTACCAGTGCCCGCAAGCCCTGGCGGCGATTGTCCATCTGGCGCGAGACGGAACCCGAAAGGCGTGCAGCAAGGCCGGAAAGCTGAGCTTCCAGTTCGGCCCGCACCGGCACGGCCATTTCGGCGGCTCCCGTCGGTGTCGGCGCACGGACATCGGCGGCGTAATCGATCAATGTCGTATCGGTCTCATGCCCTACGGCGGAAATCAGCGGGATTTCGCTCTCGGCTGCGGCGCGCACGACGATTTCGTCGTTGAAGCTCCAGAGATCCTCCAGACTGCCGCCGCCACGCGCGACGATCAGCACGTCGGGCCGCGCAATTTCCCCACCGGGTTGAAGTGCATTGAAGCCGCGAATGGCGTTCGCCACTTCCTCGCCCGAGCCTTCGCCCTGCACCTTGACCGGCCAGACGACGACGTGGACCGGAAAACGATCCGAAATGCGATGCAGAATATCGCGAATAACCGCGCCGGTGGGCGAGGTAACGACACCGATGACATGCGGCATGAAGGGCAGGCGACGCTTGCGCTCCGGATCGAACAGCCCCTCCGCCGCCAGACGTCTGCGGCGATCTTCGAGAAGCGCCATCAGCGCGCCGGCGCCGGCCGGCTCCAGGCTTTCTATGACGATCTGATATTTCGACGAGCCGGGGAAGGTGGTCACCTTGCCGGTGGCGATGACTTCCATGCCCTCTTCCGGGCGGAACTTCAGCCGCGAAAACGTGCCTTTCCAGATCACCGCATCGATGCGGGCGCGATCATCCTTCAGCGAAAAATAGGCGTGACCCGACGAATGCGGGCCGCGATAGCCAGAAATCTCGCCACGCACCCGCACCTGATCGAAAGCCGTTTCCACCGTTCGCTTGATGGAACCCGACAGTTCGGACACCGAGAACTCGGCAAGATTGCTCAATGCGGCATGGGAGAAGATATCGCTCATGGCTGTTTGTAACCAAAACCCGTCGATTCGGAAATGCCGGTACGGGCCTGCCCTATTTTAACGGCGATGAAACCATATCCTCAACTAACGAGTTAGGAAAATAGGGAACGGAGGAGAAAACAAGGGTTCGTTAGGGAAGAAGACGTTACGTCTTGTCCCAAGCCCGGCAACCAAAGAGGAGGCGGCATCATGATTTTTCTTACCGCCACAGTGCTCGGCGTAACCGCAGTTGCGTTGCGTTCGGTCTTCAGCATCATCTTCGTCTGCATGATGATTATTGGCGCCTATGGCGTCGCAATGATGATTTCTTCCACGGCCATACCCCTGACGTCGCTTCTGCTGGCCCTTGCCGGATACAATTTCGGCGTCGTGGGTGTCGTTATCAGCCTTCTGGTGCTGCAGCGCCCGCGCTCCACTCAGCCGACGCTCTAACAGCTGACCGCCTTGAGGCTTTCCCACTTTGCGCTGACCGAGATTTACGGACTAGCCGTTGACCTTGCCGTCACCTCTCTGCTGATTTTTTACATTGATATCGACCCGCTTGCCGCCCGGCTGCCCGGCGCTGCGGCAGGGCTCGCGGCGAGCTGGCAGATGAACCGGTCGAAGGGCGATCAATCCGGCAAAGTGAGCGGATTTCTGACGAATACCGTCACACTCACGTCCCGCATCGTCAGCGTCGGGCTTTTCGCACTGCTGCAATGGCGCAACCCGCTGGTACAGCCACTCTTCCCGCTTGCCTTTTCGGCGCTCGCAGCATTGGTGCTGGCACTTTACGGGTACAGGCGGCTGCAGAAGCAGCGTGTGGATAGCGACTAAACCGTTTCCCAGCCATCCTTCTCGCCCGCCCGGTAGATGGCGTCGATGAAAAGCTGGTTCTTCCGAGAGTTTTCCAGCGTGACCACTTCGCCTTCGCCCTTCGCCGCGCGGGCGAAAGCCTCCGCTTGCAGCTTATATTGGCGGCTGTCCTGAAACCGGAAGATCTGCGACTGGTTATGGGCCTGATTGGTCAATTCGATCTCTTCCGCACCCCAGCGATTGGCGTTGAAGGGCGATTTGACCTCGATGTAGCCGTCCGTGCCGTGGAAAACCATCAGCTGGCGGGCGGCAAGCTGGGTCGCCAGATAGAAGCTCAGTTCGAAACCACCGAAATCGGCCCTGACGCTGGAATAGATATCCGTGCCGAAATCCTTGTCACGCTCGACGCTCGCCTGGACGCGCTTCGGCTCGGCACCCGTGACAAAACGGGTGACGATGGTCGGGTAAACGCCAATATCCGGCAAGGCCCCGCCGCCCAGTTCGGGAATATTGCGCATATTGCCGGGATCGCGATTGAAGTAGCTGAAAGCGCCTTGGACGTGTTTCAGCGTTCCGATCGCGCCCGAGGCCAGCAATTCCTTCACCTTCGCCCAGACCGGGGAGTAGGTGACCATGAAGGCCTCCGATATGACAACGCCGTTGCGATCCCGCGCGGCGATGAGGGCGTCGATCTCCTCGGCCTTCAGGGCAATCGGCTTTTCGCAGAGAACATGCTTGCCGGCATCGGCCGCCTTGATCGTCCATTCCACATGTTGCGCGGTGGGAAGCGGAATATAGACGGCATCGATCACATCCGATGCCAGCATCTCCTCATAGGAGCCGAAGGCATGGGGAGCGGAAAAACGGTCGGCAACCGCACGGGCCTTGGCATGATCGCGACTGGCGATGGCCGTGACCACGCAGTTCTTCGCATCCTGTATCGCCGGGATGACCTGATCCTGGGCGATTTTCGCCGTTGAAACTATTCCGAAGCGCAGCATCCCGTTCTCCCACTCTGCAATGTCTGCGAAACTTATCATTGTCGGGCAGTCTGGCAAGCCACGCGAGACATGGCTGCGATAGTAGTGGCCGGATTTGTCCTGCCTTTGTCGGTTTGCCTGCTTTTCCCCCATCTTCAATGGGTGAATTATGCTATGCATGAACCCAATGGAGAACCACAAAATGTCCTCTTCTCAGACGGCCCTTCTTGTCATCGATGTTCAGGAATCCTTCCGGCATGCGCCCTATTTCGAAGAAAGCGGACTGGCTGCCTATCTGGAAAAGCAGCAGGCACTGATCGACGGCGCCAAGGCGGCGGGAATTCCCGTCGTGCAGATCTTCCACGTGGATGGCGATCGGGCCTTCGCAAAGGAAAGCGGTTACATCCGCGCGCTAGAGGGTGTGCGGATTAGCCCTGATGTCACCTTTCACAAGAGCCGCCATTCCGCTTTCGCCGGCACCGGCCTCGAAATCTGGCTGACGCAGAAGGGCATCAACCGGCTTATCGCCTCCGGCATCCGCACCGAGCAATGCTGCGAAACAACGACGCGGCATGCTTCGGACCTCGGCTACAGCGTCGATTACGTTACCGAGGCGACGCTCACCTTTCCGATGACGCATGCTTCCGGCACCGTATTCAGCCCGGACGATATCCGTAAACGGACAGAACTGGTGCTCGCCGGCCGCTTCGCCCGGATCACGACCGTCGATGGAGCGCTGGCAGGCGTGAAAGAGGCGGCCTGATGGAGAAAGGCGGCACACGCATCATCCCGTTTTATACGCTTGTGCCGCCGCATGCGCTGCTGCTGGACATTGCGGGTCCGCTGGAAGTGATCCGTTATGCCAACGGGGAACAGAAGGATATCCATTTCGACTGCCGCTACATCGCCGCGCATGACCAACAGCAATCCTCCATCGGCCTTGGGCTTTGCGGGTTGGAAAGCCTTCCCGAGAGCCTGCCGGAAAATGCGTTCCTGGTGGTTTCCGGCAGCACTTCGCGCTTCGACAACGAGCCGGAGACACGCCGCGAGCGGCAGGGGCTGGCGGCATGGCTGCGTCGCACGGTGCGCGCCGACACCACGCTCGTCTCCATTTGCTCCGGCGCACTGCTGGCTGGCGAGGCCGGGCTTTTCGACGGGCGGAACTGTACGACGCATGCCGATTGCGTCGAAGCGCTGCGCCGCATCGCGCCCCTCTCCCAGGTGGCCGAAAACCGCCTTTTCGTCGAGGATGGCAACCGTTTTTCAAGTGCCGGTATTTCCACCGGCATCGACCTCATGCTGCATGTGGTTTCCCGGCTGACATCCCCGGCGGTCGCGGCGCGCATTGCCAAAACAATGGTCGTTTATCTCAGGCGCAGCGGCAATGATCCGCAAATCTCCCCCTGGCTTACCGGCCGCAACCACATTCACCCCGCCATTCACCGGGTTCAGGACCGAGTGATGGCCGAGCCGGCTCGGGACTGGTCGCTGGAGCGGCTGGCCGATATTGCAGCACTCAGCGAAAGGCATCTCTCCCGCCTGTTTCGCGAGCATACCGGCATCAGCGTCATCGACTACGTCAACCTGATGCGGGTCAATCTTGCGCGCGACATTCTTGCCAACAGCCGTCTCGATATGGAAGCAATCGCCGAGAGGGCAGGCTTTGCCTCCGCCCGGCATTTGCGGCGCGTGTGGCAACAGCATAATCGCCTTCCGCCCAGCCACTATCGCGGCTTTCAGGCCTGACCTCGCCAGCTTTCGCCCGTTGCCTGATGAATGCCATCAAAGGAATTGAATGGTTATGCGGATGAGCAGTTGCTAACCTTGCCACAACGACAGCAACAGGAGCATTCCCCGTGGAAAAACGAAGCCTTGGCCGCACCGGCCTCTCCATCGCCCCGATCGTCTTCGGCGGCAACGTGTTCGGCTGGACAGCGGATGAAAAGACTTCCTTTGCCCTGCTCGATGCCTTTTTCGATGCCGGGTTCAACGCCATCGACACGGCAGACGTTTATTCCGCCTGGGTGGACGGGCATGAGGGCGGCGAGTCCGAGGCCATCATCGGCAAATGGCTGAAACAGTCGAGCGTCAAGCGCGAAGATGCGGTGATCGTCACCAAGGTCGGCTTTGACAATCGCGGCCAGAAGACCGGCCTCAGCGCTAAATGGATCGCCGAAGCTGTCGAGGCCTCGCTGAAGCGGCTGCAAACCGACTATATCGACCTTTATCTCGCCCATAAGCCGGATGCGGACGTGCCGCTGGAGGAGACGCTTGCCGCCTTCGCAAAGCTGAAGGAACAGGGAAAAATCCGCGCCATCGGCTGCTCCAACTATTCGGCGAGCCAGCTTCAGGAAGCACTGGATACGGCTGCGAAAAACGATCTGCCCCGTTATGACGTGCTGCAGCCGGAATATAATCTCTACAACCGCGCGGATTTCGAAGGTCCGCTTGCCGATCTTTGCGTCGCCGAAGAAATTGGCGTCATCAATTATTACAGCCTCGCGGCCGGGTTCCTCACCGGGAAATATCGCGCCAAGGCCGATACGGAAGGCGTGGCCCGCAGCTACCGCGTGGGTGAATATGTCAACACGCGCGGCCTTGCCGTTCTGGGCGCCATGGATGCGGTTGCCGTGGAAACCGGGGCCAAGCTTGCCGATATCGCGCTCGCTTGGCTGTTGCGGAAGAAGGCCGTGACGGCGCCGATCGCCAGCGCCACCAGCCTGTCGCAACTCGAGAGCTTCGAGCGCGCCGTCGATCTGAAGCTGACGGATGAGATGATGACGCTGCTCGACAAGGCGGGTGCGTAACATGGACCTTGCAATTCGCGATGCGCAGCCGGCTGACCGGGCGGAATGGCTGCGCCTGTGGAATGACTATCTCGCCTTCTATGAGGTGCAGCTTGCCGAGGAGGTGACGGACCATACGTGGGCACGTATCCTCGATCCGGCGTCACGCGTTTCCATGCGCGTTGCTCTTCTCGGCGACAGGATGGCGGGCTTCGCCATCCATCATTATCACGACTCCACCTGGGTGAAGACGCCCGACTGCTACCTTGAGGACCTGTTCGTGGACGGCGCGATCCGCGGCAAGGGAACGGGCCGCGCGTTGATGGACGACCTCATCGCCATCTGCGCTGAAAAAGGCTGGTCACGGCTCTACTGGAACACGGACGAAAACAACCACCGCGCCCAGAAGCTCTACGACAGCTACGTGAAAAGCGATGGTCACATCCGCTATCGCATCAAATTCTGATCACCCCCTGAAGCGGAAGAAATCCACGAAAGCCCTCAGCGCCGGCCTCATCTGCCGGCGCGAGGGATAATAGATGTAAAAACCGTCAAACGGCGCGCACCAGTCCTCCAGCACACGGACAAGCCTGCCCTCCCTGATGTCATCCTCGACACGCTGCTCGAAAACGAAGGCAAGCCCTGCCCCGTCGATGGCCGCCCGGCGAATGAGGCTCTGGTCCGACAGGATCAGCGGCCCCTGCACATCCACCACCAGTGGCTTGCCGTTCTTCTCCAGTTCCCAGCGATAGATAAGGCCGCTGGCGAAACGCCGGCGAATGCAGCGATGCCGGATGAGATCCCTTGGGTCCTCCGGCGGTGGATTCTCTGCGAAATAGGAGGGCGCGCCAACAATCGCGCCGCGCCATGCACCGCTCGCTTTCACCGCAATCATATCCGCATCGAGATGCTCCCCGAGCCGCAGGCCCGCATCGAAACCTTTCGCGACGATATCTTCGAAGCGATCATCCGTGGAGATTTCGAGTGAAATATCGGGATAGAGCCGCAGGAACTCGCCCAGCCGGGGCACGATGAGGTCCTCGGCGGCAAGCCGTGGCAGGGTGATACGCAAGGGGCCAGCCGGTCTTCCGCCATGCTCGGCAAGTGTCTCGATGACCGTGTCGATATCTGCAAGCGCCGGCCCCAGTGTTTCAAGAAGCCGCCTTCCCTCCTCTGTCGGCGAAACGCTGCGGGTGGTACGATGAAGCAGACGCAGGCCAAGGCTTGCCTCAAGCGACGATACCGCATGGCTGACGGCGGAGGGTGCGATGGCCAGTTCCGCGGCGGCCTTACGGAAGCTGCGGCCTTCGGCAACGGCGGCGAGAACGGCCAGCTGGGAGAGTTGCACACGGTTCATTGTTCTAAATAATAGAACAACCCAAACGGATTTGCAGCGATTATTTTTGCCGCCATGAGACGCTATTTTCTCATCACGCCCTTAGCGATGGGCGGTTCCTTTGGAAGGACGAACAGATGAAAAAAAGAACCCTTGGAAACAACCTTTCCGTTTCGGCGCTCGGCCTCGGCTGCATGGGCATGACCCACGCCTATAGCCCGACCGGCGATGAGAGCAGCGCAATAGCAACGCTGCACCGCGCCGTCGAACTCGGCGTCACCTTTTTCGATACGGCAGAGGTTTATGGGCCGTACAACAATGAAATCCTCGTCGGCAAAGGCTTGAAGCCCTATCGCGACAAGGTGGTCATTGCCACCAAGTTCGGTTTCAAAATCGACGCCAGCAAACCCGCGGGCCAGATGATGGTGGGCACGGACAGCCGCCCGGAAAATGTGCGCGCGGTCGCCGAAGCCTCCCTCAAACGCCTTGGCGTCGACGTCATCGACCTGTTCTACCAGCATCGCGTTGATCCTGACGTTCCGATCGAAGATACGGTGGGCGCCATGGCGGAACTGGTCCGGCAGGGCAAGGTGAAATACCTCGGCCTTTCGGAAGCGAGTGCCGAAACACTTCGCAAGGCGCATTCCACGCATCCGATCGCGGCCATACAGAGCGAATATTCGTTGTGGACCCGCGATGTGGAGGAAAACGGCGTGCTGGAAACCTGCCGCGAACTTGGCATCGGTTTCGTCCCCTTCAGCCCGCTTGGGCGCGGTGCCCTGACGGGGGCGCTGAAGTCGCTCGACGGCCTTGCATCCGACGATTTCCGCCGCGGCCTGCCGCGCTTCCAAAGTGAAAACTTCGATGCCAATCTGGCGCTCATCAAGCTTCTGGAAGACATGGCTGCCGAAAAGAGTGTTACCGCCGGGCAGCTGGCGCTCGCCTGGGTGCTGGCGCAGGGCGACTTCATAGTGCCCATTCCTGGCACGACAAAAATCGCCAATCTGGAGAAGAACGTCGCAGCGGCGGATGTTTCGCTGACGGCGGATGAAGCCGCAAGCCTCGGAGCGCTGCTTTCCCCGGCAAAGGTCGCCGGCGCACGCTATCCCGAGCGTATGTCGCAGATGGCCAACCGTTAAAAACAAAAAAGCCGCGGCATTTGCCGCGGCTTTTTTATTCCGTCATCCGTTTTCAGGCGCGCAGAACGCCGCCCGTCGATTTCTCGACATTGCCAACGATCTTGGCGGTCAGCGCCTCAAAGTCCTCGTCCGTCAGCGTCTTGTCGACCGGCTGAATCTGAACCTCGATGGCGATGGACTTGCGGTTTTCGCCAAGCGATGCACCTTCGAAAACGTCAAAGACGTTGACACCGGTGATCAATTTGCGATCAGCGCTTGTTGCGGCCTTGATGATGGCGCCCGCTTCGACCGACTTGTCGACCACGAAGGCGAAGTCGCGCTTGACTGCCTGGAAAGGCGAGAGTTCAAGGGCCGGCTTGGTGCGGGTCGCCTTCTTCTTCGGCTCCGGCATGGCGTCGAGATAGATCTCGAAACCGCTATAGACACCGGAAACATCCAGCTCTGACAGCGTCTTCGGGTGGAATTCACCGAAATAACCGAGCACGACCTTCGGACCCATCTTGATGGTGCCGGAGCGGCCGGGGTGATACCAGCCGGGACCGCCGGCTTCGATCTGCACATTGGCCATGGGCAGGCCGCAGGCTTCCAGCACCGCCAGCGCATCGGCCTTGGCGTCATAGACATCCACCGGCTTGCCACCGCCCTTGACAGTGTTGGACCACATGCGGCCGCTGCCTGCGAGCGAGGCCGTGCCACGGCGAACACCGCCGGCCACACGCCGCTGGGTTTCCGGCGTATCGCCCTCATAGGTGCCGGAGACCTCGAAGATCGCCACGTCGCCATGGCCCTTGTCGGCATTGCGCTGTGCTGCGGTCAGAAGGCCCGGCAGCAGCGAAGGACGCATGTCCGACATATCGGCCGCGATGGGGTTGGCCAGCTTCAGGGCGGGGGAACCGCCGCCGAAAAGCTTCGCCTGGGCTTCCGGGATGAAGGACCAGGTGACGGCCTCGAGCATGCCGCGGCTTGCCAGCGCACGGCGCGCGGTGCGGGTGCGGATCTGCAGCGTGGTCAGGATA
The DNA here is from genome assembly GCF_018873185.1 of Rhizobium sp. X9. NCBI lineage: Bacteria > Pseudomonadati > Pseudomonadota > Alphaproteobacteria > Hyphomicrobiales > Rhizobiaceae > Rhizobium > Rhizobium sp. X9. The sequence continues at coordinate 3,085,664 of NZ_CP071311.1, read as the reverse complement.
CGGCCGTTGACGGCGCCGAAGCTTTCCAGCGGCTCCGGCTTGATGTTGTCGACGCCATGGATGCGCATGACCTCTTCCACCAGATCGGCCTTGCCATCAACATCCGGACGCCACGACGGCACGGTGACGGACACGCGTTCACCCGTTCCTTCGACACCGAAACCGAGGCCTTTAAGAATGGTGAGGCTCTCTTCCGCCGAGACTTCCAGCCCCGTCAGGCGCTTCACTTCCGCCAGCGGAAAATCAACGACCTTCGGTTGATGGCCCTTGTAACCGACAACCTTGGCTTCGCCGGCAACGCCGCCGCACAATTCCAGAACCAGTTCGGTGGTGCGTTCCAGACCCGGAACCATATATTCCGGATCGACGCCACGCTCGAAGCGATAACGCGCATCGGTGATGATGCCGAGCGAACGGCCGGTCTTGGCGATATTGATCGGATCCCAGAGAGCGGATTCGATCAGCACATCGACGGTGTTTTCGTCGCAGCCGGAATGTTCGCCGCCCATGATGCCGCCGATGGACTCCAGGCCCTTTTCGTCGGCGATGACGACATTGTTCGGGCCAAGCTTGTATTCGCGCTGGTCGAGCGCGAGGATCGTCTCACCCTCTTTCGCACGGCGAACCGTCAGATCGCCCTTGACCTTGGCAGCATCGAAGACGTGCATCGGTCGGCCCTGATCGAAGGTCATGTAGTTGGTGATATCAACAAGCGCATTGATAGGACGCAGGCCGATCGCCATCAGGCGCTGCTGCATCCACTTCGGGCTCGGGCCGTTCTTTACACCGCGCACGATGCGCAGCGAAAAGCCGGGGCAGAGGGCCGCGTCGTCCAACTCCAGCTTCACAGTGACCGGCGTTGCGCCTTCAATCTTGAAGGACGGCGCAGGCTTTGTCTTCAGCTTGCCGAGACCGGAAGCGGCGAGATCGCGGGCAATGCCATAGATCGAGGTGCAGTCCGGACGGTTTGGCGTCAGATTGATCTCGATGACCGGATCGTCGAGCCCCGCATAGGTGGCGAAGGAGGTACCAACCGGCGCGTCTTCCGGCAGATCGATGATGCCGTCATGGCTGTCGGAAATGTTCAGCTCCTTTTCGGAGCACATCATGCCGTGGCTTTCGACACCGCGTATTTTTCCAACCGCAAGCGTGACATCGATGCCCGGGACATACACACCGGGACGCGCCAGCGCACCGACGAGGCCGGCGCGTGCATTCGGCGCGCCGCAGACGATCTGCACGGGCTTGCCGTCACCGGCATCCACCATCAGCACCTTGAGGCGGTCTGCCTCCGGATGCTTTTCGGCGGAAACGACCTTGGCGATGACGAAGGGCTTGTAGGCCGCCTTGTCGTCCACGTCCTCGACCTCGAGACCGATCGCCGTCAGCCGCTCGCAAATCTCGTCCAGCGTCGCATCCGTTTCGAGATGCTCTTTCAGCCAGGAAAGAGTGAATTTCATGTCTTTGCTCCTTGGCTAACCGGATTAAACGCTCAAACCGCCGAACAGCGTCGGCATGTCGAGCGGGCGGAAGCCGTAGTGGTTCATCCAGCGGACATCGGCGTTGAAGAAATCGCGCAGGTCCGGCATGCCGTATTTCAGCATGGCGATGCGGTCGAGGCCCATGCCCCAGGCAAAGCCCTGATATTCATCCGGGTCCAGCCCGCCGGCGCGCAGCACATTCGGGTGCACCATGCCGCAACCGAGGATTTCCATCCAGTCCTTGCCTTCGCCGAACTTGACGATGGGGCCGGAACGATCACACTGGATATCCACCTCGAAGCTCGGCTCCGTGAAGGGGAAGAACGACGGGCGGAAGCGCATGACGACGCTGTCCACCTCGAAGAAGGTCTTGCAGAACTCTTCCAGAATCCAGCGCAGATTGCCGACATGCGCCTTCTTGTCGATGACAAGGCCTTCGACCTGATGGAACATCGGCGAGTGGGTGGCGTCGGAGTCCTGACGGTAGGTCTTGCCGGGAATGACGATACGGATCGGCGGCTTCTGGCTCTCCATGGTGCGGATCTGCACCGGCGAGGTGTGAGTGCGCAGCACCTTGCGCTCGCCGTTTTCATCCGGCTGGAAGAAGAAGGTGTCATGCATTTCGCGGGCCGGATGGCCTTCGGGGAAATTCAGCGCCGTGAAGTTGTAATAGTCGGTCTCGATGTCAGGACCTTCGGCAATCGAGAAGCCCATATCCGCGAAGATCGCGGTGATTTCGTCGACGATCTGGCTGATGGGATGAATGCGGCCACGCTCGGCCGGAGACTGGCGGACCGGCAGGCTGACATCCAGCGTTTCCGCCTTCAGACGGGCGGCAATCGCAGCATCCTTCAGGCCGCTCTTGCGTTCACCGATCAGGTCGGTGATTTCGGTCTTCAGCTGGTTGATGGCAGCGCCACGGGTCTGACGCTCTTCCGGCGTCATTGTTCCAAGCGTCTTCAGAAGCTCCGAAACCGAGCCCTTCTTGCCAAGCGCGGAGACGCGCACGGCTTCGATAGCCGGCTCATCGGCAGCGGCGGCGATCTCCGACATCAGTTGCGATTTCAAGGTATCAAGTTCAGTCATCTTTTCCTGCCTTGCCGGTATTTTTAACAGCGGCTTCGGGGTTCACAGCATTCATCAGATAGTCGGTCGCCATGATAAAGCGTCGCAGATCACTACCCATCCGCACGCGCCCGATCAACCGGGCAACCGGTAAAAAACGCCCCAGAATGCCGGTCAGACGGCACAATTCTTCCAGCGCCCGTGGCGGGGCGTTTTCGCGCCAGCGGGCAAAGGCCGCATCGCAGGTTTTCGGCGCATCGCAGGCCCGGGTCGCGACCTGTAAAAACAGCAGCCAGACATCGCGCGCCTGCGCCGTCTCAAGCGGCATGACCTCCTGCGGGCGCTCCTCGAAATCCATGAAGCCTATGCGCCCATCCTGGAGAAAGAAGTCGCGCACATGCGGCCGTCCGTGGCAAAGGCCCGCCGCATGCAACTCGCCGAGCGCTTCGGCGGATTTCACCAGCAAGGCGTCATGCTCCACGGGTGTTGCGACCTTCATCGCGTCCATGCGCTCCATCACGGTCGGGCCGACATCTCCCAGCACGACCGCCGTCAGCGAGGAATAGATGACGGGAGGTACAAGGAAACCCCGCGCCTTGAAGACGTGAAGCGTTTCAAGTTCGCGGCGCATCAGGCCTGCGCCATCAAGCGGCGGAGAAGGTCGCATGAAGGTATAGGGCAGCAATTTGGCGAGAAATGTCTGCAGCTTTATCCACCAGGACGGCGTTTCCGTGCCCTGGCGCTTGATCCAGACGGTCGTTGTGGAAAGCTCGAGTTTCTGCACCCGTCGCTCGCTCTTGAGCAGAGCCTGCATCAGGGCCGCGATATCGCCATCTTCAAGATGGACGTGGAAACCCTTCACTTTTTCCGCCTCGCTTGCGGCAACCACCATTTTTACCCCCAGGAATTTGCCGACCGAAACCCGGCCAGATGCTCCACCCTTTTTCTTTGATCCGTATGCACGGTGCTTGCACGCCCTGCAGGAACTGCCGTGGATTCCAAAAATAAAAAACCCGCGCCGGAGAACCGGCGCGGGTTTCAAATGAACAACAGATTGTCCGCGCCGTAATTACTTTACAGCGGTTTCAAACTCGTTGGCCGTACCAGCATCCTTGAGGTACTCAAGCGCCTTCTTCGCTGCTTCAACGAGCGCGCCGAATGCTGCCGGCTCATGGATAGCCATGTCGGACAGAACCTTGCGGTCGACTTCGATACCAGCCTTGTTCAGGCCATCGATGAAGCGGCCGTAGGTCAGGCCGAATTCGCGAACAGCAGCGTTGATACGCTGGATCCACAGAGCGCGGAAGTTGCGCTTGTTGACCTTGCGGTCGCGGTAAGCGTACTGCTTGGAACGATCCACGGCAGCCTTTGCTGCGCGGATGGTGTTCTTGCGGCGGCCGTAGAAGCCCTTGGCTGCCTTGAGTGTCTTGGTGTGCTTGGCGCGGGAAGTTACGCCACGTTTTACGCGTGCCATGTCATGATCTCCTTAAAGTGTCCAAAAGTGCGGAAAAGTCTCAGAGACCGTTCGGCAGGTAGTTCTTGACGACCTTCTTGCCGTCAGCTTCGGCGAGAACCATGGTTCCACGCGCGTCGCGAATGAACTTGTTGGTACGCTTGATCATGCCGTGGCGCTTACCGGCGGCGGCTGCAACAACCTTGCCGGTAGCGGTGATCTTGAACCGCTTCTTTGCAGCGGACTTCGTCTTCATCTTGGGCATTTTGCTACTCCGTTTTTTGTATCGAAACAGGCAGACGAGGCCTATTTCAAGCTATTCAGGAACGGCCTCGGCATGCCCTGCCGGACCGTTCGGACGCGCGCTTATAACCGCAGTCGGCTAAAAGCGCAACGGGGAATGAGAATTTCCCCTTGCGGTGGGATACGCGCCAGTGATGTGAACGCGTAAAAAGATTATTTCGGGGCGAGAACCATCATCATCTGACGGCCTTCCAGCTTCGGCTCAGCTTCAACCTTGGCAATTGCCTGGGTGTCTTCCTTCACCTGAAGGAGAAGCTTCATGCCAAGTTCCTGGTGAGCCATTTCGCGGCCACGGAACTTCAGCGTTACCTTCACCTTGTCGCCTTCGTCAAAGAACCGGTTCATCGCCTTCATCTTCACGTCATAGTCATGCGTGTCGATGTTGGGGCGCATCTTGATTTCCTTGACCTCAACGATCTTCTGTTTCTTGCGCGCCTCGGCCGCCTTCTTCTGGGTCGAGTATTTCAGCTTGCCGAGATCGAGGATCTTGCATACCGGCGGTTCAGCGTTCGGCGAAATCTCAACGAGATCGAGACCAGCCTCCTCCGCCATCTTCAAAGCCTGATCCGTCGGCATGCTACCGAGGTTCTGGCCTTCTTCATCAATAAGCTGAACTCTGGGAACCCGAATTTCCCGGTTGGAGCGCGGCCCCTCCTTGACGGGGGCATCGGCTTTGAAAGGTCTGCGAATGGTCGTATTCTCCTGATCTGTTTCTGGATCACGTCAGCAAAAAACAGCTTGTTTGGTACAAGCGGCGGAAATGTCGTTATTGCCGTGGCGAAGTCAATAGCATATCTGCCCGAAAAGATCACCTGTTGCCACGGTTTTTGCAAATACGCCGCCGATATTGCACGAAAATCAGGAGAATTGCATATACATGACCAAACAAGCCGCTGAATTCCTGCACGTAGGGGCGGGCGACGATGCCCGCAACATCGCCTTTCTCCATCGCCCGGCGGCTTCGGGCGGGAACACGCCCATGCTGGTCTGGCTGGGCGGCTATCGTTCCGACATGACCGGAACCAAGGCGGTGGAACTCGATCGCTTTGCGGCGGAAAACGGCCTTGCCTGCCTGCGGCTCGATTATTCCGGCCACGGCGCTTCCGGCGGTGACTTCAGGAAGGGCACCATCTCAAGATGGCTGGAAGAAGCAATTGCCGTGGTGCGGGCGAAGGCGCCATCGCACGTCATTCTTATCGGCTCTTCGATGGGCGGCTGGATTGCGCTGCGCATGGTCGAGGAGTTGCGCAAGATGGGTGGCGCGCCCTCCGTCGCAGGGCTGGTCCTCATTGCGCCCGCGCCCGATTTCACTGCAGAACTGATAGAGCCGAGCCTGAGCGATGCTGAAAAGGCGTCGCTGGAGGAAAAGGGCTACTTCGAGGAACATTCGGAATACAGCCCCGAGCCCAACATCTTCACGCGCGCGCTGATGGAAGACGGAAAAAAGAACCGCGTTCTGACGGGCATCATCACCACCGGATGCCCCGTTCACATCCTCCAGGGCATGCGCGATCCGGATGTGCCCTATCAGCATGCGCTGAAGCTCATGGAACATCTGCCGGCCGATGATGTCGTCCTGACGCTGATCCGCGATGGCGACCACCGGCTTTCCCGGCCGCAGGATATCGACAGGATGCTGGCCGCGGTCAAAGCCCTTGCAATATAGGCATTTGCGCAACGCTCTTAACCATATTCAACGAGTCTTGCGCATCGCCGATTGCTAATGATTGACTCAAGCCCCCCATCCCTCTTAACTTTTCGTTAAGAATTTAAGGGACGGGTTTCATGATGAACGCACCGCTGGCGCGTGCGCTGCTGTCTGCAGTTGCCGCCGGGCTAATGACTGCTGCTTCCGCCATGGCGGAAACCAAGGGAAGCCCTTCCATGGTGACGGGCGGAATTACATCCCAGCCGATCGGCCATTATGAGTTCTGTCAGAAATATGCGGACGAGTGCAACATTCGCAGCAAGATGACGCCGCCGCCGCGCGTTACCGACTATGGCTGGGGTGTGGTTCGCGAGATCAACACCTCCGTCAACACCACCGTCGTCGCCATGACCGACCAGGAAATCTACGGCAAGGACGAAGTGTGGGAATATCCGACGACCGCAGGCGACTGCGAAGATTTCGTGCTGCTGAAGCGCAAGAAGCTGATCGAGCGCGGTTTCTCCGTTGCCGACCTCTTGATCACCGTCGTGCGCAAGCCGGACGGTGAAGGCCATGCCGTGCTGACGCTCCGCACGACCGATGGCGATTACATTCTCGACAACCTCACCGACGATGTGAAGCTCTGGACCGACACCAACTACACCTATCTGAAGCGGCAGGCGTCCTTCAATACGGGTCGCTGGGTCTCCATCGAGGATGGCCGCGACATTCTGGTTGGCGCATTGCGCTGACGGCTGGAAAACCTCGCCTCCGTCATCCTCGGGCTTGACCCGAGGACCCACAATTTCAGTGGCTTATGGATTCTCGGGTCAAGCTCCAGAATGACGTCGCGTTTTAGGCAAGGCTGTTATCCGACAAGCCTCGGTCATTATTCTCGCAGCCTTTCCAGCTCTCACCCATTGCCGATGATGATGCCGGCGGCGAGCACCAGCGAGCCGCCAAGCACCACCTGAAACACGGCCCGCAGGAACGGCGTTTCCATGAAACGGTTCTGAATGAAGGCGATGGCCCAGAGTTCCACGAAGACGACGATGGCGGCGATAGCCGTGGCCGTCCAGAAATGCGGAATGAGATAGGGAAGCGCGTGGCCAAGGCCGCCGACGGCCGTCATGATGCCCGAGGCGAAACCGCGCTTTACCGGAGAGCCACGGCCGGAAAGCTTGCCATCGTCATGGGCAGCCTCGGTGAAACCCATGGAAATACCCGCACCGACGGAGGCGGAGAGGCCGATCAGAAAGGTCTGCCAGGTATCCTGCGTGGCAAAGGCGGCGGCAAAGATTGGCGCCAGTGTGGAGACCGAGCCATCCATCAACCCCGCAAGGCCCGGCTGCACATAGGTCAGAAGAAATTGCCGTTTTGCGGTTTCCGCCTCTTCGGTCTTGCCGTTTTCGTCGAGATGTTTCTCTTCAAGCATCTGCGCGATGTCTTCGTGGCCACGCTCGGCCTCAGCCAGATCGCCCAGCAGCTTGCGCGTTGAAGCATCGCTGGTGCGCTTCACCGCCTCATCATAGAAACGGATCGCCTGGGCTTCCATCAATTCGGCCTGTGCGCGAATTTTCTCGAGCGACAGGTTCTTTACGAGCCAGTCCGGCGTGCGCTCGTAAAATCCGCGCACATGCTCGCGCCGGATCAGCGGGATCGTTTCTCCGAAGCGGCGGCGATGCATGTCGATCAGCACGTTACGATGCTGCTGCTCAACCTCGGCCATGTCGTCGAAGACCCTTGCGGATTGCGGAAATTGCGCACGCAAATGATCGGCATAGGAGCGGTAAATGCGGGAATCATCCTCTTCGGATGAAATGGCGAGCGCCAGGATTTCCTGTTCACCAAGGGAGGAAAAAGGACGTTTGGACAGGGAAAAAAGACTGCGGAACATGACTGAAACCTTTTTAGAATAATTCTAAATACATCTGGATCGCGTCACGATCAAGCTTTTTAGAATAATTCTAATGGGCCAAAGGGTCGCATTGCGGATGGCGGTAGAGCGACGTAAATTCACTGAAAAGGAAGCACGATGCAGGACCCAATCACGGCAAGAGCCGCACACAATGCGGAAATTCGAGACAGGGCGGAAAAGGCCATGGCGGAGATCGGCGTCGATGCCGGTTTCATCGACCTGCTGGTGGAGACATTTTACGGCCGCGTTCTCAACCATCCCGCACTCGGCCCTGTCTTCGACGCACGGCTTGCCGGACGCTGGCCAGAGCACATGGCCAGAATGAAACAGTTCTGGAGTGGCGTCGCCTTCAAGAACGGCAGTTATGGCGGCAAGCCGGTGCAGGCGCATCTTGGCGTAAATGGCATGTCGGCAGAGCTTTTCCCGCAATGGCTCACGTTATTCTCCGCTACGCTTGACGATATCGCGCCGAGCCGACAGGCCCATGACTGGTTCATGGAAACGGCGCAACGCATCGCCAGAAGCCTGACGCTTTCGCTGTTTTACAATCCGGCGATGGACGACCCGGCGTTAAAGCGCACCCATCCGTAACGACGTCTGGACAGTGGCCACAGGAAGGGCGTGATCGCGCGCCAAAGCAGCAACCAAAAAGGCGCTGCAGGAGACCGCGCAAGTTTCGAACATTCCCTCTTGATGGCCGCAAGGATAAATGTTTAGTAGCCAGCGGGAGGCGTACCGTGCGGTTCGCCTGTAATATGCAGACATAGCAGGGCTTATCGACATGGATCGTAGATCATTTATCCGCAAGGCGGGCGCTGTTGGCGCCGGTGTTACCGCAACGGCACTGGCCGCCCCGGCCATTGCGCAGGAAAACCCAAAAATCACCTGGCGCATGACGTCGTCCTTCACCAAGGGCCTCGACATTCTTTTCGGCGCGGGCCAGATCGTCGCCGATCATGTCAAGGAAGCCTCAGGCGGCAACTTCGTCATCCAGCATTTCGCCGGTGGCGAAATCGTGCCGGCGTTGCAGGCGGCGGATGCGGTGACGGCCGGAACCGTCGAAATGGCGCATACCTGCTCCTATTATTATGTCGGCAAGGACCCGACCTTCGCGCTTGGTACTTCGGTTCCCTTCGGTCTCAATGCGCGCCAGACCAATGCCTGGTTCAACCAGGCCGGCGGCAACGAGCTGCTGAATGAATTCCTCGCCCAGCACAACATCTACTCGATCCTTCTCGGCAATACCGGTGCCCAGATGGGCGGCTGGTTCCGCAAGGAAATCAACACCATCGACGACCTGAAGGGTCTGAAGATGCGCATTGCCGGCCTGACTGGCCAGGTGATGCAGAAAGTTGGCGTGACACCGCAGCAGATCGCCGGGGGCGATGTTTATGCCGCTCTGGAAAAGGGCACGATCGATGCCACCGAATTCGTCGGTCCCTATGACGACCAGAAGCTCGGCTTCTACAAGGTCGCGAAATATTACTACTATCCGGCATGGTGGGAAGGCGGCCCAGCCGTTCATGCTTTCGTGAACCTGCAGAAGTTCAACGAGCTGCCGGAGAACTACAAGCGCATCCTGAAAGACGCCTGTGCGGCCGGTAGCGCCAGCATGCTGGAGCGTTACGACGCGCACAACCCGAAGGCGCTGAAGGAACTCGTGGCACAGGGCGCCATCCTGCGGCCGTTCAGCCAGGAGATCCTCGATGTCTGCCACAAGGCGGCGCAGGACACCTATGCGGAGATTTCGGCCAAGAACGAAAGCTTCAAGAAGATCTACGAAAGCCAGCAGGCGTTCAAGAAGGACGCCTATCTCTGGGCCCAGATCGCCGAATATACCTATGATACCTATATGATGATCCAGCAACGCAACGGCACGCTCTGATCCCGTTCATCATTTTCCGACCATCTTCAGACGGTCATCCGGCGCAGGCCGGGTGGCCGTTTTGTTTGGCGAGACCAGCTTCCACACCTGCCGTTCACGCCAGTCGATCGGGCTCATGCCGGTGACACGGCGAAATTCCCGGTTGAAGTTGGACTTGGTCTGGAAACCGGAGGAGAACATGATCGCGGTTACCGATTGTTCCGTCTCCTCCAGCAGGCGGCAGGCTTCGCGGATACGGAGCTGGTTGACATATTGCGAGACGTTCACGCCAAGCGAGCGATTGATGGCCCCTGATATCTGCCGGCTCGGCAGGCCGAGACGTCTTGCAAGCCGGGTCAGGTTGAGGTTCTCGTCACGGTAAAGCGCCTGCGCGGTCATCAGGCTGTCAAGGCTTGCTACAATGTCGCGGTCCTGTTGCGATGGCTCGGAAGGAGGCGGCAGTTCCTCAGATGGCTCCGCAGATGTTTGCGGTCCTTTGCTTTTTCCAGCCAGAGCCGCCATCAGACCGATGAGCAACAGCCCGAAAAGATTGGCGTTGCTGACGAGAACGGCGACATTTTCTCCATGAGCCCATTCGAAATCGAGAAACACCAGAAGATCGAACAGCGCTGAAACACAAAGTGCCACGGCGGCGATGATGAGCGCCCTGTGCGCCGAGTTGACACTGGCAAATTGCGCCTCGTCCAGCCCGTCAGGCCCTTTTCCTCCCAGAAGAAGCAGTGCGGCGGCATGGCCGACAAAGATGAGGATCAAGGCAGGATCGATCGCAACCGGCAGGGCGAATTCCAGAGCGATGATTAGCAGAGGCGAAAGCACGAGACTTGCCAACATCGCTCTTCTGCTCTCTGCGCCGACCCTCATCAGGCCGCGAAAGGCGATGTAAACGAGGGGCGGCAGGCAGGCGGCCAGAACCGGCAGGACGTAACGCACCGCATTCACGCCATACCCCCAGCGCAGGCCGACAAGAACGGATTGCACCGCGCAAAGGGCGATCAGGGCCAGAAAGGCGCGGTTCGTGCGCACATCGTCCCCGCTTCGAACGAAGACGATGAACATGACAACCAGCAGAAGCGCCACAACGAATGGCAACGGTATGAACAGCACGAACGAATACCCCCAAACGGCGACCTGTTGTCTTCCCATGGACCAGATCACGTTTCGGTACGACCTGAAACGCGATCAAGGACGCCGAAAATACGTGACGGCGCAGATTGAGCCTCGTTTTTCCAACAGCACGAGGTTTCCATGCGTTCCATCGTCACCACCACGATAATACTGTTTTCCGCTTTTCTCACCCAGCCCGTTTTTGCGGCCGAAGCTGTCGGCGTCAGCGAAATCGCCATCCCTTCTCCCGAACGCGGAAAAAATCTTGCCGTCACCGTCTGGTATCCATCCGACGGCAGCGGCGTGAAGACGCTTTCCGGCGACGATCGGATTTTTCAGGGTACGCCCGTCTTCAAGGACGGCGCCGTGAAGCCGGGTCACCTGCCGCTGGTGCTTCTGTCGCACGGCTCGGGTTCAAGAGTGACCGGCATGGGCTGGATCGCCGCGAGACTGGCCAGCGAAGGTTTCATCGTCGCCGGACCCAACCATCCCGGCACCACCAGCGGCGATTCAACCCCCGCCGACACGCCGAAAATCTGGGAGCGGACCAACGATCTTTCCACAATCGTGACAGCCTTGACGACGCAAGGCAGCTGGTCCGGCGCAATCAACACAGACAGGATCGGCGTCCTCGGCTTTTCGCTGGGCGGAAGTGCTGCTCTGGAAATCTCGGGCGCGCGCGCCGATCTCGACGCCTATGCGCGTTATTGCGACGAGTATGCCACGATGATGGATTGCCAATGGTTTGCTGGCGGCAGGGGCTATGTCGATAACGAGCCAGTCGGCGTGACGAAGCTCGATCTGCACAGCATCGACAAGGCCCGCTTCGAGCAGCAGAACCGCGATCCCCGCATCCGCTCCGCCGTGCTGGTCGATCCCGGCCTGGCGCTCGCCTTCCAACCCGACAGCCTGAAAGCGATTGATATTCCGCTGACCTTCATCAATCTCGGCAGCAAGGGGAAAATTCCGCCTGCCGTGCTTGCGAACAGGCTTGCGGCTGCGATACACGCCGCAACCTACCAGCAGGTCGATGAGGCCGATCACTTCAGCTTCCTGCCCCTTTGCAAACCGGATGCCGGCGCATTTCTCAAATCCGTCGGCGAGCGCGATCCGATCTGCGAACCGGCCGGGTCCCGCGACCGAGGGGATATTCATGCGCAGCTGGAGACGATGATCGTCGCCGCCTTCAACCGCACATTGAAGCCGGGACAATAAGAGGCAGCCTGAAGGGCCTAGCCGATCCGTTTGTAAAACAGGGTCGTGCCGCAGAAGCGCCCGTCGGGAAACAGTGCGTAGTCGGGAATAACGCCGACCCGCTCCCAGCCGAGACGGGGATAGATCGCCTCCGCGTCACTGCCCGTGGCCGTATCCAGCACCAAAAGGGTGCGGCCACGTTTTGCCGCCTCCTCCTCGACTTTTTGCATGAGCTTGCGGGCAAGCCCCAGGCCACGCGCGGAAGGATGCACAAGGAGCTTCATCAGATCGCCGCGATGCGGCTGGTTCGGTTTGGAGGCAAGGCCGACCTGCACGGTGCCCACCACCTTGCCATCCGCTTCCGCCACCACGTGAATGGTACCGCCCTCACCTACCGCTTCTGCAACTGCCTGCCAGAAGGGCTCAGCATCCTGCGGTGAAAAGGGCAACATGAAACCCACGGATGCGCCGCCGTTCACGCAGGCGGCCAGAACGTCGCAAAGTTCGGGCAAGGCGTCGATGGTCTCTTGCCCGTTCAACACACGGATGGTGGTCATGATAACTCCTGTCGGGAAAATCAGCGCTGCTTTTGATCCAGCACGACGGCATAACGGGCAGGTTTTTGCGTGGGATTGTGGAAAACATGCCCCTCGCCCACCGGCATGAAAAGACAATCGCCGGGTTCCAGCCGGTAGATTTCTCCGCCGCTCGTCATTTCAAGCACACCTTCGAAAAGCCAGACATATTGCGTCATGCCGCGGCTTGCCGCATGCGGCGGGAAACCGACACGTGCACCCGCCGGGAACTCGACCTCGACGATATCGACGTCGGAACCGACGCGTGGAGGCGAGATGGCGCGGCGCACATAACCGGTCTCCGGGTCTTTCCAGAGCTGCTGGTCGCGCTTTTTCACCAGTGGGGAAACGGCCTCTTCGTTTTCGGCGAAAAAGCCGGACAGGGACAGGCCAAGTGCGGCGCAGATGCGGGCAAGCAGCGACGCCGTGGGGCTCGCCTCACCACGTTCGATGCGGGAAATCATGGCACGGCTGACGCCGGATTCGGCGGCAAGCTGGTCCAGCGTCAGGCCGTTTTCAGCGCGCAACGTTTTGATGCGCTCACCGATCGAGCGTTCGAGAATAAAATCTTCGTTTTCCATCATGCGAGAATTACATTTCTCATATGATGGAGTCAATATCCATCATATGAGAAACGATGATCGCCTTTTGCCGCTGTTTCCGCCTGGCAAAAGATGCCTCAGGCGCCGACCTGGGCAATCCAGTCGTTCAGATTATAGTAGTTAGTTACTCGGCTAACTTTTCCATCCTTCAGGTCGAAGAATGCGCCGGCAGGCAGGACATATTTCTGGCCGTTCGCTTCCGGCAGACCTTCATCGGTTGCGAGATATTCCCCGTTCACGATGAATTCCGCAGAAGCGCGCTTGCCGTCCTCGCTCGCCATGATGACCATCTCGGTGAGATTTTCCCTATAGCAGCGGTTCATGTGGTCCATGAAGGAGGCAAAAGCCGCCTTTCCGGTCTGGCGCTCGCCCTGATTGATGTCGTGCACCACCTCGTCGTGAAGAAGCGCCAGAAAGGCATCCATGTCCTGACGGTTGAAGGCATCGTAATAGGCGCGGATGGTCTCAGTGGCGGTCATTGTCTTCTCCGTTCAATGCTTGCGCGGGTTTTCCATGACGGTATAACCAGTGCAACCGAAAGTGAAAATGCCCATGACCGTCGAAATCAAGTCTCTTTCCGGCATCGACGCCACGCCCTATCTGGATGACCTTGCGCGCCTGAGGATCGAGGTGTTTCGCGCCTTTCCCTATCTCTATGACGGCTCATTGCACTACGAGCGCAAATATCTGGCGACCTATGCCGACACGAAAGGTGCGGTTTTCGTGCTGGCGCTTGACGCCGGGAAAGAGGGCGAACAGGTCGTGGGCATGTCCACCGGCATGCCGATGGCGGCGGAAACGGACGACGTGAAAATGCCCTTCCTCAAGGCGGGTTGTGATCCGGACAGGATATTCTATTTCGGTGAAAGCGTGCTTCTCCCCGAATATCGCGGTCATGGCGTCGGCGTGCAGTTCTTCGAGGAGCGGGAGGCGCACGCAAGAAAGCTTGGCTTCGACTGCTGCACCTTCTGCGCTGTCGAGCGACCCGCAGACCATCCGCGCCGGCCGGCAGACTACGTGCCGCTGAATGCCTTCTGGGAAAAACGCGGCTATCGCCATCACCCCAAGCTGCGTACCAGCTTTACCTGGCGAGACCTCGACGAGAGCGTTGAGAGCCCGAAACCCCTGTCCTTCTGGATGAAGACCATAGCCGCCGGAGAGGAAAGCAGATGACGAAGCTCGCCGCCAGCCAATATGCCATCGAACTGATCGAGACATGGGAAGCCTATGCCGCCCATCTTTCCACCATCGTGCGCGAGGCGAAAGAAAGAGGCGCAGAGCTGCTGCTGCTGCCGGAATATTCGGCCATGGCGCTGACCGGGCAACTACCGCCCGACGCGCGCTGCGATCTGCACCGTTCCATCGAAGAGATACAGCCGCTCATTCCCTCCTGGGTCGAGCTTTGCGAAGAGCTGGCGCGGCAACATCAAATCCTGTTTCAACCGGGCAGCGCGCCGGTGAAAGACAAGGACGGCAAGTTCCGCAACCGCGCGTGGCTGTTCGGCCCGGAGGGGCTTATCGGTTATCAGGACAAGCAGATCATGACCCGCTTCGAGCGGGAACAATGGAATATCCATGCCGGCATCGAGGGTCTGAAAGCCTTCGAGACGCCGATCGGCACGCTTGGCATCCTCATCTGCTACGATAACGAGTTCCCGATGCTTGGCCGGAAGCTGGCCGAGCTTGGCGTCGAACTGGTTCTCGCCCCCAGCTGTACCGACACGCTGGCAGGTGCCTACCGGGTGCGTATCGGCGCGCAGGCCCGGGCGCTCGAAAACCAATATGCCGTTCTCTCCTCCCCCACGGCAGGCGAGGCCCCATGGTCTCCCGCTGTCGATGAAAATCGTGGCCGCGCCGCACTTTACGTGCCGTCCGACTACGGCATGCCGGCCTCCGGTATCGTTGCGGAAAGCGAAAGCGATACGGTGACACAAAGTACGCTGCTGATTGCCGATATAGACCTTGCTGCCGTGGCGAGGCTCAGAACCGAGGGACAGGTGGCCACCCGCCGCGACTGGCCAGAGCAATTTGCGATCTGAAAAGCCCATTTTAAAGGGCTTTTAACCAAATTCCCGCTTTGCGGCACGGGAAGCCCCTGCTATAGCGCGGGGCATGAGCACAAATTCGACCCGCACGCCCCTGGACCATATCCGCAACTTCTCGATCGTTGCCCACATCGATCACGGCAAATCGACGCTGGCCGACCGGTTGATCCAGTCGACAGGCGGCCTTGCCGAGCGCGATATGTCGGAACAGGTTCTCGATTCGATGGACATCGAACGCGAGCGCGGCATCACCATCAAGGCACAGACCGTGCGCCTGCACTACAAGGCGAATAACGGCGAAACCTATGTGCTGAACCTCATCGACACGCCCGGTCACGTCGACTTTGCCTATGAAGTGTCCCGCTCGCTCTCCGCCTGCGAAGGCTCATTGCTGGTGGTGGACGCCTCGCAGGGTGTGGAAGCCCAGACGCTGGCCAACGTCTATCAGGCGATCGACAACGATCATGAACTGGTCACCGTGCTCAACAAGATCGACCTGCCGGCGGCCGAACCCGACCGCATCAAGGAACAGATCGAGGAAGTGATCGGCATCGATGCTTCCGACGCGGTGATGATTTCGGCCAAAACCGGTCTTGGCATTCCCGATGTTCTGGAAGCCATCGTCAACCGCCTGCCACCGCCGACGAGCGATGTCGGCGAAAACGGGCCGCTCAAGGCGCTGCTGGTCGACAGCTGGTACGACACCTATCTCGGCGTCATGGTTCTCGTGCGCGTCATTGATGGCGTGCTGACAAAGGGCCAGCAGATCCGGATGATGGGTTCGGGCGCGAAATATGGCGTCGAGCGCGTTGGCGTGCTAACGCCGAAGATGGTCAATGTCGACAGCCTCGGCCCCGGCGAGATCGGTTTCATCACCGCCTCGATCAAGGAAGTCGCCGATACGCGTGTCGGCGATACGATTACCGACGACAAGCGCCCGACGGCGCAGGCCCTGCCCGGCTTCAAGCCCGCGCAGCCCGTGGTGTTCTGTGGCCTCTTCCCGGTTGACGCAGCGGACTTCGAAGACCTGCGCGCAGCGGTGGGCAAGCTTCGCCTCAACGACGCCTCCTTCTCCTTCGAAATGGAATCGTCTGCCGCTCTCGGTTTCGGTTTCCGCTGCGGCTTCCTCGGCCTGCTGCATCTTGAAATCATTCAGGAACGTCTCGAGCGCGAGTTCAATCTCGATCTCGTCGCGACAGCACCTTCGGTTGTCTATGAAATGACGCTGACGGATGGCACCGAGAAGGAACTGCACAACCCGGCCGACATGCCTGATGTTGTGAAGATCAAGGAAATCCGCGAGCCGTGGATCAAGGCGACGATCCTGACGCCTGACGAATATCTCGGTGGCATTCTGAAGCTCTGTCAGGACCGGCGCGGCCTGCAGACCGAGCTGACCTATGTCGGCAACCGCGCGATGATCACCTATGAATTGCCGCTCAACGAAGTGGTGTTCGATTTCTACGACCGGCTGAAATCCATCTCCAAGGGTTACGCCTCGTTCGATTACAACATCATCGACTACCGCGCCGGCGATCTCGTCAAGATGTCGATCCTCGTCAATGGCGATCCGGTGGATGCGCTGTCCATGCTGGTACACCGCTCGGCGGCCGACCGGCGCGGACGCGGCATGTGCGAAAAGCTGAAGGAACTCATTCCGCCGCACATGTTCCAGATCCCGATCCAGGCAGCCATCGGCGGCAAGGTCATAGCCCGCGAAACCGTGCGCGCGCTGCGCAAGGACGTGACGGCGAAGTGCTATGGCGGCGACGCGACGCGCAAACGCAAGCTTCTGGACAAGCAGAAGGAAGGCAAAAAGCGCATGCGCCAGTTCGGCAAGGTGGAAATTCCGCAGGAAGCCTTTATCGCCGCTTTGAAGATGAACGACGAATAAGCGACAGCCATATCGTCATTGCTTTTAAAAGGGAGGCTTACCGCCTCCCTTTTTACATTCAGGACACCTGCTCAGGCGTGAAGCTTCGCGCCCTTGGTGATCTTGTCGACGATTTTCTTATCCGCTCTCAGCGCCATGCCCACCACCTTTGCATTGTCAGGCGAAAATTCCGAAAATACCTGGCGGTTGGCGACGTCGTGGCCGGTGGCAAACATTTCCTCGATGTAGAGCGATGTGGTGACGTCGCGTTCGAGCGATCGTTGATGGATCTTGCGCAGCGCTTCCTGATCCGTGGCCATCACGACAATCGGCTGGACGGAAAGGGGATTGTAGACGTTGCCCGCCCCGTCGCGGTATGGTTCGCCAATGATCTCTTTCGTCTGGGCGACAATCCCGGACATGAGAAATGCGGTGACGTTCAGTTTTTGCCATACGGCAAGGTCATCACGAAGGATGACGGCGATCTTGGTATCAAACATGCGAACTCAATCTGGCTGTGGTTACGAAAGAGAAGCGATCCTAGATGCTTCGGGCGTCAGCGATCTTGAACGTTCGTGCAAATTCGAGGGGATTGTGCAGGCACCTTCGAGCGAGGGTATCGAGCGCATCGAGGCGCGCTTTCATGGCAACGCCTATGCGCCGCATCGCCACGATACCTATGCGCTGGGCGTCACGCTTTCCGGCGTCCAGACCTTTTCCTATCGTGGTACAGCCCATTTCAGCACGCCCGGAAAGGTGATCGTTCTGCATCCGGACGAAGTTCACGATGGCGGCGCGGGCACCGATGAAGGTCTGCTTTACCGCATGCTCTACCTTCCACCGGAAAAGACGATGGAGGCGGGTTATCACACGCTACCCTTCGCAAGAAATCCCGTCATCGAGGACGAGGAGTTCCGGCAATGCCTGATCGAGGCGCTCGGCAATCTCGAAGGCGAGCCGGATAATCTGCTCCTGACCGACTGGCAATCCAGACTGGCGGATCTGCTCTTTAAGCATTCGAACGGAAGTGAGAGAACCATCAAGCGGCTGGACCGGAGCGCCGTTTTCCGTTGCCGGGACTATTTGCTGGAAAACAGCGCCGTTTCGGTCGGTTCAGACGAGCTGGAGGAAATAAGCGGGCTCGATCGCTTCACCCTCTTTCGTCACTTCCGCTGCCTGTTCGGCACGAGCCCGCATCGTTATCTCATCATGCGGCGTCTGCAAAAATGCAAGGACATGATGCGCGCGGGTGCGGGCCTTGCCGAAACGGCGTTTGCCTGCGGCTTTGCGGATCAGGCGCATTTTACCCGCCACTTCAAGAATGCCTTCGGCATGCCTCCGGGCCGCTGGCTGAGCCTTGTTTCGCACTGATCATTCCGCGAACATGATCGACCTGTGAGCCGCAGTCCCTGCCATGGCGCCGTCGCCCACCGAAAGAGCGACCGAGCCGGCGGGTCTGGCCACATCGCCGCTGGCGAAGATGCCGCGCACTGTCGTCTGTTTCATGGCATCCGTCACGATGCTTGATCCCATTGGCCCCTCTTCCACGGTGCAGCCGAGCTTTTCGACCCAGTCCGAGGTGATCTTCAATCTCGGTTGCGTGAAAAGCCCGGCCAAAGCAATGCTGCGCCCGTCCGCAAGAACGACATCCGCATGCCCCGCGATTTCCTTGATGCGCTCTTTTTCCACACGGACGCCCCGGGCTGACAGAAGTGCGCTCTGTTCGGCATCGGCTACAAATATACCGTTTGTGAAGAAGGTGGTTTCACCCCAGTCCGGCAGCATCAGCGCATGGTGGATGGCCAGCGGCGAGGCCGCGATGACGCCGATCTCGCCTTGGTTCAGTTCGTATCCATGGCAATAGGGGCAATGGAAGACGGTGCTGCCCCAGCGTTCCTTCAGCCCGGCTATGTCAGGCAATTCATCGGCAACACCCATGGCCAGAATGAGCCGGGCCGCACTTTCGCGGCGAGTGTCATTAATCTCGACGACAAAGTCATCAAAAGCTCCCTCGGCATTCGTTACCCTGCCCTTTGCCCAGTGTATCGTCGGGTAGCCCTCAATTTGGCGGCGCGCCTCGGCGATGATTTCGCCCGGGGCCTTGCCGTCCTGGCCGAGAAAACCGTGGGAGTGGCTTGCGAAGCGGTTTCTCCGCTCACCCGCATCCACCACGAGGATGTTTTTTCGGGCGCGGCCGAGCTGCAGGGCAGCGGAGAGGCCGGCATAACTGCCGCCGATGATGATGACGTCGTATTTCATGATGCACCTATCGTTCTGAAGCCGAGCCGGAAGCACTCGTTCAATTTCACGATACTTATATTGTTACGTGATTTTTGGAGTCAATAGTCACGCAACTTATATTGTTACGTCAGAAGGAAGCTGATAGCGTCGCCAAAAAACAGACGGGCTTCAGCAATGAGACACGATACGCGCCTCTCGCGGGTGCTGCATATTCTTATCCATATGGAAAAACATGAGGGCGCAGCCACCTCCGAGAGCATCGCGGCGATGCTTCAAACCAACCCTGTGGTGGTGCGCAGAACCATGGCGGGCCTGCGGGAGCACGGTTATGTGTCTTCGGAAAAGGGTCATGGCGGCGGCTGGGTTTTGGCGCGCCCCCTCAGCGACATCACGCTGCTTGATATCTACCGCGCGCTCGGCACACCGGAACTCTTCTCTATAGGGCTCGCGGGCGACAATCCGAACTGCGTGATTGAGCAGGCGGTCAATTCAGCGCTTTTCGATGCCATGAAGGAAGCGGAGGAAATTCTCCTCTCCCGCTTTGGAAGCATCACGCTTTCAGCGCTGGCGGAAGAATCGATCGCCCGCTGGTCCAGGCTTTCCAACCACCCTTCCGCCATGGAGCAGCTCTGAAGCGAGCCTTACGGCAACAAAAAACCGCCTGCCCGGAGGCAGGCGGTTTCATCAGATCGTTGAAACCGTTACGGCTGGGTCTGCGTGCCACCCGTATTCGGGCTAGCCGGTGCCGTATTGTTGGCAGGCGGCGTTGCCGGGGTCGTCGGAGCCATGGGCGCCGGTGCCTGATCCGTTGCCGCGGGCGGCGTGGTTGAGGATGTCGTTGCCGGATCCGTGGTCGGGCCGCTCATCTGCGACCAGGCGAAAACGCCCACCAGAACAACAACGATAATCGCCAGCCACGGCATCCAGGACGGAGACGTGCGGACACGCGGGTCATTGTTGATATTCACTTCCGGACGAAGATCGCGGTCCGGGCGCGGGTTGTTGGGATCGAATGTCATGGTATTTCCTCCTCTTCACTCTGGGGAGAAAACGGTGTTCACGGGATTTTGTTCCGATTCGTGCCAACCGGCCTATGACGGGCGATGATCGGCCCTCTGCCCAAGAGCATCCGCCAGCACCGCCATGACCTGTGGACCAGCCATTTGCGACACGTTGAAACGCATGAAACCGGAGGCGTTCTGCGAGGAGCTGAAAACATTGCCGGGGGCCAGCACCACCTGCTGCGAGAGCGCCCGGCGCGCCACATCAGCGGCATCGACGCCTTCCGGCAGGCGGCACCATAAAAACATGCCAGCCTGCGGCTCGATCCACGGCACGCATCCAACTGCCTTCAAACGCGCCGCCGCCTCCGGCACCGCCGCCGCAAGACGTTGCCGAAGCGCCTCGACATGCTTGCGGTAACTACCGTCAGTCAAAAGCGACAGGACCAGCGCTGCCGAAAAATGCGCGCCGCCAAAAGCGGTGGCGATCTTGAGATCGTTCAGGGCCTCCACCCATGCCGAAGGCGCTGCGATAAAACCACACCGCACGGACGCGGACAGCGTTTTTGAAAAACTGCCGATCTGGACCACTCGATTGAGCCCATCGAAAGCCGCCAGCCGTGGTGCCGCCTGGGTTTCGAAATCGGCAAAAATATCGTCCTCGATGATGGTAAGACCCGCCTGTTCGGCCAGCATCAGCAGGCGATGGGCGGAAACGGCGGAAAGCCTTGCACCTGTCGGATTATGGATCGCCGAATTGGTAATATAAAGACGGGGATTGTGCTCTCTCAGCGCCTGCTCGAAAAGCGGCAGGTCCGGTCCCGTTGGCGTATAGGGCACCCCGACAATCTTCACCCGGTGCGCCCGCAAAAGGGCATGGAAATTGAAATAGCAGGGATCATCGACAATCACCGTATCCCCCGGCTGCAGCAGGAAACGGCACAGCAGATCGATCGCCTGCGTGCCGGAATCGGTCAGCATGATCTGGCTGGCGCCCGCCTGCACGCCATGTTCTGCGAGCCTGCGCGACAAAAGCTGGCGCAGCGGCAACAATCCCATCGGGCTCGCATAATCCGTCAGCAGGGAAGTATCCGCACGGGCAAGCCCTCTCATTGCCCGCCTCAGCGCTTGCTCGGGCATCCATGACGCGGGAAGCCAGCCGCAACCCGGCTTGGCAAGGGCCGTCGCCTCATCCAGCGCTTGCCGCGACACCCAGAGCGGATCGACCGCCCTGTCCAGTTGAG
The DNA here is from genome assembly GCF_018873185.1 of Rhizobium sp. X9. Classification (NCBI taxonomy): domain Bacteria; kingdom Pseudomonadati; phylum Pseudomonadota; class Alphaproteobacteria; order Hyphomicrobiales; family Rhizobiaceae; genus Rhizobium; species Rhizobium sp. X9. The sequence goes on along the minus strand of NZ_CP071311.1, from coordinate 3,064,032 downwards.
GTTCGATATCGGCAAGAGAGAGCGGCGCAAGCGGACCCGCCACAAAAAATCCGGAGCCCGGGCGAGAGCTTATGGTGCCATCCGCCACCAGTCGATCATAGGCCTCGACAATGGTGGAGGTGGAGACCTGCATGGCCTTTGCCAACGCCCTGACGGACGGCAATCTCGCCCCTGGAACGAGGCTGCGCGAGGCGATGCGTTGCCGCACACTTGCCATCACCTTTTCTATGCGCGTGCCCGCAATGATCTGCCCGTCCACATTTTCCTCCAACCGTACCGCCCATACAACCATAACAGTTTCTTGAAATTGTATATGATTGTCGCTGTTGCCGCCAGCCGTTCAGGATCAAGAAGGGAAAAATACAGGAGACGATCATGGACAAGACGACAAGCGGCTGGCTGAACGGCCTTATCGGCGTGGTGATATTCAGCGGTTCGCTGCCCGCCACCCGCATTGCGGTCACGGGTTTCGACCCGGTGTTCCTGACCGTCGCCCGCGCCAGCATTGCCGGACTTCTGGCCCTCGCTTTGCTTTTCCTGTTCAGGCAAAAACGCCCGGCACGCGATGATCTGACATCGCTTTTCATCGTATCCTTCGGCGTGGTGGTGGGTTTTCCGCTTTTGACGGCGCTGGCGCTGCGGCACGTGACCTCGGCGCACTCCATCGTCTTCGTCGGATTGCTGCCGCTCGCAACCGCGATTTTCGCCGTGCTGCGCGGTGGAGAGCGCCCTCGTGCTGCCTTCTGGTTCTTTTCCTGCGTCGGCAGTGCCCTGGTGGCTGGCTACTCATTGTGGAATTCGCTTGCCGCCGGCATCAGCGCCTCGCTTGCCGGCGATCTTCTGATGCTGGGCGCGATTATCGTCTGCGGGCTTGGTTACGCCGAAGGTGCAGCCCTTTCCCGCAAACTGGGTGGCTGGCAGGTTATCTCCTGGGCGCTGGTTCTGTCCCTGCCCGTAATGCTGCCACTCAGCTTTTTCACAGGGCCGGAAACCCTTGCCGGCATCGATCCGCAGGCCTGGGGCGGCCTTGCCTATGTGTCGCTGTTCAGCATGCTGATCGGCTTCATCTTCTGGTATCGCGGGCTGGCGCTCGGCGGCATCGCCGCCGTGGGCCAGTTGCAATTGCTGCAGCCGTTCTTCGGGCTGGTGCTTGCGGCAACCCTGCTGCACGAGGAGGTCAGCCCGGCAATGGTCGGCATCACGCTTGTGGTGGTGCTGTGTGTTGCCGGCGCCAGAAAATTTGCGCGCTGACGCCCGCCGCTTCAGCTTGAGCGGCGGTCCACCCAGCGATGCCAGGCATCCTCGCTGCCGTTGAAGACGTTGAGATCGATGCGGCCATCGACACCATGCGACAGGCCGGAGCCGGAATATTGCCAGAACAGCCACTTGCGGCCCGGATAAACCACGGACGGATGCTGGGCGACGGCACGCAGCCAGAAGGGATAGTCTTGGAACTCGCCGGTCAGATTGTCCTTATAAAAATCGGGTGCGGTGTAAATGATCGGCCGCTGGCCATAATGGCGCTCGAGCTTGTCCATGAATACGCGCATCTTTTCCAGAACGCGCTCGCGGGAATGGCGCATCTTGCAGCTTGATTCGCCGTTATATTCCACGTCGATCACCGGCGGCAGCGCATCGGGATCACGCGGAACATTGCGAATGAACCAGTCCGCCTGTTCACTGGCCGAGCGGCACCAATAGAAGAAGTGGTAGGCACCACGGCGGATACCGGCTTCCTTCGACCGCTGCCAGTTGGTGCGGAACATCGGATCAAGATGATCGCCGCCATCCGTCGCCTTGATGAAAGCGAAATTGGCACCGCGCGTGCGCAGCTGCGGCCAGTTTATATTGGCCTGCCAGCGGGATACATCCACCCCATGGACCTGGAAGTGGCGTGGCTGAACCCTGCCGAAATTGATGGGCTTGGCATCGGTGAAGCTGGAGCGGAAGATGCGCGAGCGCACCTGAGCGCCGGCGCTCGCCGCCGGGGCGGCGGCCATGGCGAGTTGCACCGGACGCTCCATCTGGCGATCCGTGGGGCGTTCCGCCGGCCGTATCATGCCAGCCTGCGACGGGACCGGCAGGCGGATTTCAGGCGCGTTCTGCGGCAGGGACGCCCGTGGCGTAACGGCGGAAAAAGCCTTTGGTTCTTCTGGCACCGGCCCGCCCCATGCCAGAACTTCCTGTCTTGGCTGAGCGTTTATGGTCTGGGTGCCGACACTTGCCTGCGGGACGGGAGCAGACGGCGTGACCGAACTCGTCGTTTCCTTCGACGGCAAGCCGGCCACCAGGCTTTCCGGCCCGGAACTGGACGTACAGCCCCCAAGCAGAAGGCAACCGAAGAGAAATGCTGGCACAGCCGATGAACGCATGAGAACCCGTACGCAAAACAATCGGGGGCACTCTGACGCCGCCCGGAGACCTCGAAATACAATTGCTAACGGAAGATTATCAAAAAAGACTGAATCTTATCTTTACGCCGGCACCTGCCAATGCGCCTGTCAATTCTGGCAGGCCAAAAGCATCGAGGTCTCGCGGAACGGGTCTGTTCAGACGGTCATTGTCGTCAGATCGACGGTATTGGCGCCGGGGGAGTTTTTCTTGATCGACTCGATGGCGTGGATGGCAGATGCCTTCGCCTTGTATCCTTCCGATGAAAACATCGTTTCCCCGTTGGATGCCTTGAAGCGGAAGCGATATTCCCCGGCTTTGTCCTGATAGATTTCAAATTTATACATGATCATTGCGCCCCGTTTGCGAATGGTGATGAACGGTCGCAATTCTGAGCGGCCTTGGTCCTATTCGCAACCGATAATTGCTCAAATCAGATGAGACGTACCCAGGCACGGGCAATTTCCAGACCCGCAGCGTCGGCCATGTCCGCGCGCTGGCTGCGATGGTCACGGTAATTTTCCAGCCAGCCGGGCGCCATTTTTTCGATGGAGGTCGGGAATGACTGACGCCACCCATCGACAACCGTGGTCGATGCCTCGAAATGAAATTGCGTACCGTAGACCGCGCGGCCCACACGAAAGGCCTGATTTCGTGTCGCGCGATTGGTGGCAAGCCGCGTCGCCTCGGGCGGAAGCGTGAATGTATCACAGTGCCACTGGAAAATGGGGAATGTCTTCCTGAGCCCGGCCAACAGGGGATCGGACACGCCCTCCTCCGTCAGGGAAACATCTTCCCAGCCAAATTCAGGCGGACCTGCCAGGATATTCTCTCCACCATAGGCGCGCGCCAGCAACTGGCTGCCGAGGCAGACACCCATCACGGCCTTATCCGCATCGCCGAAGGCTTTCATCAGAAGAGCAAGCTCTGGGAGATAGGGGTAAAGCGCATCGTCAAGGGCGTTCTGCTCACCGCCCAGAACGACAAGGGCATCATGACCACCCGCATCGGTGGGAAGTGGCTCACCCGCATAGGCGCGGATGACATGCACATCTGCTCCCGCCTCTTGCAGAGCGACGCCGAGCTGGCCATGCGGCGTGCCCGCCATGTTTTCGATAATTGCAACGCGCATATGGCCTCTTGACGGCAAAGGTGGATTCAATCGGCGCAGATAGCCGCCTCAATCCACCTTCACCATGAGAAAACCGGTTTTTCAAGAGGCGCTACACCAATGGGGCAACAAGCCCGGCCTTCTGCGCCTCAGAACTCCCGGGACAGTTTCGCGTCGGCGGAATGCCGGTTGCCACCGCGAACCGCAAAGAACAGGAATATTGCCGCCCAGAGGATCGACTTTTCCGCGCCGCCCAGGCCTTCCGCCTTTACGATGCCATGAAAATAGACCGTCACCAGAAGAACAATCATCGCAGCGAAGGACGCCGGCCGCGTGAACAGGCCGATGGCCACCAGAATGCCGCCGAAAAATTCCGTGGCAGCCAGCAGCGGCGACCAGAAGACGCCGGGGTAAAAACCAAGGCTCTCCACCATGCCGACCGCCCCAAACGGGTTGAGGATCTTACCGAAGCCATGGGTGACAAGAAGAAGTCCTGCCGTCACACGCAGAACGGTCTCCACCAGATCATGCGTGGAGTTATAAAGCGGTGCGACCGCCGGAACGAAAAGACGCTGACGATTATTGTCGAACTGGGCCATAGGATCTCCACGTTTCAGCCTTCGATGCCTTATCTGTTGGCAAAGCCGAATGATAAGAACAAGCATCTGGCAGGTAAAAACATGAGTGTTATAGTTGACATTGTCGTGACCGCGCACTGAAGGAAACATAATGATGACCGAGACCAAACCCCACATAGCCATCCGCTACTGCACCCAATGTAACTGGCTGCTTCGCGCCGGATGGATGGCGCAGGAGATTTTGCAAACCTTCGCTTCCGACATTGGCGAAGTCAGCCTCGTTCCCTCAACGGGCGGCCTGTTCGAGATTGCCGTTAACGGCGAGATCATATGGGAGCGCAAGCGCGATGGCGGTTTTCCGGGTCCAAAAGAACTCAAACAGAGAATCCGCGATGTCATCGACCCGGAGCGCGACCTCGGTCACGTCGACAAGACGAAGCACGAAGGGCTCGACAATTGATGCGGCAAAATGTTTCAACAGCACTCAACCAAGTTTTTTCCCTTTAAAATCAATGATCGTCATAAAAGTTCAAAAAGTCTGTTGACACCGGGCGGCTGCCCTCGTACATCGCTCTCCGTCGCCCAGATGGCGGAATTGGTAGACGCGCCAGCTTCAGGTGCTGGTACTCGAAAGGGTGTGGAGGTTCGAGTCCTCTTCTGGGCACCATTCCATTTTTGATCTTAGCCAGATCAAATACTTAGACGAAAAAACAGCAACATTCAGTCCTCCTGCAGAATGCAGGGGAAGATGTTGCGGTTTTTCGTTTTGCTGAAGTTCAGCGCCGATTTTCCTCGCAAAAATACCCATGACGCATACGAAGCCGCCTTTGTCACTCTGGACAAAAGGCTCGCTTTTTTCGCATGCGGAATCGCACTCTATTGTTGGTATTGAGTTAGACGTAAACGGCTTTACGGCTGGGTGTCTTTATCGCCACTATTTTGCGAATGCTGCTCGCAATTGGGCGTACAGGAAAGTACGGTCCGCTCCGTCTGGCGGAACACACGAACCGTATTACCCTCGTCAATGGAAACGAGAATGCGTTCATCCACGATGGGATTACCTTCGGCATCGAGAAGAACGAGATTTGTCGTGCCGAAGCTGCGGCCGGTCAGCACGATCGTGGTGGCGTCCGCTACCGTGGCATCCGCGACTTTCGAGTTACCGACGATAACCTTGCTAACGGGACGATCAAGACGAAGGACACGGGCGTGATTCATCGAAACACGCAACGTATCCTCCTGAGCAAAAACGGGTTGAAGCGCTCCTACCAGAATGACGGACACGCCGACCAAAATTTTCGCCAGTTTTCCCGATGACACGCGTTTGGCCCCTGCTCACTACCCGTACTCTGATGCCCCATAGAATGCGGGGTTTTAGTGAATGAAGTGTTAAATGACGGAAATGTGCGATACGGGCGGTAACCATGTGTAATTGAAGTTATTTCCGGCCGCGTCCATCCAGCGTCAAAACTGAACACATATGTCTCATTAAGAGAGCGTCTTTCCCGAAATGAAAAAAATAACTTGCCGCGGCATATATTTGTTTTTCAGGAAAAATAAAAATACAAGAAATACTTTTTATCTTTATTTACCAAAAGAAACTCATCCCGACGTTTACTTTGGATTAATCGTTTTTTTTAAGCGCTTGGAAATTGCTCGGCTGTAGTTTGAACCCAACCGAACAACGGAAAACAGTTGTCGGCGTGCTGAACCAAACAAGAGTTAGGAGATACTCATGACCAAGATTTTTGCTCGTTTCCTCAAGGACGAATCTGGCGCCACGGCAATTGAATATGGCCTGATCGCCGCCCTGCTTTCCGTTGCCATCATTGGCGGCGCCACAACCGTTGGCACCCGCCTGAATGCGCTCTTCACCAGCATCGGAACGAAGATGACGACCGCTGCGACCGAAGCGGCAAAGTAAGAGCTATTTAGCTTAATCTGGTGGCCGCTCCTGAACCGAGCGGCCACCTTAGCCGTTTGTCACCATGGTTGTTCCAACATTTGCCACTACCGTAAATGCTAAATCCCTGACGGAATTAACCACATGATCGTAGCCGCAATTTTCCTGATATTGCCTCTGTGCCTCGCCTTTGCCGCGCTGAACGATCTTTTCAGCATGACCATACCCAATAGAATATCGCTTGTACTTCTATTGTCTTTTATCGTGGTCGCACCGTTGTCGGGCATGGACTGGCAAACTTTCGCAATGAGCCTCGTGGCGGGCGCCGCTGTCCTCTTCGCCTGTTTTGCGCTGTTTGCAGCCAAGGTCATGGGCGGTGGAGACGCAAAGCTACTCACGGCTGCGGCTGTGTGGTTCGGATTCAACGCCGCACTCGCTGAGTTTCTGCTAGCGGTAACTTTTATTGGCGGTGTATTAACACTGGGCATCCTGCTCTTGCGATCGCGATCTCAGGAAATAATGGCAGTGGGTATTCCGATTCCGGATTCTCTTTTGGTGGCAAAAAAAATCCCCTATGGTATCGGCATCGCTATAGCTGGGCTTTTGACCTATGGTGAAGCACCACTTGTAAAAGCAGCCATCGCCAGTCTTTCTTGAGCGAACTCAGGTTAAAGGCCTGTTAACTACAAATCCAAGAACAATATTAACCATAATTATACCAATCGCACGCCATCCTGAGGGGAGAAAATTTGATTCCCTCAAGGATCGGGCATGAAACCGTCGCGTATCGTTATTCTCTCCGTTGCCCTTGTTGCTGCTGGTCTTGCAGGCCTTGTAGCCATGCAGATTTCCGGCACCAAGCAGGTCATTGAAAAAGCGGAAACGATCATCCAGAAGGAGCCGACGGTCAACGTTCTCGTTTCCTCGGTCAATCTTCCCGTCGGTAGCCGCCTGAATGACAGTTCTATGCGCTGGACGCCCTGGCCGCAGGGTAATGTCATCGACAGCTTCATAACCGAAACCAAAAGCCCGAACGCGATCACCGAGCTCACGGGCGCCGTCGTGCGGCTACCCCTGTTCGAGGGCGAACCGGTGCGTCCGGAAAAGGTCGTAGACTCCAGCACCCGCATTATGTCTTCGCTTTTGCCAGCCGGTAAACGCGCCGTGGCCACGGAAATTTCCGTCGCGACCGGCGCGGGCGGCTTCGTGCTGCCGAATGACCGGGTTGATGTCATCATGGTTCGCAAGGGCGATAACGGCAACTTCCTGACCGAGAACGTCTTGAACAATGTCCGCGTTCTGGCAATCGACCAACAGATCAAAGAGGGCGAAGACGGTATTTCCGCCGTCGTGGGTGCGACTGCAACCCTGGAACTGACGCCTGAGCAGGCGAAGATCATCACTGTGGCGCAGCAGATGGCCGATCGCCTCACGCTTGCTCTGCGCTCGATCGCAGATGCACAGGAAAACGATACGCTTTCAGCGGGCTATCTCCTCAACGGCGGTTCCGGCCAGCCGGAAATTCAGGTGATCAAATCCGGCTCGATCGTGAAGGGCAATCAGGGAGCATCACAATGACCGGGGCGTTCATGGCAAGACACTTAAAAAAACACCTGCGTTCATCAATGGTGGGTGGGCTTGCGTTCTGTGTGGCTTTTTCAGGTATTCCGGGAAGGCATTCGCCTGAATTCCTGCGTCTCGGCGAGGCTGTGGCACAAAGCGCCAGCATCGTACGGATCACCGAAAGCGGCACAGGTATTCGTAAACGCCTGAAACTCGGCCTCAACAAGGCGCTGGTCATTGACCTGCCGGAGGATGCTCATGACATTCTTGTTGCCGATCCGAGCCTCGCTGATGCTGTCACTCGCACGTCCAGACGGATTTATCTCTTCGGCAAAACCGTAGGACAGACCAATATTTTCATTTTCGGTGATGGTGGTCGCGAAATTGTCAGCCTCGATCTCGAAGTGGAACGAGATATTGTCGGGCTGGAAGCCAATATTCGTCGCTTTATTCCCGAATCCGACATCAAGGTGGAAATCGTTTCGGATAACATCGTTCTGACCGGTAGTGTGCGCACACCGCAGGATTCAGCGCGCGCCGTACAGCTTGCCGAAGCCTTTCTGAAAGGCGGCGAAGCCACCACACGCAATATATCGCTGACGGGTGGCGACAATGGCGGAGATGCGGCGATTTTTGCTGAAAACCGTCAAGTATCGCAAATCGTCAATATGCTGACGATCGAAGGCGAAGATCAGGTGACATTGAAGGTGACCGTCGCCGAAGTCAGCCGACAGGTGTTGAAGCAGCTCGGCTTTAACGGCTCCATCAGTAGCTCGACAAGCAATAACGGCTTCGAGTTCGCAAATCCATCCAATCTTGGAAATGCAATTAGCACTGCCTCGCGAATAGCCAGTGGTTCGATCGGTTCCGGCTCGCTCAACTTTGCTACCTATCTCAACGCCATGGAGCAGGCGGGTGTCGTGCGCACGCTTGCCGAACCCAGCCTCACCGCCATCTCCGGCGAACAGGCAAAGTTCTACGTGGGAGGAGATTTCCGTCTGCCCGCGGACCAGGAAGTCTCCATCGACAAAGACACAGGCCAGCAGACCATAACTCGTACCACCGATACAGTTGACTATGGCATCACGTTGAACTTCAGGCCGGTTGTGCTGTCGCCCGGGCGGATCAGCCTTAAAATCGAGACCAATGTTTCCGAACCAACCTATGAAGGCAATGTTGTGACCGGAAATGTGGGTCGTAACATCCCGGGCACCACCTACATGTCTATTCGCAAGCGCGAGACCTCCACAACAGTCGAGCTTCCATCAGGTGGCTCAATCGTCATCGCCGGTCTGGTTCAGGACAATATCCGCCAGGCCATGTCGGGACTTCCGGGCATATCGAAAATCCCGATTTTCGGCACGCTTTTCCGCAGCAAGGATTTTCTCCGTAACGAGACGGAACTGGTCATCATCGCGACGCCCTATCTGGTGCGACCTGTCGCGCGCAACCAGATCGCGCGGCCGGACGACAACTTCAACCCGGAAAATGACGCCGCCATGTATTTCATGAACCGTGTCAACAAGGTCTATGGCCGGAAAGATCAGGTTCAGGCGGCCCCCTATCAGGGTTCGGTGGGGTTCATCTACAAATGACGGCACGCGCGCTAAATCCCCTTTTCAGAACAAGCCCGATGGGGGCAGGAAACATCATGCAGGAAACTTCTTCCTCTTTTTCCCTTAACCTGTCCGGTAAACGCGCCGGTCTCGTCGCCATCATCGCGCTCGCTGCGGGGCTGTTGCAAGGCTGCGCACGCGATCCCTTGACGACCAATGCCATCCCCGACGATTACCGTACACGCCATCCGATCACCCTGTCGGAAGCAGAACATTCTCTGGATATTCCGGTTTCGGCGGGCGACAGCCGGCTGACCACGGCAATGGCGGACAATGTCCGCGGTTTCGCGCAGAATTATGCGTCGATGTCGACGGGCGTTATCAATATCCAGACACCGTCGGGATCAGCCAATTCGGCGGTAGCATCAAGGATGGCGAAACAAATCCGCTCAACGCTTTCAGGCGCCGGCGTGTCCTCGGGCAAGATCGTGGAGACACGTTACGCCGCATCTCCGAACGGCGACGCCGCCCCCATTCGTTTGAGCTATGTGGCAGTCACTGCCATGACCGGGCAATGCGGCCAGTGGCCCGAGGACCTCTCGGATAACACTTTCGCCAACAAGAACTGGTACAATTTCGGGTGCGCCTCCCAGAGCAATCTTGCGGCACAGGTCGCCAATCCCATGGACCTGGTTGGTCCGCGTGGCATGAGCCCCATCGATGCGGAGCGTCGTGCGGTGGTCATCGACAACTATCGGCAAGGCAAGAATACGGCGTCGAACTGATGCGATTCCAACAATGGTCACGGCAGGAAAGACGATGAGCGCGGTAGAGTACGATATAAAATCAAGCGACGGAGCAGAGCCGCAGCAGTCGGTCCGTGCCGCAGATATGGATCGCCTGCGGCCGCTGCCCCGCATATCCGTTCATGCTTTCTGCGTCAGCGAAAACATGCAGGGTGTCATGGACGCATTGTCCGGTGACAGGCGCATGAGCAAGGTTACCCTGCGGGTAACCAAGGGGGATATTAACGCGGCGGCGACGATGTTTTCGTCTTCTCCCACCCCAAATCTCATCGTTCTCGAAACAGCAAGCTCACCGGCTTCGCTGCTGGACGATCTTGCACCTCTGGCGGAGGTTTGCGACCCCTCCACCCGTGTCATCATCGTCGGCCGGCACAATGACATCACGCTTTATCGCGATCTCATCCGCAACGGCATTTCCGAATATCTTGTCGCCCCGGTCAATATGGCCGATCTGCTGGCCTCGATCGCAACGATCTTTGTCGATCCGGAGGCGGAGCCGCTCGGCCGCAACATCGCCTTCATCGGCGCCAAAGGTGGGGTCGGATCGTCGACGATTGCGCATAATTGCGCTTTTGGCATTTCGACCCTGTTTTCCACCGAAACCATTCTGGCGGATATGGATCTTGCCTATGGTACGGCCAATATCGACTTCGATCAGGACCCCGCCCAGGGCATGGCGGAAGCGGTGTTTTCGCCGGAACGACTGGACGAGGTGTTTCTCGACCGTCTCCTGACGAAATGTTCCGACCATCTGTCGCTGCTGGCGGCACCGTCTCTCCTTGACAGGACCTATGATCTCGATCGTCAGGCTTTTCTGCCGATCCTGGAGGTTTTGCAGCGCAGTGCCCCCGTCGCGGTTCTCGACCTTCCCCATCAATGGTGCGATTGGACACGGGCGGTTCTTGCGGAAGCTGACGAGGTGGTGATTACGGCCGTTCCGGATCTCGCAAATCTGCGCAATACGAAAAACCTGTTCGACGCGCTGATAAAATTGAGGCCCAACGACAAGTTGCCGCATCTCGTTCTCAATCAGGTCGGCATGCCGAAACGTCCGGAAATCGCTCCGGCGGATTTCCTCGACCCGCTGGAAATAGAGCCGATCGCGATCATTCCATTCGATACCCAGCTGTTCGGAAATGCTGCCAACAGCGGACGCATGATCAGCGAGATGGATGAAAAATCCCAGATCGCGGAAACTTTCTCGCAAATTGCCCATACCATCACCGGCCGCGCCGTCCTGCGCAAAAGCAAGCGTGGCGGTCTGGACAAGCTCAAGAATATTCTCAAGCGCAAATAGGTCTTCTCTTCGCGCCTATAGACGGAAAAGCCGATGTTCGGAAAACGCGGGCCCGAAGGCCCAGCCAGAGTCACAAAGCCGGATTTTGTCGCACCTGCCACCACGCCGGCGCCGACCATATCCGAGCCCCGGCCGTCGGCAATAGATACTCTTGAGCCCGGCCAATCGCCAGCAACGCGACAGGCACAAGCAGCTGCGCAGTCGCCGCAGAAAAAACGTGCCCGCACTGAAGATTATTACAACACCAAGAGCCAGGTGTTTTCCGCGCTCATCGATACAATCGACCTTTCGCAACTCGCCAAGCTCGATGCGGAGAGCGCGCGCGAGGAAATCCGTGATATTGTCAACGACATCATCACGATCAAAAGTTTTGCGATGTCGATCGCCGAGCAGGAAGAACTGCTCGAAGACATCTGCAACGACGTCCTTGGCTACGGGCCGCTGGAACCGCTTCTCGCGCGCGACGACATTGCCGATATCATGGTCAACGGCTCCGGCCAGACCTTCATCGAAGTCGGCGGCAAAACCATCGAGTCCGATATCCGCTTTCGCGACAATAGCCAGTTGCTTTCCATCTGCCAGCGCATCGTCAGCCAGGTTGGACGACGTGTCGACGAATCGAGCCCGATCTGCGACGCCCGCCTGCCGGATGGGTCGCGCGTCAACGTTATCGCACCGCCTCTCGCCATCGACGGTCCAGCGCTTACGATCCGAAAATTCAAGAAGGACAAGCTCACGCTTGACCAGCTCGTGCGTTTTGGCGCGATCACGCCCGAGGGCGCGACGTTGCTCAAGATCATCGGTCGCGTCCGCTGCAATATTGTCATCTCGGGCGGCACTGGCTCCGGCAAAACCACGCTTCTCAATTGCCTGACCAGCTTCATCGACAAGGATGAACGCGTCATCACCTGCGAGGACACAGCCGAACTGCAGCTTCAGCAGCCGCATGTGGTGAGGCTCGAGACACGCCCGCCGAATATCGAAGGCGAAGGCGAGATCACCATGCGTGATCTGGTCAAGAACTGCCTTCGTATGCGCCCCGAACGCATCATCGTCGGCGAAGTGCGCGGATCGGAGGTGTTCGACCTTCTGCAGGCTATGAATACCGGTCACGACGGTTCAATGGGAACGATCCACGCCAATACGCCGCGCGAATGCCTCAGCCGTATCGAATCGATGATCGCCATGGGCGGCTTCACTCTCCCGGCGAAAACCGTGCGGGAAATCATCTCGGGATCGATCGACATTGTTGTTCAAGCCGCGCGCCTGCGCGATGGCTCACGCCGGATAACGCAGATCACTGAAGTGATCGGCATGGAAGGCGATGTCATCGTGACCCAGGACCTGATGCGATACGAAATCGAAGGTGAGGACGCGCAAGGCAGGCTGATTGGCAAACACGTCTCCACGGGTATCAGCAAACCCCATTTCTGGGATCGCGCGCGCTACTACGGTGAGGAAAAACGTCTGGCGGCCGCGCTCGATGAAATGGAAAAGACATCCTAAGGGAAGGCGACTGCCATGGACCCCACGATCGTGTTGCTGGCCGTACTTGTCGCCATTTCGGCAGGGGCGCTGGCTTACGCCTTTCTTTTTCAGCAGATAGAGGTCGAGAAAAAGACCACCAGCCGCGTCAAACGGGTTAAGGCCGCCGAAACCGATCACGCTAACATCAAGGCTGCTCGGGACCGCGTTCAGGAGCTCGGCAAGCGCCGCAAATCCATGCAGGACAGCCTGCGGGATATGGAAAAGAAACAAAATGAAAAGGCAAAAAAGGCAAAGAATGTCAGTTTGCGCGACAAGCTCGTTCAGGCCGGCCTACAGATTTCAGTTCGAAAATTCCACCTGCTGAGCGTAGGCGCGGCGGTCTTTGCCTGTTTAATGGCCATTCTTTACGGCCTGTCACCGCTCATCGGCCTGCTCATAGGGGCCGTCGTGGCGTTAGGGCTGCCACGATGGGGATTGGCGTTTCTTCTCAAGCGCCGGCAGAAAAAATTCCTCGAGGAATTCCCAAATGCACTGGACGTCATGTGCCGTTCGATCAAGTCCGGCCTGCCGTTGAACGACGCCGTGCGATTGATCGCGTCAGATGGGCAGGAGCCGGTGAAAACAGAGTTCCAGCGCGTTGTCGATGCGCAGCAGGTCGGCATCAGCATTCCGCAGGCGATCGAACGCATGATGCTGACCATGCCCCTTTTCGAGGTGAGCTTCTTCGGCACCGTCATCAACATTCAGGCGCAGGCAGGCGGTAATCTTTCGGAAGCGCTGTCCAATCTTTCAAAAGTTTTGCGCGATCGCAAGAAGATGCGCGCCAAGGTGAATGCTCTTTCGATGGAGGCGAAAGCGTCGGCGGTCATCATCGGCGCGCTGCCTTTCATCGTCATGCTGCTGGTGCACTTCACATCGCCCGACTATCTGTCGGTACTCTTCACCGACTTGCGCGGACACATCATTCTCGGAGCATCCGGTATCTGGATGCTGATCGGGATTTTCATCATGCGCCAAATGATCAATTTCGATATTTGAGGGCGCGGGCATGACGGGAAAACTTCTTTCGAGCCTGACGGATCCGCAAACAATCATCGCTGTTTTGGTCATGCTTGCGGTTTTCGCCACCCTCTACACGCTCATCATGCCGTTCTTCGAGCGGAAAGACTTCGCCAAGCGTATGAAGGCCGTGTCGTCGGAGCGCGATTTTATTCGCAGTCGGGAGCGCGAACGCATTGCGACCGTCTCGAAAGATGGGAAAACGTCCCTGCGCGGCAGCAATAATAAATCCGCGCGCCGCATCGTCGAAAAATTCAATCTCCAGGAAGCACTCGCGGACGCGAACACCATGACCAAGCTGCGCGCAGCGGGTTTTCGTTCACAGAATGCACTTAACACCTTTCTTGCCGCACGGTTCTTGCTACCATTCGTGTTTCTTGCCGTAGCCTTTACCTGGGTCTTCGTTCTTGGAAACCTGGCAGATAAAGCTTTTATTGTCAGGCTGATGGCTGTTCTGATCTTCGGTTATATCGGTTTTTACGCGCCCAATATCTACGTTTCGAACGCCATGAACAAGCGGCAGGCCTCGATCAAGCGCGCTTGGCCGGATGCGTTGGATCTGATGCTGATCTGTATCGAATCCGGTGTGTCGATGGAGGCCGCGATGCGTCGTGTCGCGGAAGAGATGGGCGAGCAGTCACCCGAACTGGCGGAGGAAATGGTGCTGACGACAGCGGAGCTTTCCTTCCTTCAGGACAGGCGAGTTGCGCTTGAGAATTTCGGCACGCGCACACAGCTGGACGGTGTCAAAAGCGTGGTGCAGGCGCTCATTCAAGCGGAACGATACGGCACGCCGCTGGCTCAGGCGCTGCGCGTTCTGGCGCAGGAAGGCCGGGAGGAGCGCATGAACGAAGCTGAGAAGAAAGCAGCGGCTCTGCCGCCGAAACTGACCGTGCCGATGATTATATTTTTTCTGCCGGTGCTCATTGCCGTCATTCTCGGCCCGGCCATTATCAGGGTGCTCGACACCTTCTGACAAAGTAAAACGCCGCTCAACAGATTGAGCGGCGATCTTTTGCTGGCCCCGAGACCGATGAAGGCGTCTCAACGCGGATCAACCGGCTGGCTTATTGTCTTTTTTCGCCAGCTGCTGCCAGGAATTCTGCTGCGAAAGCATTGCACGCAGATAGGTCAGATTTGCCTGCGCCTGCTGCTGCGAGAGTTCCTGAACCGCGATGCGCTCGGCTTCCGCGAAACGTCCCTGAAGACCGACCACAAGTGCAAGGTTCTGGCGGACGCGGCTGTCGGCACCCGGCTGGGCGATGGCCGATTGCAGATATGTCTCGGCGGTGCGGGGATCGCTCGACAGGACATAGGACATGCCGAGGTTTGAAAGCACGCTTGGATCGTTGGGCTTGAGATCGAGCGCCTGCCTGTATCTGGCGCGGGCCTCGTTCGACCGGCCAAGCTGATCAAGCACCGCGCCTTCAGCGGAATAAAGCCGCCAGTCTGGGCGGTCAGGCGTCTGGGCTCTCTGGATGGTCGAAAGGGCCTGTTCGAGCTGGCCAGAGGCCGCCTGCGCCTTTCCATAGGCGGCAAGGACCTCGCGGTCGGACGGATTGGCGATGGTGATCTGCTGCATCACGGCAAGCGCCTGGGTGTTCTTGCCGGTCATCATCAGCACATTGGCATAATTCATGCCGGTGGACTTGTCCTTGGGGCTGCGCTCATAGGCTTTACCCGCCGTCGCCTCCGCCTGCCGCAGCTGATCCATGTTCATCTGGTCATAGGAGCGTGTGGCGGCAGGAATGGAACCGGTCGACATGCGGTCCGGCTTGTTTGTGCTCGCGCATCCGGAGATGGTTAAAACGAGCGCTGCGAGACATGCTCCCCGCAGCAACCCTGCCCGACCGGTCTCGCCCAAAGAAAATGCAGTCATGGCAGCGCCCCCGCCCAAGAATTATCGATCTTGCGCCCGACATACGACAGACTCACATGACGCAACTTTCGCTTAAGCAATAATCTGTTAACCCTAACAGAGCGTTAATCGCACCGATTCTCGACAGTTACGAAAGCAGACCATGGCGCCCTATCAGTTCATCGAACGCCCGACCCCTTTCAGCTCAAAAGCCGGTAGCACCCTGCCGGTTTTTGCCGTTACGCCCGCCCATATCGAACAGGGCGCCATCGATCCTGTCGCGCTGGACTGGGCGAAAAAAGCGGGTTTCAAGGCGGAAGCAGGCGCCATACTGCTCGTCCCCTCCTTTGATGGTTCGCTGGGCGGCGTCCTTCTCGGCCTTGGCGGCAATCCGTCCGAAGTCCCCTTCATCACCGGAAAGCTCGCCCGTGAGTTGCCGGAAGGCGAATGGCATGTCGAGACCGCGCCTTTGACGGCCAATCGCCTGGCGCTCGGTTTCGGACTCGGCAGCTACCGCTTTGACAAATACAAGACCACCAAGACCAGCGGAGCCAAACTTCTCATTCCGCAGGATGCCGAGGATGGCGAAATCAAGCGCATTCTGGCCGGCGTTTTCCTTGCGCGAGATCTCATCAATGTTCCGGCCAACGACATGGGGCCGGACGAGCTTGAGATCGCCTTCCGTGCGCTTGCTGCCCATTACAAGGCAAAGGTGAATGTCACCACCGGCGACGATCTGCTGAAGGAGAACTTCCCGTTGATTCACGCCGTCGGCCGCGCCAGCGAAAGCGCGCCGCGTCTTCTGGAGATGAACTGGGGCAAGAAGGGCAATCCCCGCCTGACCCTTGTCGGCAAGGGCGTCTGCTTCGATACCGGCGGTCTCGATATCAAACCTGCCGCTTCCATGGCCCTGATGAAGAAGGACATGGGTGGTGCTGCCAATGTTCTCGGTCTCGCACTGATGATCATGGACGCCAAGCTGCCGGTCGATCTCCGCGTCCTCGTGCCTGCCGTCGAAAACTCGATCTCTTCCAACGCCTTCCGCCCCGGCGATATCTACAAAAGCCGCAAGGGGCTGACGGTCCAGATCGACAATACGGATGCCGAAGGCCGCCTCGTTCTGGCGGATGCGCTGGCCTATGCCGACGAGGACGCGCCGGACCTTATGATCGACATGGCAACGCTGACGGGTGCGGCCCGCGTCGCTCTCGGCCCGGATCTGCCGCCCTTTTACACCGATGACAGCGATCTGGCCCATGATATCGCGGAAGCCAGCATCGATACTGACGATCCGCTGTGGCGGATGCCGCTTTACATGGGATACGACAAGGATATCCGCTCACGCGCAGCCGATATCACCAACGCACCGTCTGGCGGTATGGGCGGATCGATCACCGCCGCCCTGTTCCTCAAGCGTTTCGTCACCAATACGAAGCGCTGGGCACATTTCGATATTTACGGCTGGTCACTCAGCGAGCGACATCACTCGTCGATCGGTGGAGAGGCGCAGGGCATCAGAGCACTCTTCCATTACATCGCACACCAGTTTGCGAAGTGAGCTGACGCCACCGATGATGTGACGCCCAAGGGCGCTTCGTTTACCGGAGCGCCTGGCCTCAATCAGACAAGAACCTTCTGTTCCTTGTGGTCTTCCTCGCCGAAGAACTTCAGGTAGCGCTCCACTTCGGCCGGTTCGCCCGTCGCTTTCTGCGGATTGTCGGAGAGCTTCACCGCCGGACGGCCATTGGCATCGCTGACCTTGCAGACGATGGAGATCGGCTTGAGGCTGGCGATGGTCTTCGGTGCGCAGCCGGCAAAATCATTGGTCAGATTGGTGCCCCAACCAAAGCTCATGCGGACCCGGCCTTCGAAATGCCTGTAGGTGTCGATGATGGCATCGACATCAAGACCGTCGGAAAAGATCAGCATCTTCTTGCGGGGGTCGCGGCCCATCTTCTGCCACCACTCGATGATCTTTTCCCCGCCCTCGATCGGCGGTGCGCTGTCGGGGCGGAAGCCCGTCCAGTCCGCCACCCATTCCGGGGCATTGCGCAGAAAAGCAGCGGTGCCGAAAGCATCGGGCAGCACGATCAGCAGGTTGCCGCCGTAAAGCCGGTTCCAGTCCTTCAGGACCTGATAGGGCGCGGCAGCCAGTTCCTCGTTCGTCTGGGCAAGCGCCGCAACCACCATTGGCAGTTCATGCGCATTGGTGCCGACGGCTTCAAGGTCGGAATCCATCGCAAGAAGGACATTGCTCGTGCCGGTAAAGGCAGGCCCGATCCCTTCCTTCAGCGCCTCGACGCACCAGCGCTGCCACAGGAAGCTGTGACGGCGGCGGGTGCCGAAATCGGAAATGCGCAGGCCCGGCAGTTCCCGCAGCCGCTCTACCTTTTCCCACATCTTGGCCTTTGCACGCGCATAGAGAACATCAAGCGTGAAATAGCCGAGCGAGCGCATGGCGCTGCGTGAACGCAGCTCGTTGATGATCGCAAGCGCGGGTATCTCCCACAGCGTGGTGTCCATCCAGCGGCCGTGGAAATTCAGCTCATACTGACCGTCCCGCTTGAAAAGCTCATATTCCGGCAATTGATAGCTGGAAAGCCAGGAGAGGAATTCCGGCTCGAAGATTTGCGAACGGCCATAGAAGGTGTTACCCGCAAGCCAGATATTCTCCTTCTTGGAGAGACGCAGGGTACGCGCGTGATCGAGCTGCTCGCGCAGTTCCATCTCGTCGATCTCTTCGGCCAGCCGCACCGTCTTGGTGCGGTTGATCAGGGAGAATGTCGCATCGACTTCCGGATAGAGTTTCCAGATCATCTGCAACATCAGCAGCTTGTAGAAATCCGTATCGATCAGGCTGCGGACGATCGGATCGAGTTTCCAGGTGTGATTGTGGACACGGGTTGCTATATCGGTCTTCGTCATGCTTGCATTCCCCAGCATCGGCCCAGAACATCGGCAGGGCCGACGTCACCCCGCACCTCGGCAGTATTATCAACCTGTCATGTCAAAGATTTATCTGAAAAAGCGACAACAAGTCCAGAGTGCGGGCGGCGCAAACGCCGCTTTAAGTCATATTACTTCAGAAGGTCGGGTCGACAGGATTGATGCCAGGATACCAATCCTTGGAGACGGGATTTCTGCCGCCAAAGCTGGAAATGCCGTTTTCATCGGTGCAGCGGTAACCCTGAACGGGAAGCCCACGACTTCCGAAAACATCCCGGTGAGGACCCCGTGAATAGCCCGTCGTACCAAGTTCGCTGTGGCAGGTATAACGGACCTTGGGTTGCAGCGTCCGCGGATCCTTGACGCCGGGCAAGTTCGCATAGGCGTCGGGCGCCGGGGCAAATCCGTTCTGATAAACGGTCTGCGCCCCAGCGGAAGCGCTCACCAAAATCGCCGTGAGGATCGCTGCCAATCGTGTCGCCGTTTTTGTCTTCATCGATGCCGGTCCCGTACCATCATTCATCCGATGTAGGCTGTCGGCAGCCTTCGCACAAAGGGCGAGGCAGGCACAATTTCGTGAAAGCCGCCGTCTCAGCTTTCCAGACGCCGGAAAGCCGTCGGCTGCTCATAAAGCCAGCCAATGCGCTCGATGGCCGCATCGAGATTTTCGCGCGCGACATTCATGGTGTGGCCATTGGCATGCAGCAGCGTATCTTCGTTTTCCATGAGGCCGACATGGCCCTTCCAGAAAACCAGATCGCCGCGGCGCAACTCGTCACGCTCGATTTCCACGCCGAGCGATTTCACCTGCATGTCGGTATCGCGCAGGACCCGCCGACCCGTCATGGCCATGGACAATTGCACAAGGCCGGAACAATCGATGCCGAATCCGGAGCGTCCGCCCCAGAGATAAGGTGTTTCGATAAAGCGCAGGGCCACCGCGACATAGTCTTCTTCAAGAGCGGCATCGGCTGGCTGGCAATGGGCGGCGATGATGCCCTCGCCGTTTTCGGTCAGCAGGTAGCGGGTGCCACGTGTCTCGGCCTCACCGACGATCCGGATCAGACTGCCCATGGAAAGGGCGGTGACTGGCGGTTTGCGCAATTCTGCAGCCGGATAGAGGAAGGTGCGCGGCGCAACCACCCGGTGGGTGACGGCAACGACATCGCCTATTGCCGTCTCCGGCACATAACCGGCATAACCATCCGCATCCGCCTGCACCCAAGCCCAGCCGTTCGCGCGGTCGAAAACGCGCACGGTTTCGCCAGACAGAAGCTCCGTGTCGATGCCGGCGGCCAGGTCCGGCGTCGGTCGCAGGCCAATCACCGGGACCGCGATTTGGGCGGGCGAACCGCTGACGAAACGCTCGGCCTGAACCACACCTTGCAGTTTCTCATCGGCCAGATCGGAGCGGAAGACATTCAGGCGGCGGTCGAGCATCATGGTTTCACATCCAGAGGTTAGATCTTGCGCGCCTGATCAATAATCAGATCGCCGAATTTTTCCAGATAGAGCGCACCTGCCACCGTGCGTTTTATCACAACATTGCGCTTGTCCCGCTCGTCCCGCACCCTGTCAACCAGCCCGAGCGCCCCGAGACTGTCGAGGGCGCGGGTGATGACCGGCTTGGTCACGCCCAGCATCGCAGCGAGCCCGCGGACGGTGTGGGGTGGCGGCACAAGATAAATCTGCAGCAGGATTGCGGTCTGACGCAAGGTCAAATCCGGCGCATCGGCTGTTACCTGCGCCGTGGATACGCGATGCCAAAGCCCCAAGGCCTCCGTCGGCGAAAGTTCTGCAGGCAAACCGGTCAACCTTCCAGTCGTTATCCAACCGTTTTCATTCAACCGAAAGCAAAACTCAAGAACCTTGGCGCACAAACAAAACCGCCGTGCCTTCGCAAACCTCTGAGGTCGCGCGGCACGGCGGTGTTTATTTTCCCGTTTTCCGGGCTTTCAATGTCCCCTCTGGACTTGCAACATGAGATGCAGGAAGCGTGCCAGTTTTGCTGCGACGCACAAAGGGCAGCAAAGTGGGCGATCGTAAAAGATTGCAATCTCCCCTGCGTCATTCTCGGGCTTGACCTGAGGATCCACGATTTCAACGGGTTATGGGTCCTCGGGTCAAGCCCGAGATGACGTGGAGTTTTGGAAAGATCTTTCCGGATCGCCCGGAATCAGCGATCTGACCTTGCACGCCCCAGACTGAGTAAAATTTGCGCGCTGATAACAAAGCAACAAAAATAGGCACCCAGAAATTCAGTGCCTAAAAACCGCCTTCCGCCATGACAGCGGAAGGCAAGGATCATTGCGGATCAGATTTCCGCGCCGCGTGCCGCTTCAACCGCATCGGCGCTCTCGCGCCGGTTATGCCGGATCGAAGACCAGAGTGAGATGCCGATCAGGGTCGCACCACCAAGGCCGGTGATGACCTCCGGTATGTGGAACATGGTCTGGACATACATGATGACCGACAGGATAAGGATCGCGTAGAAGGCGCCGTGTTCCAGATAGCGGTATTCGGCAAGCGTTCCCTTTTCGACCAGCATGATCGTCATCGAACGCACATACATGGCGCCGATACCGAGGCCGATGGCGATGATGAACAGGTTCTGGGTGAGCGCGAAGGCGCCGATAACGCCATCGAAGGAGAAGCTCGCGTCTAGCACTTCGAGGTAAAGAAACGCACCGAAGCCGCCTTTTGCAGCGCCTTCCAGCACTTCCTGGCTACGATCGAGAATACCGCCGACGACTTCCACCAGCAGGAAGGTCAGAAGACCCCAGATCGCCGAATGGAAGAAGGTGTTGGCCGCAACCGGGCCAAGCTCCGGATTGTCGCTTGCGCCGATGATGCGGGAAAAGACCAGCATGACAACCAGCACGAAGGCGATCTCGATGCCCTTCACGGAGGAATAGACCGCAGCCTTTTCCTCGATCCAGCGCACCCAGTGCACATCCTTTTCATGGTCGAAGAAGAAGTTGAGGCCAACCATCATCAGGAAGGTGCCGCCGAAAGCAGCGATCGGCAAATGGGCGTCACGCATGATCTCGGAATAACGTTCCGGCTCCGTGGCGGCCATGACAAGCGCGGTCCAGGGGCCGACATTGGCGGCGACGACCACGATCAGCAGCGGGAAGACGATACGCATGCCGAAAACGGCAATCAGGATACCCCAGGTCAGGAAGCGATGCTGCCAGACCGGCGTCATCTCCTTGAGCTTGTTGGCGTTGACGATGGCGTTGTCGAAGGAAAGCGAGATTTCCAGCACGGCAAGCACCGCACAGATGAAGAAGATCGTCGCTGTGCCGCTGACCGTTCCGGTCATTTCCCAGCCGAGATAACCGCCAAGGATCAGACCGACGACGGTGACGATAAAAGCCCACTTGAAGTAGGACAGCGTGGTTTTCTGGGCGGCGCTCATGTCCGGTTACCTCCGGTAACGAGAGCGATTGCGGAACGACGCAGGACGTCGGGCCGCACGCAGAAAGCACGCGCGCGAAGCACATTCAGGTTTTTCATAGTTTTTAATCCGCCGGCCAATTTTTGCAGGCGGTACCGACATCGCGAGAGCGCCGTAAAACTCTCGCCAGAGGGGCCCGGCACCTTTGTTTCCTCTGCCCTTGCGAGACATATGATCGCAGGACCCCTTCTTACTCCCTGAAGATCACGCCTTCGTCAAGTCCCGTGATTGTAACCGGGGCGGACAAGGAAGATCAAACCTGCTCCGCAGCCAGTCCTTCGGCGGTTTCGCGGCGGCGTTTGAGCGTATTTTCGCGGAAGAAGATATAAAGGCCGGACAAAACAATCAGGCCTGCTCCAACGACAATACTCGTCTGCGGCATATCACCGAAGAACAGCCAACCGAAAATCACCGCCCAGAGCAGCAATGTATATTGCAACGGCGCGACGGTTGCGGCATCGGCAAGTTTAAGTGCCCGGTTGACGAGCACGTGCGCCGCCATGGCGACCACGCCGAGCAGGCCGAGGAACGCGAGATCGAAACCGGACTGAACCGGCAACCAGCCGGACGGCGTGACGAACACCGCAACAATGCCCGCAAGGGCGGCGCCGATGATCTGCCAGAAGGCAAGCACGGTATCCGGCGTATTGCGGAGCTGGCGTCCGGACAACATCATGAAGGCAAATGCGGCGCTGCCGAGAATGGAGAACAGAGCTGCGGAGGTGAGGCTCGCCGAGCTTGGTTTCAGCGCGATGAGAACGCCGACAAAACCGATGGCGATGGCCGTCCAGCGACGCCAGCCCACCTTTTCTCCGAGCAGAAAGGGCGAGAGCGCCGCCACATAAATCGGGGCTGCAAGCCAGTAGGTCATGACATCGGCCAGCGGCAGGCTCGCAACGGCGAAATAGAAACAGAAAAGCTCGGCGGTCGAGAAAAATACGCGCGCCACTTGCAGAAATGGCCGCTCGATTTTTACCAGGCCGGGAAGACCGGCTCTCCAGACGATCGGAACGAGAATGACAAGGGCCGCAGCACTTCGGATCAGGATAACCTGGCCCTGGCTATAGGTGGAGACGAGCCATTTCCCCATGGCGTCGTTCAACGCGAAAAGCAGCATTCCAAGCAGCATGACCGCGACGCCGAGGCCGGTCGGCGACAGCTTTCTTATCATATTCGACATGTCAGGTTCCGATTTCTCCCAATGGCTGCATTGGTCGTTCAGCCAACCATGCCTTGTCAAGCCCGGAGCGCGAGGACTAGCATAATAATATTACTAATAGATCGGAAACGTCGGTTTCAGGTGAAGATTCGCCGTTCTTCGGCTACGAGTTCCTGAAGAAAATCGACCACGGTGCGGACACGAACCAATTGGCGGGCGGACTCGTGATAGGCCGTCCAGTAGGACCGGCTGATACCGAGATGTGGCATGATCCGCAGAAGTTCGGGATATTGCCCGGCGATGTAATTATGCAGGATACCGATACCGGCGCCGGAGCGCACCGCCTCCGTCTGGCCGGTGGCGCTGGAGATTTCAAAGGCGGCATCCCAATCGCGCATGATCTCGCCGGTGTAGTTCAGGGAGGGCGAAAAGATCAGGTCCTCCACGTAACCGATGCGGCGATGGCGCTTCAGTGCGTCGACATCCGTCGGCGTTCCGTATTCAGCGAGATAGGCCTCCGATGCGTACAGCCCGAGCGAATAGTCGGTGAGTTTTGAAAACATCAACCTGCCCTGCTCCGGCCTTTCGATGGTGATGGCGATATCAGCCTCGCGCTGCGACAGTGAAAATGAGCGCGGCACCGGAACGAGCTGGATCTTCAGATCGGGATAGCGCGCGGTCAACCGGCCAAGCCGAGGTGCGAGAAAGGACACACCGAGACCATCCGGTGCGCCGATACGCACCGTTCCCGCCACTGCCGTATCGACCCGGCCGAGGTTAGCCTGGGCGTTCAGCATTTCGGTTTCCATGCGCTCGGCGGCGCCCAAGAACCGCTGCCCCTCCTCCGTCAATTCGCAGCCGTTCGTCCTGCGGATAAATAATTGGGTCTTCAGCGCCTGTTCCAGCAGCGTCAATCGTCGCGATAGCGTTGCGTGGTTTAATCCAAGCCGTTTCGATGCGGCGAGGATCTGCCCGGAGCGAGCAACGGCAAGGAATATGCGGACATCATCCCAATTCATGGCTTGCTGCGCATCATGACGGGTTCAACCTCGATCAAAGTAAGCGATGTCACCATTCCCGCCGCACCCTCTTTGTATTTCAGGAAATGCGGCGTCTGCAGATGCGCCTCGTATGCCGCCCGGTTTGCATAAACTTCGAGAATGCGAATTTTTTCCGGGCTGCCTTTGATCGCCACCGCATTTAATGCAAGCACGCCAGTTTCAAGACTGACCGAAGCCTCGATTTCTTCTGCAAGCAATCTACGATAGGCTTCCAGATGGGCCGGATCGATTTCGATTTCAGCCATCCTTACGACAGGTTCATCGCTCGCCATCTTTTGACTCTCTTTTTTGCCGACGAACTCGCCGGTGCAGGAAATCAGCCTCAAAACACATCTCGCGCTTTAATTTACGCACAACGGTTTCTTATCTGAGTTCATTGATTTGTACAAATTCAAGTGCAATGCTGCGCCCATCAAAAAATTGCGGAGGAAAGCCCCATGAAGGAAATCGGTCATTTCATTAACGGCAAGCATGTGCCCGGCACCAGCGGCCGCACATCGAATGTCTACAACCCGGCGACCGGCGAAGTGCAGGCGACCGTTGCGCTTGCCAGCGAAGCCGAGCTGCGCGCCGCCGTGGAAAGCGCCAAAGCGGCACAGCCGAAATGGGCCGCCACCAATCCGCAGCGCCGCGCCCGCGTTTTCTTCAAGTTCGTCGAACTTCTGAACCGCGACATGAACGAGCTGGCGGTGCTGCTCTCCAGCGAGCACGGCAAGACCGTCGAGGATTCCAAAGGCGATATAGTGCGCGGCCTCGAAGTCTGCGAATTCGTCTGCGGCATTCCGCATCTGCAGAAGGGTGAGTTCACCGAAGGCGCCGGCCCGGCCATCGACATGTATTCGATCCGCCAGCCGGTCGGTATTGGCGCAGGCATTACGCCGTTCAACTTCCCCGGCATGATCCCGATGTGGATGTTTGCGCCGGCAATTGCCTGCGGCAACGCCTTCATCCTCAAGCCTTCCGAGCGCGACCCGTCGCTGCCGATCCGTCTTGCCGAACTGATGATTGAAGCCGGTCTTCCGGCCGGTATCCTCAACGTCGTCAACGGCGACAAGGGCGCTGTCGACGCCATCCTGACCGATCCGGATATCGGCGCGGTGTCCTTCGTCGGCTCGACGCCGATCGCCCGCTACGTCTACGGCACCGCCGCCATGAACGGCAAGCGCGCGCAGTGCTTCGGCGGCGCGAAGAACCACATGATCATCATGCCGGATGCCGATCTCGATCAGGCCGTGAACGCCTTGATGGGCGCGGGTTACGGTTCGGCCGGCGAGCGCTGCATGGCCGTTTCCGTTGCGGTTCCGGTTGGCGAAGAGACGGCGAACCGTCTCGTTGAAAAGCTTATCCCGCAGATCGAAAGCCTGAGAATCGGTCCCTATACCGACGACAAGGCCGATATGGGCCCGCTCGTCACCAAGGAAGCGCAGACGCGCGTCAGGGGCCTGATCGACAGCGGCGTCGAACAGGGCGCAAAGCTGCTAGTCGACGGCCGCGACTTCAAGCTGCAGGGCTATGAAGACGGTTATTTCGTCGGCGGCTGCCTGTTCGACCACGTGACGCCTGATATGGACATCTACAAGACGGAAATCTTCGGACCGGTTCTCTCCGTCGTTCGCGCCAAGAATTACGAAGACGCGCTCGAACTGCCGATGAAGCATGAATATGGCAACGGCGTTGCGATCTACACCCGTGACGGCGACGCCGCCCGCGATTTTGCAAGCCGCATCAATATCGGCATGATCGGCATCAACGTTCCGATCCCGGTTCCGCTCGCCTACCATTCCTTCGGCGGCTGGAAGGCCTCGAGCTTCGGCGACCTCAACCAGCACGGCACGGATTCGATCAAGTTCTGGACGAAGACCAAGACGATCACCTCGCGCTGGCCATCCGGCATCAAATCGGGTGCTGAATTCGTCATGCCGACGATGAAATAAGCCGGAACAACCCGCGATCTTGCAGAAGGCCCCGCCGATTTTACGGCGGGGCCCTTTTGGTTAAAAGATAACCAGAAAAATCAAGTTTTCTTCTGTCAAAATAATTCCACTTAAAGCTGTTATCGCGTAAGAGTCCCGATGCGGCGTGGGGACGCTGCCAAACCGATGAATAACGGGGAAGCTTGCAAACTCAATCTGCCCGGAGAGGGGCATGCCATGAGGGATTATTTATGAGTGACATCTCTGTCCGTGCGGATCAGCGCGCGATCGAACGCGGTTCTTTCACCGGAAACGCGAAGGAATATTTCGGCATCTGGATCGTCAATATTCTTCTGACGATCATCACCATCGGCATCTATTCCGCCTGGGCAAAGGTGCGCCGCAAGCGTTACTTCAACGGAAATACCGTGCTCGCCGGCCGCGCCTTCGGTTATCACGCCACCGGCGGACAAATCTTCAAGGGCCGCCTGATCGCCTTTGCCTTCATCGTCATCTCGCAGCTTGTCGGCCTCATCCACCCGTTCCTGGTCTTCGTGCCGGCGATCCTTCTTATGATCTTCTTTCCCTGGCTCATTACACGCAGCATCCGATTCAATGCGCGTGTGACGAGCTATCGTAACGTGCGTTTTGATTTTGTCGGCACAGCCGGTGGCGCTTTCGTCTCCATTCTGCTCGGCGGCCTCGTTGCGCTCTTTTCCTTCGGTATTCTGGCGCCTCTGGCCAGCCGCTGGGCGAACCGATACATTTTCAGCAATCTGCGTTATGGTGATCGGCCGTTTACTGCCGATCCCAAGATTGGCGCGCTGTACCGGGTCTGGATCATTCCCGCCATCATGGTCGTGATCGGCAGCATCGTGGTCGGCTTCTTCGGCATTGCCGGCTTTGCCGCCAACAGCGCGATGCTCGAAGATGAGACGGCTGCCATGGTGACCGCGCTTGCCTCCCTCTATATCGGCCTTTTCGGCGCGTTTCTGGTCTATGGCCTTGCAGGCGTGGTCTATCGCACCGGCGTGCGCAACGTCGTCATCTCGTCCATGCTGCTTGACGGAAAGCACGAATTGCGCAGCGACCTTCATCGCGGCCGATATCTGTGGATCGTCATCTCCAACCTGATCGTCACCGTTTTCACCTTTGGCCTGATGCGGCCGTGGGCGGCGGTGCGCGAGGCGCGTTACACCGTCGAGCGTACGGCAATCCGTTTCAACGGCGATGTGGGCGAGGTTCTCTCCTCGATGGAGGCGACGGGCGCTGCCGTCAGCGCCGAATATATGGATATGGAAGGTTTCGAATTTGGTTTCTGATACCGGAGAAACCGTTTCGGGCGAGTGGCATGCCGCTCGCTCCAACCTTTCGAGCGCCGCCAGGTTAAAACTTGGCGGCACGGTCCTTCTCGTGCTCGATGCGAAGGACAACCACGTCAGAACCCAGGCCGAGATAAAAACCGTCGAGATCAGCCATCGGGTCGGGGCCATTCCCCGCGAGCTGCATTTTCCTGACGGATCCCTGTTCGAAACACGCGACAATGACGGGGTGGACCGGCTGCTCGGCCAGCACATCACGAAACGTGCCGGCTTTGTGCATTGGCTGGAACAGTTTCGCCCGCGGCTGGTCGGCATCACGGCAGCAGCCGTTCTTCTGGCCTACGGCACCTACAAACTGGCGCTTCCGGCCCTGGTGGAAGTGGCGGTTGCCGTGACCCCGCCGATCGTGCCTCAGGTCATGTCGGCCAGCACGCTTCAGGCCTTTGACAAAACGGTGTTTTCTGCGAGCACCCTGCCACAGGCGGAACAGGACGCGATCCGTTCGGACTTCGCCAGAATAGTCACCCATGCGAAGGGCTCGCCCGAAGATTACAAGCTGAATTTTCGCAATGGCGGTTATATCGGCCCCAACGCTTTCGCGCTTCCGGACGGGACGCTCGTGCTGACCGACGAGTTGGTGGAGCTGGCCGGCGACGACAGGCAGATGATCATTGGCGTTCTTGCGCATGAAATCGGCCATGTCGAACATGAACACAGCCTGCGGCAACTCTACCGCGCTGCCGGGGTCGCCGGTCTCGTCATGCTGATTGCCGGCGATGTCGGTTCGGCAATGGAAGACATTCTCACCCAGGGCGGCGGTCTTCTGGCTTTGTCGCATTCGCGCGATGCCGAACGTCAGGCCGACCAGCGCTCCGTGGAACTGATGCGCAAGGCCGGGCTGGATCCCACCGCAATCGAACGTTTCTTTGCACTGCTTGAGGACAAACTGGGCGACAAGGGCGGCACCAGCATCGTGTCCACCCATCCCGGAACGCCGGAAAGGCGCAAGGCGATCATCGACTATAACGCGTCTCTGGATGACAAGCCGGCGGGCAATTGATCCGCCGGCAGCCTGCCCCTCAACCGATCACGGGCGTTGCCACAGACATCAGTTGGTTGGGCCGTCGTTGAAACCGACTTCATCCACCAGCTCGGATGCCTGTTTGCGATGGGCGGCGATATCCGTCAGCGGCAGCTTGTCCGGATTAATGGGGCCGAAGCCCTTCACCACATCGGAAGGCTCCGCGCCGGGCAGGACCGGATATTCGAAGACCTGCTTGGCGTAGATTTCCTGTGCTTCGCGCGATGCGAGGAATTCCATCAGCTTCAGCGCATTGTCCCTGTTGGGCGCGTATTTCGTCAGGGCCATGCCGGAAATATTCACATGTGTGCCACGGTCACCTGCATTGGGAAAGATCACCCGCACTGATCCCGCCCATTCCTTTTCTTCCGGCTCGCGGTCGTTGGTCAGCATCAGGCCGACATAATAGGTATTGCCGAGCGCGATATCGCATTCGCCGGAAAAGATCGATTTCGCCTGGCTACGGTCTGTTCCATCGGGCTTGCGGGCCAGATTGTTCTTCAGACCGGTCAGCCATGTCCGGGTATAATCGACGCCATGATGGGCGATCATCGAGGCGATCAGCGCGATATTGTAGGAATGCTGGCCGTCGCGAATGCAGATCTTGCCCTTCCATTTCGGTTCGGCAAGCTCCTCATAGGAGATGTCCTTCTGGGTCACCCGCTCCTTCGAGGCATAGACCACCCGGCCGCGCGTCGTCAGACCGAACCACTCCCCTTGAGGGTCACGAAGGTTGGCCGGAATATCTTTTTCAATGACGGGATCGTTCAGCACCGGCTGCGTGACGCCGCCTTCTTTCGCCTCGACGAGACGGGCGATATCAACGGTCAGCAGGATATCGGCCGGCGAATTGACGCCCTCGGCCTGAATACGTTCCACCAGACCTTTGTCGAGGAAAAGAACGTTTGCCTCTATGCCCGTTTCTTTCGTGAAGGCATCGAGCAGCGGCTGGATCAACTCAGGCTGCCGGTACGAATAGACGTTCACCTCGCCATCCGCAAAAGCGGCAGGCGCAGCCAAAACCATTGTCAGTCCCGAAACAACGGCAGCGGAAAAACACGATTTCAAGCTTGCCATTACGAATGCCTCCATTACATTCAGATTCTTGACTTGTTTGTTCATGAATCATCGGAGCGGTCAACAAGGTCGTTCGAGAAATATCCGATGGGTTCGAGTTTTTTCGGTTTCTGGAATTGTTCTAAACTGAAAAAGAGACTATATAACTCCACATTGAGAGTTAGGAGACCAGCATGCGTTTGACCAAACAGACCAACTATGCCGTTCGCATGTTGATGTATTGCGCCGCGAATGAAGGCAAGCTGAGCCGCATTCCGGAGATTGCCAGGGCATATGGCGTGTCCGAGCTGTTCCTTTTCAAAATCCTGCAGCCGCTCAACAAGGCTGGCCTCGTGGAAACCGTGCGTGGCCGCAACGGCGGTGTACGGCTTGGCAAGCCTGCCGAGAAGATCAGCCTGTTCGACGTGGTGAAGGTTACCGAAGACAGCTTCGCCATGGCGGAATGCTTCGAGGACGGCGCTGTCGAATGTCCGCTTGTGGACAGCTGCGGGCTGAACTCCGCGCTTCGCAAGGCGCTCAATGCGTTCTTCGATGTTCTGACGGAATATTCCATTGACGATCTCGTCAAGGCCCGGCCGCAGATCAACTTCCTGCTCGGGATCGATACGGAAATGCCGAAGGTTGCCGCTCTTCCGGCCGCCTGATCGTCCCATTGCCCAATCGGCAATCGCCATAGCCCGTGTCCAAAGGCCACGGGCTTTTCTTTTATAAAACGCGCATGAAATATAATATTTTTTATCCCGCGTGTTGACGTCGCAAGACGAAGCGGCGCATTTGGTCGCGAGCTTTTTTGAAGCAACCAATCAGCGTCGCAATGATCATCAAGCCTGAATTCCATACATTTGCGCTTACCGCGCTTGTCGGCAGCATGGGTGCGCTCATCGCCAGCCTCCTCAATATCCCAGCTCCCTTTCTTTCCGGCCCGGCACTCGCCGTGACGATCACGGGACTGGCCGGCGTGAGGCTCGGAATTCCCGCCTTCATCCGCAATGCCTGTTTCGTCGTCGTCGGCATTTCGATGGGAACGAGCGTGACGCCTTCGGTCATCGATGCCGCAAAAACGTGGCCCCTGAGCTTCGTCGTCGTGCTCTTCGCCGTCGTCATCATGCTTTATGTCGCCTACTGGATCCTGCATTACGGCTTCGGATACGACCGCAAGACGGCGATGCTCGGCGCTTCGCCCGGACATCTCAGCTACATCATCAGTCTTGGCGCCGAGACAAAAAGCGACCTTGCGACCGTCAGCATCGTGCAAAGCGTGCGGGTGCTGGCGCTCACGCTTTCCGTGCCGCTGATCGTCGAATATTTCGACCTCGTCAGCACCGAGCCGCTCATCGTCAACCCGCCGATGGGCCTGTTCACACTTGGGCTGACCATCGGCGCGTCTCTTGCGATGGGGTGGCTCTTCCTGCGATGGAAATTTCCCGCAGCCCTGCTACTCGGCGGCGTTGCCGTTTCCATCGGCACCCATATTACCGGCCTTACCGAGGGTGGCGTTCCGACCTGGCTCAGCCTGCCGGTCTACGTGCTGATCGGCTGTCTCATCGGCACGCGCTTTTCTAATGTATCGCTGATGGACGTGCGGAAAGGCTTTCTGGCGGGTTTCGTCGTCACCATCGCCGTGATGGTGATCGCCGGAAGTATCGCCTGGATGATTTCGGGCATCACCGGCGTTCCGCTCAATGCCGTCATGATCGCCTATTCGCCGGGCGGCCTTGAAACCATGGCGGCCATGGCCGTGATGATGCACGCCGATACCGCCTATGTCGGCTCGCATCACGTTCTCAGACTTCTGTTCCTGTCGGTTCTCATGCCGCTCGTCATGGGCAAGGATGCTCGCAAGCGGGACGACAAACCCTAAGCGGGACCAGTGCCCTCGCATTCACGCAAAAAACGCTAATGGCGTTGCAACCATTTGTTCTCCCGGCCGTTCTTGTTTCTCCGCAATTGCGGCGACGATTTTTCGCGTGTTCGACAGGCTGACCCACCGGAGGAATTTTCATGAAACGCTTGATGATGTTGACGGGCGCCGGACTGGCGCTTGCACTTTATGGTTCCATCGCTCAGGCGCAGGTGGTGGTGTCGTCGAAGATCGACACGGAGGGTGGCGTTCTCGGCAACATCATCCTCGCCGTCCTGAACAAGAACAATATCGAGACAACGGACCGCATCCAGCTCGGAGCCACACCGGTTGTCAGAAAGGCGATCACTGCGGGTGAGATCGACATCTATCCGGAATATACCGGCAACGCCGCCTTCTTTTTCTCCAAGGCGGACGATCCGCTCTGGAAGGATGCCGCCAAGGCTTATCAGGAAGCCAAGACACTCGATTATGACGCCAACAAGATCGTCTGGCTGACACCATCGCCCGCAAACAACACCTGGGCGATTGCGCTGCGCAAGGATGTCGCCGACAAGAACAATCTGAAGACGCTTTCAGATTTCGGCAAATACATTGCCGGTGGCGGTGAGGTAGTTCTCGCCGCATCCTCGGAATTCGTCAACTCCGCCGCCGCCCTGCCTGCGTTTCAGACCACCTACGGCTTCACCATGAAACCGGACCAGCTGATCACGCTTTCGGGCGGCGATACCGCCGCCACCATCGCGGCTGCCGCCAACCAGACGAACAATGCCAATGCGGCCATGGTCTATGGCACCGATGGCGGCATTGCCCCCTCCGGTCTGGTGGTGCTTGAGGATGACAAGCATGTGCAGCCCGTCTACCAGCCCGCGCCGATCATCCGCGAAGAGGTTCTGAAAAAGAACCCCAATATCGAGGCATTGCTGAAACCCGTTTTTGAGAAGCTGGATCTGGCAACCCTGCAGGAGCTGAACGCCCGTGTGCAGGTGGGTGGTGAGCAGGCCAAGGCAGTTGCGACCGACTTCCTGACGAAGAACGGTTTTCTCAAATAATCACCTGTGAAACGCTGGGGTGGGATAGCGGAAACCATATGCGGTTTTTGCCATCCCGCTCGAACCTATGATCCGGGGGAGCGGAATTTGACGAAATGGCCTGACAAGGTGGGCGTGTTGATTTCGTGCCTGCTTCTCTACGCGCTTTTTGCGTCACCCTTCATGACATTCCGCGCCAACCGGATCATTCAGGGCGAAACGCGGACGATCTTCGAAGCCCTTCCGGTTTCTGCTGCAATCCTTCTCGCCGCCATCATTCTTGTCGCCGCCTTCATCGCCTTTTTCCGCTTTCCAGCGGGCCTGAAACTCGCAGCCGCGCTGGTTGGCCTTGCGTCGTTGGCGATCTTTGTCGGGCAGGCGGCCTCCGCGTTGACGCCTGAAGGCAACAGTTTTGCCCGCGTTTCGCCAGCCAGCGGTTTCTGGTTGATGTTCGCCGGGCTTGCCCTGCTCGCAACCGATTGCATTGCGCGTCTACAGCCGAACCCGGCTGTGCGGATTTTGCTGTTGCTGGCGGCAATGGCGACGCTTGCAGTGGTTCTGGCAAGTGGCCTCTGGAATGACCTCTCCATTATCAAGGAATATACCGGCCGGGCCGATATTTTCTGGACCGAAGCCCTGCAGCATGTAGAGCTTGCCATCGGCTCTCTGGTCGCGGCGACCGTGGCCGGTATCCCGCTCGGCATTCTCTGTTACAAGGTCGAGCGTTTGCGCTCCGGGGTGCTCAACGCTCTCAACATCGTTCAGACCATTCCCTCCATCGCCCTTTTCGGTCTTCTGATTGCACCGCTCGGATGGATGGCAGCCAATGTGCCGGGCGCGGCGAAGATCGGCATCGCGGGCATCGGCATGGCCCCCGCCTTCGTGGCGCTGTTTCTCTATTCGCTGCTGCCTGTCGTTTCCAATACGGTTGTCGGTCTTTCCGGCGTCTCGCAGGCCGTGCGGGAAGCCGCGCGCGGGCTTGGCATGACGCCGCTGCAAAGGCTGTTGCGGGTTGAATTTCCGCTGGCCATGCCGGTCATTCTCACCGGCATTCGCATTGTCCTGGTGCAGAATATCGGTCTTGCGACCATCGCAGCACTGATCGGCGGCGGTGGATTTGGCGTTTTCGTGTTTCAGGGCATCGGACAGACCGCGATGGACCTCGTGCTGCTCGGCACCGTGCCGACCGTTCTACTCGGCTTCGCCGCCGCGATTACGCTCGACGCCCTTATCGACAGCAATCTCTTCAGCGCAGGCGGAAGGCAAAAGGCATGATCGAGATCGACACCATCACGAAACGATATGGCGATACGGCCGTGGTCGACCAGGTCTCCCTGACCGTGGCGCCGCGCACCGTCACCGTCATCGTCGGCACTTCCGGGTCGGGAAAAACCACCCTTCTGCGCATGATCAACCGGCTGGTGGAGCCGACCTCCGGCACGATCCGCATCGACGGAGACGATGTGAGCACCATGCCGGGCTACAAGCTTCGCCGTCAGATCGGCTATGCCATTCAGGGCCATGGGCTGTTTCCACATCGCACCGTGGCGGAGAATATCGCCACCGTACCCCAGCTGATCGGCTGGGACCGCAAACGTATCGAGGCGAAGATCGACGCGCTGATGCAGCTCTTCCAGCTCGACCCGGCGCTTTATGCCGACCGCTTTCCGCATGAGCTTTCGGGCGGCCAGCAACAGCGCGTCGGCGTGGCGCGCGCGCTTGCGGCCGAGCCGAACATTCTCCTGATGGACGAACCTTTCGGCGCCCTGGACCCGGTGATCCGCGCCAAGGCCCAGAACGATCTTCTCGATATTCAGAAGAAGCTCGGTGTCACGATCGTTCTCGTCACCCATGATATGGACGAAGCCTTCCATCTGGCGGACCGTATTGCCGTCATGGACAAGGGCCGCATCGTGCAGGACTGCCCGCCGGCCGAACTGGTGCTGAAGCCGGCGACGGATTTCGTGCGAACCATGATCGGCGAAAATGAGCGCGCCCTGAAACTGCTGTCCGTCCTGTCCGTTGCAGACGCCGTGGAGCCGGGAAGTGCTGATGGCGAACCGCTGAGCGAGCACACCAGCCAGCGCGACGCCCTGTCGGCGATGTTATGGGCGGGCCGCGATGCATTGCCGGTGCTGAAAGACGATGGCCAGCCGGCGGGCCGGGTGCGGCGCGATGTTCTCCTCCAGCGTGCTGCCGGAACCCCATGAAAAATGCCGCCTCGTTTTTCGTTCCCGGCCTTCTGGTGCTGGCGCTGATCGTCTTCCTCGCGGCGCCGCAGGTCTTCGCGCCGGTGTTCCGCCCTCTCGTGCAGGCCAATGCGCCGGCAATCTACACCCAGGCTAACCTGCTTTCGCTGACACTGTCGCATCTCGCCATTGTCGGGATCGCGACGGGGCTGGCGACGCTGGTGGCGGGGGCGCTTGCGGTTCTAGTCACCCGCCCCTTCGGCGCGGATTTTCTGCCGCTGTCGCGCAGCATCGTCAATATTGGCCAGACCTTTCCGCCGGTGGCGGTTTTGGCGCTTGCGGTGCCGATGATCGGTTTTGGCGAGAAACCCACGCTCATCGCGCTGTTTCTCTATGCGCTTTTGCCGGTCTTTGAAAATACGCTGACCGGACTTACCACCCTGCCCGCAACCGTGATGGATGCCGCCAGAGGCAGCGGCATGACGGGCTGGCAAAGGCTGGTCAAAGTGGAGCTGCCGCTTGCCCTTCCGGCGATCCTCGCGGGCATCCGGCTATCGGCGGTCATCAGCCTGTCGACCGCGACCATCGGCTCGACAGTCGCCGCGCGAACACTCGGAGAAGTCATCATTGCCGGCCTGCAATCCAACAATCTCGCCTTCATCCTTCAGGGCGGATTGATCGTCGCCGTGCTCGCGATTCTGATCCACGCTGGCTTTTCCGCTCTGGAAAAGGCGGCAGCTCGCAAAACCGGGCACTGACATATGCAGGCTCATCATTTTTATGTTCCCGACATTCGCCGCACATGTTAGGGGCTGACCGTCGAAACAGAAACATTCGAGGTTCGGGTGACACAGGCAATCGTCGTGATGGGAGTGAGCGGCTCTGGCAAGTCCACGGTCGCAGAGGAACTGGCGGAAAAACTGGGCGTTGCCTTTATTGAGGGCGACAAGCTTCACCCTAAATCCAATATCGACAAAATGTCCGACGGCATTCCGCTGACCGACGACGATCGCTGGCCGTGGCTGGACGTGATCGGCGCAGAATTGCGCAAGGGCTATGAAAACAATGGTGTCGTCGTTTCCTGCTCGGCGCTCAAGAAAATCTACCGCGACCGCCTTCGCGAGGCTACCGGCGGCCCGCTCGCTTTCGTTTATCTGGATGGCAGCCTCGAACTCCTCAGCGGGCGCATGGGCGAACGCAAGGGCCACTTCATGCCGCTCTCGCTGCTCCAGACCCAGCTTGCCACGCTGGAAGTGCCGACCGGCGAACCGGGTGTCGTGACCGTCAGCATCGACGCCACGCCCGAGGATATTGCGAACAACGCACTTGCCGGTTTGAAAGCGGTGACGTTTTAAAATCCGAGCCTGTCGCGCATGCCGTACCACCATGCGCCAAGCACGGTCAGCGGCACACGGAACGTCTTGCCGCCCGGGAACGGATAGTTCGGCAGGGAACTCCAGACATCGAAACGCTCGGCGTGGCCCGCAACGGCCTCGCCCAGTATCTTGCCCAGCAAATGCGTGGTGGTGACGCCATGGCCGCTGTCGCCGTGTGAAAAATAGACATTGTCCGATAGCTTGCCCATATGCGGGATGCGCGTCAGCGTCAGCGCGAAATTGCCGCTCCAGGCGAAGTCGATCTTCGTCTTTTCAAGTTGCGGGAAGGTTTTGAGCATGTTCGGGCGGATAACGCCGGTCAGATCCGCCGGGTCGCTGCCGCCATAACCGATACCGCCGCCATAGAGCAGGCGATTGTCGGAGGTGCGGCGATAATAATCGAGAATGTAATTCGCATCCTCCACGCAATAATTTGCGGGCAGAAGTTCCTCGATCAGGTCGGCATCAAGCGGCTCCGTCGCCATGACCTGACTTGAGACCGGCATCATGCGGTCACCGATTTCCGGCAGCAACTTGCCGAGATAGGCGTTGCCGCAGACGAGAACATATTTCGCCTTCACGCTGCCCGTCGCCGTGCGCACAACCGGATTTGCGCCCTGCTCCACCGAAATAACCCGCGAATTCTCGAATATGCGCGCACCGAGACTTTCGGCCGCCGCCGCTTCCCCCTGCACCAGATTGAGCGGATGGATGTGGCCACCGAAACGGTCGATCATGCCGCCGGCATAACGATCGGTCTGCACATATTTTCCGACATCGGCCTTGGCGACCATTTCAAGCCCGCCATGGCCGTGTTTTTCCCAATGGGCCTTATGGGCCTCCATCTCGCGGATCTGTTTTGGCGTAAAGGCTGCGAAGAAGCCGCCATCGACAAGATCGCAATCGATGGCGTATTTCGCGATGCGGCTGCGGATGATCGCGCCGCCTTCCAGCGACATTTCACCGAGCCTCACCGCCTTGTCATGCCCGTAGCGACCGGCAATGGTTTCGAGATCGCGGCTATAACCATTGACGATCTGGCCGCCATTGCGGCCCGAAGCGCCAAAACCGACCCGCACGCCTTCCAGCACGATGACCGAATAGCCACGTTCGGAAAGTTCGAGAGCGGCGGAAATGCCGGTAAAGCCGCCGCCGATGACGCAGACATCGGCTTCCAGTGCGCCTTCAAGCGAGGGCCGCACGGATTTGACATTGGCGGAGGCCGCATACCAGGAGGAGGTGTGGCCGGGATTGGGTATGTTCGTCACCTCAGCCATCTCACACCGTCCTGATATAGGCGTCATATTCGACGTCGGTTACACGCAGGGAAAATTCGGAAAGCTCCTGCTGTTTGCAGGCGGAAAACAGCGTACGGTAGCGCTGGCCAAGCGTCGCATAAGCGAAGCTGGAGCGTGTGAAACGCTGCAGGGCGTAGTCCCAGTTGGTGGGCAAAGGTTCGTGATTGATGGCATGGCTGTCGCCGGAAATCGCGCCGCCGGGCTGGCGTTTTTCCTTCATGCCGGCAAGTGCCGCACTCAGGATCATCGCGACGACGAGATAGGGATTGGTATCGGCGCCGGCCACGCGGTGTTCGATACGCGTTGCGGCCTTGCTGGCGACGATGACGCGCACCGCCGCCGAGCGGTTGTCGATGCCCCAGGAGGCGTAGGTGGGCGCATGTTCGCTCGGCGTCAGGCGACGATATGAATTGGCATGGGGAGCGAAGATCGCCATGCTTTCCCCCATGTTTTCCAACAGGCCGCCAACCGAATGCATCAGCGCATCCGACGGGCCGTTTTCTCCGGCGTAGATATTCCTGCCGTCCTTATCGAGGACGGAAAAATGGACATGCATGCCATTACCGGCCTGCAACCCGTAAGGCTTGGCCATGAAGGTGGCATCGAGATCATGACGCCGCGCCACACCCTTGACGATGCGCTTCAGGAAGACGGCAAAATCCGCAGCCTGCAACGCATCGGGTACATGATTGAGGTTGATCTCATATTGTCCCGGGCCGTTTTCGCGCAGCGTCGTATCGGCAAGCACACCCTGCGCCCGGCAGGCCGTGGCGATATCGTGGAAGACGTCCTCGAAATCCTGCAATTCGGAAATCGACAGAACCTGTGTCTGGCCGGTATGCCACCGGCCTTCGCGACTATGGGGCGGACGAACGGGATCGAGCGCGGAGCGGACCGGGTCGATCAGGTAAAATTCGAGTTCCGTCGCCACAACCGGCGTGAGGCCAGCCTTTTTGTAGGCTTCCAGCACCCGTGCCAAGACATTGCGCGGATCGCCGTAAAACCCTGTTCCGTCCGGATTTTTCATCGCGAGCAGGACTTGCGCGGTCGGTCGGCCAAGCCATGTCACCCGCGACAGGGTGCCGGGAACAGGAAAGCAGAACCCGTCCGGATCGCCCGTACCTTCAGCAAGGCCCGCGGCGTGTACATCGCGGCCCCAGATATCCAGTGCATAGACCGAACGCGGGATCGCCATTCCCTTTTCAAGAACGTCGATCGCCCTTTCGCGCGGAATCCATTTGCCGCGCGGCACGCCGTTCGCATCTATGACAAAAGCTTCGAGAATTTCGATATCGGGGTTATCGGCGAAAAATTTCTTTGCGTTTTCAATATCATCCATCATGCACCAGCAGGCCGTTTCTCTTCTGTTTCGCGCGCGGAAGCGCTTCGCTAACGAAAATCGTCCTGCTGCTGATAGATGAGAAACCTCGCCGTCATGATGACGCTTGCCCCTTTTCCCCTTGGATAAGCCCATGTTACGTGGCCCGCCGCAGGAAGGCCAGCGGATTCGGCTATCAGGGATTGAACCTTTCCGGGCGATAGGCGTCGATGGCGATAACAGGCGTTTCCCCCAGCATGGTTTCCGCCAGCACGCGGCCGGTGATGGGTCCGAGTGTGAGGCCGTGATGGGCATGCCCGAAGGCGAGCCACAATGTCCTGTGCCTTGGCGCCTTTCCGATGATCGGCATCATATCCGGCGTGCAGGGGCGCGCACCCATCCACGGTTCTGCATCCAGCCTGCCGCCAAGAGGAAAGACCGTGCGCGCCACCCGTTCCGCCCGCTCGATCTGCACCGGAGATTTCGGCGCATCGCGTTCGGCAAATTCCGCGCCCGTCGTCAGGCGAATGCCCTTTCGCATCGGCGCCAGAAAATAACCACGCTCCGCATCGATCAGCCAGTTGTTAAGCTTTGTGCCCTCCTGCGGCGCATAATGCATGTGATAGCCACGCTTCACACCGAGCGGAAAGCGGTAACCCAGGCGTTCCGTCACCGTATCCGCCCAGGGGCCAAGTGCGACGACGGCATGTTCGGCCTCGACCGCGCCGGTCTCCGTACGCACCGTCCACCCGCTCACCGTCTGGCTGAGGGTGGAGGCATCGCCGCGGACAAAGGTTCCGCCGAGACTTTCGAACAGTTTGACATAGGCCAGTGTCAGCGCGTGCGGATCACGCACCGACCAGGGATCGTCCCATTTCAGACCACCGACGAAATCGCGGCTTAGATGCGGTTCGGCGGTTGCGAGTTCTTCGGCCCCGAGTTTCGTGTGGGAAATACCGTGGTCACGCGCCAGACGCTCGGCGAAGGCATAGTCTGCATCCCGCCTTGCAGCGGTTCTATAGGCCTCCATCCAGCCGTTCTTGACGATGAGATCGCCGGCCTTCGCCTCATCGATCAAAATGCTGTGTTCGGAGACCGAATGCTCAATCAGCGGCGCATAGGCGCGGGCAATCGCTGCGTGCCGCGTGGCTGCGGAATTGTACCAGTAACGGCCGAGAAAGGGCGCGATCTTCGGCAAAGCAGAGAGGTGATAACGGGCATCGATGCTGTTGTTCAGGGAATAGCGCAGCAGCCGGCTGACCTCCTGCGGAAAGGCGTAAGGGACGACACCCTCTCTCTGGATCAGTCCGGCATTGCCGAAGGAGGTTTCCTCACCCGGGCCCCGCCGGTCCACCAGTACGACCGATTTACCCCTGCGGGCCAGTTGCAAAGCGACGGAGACCCCGATGATCCCCGCCCCCAAAACGATCACATCCGCTGCCATGGCATTCAATCCGTTTGCGTATCTCGTCCCCGCAACATGGGTCGGCATTTTGCGCAAAGCAACAGAAAAATCATCGCCTTAATAGAAACAGCGATACGCCTACTGGCTCACCGCTTTTGTCTCAACGGCCTCGATATTGAAGGCTGCCGCCAGGAGAGCCCTGGTATATTCCTGTTGCGGATCAGCGAATATCTCCGCCGCCGGGCCGCTCTCCACCACCTTGCCGTTGCGCATGACAATGACGTCGTTTGCAAGCGCCTTCACCACCTTCAGGTCGTGGCTGATGAAGAGATAGGCGAGCTCATGCTTGGCCTGAAGATCGCGCAAGAGATCGACCACCTGTGCCTGCACGCTCATGTCGAGCGCCGATGTCGGCTCGTCCAGCATGACGAAACGGGGTTTCAATACCATCGCACGGGCAATGGCGATACGCTGGCGCTGGCCGCCGGAAAATTCATGCGGATACCGCCAGCGCGTTGCCGGGTCGAGGCCAACCTCGTCCAATGCCTGGGCGACACGGGTATCGCGCTCATCGGCGGAAAGTTGCCGCTCATGCACTTTCAGGCCCTCGGCGACGATTTCGCCCACCGACATGCGCGGGCTGAGCGAGCCGTAAGGATCCTGAAACACCACCTGAAGCCGGTTTCTGAGCGGCTTCATCATCTCATAGGAATAGCTGTCGATTGACTGGCCGATGAAGCTGATACGTCCCTCAGAGGCGATCAGCCGCGAAAGGGCGAGACCGAGCGTCGTCTTGCCGGAGCCGGATTCGCCCACCACGCCAACCGTCTGTCCGGCGCGCAGTGTGATATCGATACCGTCGACCGCCTTCACATGGTCGATCACCCGGCGCATCAGCCCCGCCTTGATCGGGAACCAGACCTTTATGTCGTCGCCCTGCATGACCACGGATTTGCTGGTATCGGAAAGCGGCGGCTCGCCCTTGGGTTCGGCTGCCAGAAGATGGCGGGTATAGGCGTGTTGCGGATCGGTAAACACCTGTTCCACTGTGCCTGTTTCGACGATCTTGCCCTTGGTCATGACGCAGACACGATCGGCAAACTTGCGCACGATGCCGAGGTCGTGGGTGATGAACAGCATGGACATGCCGTGACGGGTCTTGAGATCACTCAACAGTTCAAGGATCTGCGCCTGAACGGTTACATCGAGTGCGGTCGTCGGTTCATCGGCGATCAGCAATTTCGGCCGGTTGGCGAGCGCCATGGCAATCATCACGCGCTGCCGCTGGCCGCCGGACAATTCATGCGGATAGGCCTTCAGCCGCTTTTCCGGCTCGCGGATGCCAACCTGCAGCAACAGTTCCAGTGTGCGCGCCCGCGCCTCCGCGCCGGTGATCGCCTGATGCAGCTCGAGGATTTCGCCGATCTGCCGCTCGATGGTGTGGAGCGGGTTGAGCGACGTCATCGGCTCCTGGAAAATCATGGTGATGTCGTTGCCGCGAACGGCGCGCAGAGCGCGTTCCGGCAGGGTCAGCATATCCTTGCCGTCGAACAGGATTTTGCCCGAAGGATGGCTCGCCGCCGGATAGGGCAGCAATTTGAGGATGGAGTTCGCCGTCACCGATTTGCCGGAACCCGACTCGCCGACGAGAGCGACGACTTCGCCCGGCATCAGATCGAAGGAGACCTGATCGACGGCGACGCTCGTCGCGCCGCCCTGATGGAAGGCGACGGAAAGATCCCGGACGGAGAGAAGCGGTTGGGTCTTGGTTTCCATCATGGCGATCACCGGAACGTCTTGCGTGGGTCGAAGGCGTCTCGCACCGCCTCGCCGACGAAGATGAGGAGCGACAGCATGATGGACATGGTGAAGAAGGCCGTGAGGCCAAGCCAGGGCGCCTGAAGATTGTTTTTGCCCTGCGCGATCATCTCGCCCAGCGACGGCGATCCCGGTGGCATGCCGAAGCCGAGGAAATCGAGCGAGGTCAAGGTGGTGATCGAACCGGAAAGGATGAACGGAAGGAAAGTCAGCGTTGCCACCATGGCGTTGGGCAGGAGGTGCCGGAACATGATCGTCCAGTTGCCGACGCCAAGGGCGCGGGCGGCACGGACGTATTCGAAGTTTCTGGCGCGCAGGAATTCCGCCCGCACGATGCCGACGAAGCCGACCCATGAGAACAGCAGCATGATGCCGAGCAGAACGAAGAAGCCCGGCGGCAGAATGGCTGCGATGATGAGCAGGATGTAAAGCACCGGCATGGACGACCAGATTTCGATAAAACGCTGCAACAGAAGGTCTGTCCAGCCGCCGAAATAGCCCTGGATTGCGCCCGCAGTCACCCCGACGAGAGCCGACGCGATCGTCAGCGTCAGGCCGAACAGAACGGAGATACGGAAACCATAGATCATCCGCGCCGTGACATCGCGCGCCTGATTGTCGGTTCCGAGCCAGTTGAGATTGCCGAGCGTGCAGCCGGGATCGGCATTGCCCTGCGGGTAGGCGGAGCAGCGGTCTTTTTCATCCATCAGCCAGAAAGGCGCAGTCGGCGCGGAATGCGGAATATTGGAATTGACCGTCTGGTAGGAATAACGGATCGGCGGCCAGATCATCCAGCCATTGGCGTTGATCTCGTCCTGAATGAAGGAGGATTTGTAGTCGGTCTGGGCAAGGAACCCGCCGAACTTTTCTTCCGGATAATCGACCATGACCGGCACCAGAATCTCACCCTTGTAAGAGGCGAGAATGGGTTTGTCATTGGCGATGAATTCCGCGATCAGGCTGAGGAAAAACAGGATCAGGAACAGCCAGAAGGACCAGTAACCGCGCCGGTTCGCCTTGAAATTCTGCCAGCGGCGCTTGGTGGTCGGCGAAAACCATGGGCGTTTCGGCTTCACCATCGTTTCCGTTGCGGCGGTGTGGGCAAGCGTCATCACACGTCCCTCCGCTCGAAATCGATGCGCGGATCGATCCATGTGTAGATGAGGTCGGATAGGAGGCTGACCACGAGGCCCATCAGCGAGAAGATGAAGAGCGTGCCGAACACGATCGGATAGTCACGATTGACGACCGAGAGGTAACCGAGGCGGCCAAGGCCATCCAGCGAGAAGATATTCTCGATCAGCAGCGACCCGGTGAAGAAGGCCGAGATGAAGGCGCCCGGGAAACCGGCGATCACGATCAGCATCGCGTTGCGGAAGACATGGCCATACAGCACCTTGCGCTCAGTAAGACCCTTGGCGCGGGCAGTGATGACATATTGCTTCTTGATCTCGTCGATGAAGGAATTCTTCGTCAGAAGCGTCGTCGTTGCGAAAGCCGAAAGCGAGAGCGCGATGAGCGGCAGGGTCAGGTGCCAGAAATAGTCGATGATC
This sequence comes from Rhizobium sp. X9, assembly GCF_018873185.1. Classification (NCBI taxonomy): domain Bacteria; kingdom Pseudomonadati; phylum Pseudomonadota; class Alphaproteobacteria; order Hyphomicrobiales; family Rhizobiaceae; genus Rhizobium; species Rhizobium sp. X9. The sequence continues at coordinate 3,020,554 of NZ_CP071311.1, read as the reverse complement.
TTCTGCCACCAGTTCAGATCGGCAAAATTGTCGGACACAAGACCGCGCAGCGGGAACCAATCGAAGAACGATCCGCCGGCGAAGAGAACGATGAGAAGAATGCCGAACAGGAAGCTCGGCACGGCATAACCGATGATGATGATGCCGGATGTCCAGATATCAAAGGTCGAGCCGTCGGAAACGGCTTTCTTGATGCCGAGCGGAATGGAGATGATGTAGGAAATGATCAAAATCCAGAAACCGAGCGACGCCGAAACCGGCAGCTTGTCGATGATGAGATCGATCACCGAGGAATTGCGGAAGAAGCTGTCGCCGAAATCAAAGCGGATATAATTCCACATCATTTCGAGAAAGCGGGTCAAAGGCGGCTTGTCGAAACCGAATTGTTTCTCAAGCTTGGCGATCAGCTCAGGATCGAGACCCTGAGCGCCGCGATATTTCGAGCCGCTTTCATCGAAACCACCCGACTGTCCCATAAGATCGCCGCCGCCAGAGAGCCGGTCGGACGCACTGTCGCCCTGCCCTGTCAGCTGGGCCACGACCTGTTCCACCGGCCCGCCCGGCGCGAACTGGATGACGAGAAACGAAATGCCCATAATGCCGATGATGGTCGGGATCATCAGCGCCAGACGTCTGAGGATATAGGCGCCCATCAGCCCTTGCTCCCGGCCGATACGTCAGCGGTCTTCGTTTCTGTCAAACCCGGTCCTTTCCTGAAAGCGCTTGCCTGCGCGCTTTGAGCGATTCGTCTCGCCCTATGTGAATCAAGCCTTCGGCGCGAAAGCAAGGGTGGCGTCAGTTCGCCGCCTGGCTGGACCACCATGCTTCCGGAAAACCGACACCATATTGCGGCAGGTTTTCCGGACGGATGAGCGTGTTCCAGTAAGCGATGAACATCTCGCCGCGGTAAAATTGCGGTATGACATAGCTGTTTGCCAGAAGCACCCGGTCGAGCGCGCGTGCGGCGGCCACCTGCTCATCCCGGTTGGGCGCAAATATGACCTTTCTGACCAGAGCATCGACGGCGGGGTTCTTGATGCCGGCGAGATTGTTGGACCCCTGCCGGTCGGCTGCCGCCGAACCCCAGAAATCCGCCTGCTCGTTTCCGGGATTGGCCGAGGTCGCCCAGAGCTTGACGATCACGTCATAATCGAAGCTGCGGGTGCGGTTGGTGTATTGCGAGGCGTCGACCGTGCGGATGGTCGCGTTGATGCCGATCTTCTTCAGGTTCTGGACATAGGGCAGGATGGTTCTTTCCATGCCGGCGGAATCGATCAGAAACTCCATATCAAGCGGTTGCCCGCTCGCCGCATTGACCATGCGGTTGCCGCGCAGCTCGTAACCGGCCTCCTTCATGAGCTTGACCGCCTCGCGCAGATTGTCACGCTGCTTGGCGGGTTCACCCGCGACCGGGTTGCGGTACTCGGTGGTGAAGACCTCTGGCGGAACCTGGTCCTTCAGCTCCTGAAGCAGTTCCAGCTCGCGACCGGTCGGCAGGCCGGAAGAGGCCAGCTCGCTACCCATGAAAAAGCTGTTGATGCGCTGAAACTGGCCGTAAGCCAGCGTCCGGTTCAACTCCTCGAAATCGAAGGCGTAGTTGAGCGCCTTGCGCAGTTTCGGGCTCTGAAACTTTTCCCGCCGCATGTTCGGCACGAAGGCCTGCATGATGCCGACTGAGCGATAGATGTTCGGCAATTCCTCTTTCTTGACACGGCCTTCCTTGACCGCGGGGAAATCGTAACCCGTTACCCAGCGGCTGGAAGAGGCTTCCTGCCGGAAATCGACGGTGCCGGACTTGAAGGCCTGGAATTCAACATCCTGATCGGAGAAGAAGGTGTAGGCGATGGTTTTGAAGTTATTGAGGCCGACATTCACATTGACGTCCTTGCCCCAATAATCGTCGCGGCGTTCATAGGTCATTGTCGAACCGGCAGACAGGGACGCGATTTTATAAGGGCCTGACCCCATCACCGGCTCCAGCGTGCCGCGTGAAATGTCGCGCGGCTTGCCATCCGGGCCGGCGGCTTCCCACCAGTGCTTGGGAACGATCAGCAATTGCCCGACAATCTGCGGCAATTCGCGATTGTTCTTTTCATCGAAAGTGAAGGTGATGTCCCTTTCACCCGTCACCTCCGCCTTGGTGACATGGGTGTAATAGGTCGCAAGCTGCGGGCTGAGATCCTTGGCCTTTTCGAAGCTGAAGACGACATCCTCCGGCGTCACCGGCTTTCCGTCTGCCCATTTTGCCTCCGCCCGCAGCCGGAACGTCGCTTTGGAAATGTCATCCGGATAGCTTACGCCCTCGGCGAGAAGACCGTAGGAGGCAGAGAGTTCCTCTTCGGTGGATTTCATCAGAGTATCGAAAACCAAGGAAAGGCCCGTGGCAGCCTCACCCTTGGCGAGAAGCGGATTGAGCGTATCGAAGGTTCCAGTCGTCGACAGGCGCAGCGTTCCGCCCTTCGGCGCCCTGGTGTTCACATAGTCGAAATGATCAAAGCCATCGGGATGCTTCAATTCCCCGACCGTCGAAATCCCCTTTCGCCAGACATCTGCAGACTGGGCGGATGCCACCACCGGTATCAGCACGGCAGATGCCGCAAGAGCGATGAGGAGGCGGGATTTCAATGGTGCCAATATCATTCGGGAAGTTCCCTGTTTTCGTGTTTGTTGGAGAGAGCATAAAACAAAGATTGTCAAAAAACAGATGTTCCGCCTCACAAGCTCTTTATCGGCGTCCTTATCCGCATGCTTTGGCGTCAGTAGGTGAAACATGGTTTCAACAAAATCCCGTTCCAGTTTATCTTAAGGGGAAGAGAATCATCTGATCGGACGGGCACGACGATATGACGGCGGGATCATCCAGAGTTTTCAAGGCGGCCATGCTGGCGATTTCAGTCGTTTCTGCGGTGCAATTGCAGGCGGAAACCGCCTCGGCCGAAGACAGGCCCGCGAAAGAAGTGTTTGGCCACATGGCTCTGCCTTCGGCTGCAACCTCGCAGCCGATCGGCTCCTATGCCAAGGGCTGCCAGTCCGGCGCGATCGCCATGCCGACCGACGGTCCCGGCTGGCAGGCCATGCGGCTTTCGCGCAACCGGCGCTGGGGCCAGCCGCAGCTGATTTCCTTCCTCGAACAATTTTCGCAGGACGCCCAGAAAATCGGCTGGCCAGGATTGCTGCTCGGCGATATTTCCCAGCCGCGCGGCGGGCCGATGCTGACCGGCCATGCCTCGCACCAGATCGGTCTCGATGTGGATGTCTGGTGGCGGCCAATGCCTAACCCCCGGCTGAGCGTGGAGCAACGCGAAACGGTGCCGTTCATCTCCATGCTGGACAAGAGCAAATTTTTGACGGTCGATGATCGCAAATGGTCGCCGCTCAATGCCCGTCTGGTGATGATGGCGGCGAGCTATCCGCAGGTGGAACGCGTCTTCGTCAACCCCGCCATCAAGCAGAAGCTTTGCCAGACATGGACCGGCGACCGCACCTTCATGGGCAAGATCAGGCCGATCTATGGGCATGACGAACATTTCCACATTCGCCTCGAATGCCCGCCCGGCGCGCCGAACTGCAAACCGCAGGCGGCCGTGGGCAAGGGCGATGGCTGCGACAAGTCGCTCGCCTGGTGGTTTACGAAAGAACCATGGGCGCCGCCGAAAAAGGACCCCAATGCCAAACCGGTGAAACCCCGCCCCGTCATGGTTTCCGACCTGCCATCCGCCTGCGCCGCCGTGGCTGCCGCCCCTTCCGCCAACCCCGAGGGTATTGCTGCGCAGGCCTATTCTCCCGCGCCGGTTCAGGCCGTGCGCCAGCAAAGCGTCGAACAGGTCATTCAGAACGCTCCGACCCTACAGCCGCCTTCGGATATTCCGCTTCCGACCCAGCGTCCGACATTGAACTGATACAGAAATGCGGCATTCAACAGCTTCCCTTTTCAAATGGCGGCAAGCTGTTATAGAAGGCTTCAAATCGATTTAATTCTTTACCGGGACAGGCTGGGGACATGGCAGGACAACGCTGTATCGCGCTCATCGCTCACGACGAGAAAAAAGACGATATGGCGGATTTCGCGCGTCACCATCAAAAGGCGCTATCCGGATTCAAGATCGTCGCCACCGGCACGACCGGCGGACGTGTTCAGGAAGCCTGTCCGGGGCTTGATGTCATTCGCCTCAAGAGCGGCCCGCTTGGCGGTGACCAGCAGATCGGCGCGATGATTGCGACCGGCGAAGTGGATATGCTGATCTTCTTCACCGACCCGCTGACGGCAATGCCGCATGATGTGGATGTGAAGGCCCTGACCCGGCTTGCCACGGTTTACGATATTCCCATGGCGCTCAATCGCGCCACCGCAGAAAACCTGATCGACTTCAACCTCGCCGAATGACGCGCCAACATGGAACAGGTAATGCCGAAGACGTCCGATACCGAATATCTTTCCTTTCCGATCCTTCTTGGCGACATCGGCGGCACCAATGCCCGCTTTTCCATTCTGATCGATTCCTTTGCGGAACCGGTGCACCTCACCACCGTGAAAACAGCGGAATATCCGACAATTGACGACGCCATCCAGCAGGCGGTTCTGGACAAGACCTCGCTTCAGCCGGTCTCGACCATCCTTGCGATCGCCGGCCCCATCGAAGGCGACGAAATTCCGCTGACCAACTGCCATTGGGTCGTCAAACCGAAGGATATGCTGGCGAAACTCGGCCTGAAGGATGTCATCGTCATCAACGACTTCGAGGCGCAGGCCTTGGCAATCGCCGCGCTTGACGACGACAATCGCGAGCCTATAGGCGCCGGCAAAAAAGACATGCTGGCATCGCGCGTGGTTCTCGGACCAGGCACCGGCCTTGGCGTCGCCGGTCTGGTTTACGCCCGCCATATGTGGTTCCCCGTTCCGGGTGAAGGTGGCCATGTCGATATCGGCCCCAGAAGCGCGCGCGACTATGCGGTCTTTCCGCATATCGAAACCATTGAGGGCCGCGTCGCCGGCGAGCAGATCCTGTGCGGGCGCGGACTGGTCAATCTTTATCGGGCTATCTGTGCTGCCGATGGTATAGAGCCGATCTTTTCCGATCCGGCGGACATCACCTCGCAGGGGCTTTCCGGCCAGAATGCACAGGCGAAAGAAACGCTTTCGCTTTTCAGCACCTATCTCGGCCGTCTGGCCGGTGATCTTGCCCTGATCTTCATGGCCAAGGGCGGCGTCTATCTGGCCGGCGGCATTTCGCAGAAGATCATTCCGGCGCTGAAAAGCCCCGAATTCCGGGCCGCGTTCGAGGACAAGGCGCCGCACAGCGCCCTGATGCGGACCATTCCCACCTTCGTCGTCACCCATCCGCAGGCGGCCCTTTCCGGGCTCGCAACTTATTCGAGAACGCCTTCCGACTTCGGTCTCTCGCTTGACGGACGGCGCTGGAGGGCGTGATCGTTCTCCTGCGATCGACATGTTCCATGTGATGCTTGCGCAGCAGGCAGGCGGGCTTTAACGTCGCCGCTGCAAAGGCTAGTCGTCCGATACCGGCGGGTTTCGATCCGCCCGACATGAAAAAGTGAGTGAAAGCATGAGCAGCAGCGGCATGAAACTGGTGGTGGTCGGCGCGGCCGGGCGCATGGGACAGGCGCTGATCCGCCTCATTCACCAGACGCCGGGTGTCACGCTGCATGCCGCCGTCGCGCGTGAAGGCTCAGCCTTTGTTGGCCGCGATGCCGGCGAGATCGCAGGGCTCGGGCCGATTGGCGTCGAAATCACCAGCGATCCGTTGCAGGCCTTCCTGCATGCGGAAGGGGTGATCGACTTCACCTCTCCCGCAACCAGCGTCACTTTCGCGGGGTTGGCCGCGCAGGCCCGCATCGTGCATGTCATCGGCACGACGGGTTGCTCGCTGGGCGACGAGGAAAAATTCAAGGCGGCGTCACGCCATGCCCGCATCGTCAAGTCGGGCAATATGAGCCTCGGCGTCAATCTGCTCAGCGTCCTGACGCAGCAGGCCGCCCAGGCTCTCGATGCGCAGAACTGGGATATCGAAATCCTCGAAATGCACCACAAACACAAGGTGGATGCGCCGTCAGGAACAGCGCTTTTGCTTGGCGAAGCGGCAGCGGCGGGTCGCAAGGTCGATCTCGCCACCTCTTCCGTCCGCGTGCGTGACGGGCATACGGGGGCGCGCGAAGCGGGCACAATCGGTTTTGCCACGCTGCGCGGCGGTTCGGTGATCGGTGAACATTCGGTGATCTTCGCCGGAGAGGGCGAGCGCGTCGAGCTTTCCCACTATGCCGGCGACCGCTCCATCTTCGCACGCGGCGCGATCACGGCGGCTGTATGGGCGCTCGACAAGAAGCCGGGCTTCTATTCGATGCTGGATGTGCTCGGACTTTCGCAGACGGAATAAAGTTTCCGGCTACGCTTGCGCGTTAATTCTCCACCGTGAACTCAACCGTATCGGCCGAGAACCGGCTGATGGCGTATTGTACCGGGATGCCATCCATATCAGCGTTCAGCGCCTGGGTGACGAGCAGGATTGCGCCGGGCGACAATTCGAGATCGGACAGATCCTGCGTATCCGCATGGCTTGCGGAAATGACGGTGGAGATGCGCACATAATCCGCCACGCCCAGCATTTCGAAGGCAGCGGTGATCGACCCGCTTTTTTGGTAGGCCTCGCCGATCCCGTCGAAACGATCCGCCGGGAACCATGTGGTGGAACGGGAAACCGGCCGGTTGTCGGCCTTGCGCAGGGTTTCCAGACGCACGAGCGGCGCACCGGGCTGCACTTTGAGCCGTGCTGCGAGATCGGCATTTGCCGGCTCGGTCATATGGGAAAGAAGCAGCGCCTCCATTTCCTTCACCTGATCGCCGATGCCCGCCGTGAACCGCGTGCGGCGTGAAATCGGAAAGCTCAGGCGTTCCTTGCGGGCAATCATTGTGCCGCGCCCCTGCATCGGCTCAAGAATGCCTTCGCTTGCAAGAGCGGCTATGGCGCTTCTGACGGTATGACGGTTGACGCCGAATTTTTCGGCCAGCGCCATTTCCGGCGGCAACATGCCGGTTTCGTCGTGATCGCCCGCTGCGATCTCGCCTCTGATCCGGTCGGCGATCTGCCGCCAGAGCGCCACGCCGTTCTTTCTTTTCATTGCTGCCGAAGGGCTCATGTCACACGCTTGTCATTCATCGACGTTAATTGTAGCTTATATTGTATAGTTGTCTATATCAATAGACACTAGAGGTCAAGCGATGAATAACGAAGCTGCGAATTTACATACGGAAAGGAAACGGGTGGCAGCACTTCTTGCCCGCGCCACCGTTCAGGAACTTGAGGCGGTCTGGAACCGGCAGGATGCCAGCCCGCAGACGGAAAACGTGCGGGGGCCTGAAACCGGCCTCGTCATGGTCAAGGGCCGTATCGGCGGCGGCGGTGCGCCCTTCAATCTCGGGGAAACGACCGTGACAAGGGCAACCGTCAAGCTTGCCTCCGGAACAGTCGGCCATGCGCATGTGCTCGGCACCGGCCGCAAAAAGGCCTGGTATGCGGCGGTTTTCGACGCGCTCTGGCAGGAAAGCCCGACGCGCGGCTTCATCGAAACCGAGCTTCTTTCACCCGTTGAAAAAAGGCTGACCGAGGAGACAGACCGGAAAACGAAAGAAACCGCCGCAACGAGGGTCGATTTCTTCACCATGGTGCGAGGAGAAGATTGATGGGTGTCAAGGCTGAAGCATTGACGGGCGGCTTTTCCGACGCCGTTTTCGATTCACAACGGGTTTTCAAGAAACTCATGGATGGCATGGCCCGGCCAGGCACGCCGCAGGCCATCGAAACGGCGGTTGCCCCGCCACTGCCGCTTTGCGCGGCAACCGGCGCCGTTCTTCTCGCGCTCTGCGACCACGACACACCGGTCTGGCTGAGCAGCGCGCTGCGGAAAACGACGGTGCCGGGCTGGATCGGATTTCATACCGGAGCGGTTACCACAGAGGAGAAGGGCGAGGCGCATTTCGCCGTCATCGAGGCGGGAAGTGCAATTGCGACCTTTGGTCTTTTCGCGCAGGGAAGCCAGGAATATCCCGACCGTTCGACGACACTTATCATCGAATTGCCGGATCTCGACGGCGGGCGCGAGCTGCTGCTTTCCGGTCCCGGCATCCGTCACGTCAACATCATCAGCCCCTCAGGCCTGCCGGATATATTCCCTATGTTATGGGCAGAGAACAACGCCATTTTCCCGCGCGGCGTCGACGTCATTCTGACGGCTGGTGACAAATTCGTGTGCCTGCCACGCACCACCCGCATTCAACAGATGGAGGCGTAAGATGTATGTTGCCGTGAAAGGCGGAGAAACCGCCATTGCCAACGCTCACCGGCTTCTGGCCGACAAGCGGCGCGGAGACCGCGACCTGCCCGCCATGACGGTGGCGCAGATCGTCTCGCAGCTTTCGCTTGCCGTCGACCGGGTGATGGCGGAGGCTTCGCTTTACGATCAGTCGCTTGCGGCCCTTGCCGTCAAACAGTCCCGCGGCGACATGATCGAAGCCATATTCCTGCTGCGTGCCTACCGCACAACCCTGCCCCGTTTCGGTTATTCGCTGCCGGTGGATACCGCAAAGATGACGGTGCAGCGCCGCGTTTCCGCAACCTACAAGGACTTGCCGGGCGGGCAATTGCTGGGACCGACCTTCGACTACACCCACCGCCTGCTCGATCCCTCGCTTCTGGAAGACGGGACTGTCGAGACCGCTGCCCGACGTGAAGGAGAGCCGGAATATGTCATGCGCGTCTCCGACATTCTGGCCGAAGAGGGGCTCATCGAAAGCGACGGCGACATGCCGGACGATCATATTGCCGGCGATCTGACACGGGAACCGATGGAATTTCCGATGCCGCGTGATCTGCGCCTGCAATCGCTGGCGCGCGGTGACGAGGGCTTCCTTCTGGCGCTCGCCTATTCGACGCAGCGCGGTTACGGCCGCACGCATCCCTTTGTCGGCGAAATCCGCATCGGCGAGGTGGAAGTCGAACTCGACGTGCCCGAACTTGGTTTTGCTGTCTCGCTTGGCGATATTCAGGTGACCGAATGCCAGATGGTCAACCAGTTCAAGGGCTCGGCCAAGGCACCACCACAATTCACCCGCGGCTACGGTCTGGTATTCGGCCAGAGCGAGCGCAAGGCAATGGCCATGTCTCTGGTGGACCGCGCACTGCGTGCGGGCGAGTTCGGCGAGGATGTGGTTGCCCCTGCTCAGGACGAGGAATTCGTCATCTCACACGCCGACAACGTGCAGGCGACTGGCTTCGTCGAACATCTGAAATTACCGCACTACGTGGATTTTCAGGCCGAACTCGGTCTGGTCAGAAAAATGCGCACCGATTTCGACGCGATCAATTCCAACGGCGCGGAATGGATGGGCGATGCGGCCGAATAGCTCAGCGGCTGTGCTCGCCAAACCAATAGGCGCAAAAGACGGTCGATGCTGCGAATACAGCAAAGAACACGGCTGCAAGAATTCCAATCTCCATGAGCTTGTACTCCTTTTTTCGCAAGGTTAACGCGCAATGCTTAAAGAAGTTTCATTCGACGACGGGCTGGCTGCCTACAACTTCGCCTATCTGGACGAACAGACCAAGCGGATGATCCGCCGGGCGATCCTGAAGGCCATCGCCATTCCCGGTTATCAGGTTCCCTTCGCTTCCCGCGAAATGCCCATGCCCTATGGCTGGGGCACCGGCGGCGTGCAGGTCACGGCATCCATCCTCGGTCCCGACGATGTGCTGAAGGTTATCGACCAGGGTGCGGACGACACCACCAACGCCGTATCCATCCGCGCCTTTTTCCAGAAGGTCGCGAATGTGGCCGTGACCACCCGCACCAAGGATGCCACCATCATCCAGACGCGGCACCGCATTCCCGAAGAGGAGCTGCATTCGGGCCAGGTTCTCGTCTATCAGGTTCCGATCCCCGAGCCTTTGCGTTTCCTCGAGCCGCGCGAGACCGAGACCCGTGTCATGCATGCGCTGGAGGAATATGGCCTGATGCACGTCAAGCTTTATGAGGACATCGCCCGCAACGGTCGGATTTCCACCACCTATGCCTATCCGGTGAAGGTTGCCGGTCGTTACGTGATGGACCCCTCTCCGACACCGAAATTCGACAACCCGAAAATGCACCTGTCCGACGCCCTGCAATTGTTCGGGGCCGGGCGCGAAAAGCGCATCTATGCCGTGCCACCCTATACGGATGTCGTCAGCCTCGATTTCGAGGACCATCCGTTCGAGATCCAGCGCTTTGACAAGCCCTGCGCGCTGTGTGGCGGCGAGAATGTCTATCTGGACGAGGTGGTGCTTGATGATAAGGGCGGGCGGATGTTCGTCTGCTCCGATACCGACCATTGCGAGGACCGCCGCGCCCATGGCCACAAGGGCCACCTGCTGGCGGATGTGAAGGAGGCCGCAGAATGAGCGACGCACCGCTTCTGAAAGTCAGGGACGTTTCCAAATATTACGGCGAGCGGGCCGGTTGCCGCAACGTCTCCTTCGAGCTTTATCCGGGCGAGGTTTTGGCCATTGTCGGCGAATCCGGTTCCGGCAAGACCACGCTTCTCAACTGCATTTCCACCCGGCTCGTGCCGACGGCCGGCAGCGTGGAATATCGCATGCGCGACGGCTCGGTGCGCGATCTCTATCATATGGGCGAGGCCGAACGGCGTTTCCTGATGCGGACCGACTGGGGCTTCGTGCACCAGAACCCGGCGGATGGCCTGCGCATGGCGGTGTCGGCCGGCGCCAATGTCGGCGAGCGGCTTATGGCCGTCGGCAACCGGCACTACGGCAACATCCGGCAATCGGCCAGCGAATGGCTGGAGCGGGTGGAAATCGGCACCGACCGTATCGATGACCAGCCGCGCGCCTTTTCCGGCGGCATGCGCCAGCGTCTGCAGATCGCCCGTAACCTGGTAACCTCACCGCGCCTTGTCTTCATGGACGAACCGACCGGCGGCCTTGATGTCTCCGTGCAGGCACGGCTGCTCGATCTCGTGCGCGGCCTCGTCAACGATCTCGGCCTTGCCGTCATCGTCGTTACCCATGATCTCGCCGTAGCACGGCTGCTTTCTCACCGGATGATGGTGATGAAGGGTGGCGACGTCATCGAACACGGTCTGACGGACCGCGTGCTGGACGATCCGCGCGAACCCTATACGCAATTGCTTGTTTCCTCCATCTTGCAGGTTTGACGCCATGCCGACGCCTCTTATCGTTTCGGAAGTCTTCAAAAGCTTCACCATGCATCTTCGCGACGGCATCGAACTGCCTGTTGTCCGCGATGTCAGTTTTTCCGTTTCCGGTGGCGAATGTGTCGTGCTTGGCGGCCCGTCCGGCATCGGCAAAAGCTCGATCCTGAAAATGCTCTATGGCAACTATGCCATCGACAGTGGACAGATTCTCATCCGCCACGAGGACCAGGTTATCGACATCGGCAACGCCTCGCCGCGCACGATCCTTGAAATCCGGCACCGCACCATTGGCTATGTCAGTCAGTTCCTGCGCACCGTGCCGCGTGTTCCCGCCATCGATGTCGTCGCCGAGCCGCTTTTCGCCCGCAAGGTTGCCGCGGAAGAGGCTCGCGAGCAGGCAGCCACGCTGCTTTCGAAACTCAACCTGCCGCGGGAATTGTGGTCGCTTCCGCCGGCAACGTTTTCGGGCGGGGAGCAGCAGCGTGTCAACATCGCGCGCGGCTTCATCACCGATCATGCTATCCTGCTCCTCGACGAACCGACCGCCTCGCTGGACGCTGTCAACCGCCGCGTGGTCGTTGACATGATCCTCGAGAAAAAGGCGAAAGGCACGGCGCTGCTCGGCATTTTCCATGATGAGGAAGTGCGCGAAGCCGTGGCCGACCGCATTCTGGACGTCTCGCAATTTTCACCGCGCAAGGTGGCGGCATGAGCGTCAAGGTCGGTCTCGAACCCGTCATTCATGAAAGCGCCCGCGTCACCAATTCATCGATCGGCCGCTACACCGAAATTTCGGAACGCTGCCGCATCGAGGAAGTCGAGATGGGCGACTATTCCTACGTCATGCAGGATGGCGCCATCTGGTGCGCGAGCATCGGCAAATTCGTCAACATTGCCGCCTCCGTCCGTATCAACGCCACCAATCATCCGATGTCGCGGGCAACGCTGCATCATTTCACCTATCGCGCCCGCAGCTACTGGGACGATGCCAAGGATGAAACGGACTTTTTCGCCGCCCGGCGCGCCAAGCGCGTGGTGATCGGAAACGATGTGTGGATCGGCCATGGCGCGACCATCCTGCCCGGCGTCACCGTCGGAAACGGTGCGGTGATCGGGGCCGGTGCGGTCGTCTCGAAAGATGTGGCGCCCTATACCATCGTCGGCGGTGTACCTGCCCGGCTGATCCGGGAACGTTTCCCGGCGGAACTCGGAAGCCGGATGGACGCTCTGAAATGGTGGGACTGGGATCACGCAACGCTACGCATCGCATTGGACGATTTCCGGAACCTCGCCGCCGAAGATTTCGTGACAAAATACGCCGGCTAAACTCCACCTGAATTGCGGATCCCGACATCATATCCCGGGATCCGCGCCACTGGAATGGTAAGGAAAAAAGCTGTCGGACCGGGGTTTCAACTCCTTGTAATGCCAGACAGAAGGTTTGTCGGCGAATACACGGACGCGCAATCTGCGAATTCTGTAATATTTTATTCATGAAACTGACATCCACACTTCACGGACCGCTGCTAGGTCGAACCCCGTAACAAGAAGATTGGACGGGGAAATGAGCTTTCACCTGAAGCAAGTCACGCGCCGTTTCGGCAACCACACTGCGGTTGATTCCGTGAATGTCGAGATACCGCAGGGCCAGATGGTTGGTGTGATCGGGCGTTCGGGCGCTGGAAAATCGACGCTGCTGCGCATGATCAACCGCCTCGTCGACCCTTCCTCGGGTTCCATCCATTTCAACGATACGGAAGTCTCGGCGCTGAAGGGTGCGGCGCTGCGCAACTGGCAGCGTGACTGCGCCATGATCTTCCAGCAGTTCAATCTGGTGCCGCGCCTCGACGTGCTCACCAATGTCATGCTCGGTCGCCTCAATCACCGTTCGACGGTGCTCAGCCTCTTTAACATCTTCACGGATGAAGAGCGTCTGATGGCGATCGCCGCTCTCGAGCGGCTCGGCATCGAACACGTGGCCATGCAGGCGGCGGGTACGCTTTCCGGCGGCCAGCAGCAGCGCGTCGCCATCGCCCGGGCGCTGATGCAGTCTCCCAAGATGGTTCTGGCCGACGAGCCGATTGCCTCGCTCGACCCGCTGAACGCCAAGATCGTGATGGACGCGCTGCGCGACATCAACGAACGTGAAGGCATCACCGTCATGACCAACCTGCACACGCTGGATACGGCGCGCAATTATTGCGAACGCATCATCGGCATGTCGCAGGGCCGCGTCGTCTTCGACGGAACGCCCGCCGAACTGACGGCGGCGGCGGTCACGGAAATCTACGGCACGGATTCGCACGGCGCCGGCATCGACGAAACGATGACCTCAACCAGCATCAATATTCCCGGCGCGCAGCTTGCTTCGCGGCCGGTTCAGCAATCTGCCGGTCCCGAACCGCTGGCTCTCGCCGGGCTCTGAGGAACCGCTCAGCATCGTTTGCGCCCGCGTCAAGGGCCGATACTTCACAACAAACTCCGGCTCGCCGGGAAACAGGAGAAAGTCCATGTTGAAGAAAGTCCTTCTTTCGGCAGTCGCCCTTGGCGTTCTGGCCGGTTCCGCCATGGCTCAGGACGTCAAGGTCCTGCGCATCGGTCTCGACGGTTCCGAGAACGAAGCCGACATGATCCGCAGCACGAAATGCGTTGCCGATGGCCTGAAGGCCGCGACCGGCGTTTCCGAAGTTCAGGTTTTCCCGTCGCCGGACTATAACGGCGTCATCCAGGGCCTGCTCGGCGGCACCATCGACATCGCCTCCATGGGCGCTTCCTCCTACGCCAAGATCGCGCTCGCAGACCCCAAGGCCGTCGATCCGATCCTGACCTATACGGGTTCTGACGGTTCCAGCGGTTATTACACCATCATGGTTGCCCGCAAGGACAGCGGCATCAAGAAGCTGGCAGACGCCAAGGGCAAGAAGATCGGTTTCGCCGACCCTGACTCCACCTCCGGCTTCCTCGTTCCGAACGTCGCCATTCCGAAGGAAACCGGCACGCCGATCAAGGAATTTTTCGCTGAAACCGGCTTCGGCGGCGGCCATGAGAACCTTGTTCTCGCCGTTCTCGACAAGAAGTTCGACGTTGGCACCACCTTCGGTTCGGGCGTTGGCAAGTGGGAAGAAGGTTACTCCGGCGGCAACCTTCACCAGATGGTGAAGAAGGGCAACCTCGACATGGACGATATCGTCGAAGTCTGGAAGTCGCCGCTGATCCCGAACGGCCCGCTCATGGTCGCCAACAAGCTCGGCGACAGCATGAAGCAGAAGGTCGAGAACTTCTTCATGGAACTGCCCAAGAAGGACCTCGCCTGCTTCCAGGGTTACACCCAGGGCAAGAACACTGCCTATATCAAGGTCGACCCGTCCTTCTACCAGACGATCGTCGACGCCCGTAAGTCCGTTATCGGCGGCTGATCCTGACATCATGTTCCGGAAGCGGCGGTGCCTTGCGGCATCGCCGCTTTTGCCAATAAAGGAAGAGCGGCATGGCGACCACACTGCAACCTGGTACCCTCACGCCCGAGGGATTGAGCGCATCGTCCCGAACGGTCATGCGTCACTATCAACAGCAGCTTGCGACACGGCGGATCTATACCGTCATCTCGCTCGTGGTCTTTCTGATCATTCTCGCAGCGTCGCTGAATTTCGCCAACGAGGCGAATTCGGGCAAGTTCTTCGAGCGGCTGCCGTATTTCTTCGACTTCCTGAAGACATTCGTGCCGGATAGTCCGCTGGAAATCTTCCGGGCGATGTTCGACCTGCCGTCTCCCTATGACAACGGGTCGATGAAATATAATTATGTCGCGGATCGCGTTTACGTCACCGACAGCTTCTACATACCGCATTTCATCTACCAGCTGATCATCACCCTCAATATCGCGCTGGTTTCGACGATCATCGGCACGAGCTTTGCCTTCGTGCTCTGCTTCTTCGCCTCCACCAATCTTGTCGGTTCAGGCGTTGTGCGCTGGATAGTGCGTCGGGTGATGGAAGTGCTGCGTGCCTTTCCCGAAATCGTCGTCGCCGGCTTGCTCACGGCCATTCTCTCGATCGGGCCGATTGCGGCAATCATCGCGATTTCCATTCATACGATCGGGGCTCTCGGCAAACTGTTCTTCGAAGTGGTGGAGAATGCCGACATGAAGCCGGATGAAGGCCTTCGCGCATCCGGCGCAAACTGGCTGGAGCGGGTGCGCTTCGCCATCGTGCCGCAGGTTCTGCCCAATTTCGTTTCCTACGCGCTGCTGCGCGCCGAAATCAACGTGCGCGCCTCGACCATCATCGGCGCCGTCGGCGGTGGCGGCATCGGCGAGGTCTTCCGGCTCTCGATCGGTAACGACCATGCCTCCAAGACCTATGCCATCATCATCCTGCTGCTGATCACCATCATTGCCGTCGACCAGTTTTCAAGCTGGCTGCGCCGCAGGCTGATCGGCCATCAATCCTTTGAATTCGGACGGGGAGCGGCCTGATGTCGTCCAGCTTCATTCTCAACACCGCCGACCGCGAGAGGCTGACGGCCGCGCATCCCGCCATTTTCAATCGCGGTTTCATGCAGCGATACGGCCTGCTGACGGGCATTGCCGCCGTCCTCGTCTATCTTACTGCCTGCTTCTTCTTCTTCAATGTCGGGCCGACCTTCATGCAGGGCCGGTGGGATCGCGCTTCGAGCTATATTCAGGACTGGTATTCCTGGCGCGCGCAGCCCCGTCTGCGTTTTGAAGACGGCAAGGTCGATCCGCAATGGTCGAGCCGTGGACAGTACCCCACCGATGCAAAGATCGACTGGTTGCAGCCCCTGCCAGATGGCGGCTACAGCGTCATTTATGCGGGTACGGAAAATCGCCTCGATGTGACCCCGACCCGGGTGGACGTCTATGTCGACGGCAAGAACTATCCCGTCATCATCAATGGCGACGCCGCTCTTGCGCCTGAGGGTCTTCCGGAAGAAATCCGGCAGGACGGCAACAAGGTTCTCGTGCATTACGGTTTCGCCGGTCAGGCGGAAATCCGCACCAGCCAGGTCTATGTCCAGCGGCGGTTCCTCGGATGGGCCAACTTCCTGTTTGATACCAAGTCGGAATTCTGGGGCAAGGGTTACGGCGAACTGGCCGCTCTGGCATTGTGGGGGGAGAGGCTCGATCCGGAGCGCTCCAATATCAGCAATATGGCCGATGATTTCCTCGACAACAGCGTCTGGCAGCATGCCGATATTTTCTCCAAGCTGATGCAGACGCTGGTCATGGCCTTTGTGGGCACGCTGTTCGGTACGCTCGTTGCCCTGCCACTCGCCTTCATCGCTGCACGCAATATCACCGCCAACAAGGCAGCCAACTGGGGCATGAAGCGACTGTTCGACTTCCTGCGTTCGATCGACATGCTGATCTGGGCACTGTTCTTCACCCGCAGCTTCGGCCCCGGACCGATCCCCGGCATTGCCGCGATCTTTTTCACCGATACCGGCGCGCTCGGCAAGGTCTATGCCGAGGCTCTGGAGAATGTGGACGACAAGCAGCGCGAAGGCGTCAAGTCGGTCGGCGCGTCTCCGATTGCGGTCAATCGTTTCGGCGTGTTGCCGCAGGTCCTGCCGGTCTTCATTTCCCAGTCGCTTTATTTCTGGGAAAGCAACACCCGCTCCGCCACGATCATCGGTGCGGTCGGCGCCGGCGGTATCGGCCTGAAACTCCTGGAAGCGATGGGCACCAATGCCGACTGGGACAAGGTTGCCTATATGGTCCTGCTCATCCTGTTCGTCGTCTTCCTGTTCGACCACATCTCGAACTCGCTGCGCTCGCGCCTGATCGGAAAAACTCAACATTAAGTCAAAAAACCAGGGGTGGCTTTGACCCCAAAGCCGCTCCCGGTTCGCTGTCCTGCTCGGGGCGCAGCGTAAAACCGGATTTACTGCAAAGCCTGCCGCCGCCATCCAATGTGCCTGCATCCGTTTTCGGCACATTCCAGACGAGCGCAGCATTTCACCGCGCTTTTTTCCACGGGCATCATCATTCTGTCACGGAAAGCCATTACCTCGCACTCCTGACCTTGCGGGAAGCGGGCGAGTCACGCCAAATAGCGTTTCATCCCTGGTTTCCCTTGACACTGAAGAGTGCTTGCCGTGCGCTACGCCATCTATTTTTCTCCGGCTAAAGATCATCCGCTAACCGAAGCGGCGTCGCGCTGGCTCGGCCGCAATCCATTTTCCGGCACGCAGCATGACGACCACGACGCCTATGCTGAAATGACCGCGGAACCTCGCCGTTACGGTTTTCATGCGACCCTGAAGGCACCCTTCGAGCTTGCCGAAAAATACAGCGAAGCAGAGCTTGTCGCAGCCGTCGAAGACTTTGCCGCCAGCCAGTCCGCCTTCGAGATTCCGCGTATCGTCGTCGGCGCGCTTGGTCCGTTTTTCGCGCTCGTCCCGGATCGCACCTATCAGCCGCTGCAGGATTTTGCCGCCGAGATCGTTGACCATTTCGACCGCTTCCGCGCGCCCCTGTCGGAGACCGATATTGCCCGGCGCCGGCCGCAGAACCTGACGGAAAGCCAGCGGCAAAATCTGTCGCTTTGGGGTTATCCGCATGTCATGGATGATTTCCGCTTTCATATGACGCTGACGGGCCGCATCGACGAAAGTGACGCGCCCGCCATGCAGGACGTGCTTTCGGCGCGGTTTTCCGAGTTCGTCGACAAGCCTCTCACCATTTCCGGCCTCGCTTTGTTCATTGAAGAAACGCGCGGCGCACCCTTTACCGTTCATCGCTGGCACCCGCTTGGCCAGCAGCCAAAGAAAGATGCCGACCCATGACCGAGCACGCCCTTTCCAATGCCCGCATCGTTTTAGAAGACGATATTATTCTGGGATCCGTTCTGATCCGTGACGGCAAGATCGCCGATATCAGCGAAGGCGCTTCAAAGACCGGAGAGGATCTCGAAGGCGATTTTCTCATTCCCGGTCTCGTAGAGCTGCACACCGACCATCTGGAGCAGCATTATTCGCCGCGCCCGGGCGTACTCTGGGACAAGATCGCGGCCATCCAGGCCCATGACGCGCAGGTCGCATCCTCAGGCATTACCACTGTCTTCGACTGCCTGCGTCTCGGCTCCGACGAAGATGGCGGCTTCAAGAAGGGCGAAATGCGGGAAATGGCAGATGCCATCGAAGCTGCGGCCGATCAGAACCGTCTGCGGGCAGACCACATGCTGCATCTGCGCTGTGAAGTGGCGTCATCAGATGTTCTGGAGCATTTCGAAGACTTCGAAACCGATCCCCGCGTGCGGCTGATTTCGATGATGGATCACTCCCCGGGGCAGCGCCAGTTCCAGTCGATGGAGCAGTATATCTTCTATTATCAGAAGAAGCGCGGACTGAGCGACGAGGCCTTCGCGGAGTTCGTCAGACGGCGGCAAACCGCATCGGCAGAATTTTCCGCCAAGCACCGGGATTATCTTGCCGCTCGCTGCGCCGAGCGTGGCATCACCGTTGCAAGCCATGACGACGCGACCGAAGCGCATGTGGGCGAAGCGATCGGACATGGTGTGAAGCTGGCGGAGTTTCCGACCAGCGTCGAAGCCGCAAAAGCCTCGCACAGCGCCGGCATGAGCGTGTTGATGGGCGCGCCGAACATCGTCCGCGGCAAGTCCCACTCCGGCAATATCGCCGCCCGCGATCTTGCCGAGCTGGGTGTGCTGGACGTTCTTTCTTCCGACTACGTGCCGTTCAGCCTGCTTTACGCGCCGTTCCTGCTCGCCGACCAGGTGGAGGCCATCACCCTGCCGGAAGCACTGCGCATGGTCAGCGCCACGCCGGCACGAACGGTGGGTCTTCTTGATCGCGGTCGCATCGCAGCGGGACTACGGGCCGACCTCGTCAGGGTTCACCGCGAAGATGGCGTGCCCGTTGCGCGTGCCGTCTGGCGTCAGGGCAAACGTGTCGCATGACGAATGGCGGGCGGGATAATTCGGGTGAGAGCGTATCACCCGGAACCATGATCGTGATTGTCGGCCCGAGCGGGGCCGGCAAGGATACGCTCATGGAGTACGCGGCAACGCAATTGTCCGGACGACCGGGCTTCCACTTCACCCGCCGGGTCATTACCCGCAGCGGTGATGCTGGCGGCGAAAATCACGATTCCGTCTCCATGGCCGAGTTCAACCGGCTGCAGGATGAGGGCGCTTTCGCTGTCTCCTGGCAGGCGCACGGGCTGAAATATGGTATCCCTGCCGCAGTCCACCGCCATCTCGATGCGGGAGACGTGGTCATCGCCAACGGTTCCCGCTCGGCCCTGCCCCATTTCGGCACCGCCTTTTCGCGCCTCAAGGTCGTGAATATCGTCGCGCGGCCGGAGGTGCTGGCGCGGCGGCTGGAGCAGCGTGGGCGGGAAAGCCGGGAGGATATCCTCCGGCGGCTGGAGCGTAGCTCGCTTGCGGTGACCGGAGATTTCGACGTGACGACGGTGGATAATAGCGGCGCCATCGAGGATGCGGGCCAAACCATCATGCAGGTGCTGGAACAGAGCGCCTGCCTCGGCCGCGTCTAAAATCCCCCAGCCGGACCGCTCGACAAAAGGTCTTGCAAGGCTTACCATCAGGCGACAATTTCCAAACATGGTACGCCAAGGCGAGGGATGCCCGACAAGAGGCTCAGCGACGAGATAACTGTGGTAGCCGGTCTGGCCGCCGGCGTCGGCAATTATGCGAGGTCGCGGGGCATCGATATCGCCCCCATCTGCAAGGCTCTCGACATCGATCCCGCCACATTTGACAGCCTGACGGAGCGGATCAGCCTCGACAGATTATGCCGCCTGCTCGAAACCTGCGCGCTGATTTCCGGGGACGACACCTTCGGCCTGCAATGCGCTTCCACCTTTCCAGCCGGCGCCTCCGGCGCATTCGGATACGGCCTGATGAGCGCGCCGACGGTGCGGGCTTTCCTGCGGTTTCTTCAGGACCACGTTTATTACGCGACCAATAACAGCAATTTCACCATGGTGGCTGATGACGCGCAGGTGACGCTTTCATGGTCCTTTGCACCGGTGATCGCCAAACGTGATCAATATGTGGATCTATCGCTCGCGGTTCTGATTCAGCGCCTTCGCGATATCCTCGGGGAACGGATCAACCAGATCGAGATAGGTCTGGAGCGGCAGAAACCGCATAATATTCAGCTATTTAAGGAAAGAATGAGCAAGCGCGTCAGTTTTTCCCAGCCCATCCATACGATGCGTCTGCCGGCATCGCTTCTCGATGTGGTCAATCCGAATGCGGATGAGCGGCTGTTTGAATTGATGAATTTGCAGTGCCGGATGCTGCGACCGGAAACATCGGCGGATGCGACACATTTCATCGATCAGGTGAAACGCTACATGCAGGTACGGCTCTCGGATGCGGAGCTTTCGCTCAGTGAAATCGCCCCCTATTTCAACCTCTCGGAACGCAGTTTTCAACGACGGCTCGCTGAGCTTGGAACCAATCTCAACGAGATAAAGGACGCCATTCGCAAGAATGCAGGCTTCAAGCTACTGGTGGAGAGCGATCTCCCCGTCTCCGACATCAGTTACAGGCTCGGCTATTCGACACCGGGCGCGTTTTCGCGCTCCGTTTCCCGCTGGTTCGGGGCAACGCCCACCGATATTCGCAGGAAACATGCGCATCATTCCGCCGGATAAGGCGCATTTCCGGCATCAATATTTCGCAATTACAAAATAAATTTGTAAAATATATCAACGCCAATGCATTTCTGTGTCAAAACATAACAATAAAGACGCAGAACTTGGCGCAAGATGTTATTCTCCTGATACGGGATATCGCCTAATAGAGCGCCGCGTGTCCCTTCGGGTATGACGACAAACATTCCAAAGCTTTGAATTTTCGCATCGTTCTCTACAGAAACCAATTCCGGTTCCTGCAGATGATGATGCAGCAATTCTTCCATTGCCGAGGATGACGTCCATGTAGGGGCCGGCTGGCTGCGAAAGCGGCCGTTTATTGCAGAATTCCTGATGCCTGACGAAACCTCTTGGCCGAGATTGGCGTTCCTGCTCACAAGCAAACGCAGCGGTTTACGAGCCGGTTTAAGGGATCAAAATTTATAATGGACCCTGATCGCGCTCCGGGAAGGTCGATCTCTTTTGAGGCTAAAAGAACATGTCTTCAAAAATGCCGCATGAACATCGCCAAACCCGTGAAATCGTCCTTTCGGATCGTGAACGGCACTATCTGGGGCTTGTGGCGCGGGGCAAACACCCCTCGCATGTCGCCTTGATGACCGGCGCGGATGAAGCCGACGTGAAGGATACGCTGGAGCGGGTGCGCCACAGGCTGGGCGCGGCCAATCTGCTGAATGCCGTCAGCATCGCCCTGCTGCGCGGTCTGATTGAACAGGATGTCTGATCGTCACCCGTAACAATTCGTTCTCCCGGGCAGCTTCGAATGCAAAACCAAGAAAGGCTTTTGCTGACGCTGCTCCAGAAGCTTACGCGAAATCGTCCCCTTCCCGTAAGCCAAAACCGAATGAGCGGCTTTCTGCGTCAGAATCCTTCCCTTTCGATGGAAGGATGGCGGACCAAAAGCGGATCGGAAATGATTTTCGATCCGTATCGGCGCAGGTTTAAAGCAGCCATGAACGGTTTGCCCGGCGGATCATCCGATCCGCCGGGTTTTTATTTTTCGACTCGTCAAAGTGACTGAATTTCGGCGAAAATATCGCTCTCGACGACAATGCCGCTTTCCAGCGCCTGTCGGCGGATACCCTGGCTGCGTCGGCCGGGCAAACGTACATTCTCCTGCTTCTCTATCTCGCCGGCGATAAGCGCCAGCCGCTCGACAAAGCCGGCGCCGCCCGACGACACCGGGTCTATGGCGATGATCGTGTGGCCCAGCGAGGGCGGAGCGCCCTTGTCATCCAGAAGGGAGGAGGCTTCAAATGCGAAGTTTCCGCCGGTCACTGCGGCTGCCATGATCTCCACCATCAGCGCAAGAGCTGCGCCCTTGGCTTCGCCCGCAGGTACCATCGTTCCCTCAATGGCTTCTTCGGGATCGGTCGTCGGCCGGCCGTTTCTATCGAGCGCCCAGTCACCCGGAATGGTTTCACCCTTCTGGCGTGCCGCCATGATCTTTCCACGCGCCACCTTGGACAGAGCCAGATCGATCACCAGCGGATCGGCACCGCCAACCGGGGTGGCGAATGCAATCGGATTGGTGCCATAGAGCGGTTTGCTGCCGCCCCAAGGCGCCATGGATGCCGGCGCATTGGCGAACATCAGCGCCACAAGACCCATGTCCGCAAGACGTTCGACGGTGAGCGCCATGACGCCGGCATGATGGGAGCGATGGATCGCAGCGAGCGCAATGCCCTGCTGCCGAACCATATCAGGCAGTTCCTGCAGGGCGCAGTCGATCGCCGGATAGGCGTAGCCGTGATTGGCATCGATCGACAGAACACCCGGCTTGACGCGCGTCACGACCGGCCGGGCATTGCCATTGACCTTTCCGACCCGCGCCTGGCGGACATAAACGGGGATGCGGCGAAAACCGTGGCCGCTCTGGCCTGCGGCCTCGGATGCGACGAGCGCTTTTGCCACGGAGCGGGCGTTTTGCGGCAGAACGCCGTTGCGCTCAAAGATAGAGGATACGAGATCCTCCGCCTCTGCGATTGAGAATTTCATTCCGGAATGCCTCTGCGTGTTAAGTCGACAAGACCTACACCATCGAAAACATTCGCGAAATGCAATTCAGACCCAAACAGATATCTTCTCGAGACGATCGGCCAAGCATGCACACTCTCGTCAGGAATGCGGCATTTAAGGCCGGAGCTTATTCCAGCAAAACCGCGACTTGGTTTTGCTGGAATCGACCTAGCGGATGCTGATCGGCAAGGTGATTGTCTTGTTTGCGTCCGGCGGCGGCGCGGGCACCGGTGATGCGCTCTGGATCCAGGCCGCGATCTGCTGGTCGATAGAGGAATCACCCGTGGACTGCACCACACTGACCCCGCTGATGGCGCCTGCATCGTTAACCCGGAACCTGACGGTCGCTGTCATCGCGTCGCTGCGAAGCGAACGGGGTTTACGCCGCTGGATATGCGAGCGGACCTTCGATCCCCATTTTGCGGGCGAGGCGGAAGACGACGAGAAGAAACCGGCATTGTTGCGCGATGCCGCGGTTCGGTCGGACTGCTGTGTCTCGGCCTTCGCCGTTTCGCGCAGTTCCGATGCCTGCTGCGGTTTGGGGCGCTGGCGCTCGACCTTCTTCTTGTCTTCCGGTTCTTTCTTCTCCACCTTCTTTTCGACCGGCGGCGGCGGTGGCCGGATGACGGGCAAGGGAACCTCGACATTTTCGAGTTCCGCCATCATCTTTTCCTGCACGGGATCGATCGGCTCCACCGGTTCAGGAATTTCCTGCGGTTCGACGACCTCCTCGACCGGAGGTTCCGGCGGCTGCACGGGTTCCGGCGGCGGCGTTTCCACAACCGGCTCAGGTGGCGGCGGCTCCTCCGGGGTGACTTCCTCCACCGGCTGGCTGTTGTCGCTCTTTACCTCTTCGGCGTCTTCAACATCCTGCGCCGGCGTGGTTTCCTCGGTGTTCACCGCTTCCGGTATCGCCGCCATTTCGATCATGATCGCGGCAGGCGGCGGCCCGCCGGCATCCAGCTCCTCGGGTTCCTGCATCAGGTAATAGGCAAACCCGGCATGAACGCCCAGCATGAGCAGCGCCGCGGCGGACCACAGCGTCACTTCCCCCAGACGGGAATGTCGGGACTGCGGGTAGCCGTTTTCAGTCATGGCGCCGTTCCCGGCGCTGCAGGCTGGCTTACGGGTTGGCCAAAGGGCTGTACCGAACCGGCGGGCTGAGATGTCGCAGCCGCATTTTCCAGACCCACCAGGGCGATCTTCAGATATCCGGCGTCCCTGAGCAGGTTCATGATTTCCATGAAGTGGCCATAGTCGACGGCCTTGTCTGCGCGCAGGAAGATACGCGTATCCTTCTTGCCGCCCGTCTGCCTGTCGATCGAGGCTGCAAGCGCCTCGCGGGAAACGGTATCATTGCCGAGATTGAGAGACAGATCGTCCTTCACCGTCAGATACAGCGGCTCTTCCGGGCGCTCCGCCGGCTTGGCCGTGGATGCGGGAAGATCGACATTCACATCCACCGTCGCCAACGGCGCGGCGACCATGAAGATGATGAGCAGAACCAGCATCACGTCGATAAAAGGTGTGACGTTGATCTCGTGGTTTTCGGAGAGATCGTCTCCGCTATTTTCGCGAATACCGCCAGCCATGACCGATCACCGTCCGACCAATGACACTGCGGGCTTGCTGGTGCTGCCCGGCGGAATACGGCGGAAATCGAGATCGCGGCTGACGAGGCGTTCCACGCCTGCGGCTGCGTCCGCCAGCAGATGGCGGTAGCCGGTAATGGAGCGGGCAAAGACGTTGTAGATCACCACCGCCGGAATAGCGGCAACGAGGCCGATGGCGGTGGCAAGCAGCGCTTCGGCAATGCCGGGAGCCACGACAGCGAGGTTGGTGGTCTGCGATTCCGAAATGCTGATGAAGGAGTTCATGATGCCCCAGACGGTACCAAACAGGCCGACGAAGGGAGCGGTGGAACCGATGGTCGCCAGAACACCCGTTCCGCGCGACATGCGGCGACCGGCATGGGTCTCGATGCGCGACAGGGCCGAAGACACACGCTCCTTGATGCCGCCGCCGTCCGTGTGTTCGATCACCGCATCGGAAAGCTGCATTTCGTGGGTTGCCATACGCAGCATCAAGGCTGCCGGTCCGCCCTTTTTCTCGACAGCCTCGGTCGCCTCGTTCAGGGTTTTTGCCCGGCGGATGACCTTGAGCGTCGCACCGGCGCGCACGCGCGCACCGGCAAGTTCGATCGATTTCGCAACCCACACTGTCCAGGTGACGAGTGATGCGAAGGCAAGACCGATCATCACACCCTTTACGACCCAGTCGGCCGCCATGAACATGCCCCAGGGGGACAGGTTGTGCGGAATGTCCGCACGATGTTCGGCACTCGCAGGCTCGGTGCTTACGGGTTCAATCGGGGTGGAGACTTCGTTCGGCGCGGCCGTAGTGTTCGTTGGCGCGGGCTGTTCAATCTGTGTCGGCTGCGGCGCAACACCTTCAGCCGCCGGCGCGGGGTTAGCTGCGGCAGGCGCAGACTGGGCCGGGGCGGGCTGCGCGGCGGCCGGTTGTTCCGGTGCGGCAGCGGAAGGTGGTGCCGGCTGGATCGCCGGGGCGCTTGGCGTCGCCGGGGCTTCCGCCGGCTGCTGCGCGGGCTGAACCGTTTCCGTTGCGGGGGCTGACTGGGTGTCAGATGCCGACTGAGCAAAAACCGCTCCGGCACTCAAGCCGGCCAGCAAGGCGGCCATCATGGCAAGTGAGATATGCCGTGTTTTGTTTGCCTTGGTGAAGGACGCGGAAGAAGTTGAGGTCGCAGCTGACATAATTTTTATCCCGGATTTCCGTCGATGAACTCATCCGCAGATTGACCGGTTTTACGAAAACCGGGGCCCTAACGGATACCGTCGTGAAAGCTTGACGTTCCGATAATAAACCTGAGTTCTTTTGACAACTATTATATTGTCAAAAGACGACCCGTAAACTCTTCTTTACAAAAAATTGACCGACCTAAGGCCTTCAACTGGTCTGTGAAGGCGAAAATTGCGCCACCAGGGCGTGGCGGTCGCCGGGATAGGTCACGCGGACACGGGTGACATAGTCCGTTCCATGCCAGGTCCGGCGGTCAATGACCAGACACGCCGCACCGGAAGTTATCCCCAGCGCCGCCGCATTTTTGCGGTCGGCGGAAACGGCGCTGATGCGATGTTCGGCGGCACTCCAGGGCACCATTTTCAGCAGCCAAGTTCCCGGCCCGATCTGCGAAAAATCCGTAAATTCCGCATCGGGAACAGAGGTGACATTAATGATGCGTTCCTCAAGGCAAAAAGGAACACCGCCGGCAAAATGCGTGCAGGTAAGTTCCAGAACCCGGGCACCGGCGGCAAGCGCCATGGCCGCGCCGTCTTTTTCACCCGCAGGGCGCAGGCGTCGCTTGTCGAGATGGTAGCTGTAAACCAGGCCGAGCGCCTGCACTTCCCGTTCGATGTCGTGGATTTCCAGCACGGCCGATTGCGCATGGGGCTGGCGAACGAAGGTGCCGAGACGGCGGCGGCGCTCAATCAGGCCACGCTGCACCAATTCGCTGAGAGCCTTGTTCACCGTCATGCGCGAGCAGGCATATTGCCGGGTCATCTCGTGTTCGAAGGGAATACGATACCCCGGCGGCCATTCACCCGACATGATGTGGCGCTCGACATCATTGCGGATGCGTTCGTGCAGCGATTTTTCCTGAAGATCGGCGCCTGTGCTCCTCATCCCGATGCTTCCATCCTCCCGATTCGCTGGATCAACTATCCATGGGCAGCGGCGGCAATCGCCTCGCTGCGGATTTCCTCCGTCAGCTTGGCGCGCAGCTCAGAAAATTCCGGGCTGGCCTTGACGGTGTAGTGGCGCGGATGCGGCAGGTCGACCGGTGTGATCGACTTGATGCGCCCCGGCCTTGCGGACATGGTCACCACACGCGACGCCATGAACACCGCCTCCTCAATGTCATGGGTGACGAAAATGACCGTCTTCTGCTCCCGCTCCCATATTCCGAGCAGCAATTCCTGCATCAGCCCGCGCGTCTGGTTGTCGAGAGCGCCGAAAGGCTCGTCGAGCAGCAGGATTTTCGGGCCGTTCGCCAGGGCGCGGGCAATCGCCGTTCTCTGCTGCATGCCGCCTGACAGTTGTTTCGGCCAATGGTTCTCGAAGCCCCGCAGGCCGACCTTGTCGATATAGCTATCGACGATCTCCCACTTCTCCATCTCGGCCACGCCGCGTTCGCGCAGGCCGAAGGCGACGTTTTCGCGGATCGTCAGCCAGGGAAACAGCGTGTAGGACTGGAACACCATGCCGCGATCCGCCCCCGGTCCCGTAACCGCACTGCCGGATAGCAGGACCTCGCCCGTCGTCGGGCGGTCAAGACCGGCGATAATGCGCAGCAGGGTCGATTTTCCGCATCCCGAAGGGCCGAGAATGGTCACGAAATCATTGCGGGGGATATCCAGATCAGTCGGCTGCAAGGCCAGTGTCGGCTGCCCGCCCTGTACACCCGGAAAGGTGCGGCTGACGCCCTTGATAACGAGTTCGCTCATCAGGCAAGCCTCCAGGCGAAAAGCTTCCGGTTCAGCGATTTGAACGCGAAGTCAGAAATAAGTCCGATAACACCGATGACGATGATGCCGAAGATGATCTGCCCGGTCGCCATCAGCGCCTGGCTGTTGATGATCATATAGCCAATGCCCGAGGAAGCGCCGATCAGCTCCGCAACGATGACGTAGGTCCAGGCCCAGCCGAGAACGAGACGGAGGATTTCAGCAATATCGGGCGCATTGGCGGGAATGAGAACGCGGCGCACCACGCCCCGGTCCTTCGCGCCCAGCGTATAGGCCGCCTCCACCAGATCGCGTCTTGTCCCCGCAACCGCCACGGCCACCATCAGAATGATCTGGAAAACCGCGCCAATGAAGATCACCAGCAATTTCTGCATCTCGCCAATGCCGGCCCATAGAATGAGCAGCGGCACGAAGGCGGAAGCCGGAAGATAGCGCGCAAAAGATACGAAGGGCTCAAGCAGCGCCTCGACAGGCTTGTAAGCCCCCATGGCGATGCCGACCGGCACGGCAACGAGCGATGCCAGCACGAAGCCGCCCACCACGCGCCAGATCGTCATGCCTATATCGCCGGCAAATCCCTGATCGGTCAGCAGATAGATGCCGTCCCTGAGCATGGTGATGGGGTCGGCCAGAAAGGTTGGCGATACGAAACCGCCCAACGTGGCAAAACCCCAGGCGGAGAAAAAAAGCACGAAGAACAGAATGCCGAGAAAAATCCTCGTGCTGTTCTTTATGGGTTGAAGAGGTTGCATCCTGTCGCCTGTCTGGAGAACCGGCGCGGCACTTCTGACGCCGCGCCATCAAAGCGCCGTGCGTCGTCCATGACGCACAAGACGCTGTAACGCTTCTGACCGGCTGCAATGTCCCCGAAGGAAAATGCAGCCGCCTGTTTCTGCTACTTGATGAAGGAGGTGTCCGCGAGTGTCGAAAGATCGGGCTTCGCCTTTATAACGCCGATTTCCAGAAGCAGATCAGCCGATTTTTCGGAGAATGTCTTGAATTCGCCCTCGAAGAATTTCTGGTTGGCGGCCTTGTCCTGCCATTCCAGGAATTTTGCCGAGGCTGCGAATGCCTCTCCTGCCTGCTTCACGTCCGCTCCCATCGTCTCATAGGACTTTTCGGGGTCGGACTTGATGAGGTCGAGAGCCTGGAAATAGCTGTCCGCCAAGGCTTTCGCCGCCTGCGGATTGTCCTTCAGGAAATCCGGTGTGCAGCCGAACGTATCCATGACGGCGGGATAATCCAGCGTCGTGGCGAGGATTTTTCCCTTGTCTGGCGCGGCGCGCACGGTGGATAGATAGGGCTCATAGGTCATGGCCGCATCGTTCTGGCCGGCGACAAATGCCTGCGCGGCCGGTCCCGGCTCAAGGTTGACGACCTTGACGTCCTTCAGGGTGAGGCCGTTTTCCTTGAGTATCCAGGCAAGGAAGAAATAGGGGGACGTGCCCGGTGCGGAAGCGGCAACCGTCTTGCCCTTGAGGTCCGCGACCTTCGAAACGTCACTGCGCACCGCAATGCCATCGGCACCGTGCGACTTGTCCATCTGGAAAATCTGGGTGGATTTCACACCATTGGCATTCCACGCGATCCAGGTTTCGACCGTGGTGGCGGCACACTGGATATCACCGGAAGCAAGCGCCAGATGCCGGCTTGCCTGCGGAATTTTCTTGATATCGACCTTCAGGCCATTTTTTTCGAAAATGCCCGCCTGCTTGGCAAGTGTCAGCGGCGCAAAGCCGGTCCAGCCGGACATGCCAATGGTTACAGATGTTTCTGCATAGGCTGAAGCGGATGAAGCAAGCGCTGCGATTGTGGCGAGAACCCACGTTTTTTTCATGATCGGAACCCCTTTTGATTTATTTTTGTGCGACATTTTTTATCGCTTTATTTGAGGCATCGTAGGCAGGGATTTTCTATTTGTCTAGACAAAATGGAGTGGCTGATAACGCATCGGGAAAGATTGCAAACGGGCATTCCGGCATTCTAGACATAGGATAGCACGGCCCGGCGCATAAGCCGCTGTTTTTCATATCGAGCTTTTCATGACCAGACAAAGACGTCGAAACATCATCAGGGCAAGGCGCACCGGAACCGGCATTGCGCTCGTCGCCGCCATCTCCTTCATTGCCGGGATGACGGATGCGGTGGGTCTTTATATTTCCGGAGATTTCGTCTCCTTCATGACCGGCAACACCACCCGCGCCGCCGTCTCGATGGAAGCGGGCATCTATTCCCATGCGGTAAAACTGCTTTTCGCAATCATTGCCTTCGTGGCGGGCAATGCCGGGGGCATCGTGGTCGCGCATAAATTCGACCGACGCATCTTTGCCGTTCTCATGGGCGTGGGGATGCTGATGGCGATTGCAGCGCTGTTGCGGAACGAGGCCGGTCTCGCACAGTTTTATCTCGTCGTTTTCGCCATGGGCATGGTCAATGCCGCGGTCGAGCATATTGAGGGGCTACCGATCGGCCTTACCTATGTGACCGGTGCTCTTTCCCGCTTCGGCCGCGGCATCGGCCGTTTTCTCCTGGGCGAGCGGAGCCTCGACTGGGGTATTCAAATCGTACCGTGGCTTGGCATGATATGCGGGGCGATCTGCGGCGCGGTGCTGGGTGCCACACTCCAGTCGGATGCCCTGTGGGTGGTGGCGGCAACGGTTTTTGCCGTCGCCATTGCCACCCTCGTCATTCCGCGTTCACTACGCCATCGCTACAATCAAAGAGTCAAAATCAGGCGTATCGTGCCGTGACCGCCCTTGCCGTCACAGGCTGCGCCGTTACTTGCGCGAAATGGTGACGAACTTCGTGCCGCGCACCCTGACCGTCATCAGGCAGGGTTCCTTGTCGGTGCGCTCGCAATAACGCGGGTGCATCTTCAGTACAAAGACCATGTTGCCGAAACGCTTGATGAAATCGTAGCCATATATCCGGGCCGTCGCGATCATCAGATATCCGCCCTCTTTCACCTGGACGTAGAAATTATAGGGGCAACCTTCCTCATCGCAGCTGCGGCCCTTTTCGCCGTCGCAATCCAGAACACCATGATTGACGACAGCATCCATCAGGCCGTCATTGTTGATATCCAGCCTGGTGACGAAATCATCGCCGAAGGCCGCTACCTTGCACTCGTTGCGGAAATGATCCTTTTCATAGATCTCGGGATCGTTCACCAGCTGCTGCTGTGCTGACAGCGCCGCCGGAAACATCAAGAGGACCAGCGCCTGAAGAGCGACAACGATAGCGATTCGCACGGCATTTTCCTTTGCATCCGTTTCGGTTATGGATGTTGCGATCATCCGGGCGGCCAGCCTAGAGTTTAGTGCTTGCGCGACACTGACGCGCCTGCATTCAGTTTTCCGGGGGGAACCTTTTCATGACACTGCTGGGTTTTCTCGATTATGCCGGCGTCGCCGTCTTTGCCGCGACCGGCGCACTGGCAGCTTCACGCAAGCAGCTTGATTTGATCGGCTTCCTGTTTTTCGCGGCAGCGACCGGCATCGGCGGCGGCACGGTGCGCGATCTCGTGCTGGGCAGAGCGCCGGTGTTCTGGGTGGTGAACCCCACTTATATTCTCGTCTGCGTATCGGTCGCGGTTCTGCTCTTCTTCACCGCACATCTTTTCGAATCCCGCTATCGGGTGCTGATCTGGCTCGATGCCATTGGCCTTTCCGCCTATTGCGTCATGGGAGCGGCGAAGGGCCTCGCCGCCAGCGGCTCCGCAACCGTCGCCATCGTCACCGGCGTTCTCACGGCGACGTTCGGCGGTGTACTGCGCGATATTCTCGCCGGCGAACCATCCGTGCTGCTGCGCCCTGAAGTCTATATCACCTGCGCCCTTTTGGGCTCTTCCATCTTCATCGGAACCTATTTCCTCGGTGCGCCGCTTTATGTCGCATCAGGTATTGGCGTGCTGACAGCTTTTGGCGTCCGCTCGGGCGCACTGATCTTCGGATGGACTTTTCCACCCTACAAGGCCAAGCCCGGCAGACGGCCGGAAGATATATTGAAGTGATGTGTCGATAGATGAGCGCAAGGGCGCCTGAAAACAGAAATGGCACCTGCAGGCGCCATTTTCATATCCAGTATCAGACGAAAGCGTCAGCCGCGTTTGCGGCGAAGGCGGATGACAACGTCCACATGGGCGATTTCCATGCCCTCGGGCGCCTCGGGCAAATTGCCGATCTGGAGATTGTTGACGGGAATATCGAGAACCTCGTTCTCTCCCTCAACGAAGAAGTGATGGTGATCGGACACATTGGTGTCAAAATAGGTGCGGGCACCCTCCACGGCGAGAACGCGGATGAGACCGGCCTCGGTGAACTGATGCAGCGTATTGTAAACCGTTGCCAGAGAAACCGGCACGCCAGCGGTAACCGCCTCATCGTGCAGCTCTTCAACCGTCAGGTGGCGATCGCCCTTTGCGAAGAGGAGATCGCCCAGCGCCACGCGCTGGCGCGTGGGGCGCAGCCCCGAGCGCCGCAGCCTCGTTCCGATATCCAGTGTGGCGTCAAATGCCATGCAATCCCATTCCAAGTACAGGGGTGAAACTTGCCAATTGCATTAGCATATATCTTTTGCAGCGAATGCTTTCAATAGTTTCAGCGCCGTCCAGTGCTGCAAATGGCCGCAAACCGGCCATTCCTGCAAATTTCCTCTGGTTCCTGCCGGATGGTTCCTGTATGCGGACGGCATATTGAGGTAATGACTTCTGCAAAGAAGGTTCGAAGACAAAGATATGGGGGCTGAGCGGCCTCTGCCCTTGCAGCGCTTCATTTTGAACCTAACTTGCTCTAGTGAAGTCAATCAACACCAGTAACTGGGGAAGTGAAAGCGGTATGGCAACGAGGCAATCAAGTTACAATTATGAGGAGATCCTGTCCTGCGGTCGCGGCGAATTGTTCGGCCCGGGAAATGCCCAGCTCCCATTGCCCCCCATGCTCATGGTTCACCGCATCACCGAAATTTCCGAAACCGGCGGCGCGTTCGACAAGGGTTTCATCCGCGCCGAATATGATGTGAGCCCCGACGACTGGTATTTTCCCTGCCACTTCCAGGGCAACCCGATCATGCCGGGGTGCCTGGGCCTTGACGGCATGTGGCAGCTGACCGGTTTCTTCCTCGGCTGGCTGGGTGAAGAAGGCCGCGGCATGGCGCTTTCCACCGGCGAAGTCAAATTCAAGGGCATGGTTCGCCCGAACACCAAGCTCCTGCAATACGGTATCGATTTCAAGCGTGTGATGCGCGGCCGTCTGGTGCTTGGAACCGCCGACGGCTGGCTGAAGGCCGACGGAGAAACCATTTATCAGGCGACGGACCTTCGTGTAGGGCTGTCGAAAGAAAAGACCGCCTGAAGCAGACGGAATAAGTCCTGGCAAAAGCCGGGCGGCTTCGGTCGTCCAGCCGAAATCTTAAGAAAAGGTCCCTTTCATGAGACGAGTTGTTGTCACCGGCCTCGGTATTGTTTCTTCCATCGGCGGTGATGCCGCTGAAGTCACCGCATCGCTGCGCGATGCCAAATCCGGCATTTCATTTTCGCCGGATTTCGCCGAACACGGTTTCAAATGCCAGGTCTGGGGCAAACCGTCTCTCGACCCAACGGAACTGGTCGACCGCCGCGCCATGCGCTTCCTGTCGCAGGGCGGTGCCTGGAACCATGTCGCGATGAAGCAGGCGATCGCCGATTCCGGTCTGGAAGAAAGCGACATCAGCGGCAATGAGCGCACCGGCATCATCATGGGCTCTGGTGGTCCCTCCACCCGCACCATCGTTGAAGCCGCCGATATCACGCTGAAGAACAACAGCCCGAAGCGCATCGGACCCTTCGCCGTACCAAAGGCCATGTCCTCGACCGCCTCGGCCACGCTCGCGACCTGGTTCAAGATCCACGGCGTCAACTATTCCATCTCGTCGGCCTGCTCGACCTCGGCGCATTGCATCGGCAACGCCGCCGAAATGATTCAGTGGGGCAAGCAGGACGTGATGTTCGCAGGCGGCCATGAGGATCTGGACTGGTCTATGTCCAACCTCTTCGACGCCATGGGCGCGATGTCGTCTAAATACAACGAAACACCCGGCGTTGCCTCGCGCGCCTATGACGTCAACCGCGACGGTTTCGTGATCGCCGGCGGTGCGGGCGTTCTGGTTCTCGAGGAACTGGAACATGCAAAGGCGCGCGGCGCGAAAATCTACGCCGAGATCGTCGGTTATGGCGCAACCTCAGACGGTTACGACATGGTGGCCCCTTCCGGGGAGGGCGCGATCCGCTGCATGCGTCAGGCCCTTTCCACCGTCAAGGGCGATATCGACTACATCAATACCCACGGCACCTCGACGCCGGTTGGCGACAGCAAGGAAATCGGCGCGATCCGGGAAGTCTTCGGCGACAAGATCCCGCATATCCAGTCGACCAAATCGCTCACCGGCCATTCGCTCGGTGCTGCCGGCGTTCAGGAATCGATCTACGGCCTGCTGATGATGCAGGAACGCTTCATCGGCGAAAGCGCGCATATTTCCGAGCTTGACCCGGAATTTGCAGGCGTTCCGATCGTTCGCAACCGCATCGACAACGCCAAGATCGACACCATCCTTTCCAATTCCTTCGGCTTCGGCGGCACCAACGCCACGCTCGTCTTCCAGCGTCATAACGGATAATTGCCCATGAACGGCATCATGCAGGGTAAACGCGGCCTCATCATGGGCGTCGCAAACAATCACTCGATCGCCTGGGGTATCTCCAA
The DNA here is from genome assembly GCF_018873185.1 of Rhizobium sp. X9. Lineage (NCBI taxonomy): Bacteria > Pseudomonadati > Pseudomonadota > Alphaproteobacteria > Hyphomicrobiales > Rhizobiaceae > Rhizobium > Rhizobium sp. X9. The sequence continues at coordinate 2,986,363 of NZ_CP071311.1, read as the reverse complement.
GGCGCTCGCAGCACAGGGCGCGGAACTCGCCTTCACCTATCAGGGAGAGGCACTTGGCAAGCGCGTGAAACCGCTCGCCGCGGAACTCGGGTCCGACTTCATCGTGCCTTGCGATGTCGAGGATATCGCCTCGGTCGACGCGCTGTTTGCGACGATCCGGGAAAAGTGGGGCTCGCTCGATTTCGTTGTTCACGCCATCGGCTTTTCCGACAAGAACGAGTTGAAAGGTTTCTACGCCGATACCACCCGCGAGAATTTCAGCCGCACCATGGTCATCTCCTGTTTCTCGTTCACGGAAATCGCCAAGCGCGCTGCGGAACTGATGACAAATGGCGGATCCATGCTGACGCTGACCTATAACGGTTCGCAGCGTGTCATTCCGAACTACAACGTCATGGGTGTCGCCAAGGCGGCACTTGAGGCGTCCGTTCGCTATCTCGCCGCTGACTACGGTCCGCGCGACATCCGCGTCAACGCCATCTCGGCCGGCCCGGTCCGCACACTGGCAGGTGCAGGCATCTCGGATGCGCGTGCGATCTACGCCTGGAACCAGAAAAATGCGCCGCTGCGGCGGACGGCAGATATCGACGATATCGGCGGATCAGCGCTTTACCTGCTGTCAGGCATGTCGCGCGGGGTTACCGGCGAATGCCATTACGTGGATTGCGGCTACAACATCACCTCGACACCCACCCTTGAGGTTCTGTCGAAAGCGGACGCTGAATAAGCCGCCATTTATCCCTGTTCAATGAAGGCCCGGCAATATGTCGGGCCTTTTGCATTTATAGACTGTGCCACTTTTGTGAATCACTAAAGTATAAAATATCGAGGTAACTGAATGTAAATACCGGCTGGTTATGGTCCGCAACAAATTCAACGGTTGCGCCTGGCGCATATTCTAGAGGTCGAAACCACCACATGCGACTGGCCAGACTGAAGCCATTGCTGGAAAAATTTGGCGTCTCGCGAGACGGGACAGCGGCCATCGAATTCGCGATCCTCGCGATTCCCTATTTCCTCGTCGTTTTTGCGATCATCGAGACCTTCCTCGCCATGATGGCGGAACAGGTCGTCGCCAATGCCACGGAGAACATGGCGCGGCGTCTGCGCACCGGGCAGATCAGCAGTTCAATTTCGAAAGAGGATTTTCGCAAGAGTTTCTGTAATGAAGTTTCAGTGATGATCACCTGCTCGGCAGATGAGATCAAACAGGAACAGAAGCTCTATATCGACCTTCGCTCCTTTACCGCCTTCAAGGATATTCCAACCACGATACCCCTGAAGCCCTACGGCCAATATTACGATCTGGACACCTCGCAATTTGGCTTCAAGCCGGGCGGTCCGGAAACGATCAACATGCTGCGCGTCTATTATCGCTGGCGCGTTATCGCCGACATCATTCGGCCCTACCTCACTAAAATACGCCCGGCTGACGGATCGATGCCCTCGCATTTCCTCATTGTCGCGACCGATGCTTTCATGAACGAGAAATACACCACAAGCGGGGGCTCATAATGGCAGGGTTGGCGTCTGCCGTCACAAACGGCAAACTGCGTTTCATCGCGCTCATTACACGCTTCGTAAAAGATCGCCGCGGCGTGGGTGCTGTGGAATTCGCTATCCTTTTCCCAATATTGCTCGCGCTTTATGTGACGTCCTTCGAGCTCACGCTCGGCTACAATACCTTTAAGCGGTCAAGCAGCGCCGCCGCCACGATCAACGATCTGATCTCGAAAACGGGCTCCGTCGACAAGACCTATCTCAAAAACATGCAGAATGTCGCGGCAGCTGTCTTTGCGCCTTACAGCACCAAAGGTCTGCAGCTGAAAATCAGCGGTATCACCATCGACAAGCAAAAACAGGCGAAAATCGCCTGGTCCTGGAATGAGAAAGATCAGAGGCCTTATGCCGTTGGATCGACGGTAACAGTTCCAACCCGCCTGCTGATAGAGAACAGCTTCCTCATCCACGTCGAGCTTTCCATCCCGCATGAATTGCTGATGTTCATGACCGACATCTCCTCCTCCGGTGTAAAGTCGATCACGATCGGGCGCGATTATTTCTTCAAGCAGCGCGACGCAGAGACCACCTGCTCCAATTGCTGAGGCATTTGGAGCGGGGAGGTGATCCCCCTATCATCGCCTGCGTTTAATAGACATCACGCAGATAGCGCTTTTCGCGCTTCAGCCGGTTTACATAATCGCTTGCCGCTTCCGCCGAGATGCCGGCCTCGTCAATAACGATCCGGTGCAAGGCGTCATCGACATCCTTCGCCATGCGCGTCGCGTCACCGCACACATAGAAATAGCCACCCTCCTCAAGCCATTGGTAGAGCGCCTTGCCGTTCTGCCGCATGCGGGTTTGGACGTAGATCTTTTCCGCCTGATCGCGTGAAAATGCGAGATCGAGACGCGTCAGCACGCCATCGCGGCTCATGTCGCCAAGTTCATCTTCATAGATGAAATCCGACTGCCGGTGCTGATCGCCAAAAAACAGCCAGTTCCTGCCCTTTGCACCGCGCGCCTGCCGTTCCTGCAAAAATGCCCGGAAAGGCGCGATACCCGTGCCCGGTCCCACCATGATCATAGGCGCATCATTATCCTGCGGCACACGAAACGCCTTGTTGGGCGAGACGAAAATCCCGGCATTCTCACCCGCTTCCACCCGGTCCGCGAGATAGGTGGAGCACACGCCACCACGATCGCGGCCTTCGGCGCGATACCGCACGCTGGCGATCGTCAGATGCACGCTGTTTTCCGCAACCAGAGGGCTGGAAGAGATGGAATAGGCGCGATGCTGCAATGGCTTCAGGAACGTCACGAATTCGGCAAGGTCGAATACGGACTTTCCGCCGAGATCAAGCAGGTCGAGAATATCCTTGCTCCAGAGAAAGGCGGAAAGCTGTTCCCTGTCTCCATTCGCAAGGATGTGGCTGAGTTCTTCATGCCCTGCACGCTTGCCAATTTCGGCGACCAGCTCTCGTGAGGGCGTCGAAATCTCGAACATGTTCAGAAGCGCATCGCCGATCGGCCGGCCCAGCCCGGCGACTTCGCTGTCTGTACCAGCCCCGAAGCGTTCGAGCAGCGCACCCACCAACTTTGGGTCGTTGAGGGGAACGACGCCAAGAGCATCGCCCGCCTCGTAATCGAGGCCACTTTCGCCGAGATCAAACTCGTAGTGGCGAATTTCCTTCGACGATGCAGGTCCGGAAAGAAGGCGATTGACGCTTGCCTCAGCCGAGTAGGGGTTCTTGCGGCTCCATCCCTGTTTTGCCCGTGCCGGCGGCTCGGCGACGACAGACATGGCCGCCGCCGCGCTGCCGCCATCGATGGCGCGTGCAAGCGGCAGGGTCTCACCGATCCATGCTGCGGCCGCATCCTCGAAGTCGATATCGCAGTCAATACGCGTCTTCATGCGCTTGCCGCCGAGTTGTTCGAACCGCGTGTCGATGAGCTTGCCCGCCTGGCAGAAGCCGTCATAACCGGTGTCGCCCAGCGCGAGGACGGCGAAATTCATCTCGTCCAGCCGCGGGGCGTTTTCAGCGGCGAGCGACTCCCAAAAAAGCTGGGCATTATCAGGCATTTCGCCTTCGCCATAGGTGGAGGTTACGACGATGACCCGCTTCATGCCGCTGAGACCAGCCATCGAGACATCATCCAGCGCCGTCACTACGGGCTGCATGCCCTGTGCACGGGCCGCAGCAGCGATATCCATCGCCAGCGCTTCGGCATTGCCGGTCTGGGTGCCAACGAGGACATTCAGCACGCTGGCCGCTGCTTTTGGAGCGGCAGCGGCAACCGATGTCTCCAGGCCGATGGCGGTGCGGGAGTGAAGACCGGCCAGAAAACCGGAAAGCCAGGCACGCTGGTCACCGTTAAAGGGTGCGTCCTGTGAAATATAGGGTATCTTCATCATGCTGCCCTGTTGTGGCTGGATGCGGTGGCAAGATCTGGAATGGCGCGCGCTGCGAAAAGCTCTTCGAAGCCCGGCAGACGGCCGATCTTCTCGATGTTTTTCCGGTTCTGCTGAATGATCCAGCCATAGGTGCCGGGGCTGTCCACCGACCAGATGTTGCGGCGCGCCAGCGCCTGCTTGTAATCGTCGAGGCGCTTGGCGGCGATCATCACCGCAATCTGTTCGTCACTATGGTCGGAAAGCGCCTCGCGTGCATATTTCAGCAGCCGCTGCATCAGCGCATAATCTTCCGTGAGGACGAGATTGCGCACGGCTTTTTCGATGGCGGGATCGGAGGGGCCGGATGCCAGCGGCAGCCGTTGCAGGGCGATTGCCTGCGCCATGCTCAACACCGTGTAATTGTTGAGAAGCGCGTACATTTCTTCCGTGTCCGTCTCACTATGACCCGGCACAGTTCCGTTCAAAACGGCTTTGCGGTCGCGATAGGCGAGTTTGAACTTCCGCACCTGATGGGCGGCTAGCGCAGACGCCAGTTCTTCCAGCAGCTCTTTGCGGGGCTTGGCCTTCAGAATTTCGTCGCTGTCCTGATAAAGCAGCAGGGCGCGCGGCATGCCGTAGACGAAATTGTGCTGTTCGCTCTCCCAGTTTTCCAGAAGCCACGCGGCCTTGGCCGAGCCGGTTTCCGACACATGCCAGGTCAAAAGCTGATGAACGGCCTGATTGTGGATTGCGGCCTGTTCGTCCTCACCGGTGATCGAGCCGAGCAGGATCGAATCGTGGCTGACCTTCTTCGGCAGATCGCCATAGGGATCATACTGATAGACGAAACCGCCACTCATGCCGTTGCCGAAACCCTTGCCGAAACTGCCGAGGTTGAGGACCGCACCGTTGGTCATATATTCACAGGCGAAATCGCCCACGCCTTCGACCACGGCGGTGGCACCGGAGTTGCGCACCGCGAAACGGTCACCGGCTTGCCCTTCCACAAAAGTGCGGCCGCCGGTGGCGCCGAACAGCGCGAAATTGCCGACCAGCACGCTGCCACCCGCCTCTTCCGAACCGCCGCCCGGGGAGCGCACGACGATGGTGCCGCCACAGGCGCTTTTGCCGACGCCGTCATTGCACGTGCCGGTATGGACCATGACCATGCCGTCATTGCAGAAAGCGCCGAAAGACTGCCCGGCGGAACCGGACGTATCGATACGCACCGAACCCGCCTCCAGGAACCGGCGGCCACGGCTGTCCCGCTTCACGGCCGGCAGCGCATCCGCCTCTTCATCGGAAAGCTCATGGTTCAGCATACGCTCGATATCGACGGCGAGCTGGCCGCCGACGCTCTTGTTGCAATTGTTGAGGAAACGATTGCCGCCAAGCTCGATGTTCTCGCGCCTGCTGTCGACCAGGGCCGAGCGCACGAGTTCGATGAAGGCATCGTCGAGTGCGAAGTCCTTTTCCATATAAACGGGGCTGTCGATCTTCACCTCTTCGACCACGGCAAGCATTGCCCGGAGGTCAAGCTGGCCGACGCTTGCCGGATGATCGAGGAGATGAAGAAGGTCGGAACGACCACGGGCTTCCCGTAGCGAGGCGACCCCAAGGCCTGCCAGAATCTCACGCGTTTCATGGGCGATGTTCATGAGATATTGCGCCAGCGCTCGCGGATCGCCGTTGAAGGCTTCCTGATTGGTGGTGAGACCGGCCGGGCACTTGATGTTGCAGTTCTTGGCCATGACACATTTCAGCATCATCAGCGCCGTCGTGCCGAACTCGAAACTGTCGCCACCGAGAAGCGCTGATTTCACCACGTCGCTCGCCGTCTGGTGCGCGCCGGAGCAACGCAGCAGCACCTTGGCGCGCAGGCCGGTGGCGCAAAGCGCCTGATGCACCTCGGCAATGCCGATTTCCGCCGCACGGCCGGTATATTTGAGGCTGGTGACGGCCGCCGCACCCGTGCCGCCGGTATTGCCGGCGACATTGATGACATCCGCACCCGCCTTGGCGACGCCGACCGCAATCGTGCCGATGCCTTCCGACGAGACGAGCTTGACGATGACGCGCACGCGCGCTGCCTTGGCGTCATGGATGAGCTGGGCCAGATCCTCGATCGAATAGGTATCGTGATGCGGCGGCGGCGAGACGAGTTCGACACCCGGCGTGCCGCCACGCGCGGCGGCGATTTCCACCGTTACCTTGGGAGACGGCAACTGCCCGCCCTCGCCGGGCTTTGCGCCCTGGCCGATCTTGATCTCTATTTCCTCCAGCATCGGATCGGCAAGATAGCCGGCCCAGACGCCGAAGCGGCCGGAAGCGAACTGCTTGATGCGCGAGGCGCGAATGGTGCCGTAACGGGAAATATGCTCGCCGCCCTCGCCCGAGTTGGACATGCCGCCGACCATGTTGGTACCGTGGGCAACCGCCTCATGGGCGGCGGCCACCAGCGCACCATGGCTCATGGCGCCCGATGCGAGGGTCTTGGTGATCTCGCTCGCCTTCTGAACGGCATCGAGCGGGATGCTTTCCGGCGCGGTGCGGATAAGCGAGAGATAAGCGGAGGCTTCGCCCTTCACCTGAACCATGAGCGCGCCACCTTCCAGCCAGTGGCCGGGAATATCCGCACCGAAACGGTCGAGCAGCGACTGGCCGAGCGCAGCAAGCCGGGCAAGCTCATGACCGTGCGGGCCGGTCAGCTGCAGCCGGAAAGCGCCGTCTCCCGCCTCTTCGCAGCGCAATCCGCGCACCATGAAGCTGTTATTGCCCTGCCGGGAAAAGCGGCCCATTTCCCGGCGGAATTCTTCTGCGGAACCGGCGAAGGTCACATCGGCCGGCAATTCCAGAACATCGCGCAAAGCGGCGGGGCGGCGCGCCCTTTCCTCCGCCATCATGCGGGCGAAGGCGCGGTAACCGGGCGTTACCTCGAATTTGTCGATGGCGTCAGGGGTCAGCCGGTCGAAGCTGTTGTGATAATAGGCCGCATCGTTGAGACCGAAAGCATCCTCCAGCCGGTTGAGCGGCAAAAGACGCAGCATCTCCTCGTTTTCGGTTCCCTTATCGAAACCGATCTTTTCTTCCGTCATGTCCACGAAACCGCGCACCGCCGTCGTGCCATAGGAATGGCCGGCGCCTTCCGCGCGTTCCTTGAAGAGGCCGAGCAGCGGAATGTCGTTTTCGCCCTTCACCGATAGCGCCTTGCGATGCCAGTCGGCCACCGCCTGCGCGATAACGGCGAAGGTGACGCCACCGACCGGGGTCTTCACATTCGGGAAATAGCGCTTCAGCACCGGATCGTTGGTATCGAGGAAATTCGGTTCGAAGAACTCGCCGCCGATATAACTTTCCGCCGTGCACAGCCCGACCTTGCCCATGGTCTTCATCAGCGACTTTTCAGCAGCCTTGGCAAAACGCTTGAACGCCTTGTCGGCATCGGCGGCGAATTTTTCCTCCGCACGGAACTGCACGCCGAGCGGATAGACCGCCGACGCCCCGAAGCCGAGGCCCGCTGCGATGTGATGCGAGGAAGAAAACTGTCCGCTTTCAACGATCAGGGAAACGCGCAGCCGCAGGCCTTCTTCGATCAGCCGCTGGTTGATGGCGGAAACGACCATGATCATCGGTAGAGCCGCGCGGCCTGCCGAGACATGCCGGTCGGTGGTGACGGCGATGCCGCCTTCCTCTGCCGCGAAAGCCACAACCTCATCGCAGAGGTCATCAATTGCCTGCCGTAGGGCCGTTTCATTGGCCTCCGCAACATCGAAGACCGGCGAATAGAGCATTTCAAAACGGCGAAGGGGCGTCTCCGACTGTTCGCGAATACGCAGCATATCGAGATGGGTCAGGATCGGAGAGCGCACGACGATCTGGCGGGCCTTCTTCGCGCCGCTGTTCGGCTTCGCACCGAGGGCGACACGCAACGTCATGCCATCGGCCTCACGAATACTGTCGAGCGGCGGATTGGTAACCTGCGCGAAGCGTTGCGAGAAATACTTCGCCACCCCGCCTTCTTGATCGGAGAGCGCGTTGATGGCATTGCCATAACCCATGGCCGAGATTTTTTCCGCGCCTGATGCCAACATCGGGTCCATCAGGAACTTGAAGCTTTCCTGATTATGCGAATAGGCGACGTAGCGCTGATGCCGTTCCAGATCGCCATTGTAACGAAGGGGCGAGCCCTGCTTTTCCGCCGGCACTTCCGGCAGGTCCTCAAGCATTACGCGTGCTTCAGACAATAGCGACGGATAGTCCCGGCGCGAGGCCAGAAGCTCCAGCGCCTCGACCGTGGAAAAAGCACGACGCTCGGCGTGATCGTAATAAAGCATGCCGCCCGCCTCGATGCGGCCGCGACGGATGACGCTTTCCGCCGGAAACGCGATCTGCCCGGCCTCCGACATGACGCAGAGATAATCTTGCGTCTCGACGGTGCGCAGCGGGCGCAGGCCGAGGCGATCGAGCCGCGCACCGATGATGGTGCCATCGCCGAAGATCAGCGCGGCCGGGCCGTCATTCTTCTCCTCATAAAGCGAGAAATATTCCAGCATCGCTTTCACGGCCGGTGACAGGGTATCGTCGTTTTCCCAGGCTGGCGGCATCATCGAGACGACGGCAGTGACGAGGTCGAGACCGTCTTCCATTACCCGTGCCTGCAGGGTCTGATCCAGACGGCAGCTATCCGACTGGCCCTTCGGCCGGATGATGCTGGCATTCTTCGCCAGCGCCACGGCCGCTTCAGACAGCCGGTTCTTCTTGTCGGTATTGAGTTCGCCATTATGCGCCATCAGGCGGAAGGGCTGCGCCATGGAGGGATGCGGATCGGTATTGGTGGAAAACCGCGTGTGGAAATACATCGTATGCACTTCATGGCGCGGATCGGTAAGGTCACAGAAATAGGGCATGACCTCATGCGAGTTCAGACGCCCTTTCAGAACCTGCGTGCGGGCGCTGAGCGACAGCGGATAAAAGCCGGCAAGTTCCGGCACGGTATAGGCAAGCGCCTCGATGGCCAGCAGCGCCTTGTGGATGCGCCAGTCGAATTCGGCGAGGGTTGCGCATTCGGCAGGAGCCGAGAAAACCCATTGCCGGATCGGCAACTGGTAAGGGATGGCGGCGGGGCGGATCGCCGCGTCATTGACCGGTACATCGCGGGCAAGCAGGACCGAAAACCCCTGCTCCTTGAGGGCGTTTGCGATGATACCGACCGCCTCACCGTGGAACGCGGGATTCTGCGGCAGGAAAAAATTGCCGACGCCGAAGCGACCGGCCTGCAAGCCGGCCTCACCGGTCAATTCCCGAAAGAAGGAGAGCGACAAATCCAGCGACACGCCGGCACCATCGCCGACACCTTCCGCCGACATGCCGCCGCGATGCGGCACGGCACAGAGCGCCTCGTGGCCGCGCTTCAGCACATCATGCGTCTGCACGCCGTCCTTGCGGGTGATGAAACCGACGCCACAGCTGCTTTTTTCAAAAGCCGCATCGTAAAGGCCGAATTTTTGCTCCGTCACGCTCAAGGTTCTCTCCTCTCGTTGCGCATTTCGCGCGGCATCGCCCTCTTTCCCGAAACCCGGCGCGTCAGCCGGCACTCTGCGGGCGGAGCCGCAGGCGACCTGGCTGCTCCTCATTCTTCTGCTTATCGGCGTTTAATGGCGCGAACGGTCGTTTTGCGGCCGTCAAACGGCTTGGCGGCGATGGCCGCTTTTTCGCAAATAATGATCGTCGTCGTTCGCATTGCGTTCCCTGAAGGCCGGCATTTCCGGCAATGAGACACACTGAATTACGTCAGTATTGCTTACATAATATTTCATGAAGGACCGAGTCAAGATTAAAATCGATCCGGCGCAATAAAAAAACAAAAACGCCGCGAAATCCGACAGGATTCCGCGGCGCGATGGCTGCAGAGGTTGTTAAATTGCCCTGCTTACTCCGACGGCATGTCCAGCGTGCGGCTAAACCAAAGCGCGACCAGGGTACAGACCGCACCGGACATCAGGTAAATTCCGACCGCAAACAGTCCGAATTTGGACGAAAATCCAAGTGCGACAAGCGGGGCGAAACCGGCACCGATCAGCCAGGAAATATCCGAGGTGAGCGATGCGCCGGTATAACGGTATTCGCGGCTGAAGCGGGAAGCGAGCGCACCGCCCGCCTGACCGAAGGACAGACCAAGCAGCGAAAAGCCGATCAACACGAAGAGATAGCGGCCGATATCGCCCGAACTCAGAAGGACGGGTGCAACAAGGCTGAACAGACCGATCAGCACTGCTGCGACAGCCAGAAGCTTCCGCCGGCCGATCCTGTCGGCCAGAATCCCTGAAACCACGATCATGCCACCGGCGATGATGGCGCTGACAAACTGCACGAACAGGAAGTCCGAAACACGCTGGGTGGTGTTGAGGGAAACCCAGCTCAGCGGGAAAACCGTGACCAGATGGAAGAGCGCAAAGCTTGCCAGCGGCACGAATGCACCTGTGACCACGACCGGAAACTGCGAGCGCAACATCTTGAACATGGGGCGCGGCTCCAGCTCGTGCTGTTCAAGCATGGCCTGGAATTCCGGCGTCACGATCATGCGCAGGCGGGCAAAGAGCGCGAGAACGTTCAGCGCCAGCGCCACGAAGAAGGGGAAACGCCAGCCCCAGGCGAGGAATTCCGCATTGGAAAGCTGTGTGACGAAAACGATGAAGAACGCGCTGGCGAGACCGAAGCCCATCGCCGCGCCGATCTGCGGCATCATGGCGTACCAGCCGCGTTGCTTCGGCGGTGCATTCATGGCGAGCAATGAGACGAGACCATCCCATGCGCCGCCAAGGCCGAGACCCTGACCGATGCGGAACACCGCCAGAAGACAGGGAGCGAGCACGCCGGCTTCCGCATAGGAGGGAAGAAAGCTGATCGCCATCGTTGAACCACAGAGCGTGAACAGCGCGGCCATCAGCTTGACGGCACGGCCGAACTTTCGGTCGATCTGGAGGAAGATCAGCGAGCCGATCGGCCTTGCGATAAAGGCCAGAGAGAAGACTGCAAAGGAATAAAGCGTAGCCGTCAGCGGGTCGACGAAGGAGAAGAAAACGTGCGGAAAAACGAGCGCGGAGGCAATGGCATAGATAAAGAAGTCGAAAAACTCAGTCATTCTCGCAAGAATGACCGCGATTGTGATGCGATCCGGATCGACCTTGACCGGATCGGTTCCATGACCGTTTGCTTCCGGCGCCTGCCCAAAAGATGGAGCAGCATTGCTATAACTCATAATATTCCTCCTGCGTCATGGACGAACCATTTCCTGTAACGCGCCGGCTCCTCTTCCGTTGCGTTACGATGCGACGGATTGTCACACGCACCCTCCGTAACGTCAATTGAAGTTTGGCAAGAAAGGCTTGCCCGGGAAGCTCGCTATGCGATAATGCACCCGCTCCGTCTTCAAACGCAGCTCTGCCCGCACATGGTGCATCGCGAAGGTTTCGCTGCACCGCGACAATATACCTCATTTCAAAAATGATGTTCGGCAATTAATCGCGGCATAATCCAAACTGTACGAGTCCAAAGAACGTGCGCATGATCAAAAAACTCCCGTCCGCCCTTCTGGCAATCCCGGCACTGTTGCTGCTCAGCGGCTGCAACCTCGTGGTGATGAATCCTTCGGGTGACATCGCCATCCAGCAGCGCGACCTCATCATCACGTCCACGGTTCTGATGCTGCTTATCATCGTTCCGGTCATCGTCCTGACGCTGTTCTTCGCATGGAAGTACCGCGAATCGGCAAAGGCGGAGGATTACGATCCCGAGTGGCATCACTCGACGCGCCTTGAAATGGTGATCTGGTCGGCCCCGGTCGCCATCATCCTGATGCTCGGCACGGTCACCTGGATTTCCACCCACCGTCTCGACCCCTATCGTCCGCTGGAGCGTATCGACGAGAACCGCCAGGTCACCGCCGAGACCAAGCCGATCACGGTCGAAGTGGTGGCCATGGACTGGAAGTGGCTGTTCTTCTATCCCGAACTGGGCATTGGCAGTGTCAATGAATTCGCCGCTCCGGTCGATGTCCCGATCAACTTCAAGATCACCGGCACGACCGCGATGAACTCCTTCTTCGTTCCCGCACTTGCCGGCCAGATCTACGCCATGGGCGGCATGCAGACCAAGCTGCACGCGGTCATCAACAAGGAAGGCGTCTATGACGGCTTCTCGGCCAACTTCTCCGGCCCCGGCTTCTCCCATATGCGCTTCAAGTTCCATGGCCTGAGCCAGCAGGGCTTCGACCAGTGGGTGGCGAAGGCGAAGGAAGGCGGCAAGGGCTTCGGCCGTCAGGAATATCTCGAATTCGCCAAGCCGTCGGAGCGTGAGCCGGTTCAGTATTTCGCCTCCGTCGATCCGGAACTCTACAGCGCCATCCTCAACCGCTGTGTCGAGCCCAACAAGCTCTGCATGCGCGACATGATGCATATCGACGCCAAGGGCGGCGGCGGCAAGGAAGGCATCGACATCGCCAAGGCGCTGAACTCCGTCGTCTGCACGCCGCTTGCGCCCTATGGCGTTGCCAGCGGTCCCCAATCCACTCCGGCTGCGATCGAAGGTCAGACTTTCGAGCCTGCGGCGCTGCCGGAAACGAAACAAGTCGCTGGCTGACGGATACGTCCCGGCATTATGCGGCGCGGCCAATGGCTGCGCCGATCTTATGTCTTAGAATCGCAAGAGGCTAAAAATGATCGTCAATTCCGATCAAACGTCGTTCCTGTTCGGGAAGCTGACATGGGAGTCCATCCCGCTTCACGAGCCCATTCTCGTCGCGACCTTCGCGGCCGTGGCTCTGGGCGGTATCGCCGTCGTCGGCGCCCTCACCTATTTCCGCCTCTGGGGCTACCTCTGGAATGAATGGTTCACGAGCATCGATCACAAGAAGATCGGTATCATGTACATCATCCTGGCGCTGGTCATGCTTTTGCGCGGTTTCGCCGATGCCATCATGATGCGCGTCCAGCAGGCGATCGCCTCCGGCGGATCGGAAGGTTACCTTCCGCCACACCATTACGACCAGATCTTCACGGCCCACGGCGTCATCATGATCTTCTTCATGGCCATGCCGATGATCACCGGCCTGATGAACTTCGTCGTGCCGCTACAGATCGGCGCCCGCGACGTTTCGTTCCCCTTCCTCAACAACTTCTCCTTCTGGATGACCACGGCCGGCGCCGTCATCACCATGATCTCGCTGTTCATCGGTGAATATGCGCAGACCGGCTGGCTTGCCTATCCGCCGCTTTCCGGCATTGACGGCAGTCCGGGTGTGGGCGTGGATTATTACATCTGGGGCCTACAGATCGCCGGTGTGGGAACGACGCTCTCAGGTATCAACCTGATCGTCACGATCATCAAGATGCGCGCACCTGGCATGACCATGATGCGCCTGCCGATCTTCGTCTGGACATCGCTGTGTTCCAACATCCTGATCGTGGCCTCGTTCCCGATCCTGACCGGCACGCTCGCGCTTCTGACCCTCGACCGTTACGTTGGCACCAACTTCTTCACCAACGATCTCGGCGGCAACCCGATGATGTATGTCAACCTCATCTGGATCTGGGGCCATCCCGAAGTTTACATTCTGGTCCTGCCGGCATTCGGCGTCTTCTCGGAAATCGTCTCGACCTTCTCCAACAAGCGCCTTTTCGGTTATGCCTCGATGGTCTACGCCACGGGCGTCATCACCATCCTCGCTTATGTCGTGTGGCTGCACCACTTCTTCACCATGGGTTCCGGCGCAAGCGTGAACGCGTTCTTCGGCATCACCACGATGATCATCTCGATCCCGACGGGTGCCAAGATCTTCAACTGGCTCTTCACCATGTATAAGGGCCGCATCAAGTTCGATGTCCCGATGCTGTGGACGATCGGCTTCATGATCACCTTCGTCATCGGCGGCATGACCGGTGTTCTTCTTGCCGTTCCGCCGGCGGACTTCGTGCTGCACAACTCGCTGTTCCTGATTGCCCACTTCCACAACACCATCATCGGTGGCGTGGTGTTCGGTGTGCTCGCGGGTATCGTCTACTGGTTCCCGAAGGCCTTCGGTTACCGCCTCGATCCTTTCTGGGGCAAACTGTCCTTCTGGTTCTGGTTCATCGGCTTCTATTTCGCCTTCATGCCGCTCTACATTCTCGGCCTGATGGGCGTGACCCGCCGTATCAGCCAGTTCGAGGACAATTCGCTGCAGATCTGGTTCGTGATCGCGGCCTTCGGCGCCTTCCTGATCGCGCTCGGCATCGCCTCCTTCGTCATCCAGCTCATCGTCAGCTTCCTCAAGCGCGATCAGCTCCGCGACGTTACCGGCGATCCCTATCACGGGCGTACGCTGGAATGGTCGACCTCGTCGCCGCCGCCGGCCTACAACTTCGCCTTCACGCCGGTCGTTCATGACGTCGACGCCTGGGCGGATATGAAGAAGCGCGGTTATGTCCGTCCGCTTGAAGGTTACATCCCGATCCATATGCCGAAGAACACCGGTGCGGGCGTGATCATCAGCGCCATCAGCGTGGTGCTCGGCTTTGCGTTGGTGTGGCACATCTGGTGGCTGGCGGCTCTGTCCATGCTCGCCATCATCGCGGTCTCGATCGCCCATACCTTCAACTACAACCGCGAATATTACATTCCGGCTTCCGATGTTTCGACAGTCGAAGCGGAACGTACGAAGCTGCTTGCTGAACAGGCGTAACGAATATGGCTCATGCACCTGCACAAAGCGTCGACGGCGCTGAACCACCGGTCTTCTACCTGAAGGAAGACCATCACCCGGAGAACGGCACCTCGCTGGGCTTCTGGCTCTACCTGATGAGCGACTGCCTCATCTTCGCGACCCTGTTTGCCACCTATGCCGTTGTCGGCCGCAACTATGCGGCCGGTCCTTCGGGTGCGGATCTGTTCGATCTGAAGCTCGTGGCGATCAATACCGGCTTCCTGCTCTTCTCCTCTATCACCTATGGCTTTGCCATGCTGGAAATGGAAAAGAAGAAGGTGAAGTCGACACTGGTGTGGCTTGGCGTGACCGGCCTCTTCGGCCTCGCCTTCCTTGCCGTGGAACTTTACGAGTTCCATCACCTGATCGCGGAAGGCGCAGGCCCGCAGCGTTCGGCCTTCCTCTCCGCCTTCTTCGCGCTGGTCGGCACGCACGGTCTGCACGTTACCTTCGGCATTATCTGGCTCGTCACGCTGATGTTCCAGGTCTCCAAGCACGGTCTGATCGCGGCAAACAAGCGTCGCCTGATGTGCCTTTCGATGTTCTGGCACTTCCTTGACGTCATCTGGATCGGCGTCTTCTCCTTCGTTTATCTCATGGGAGTTCTGTGATGAGTTCCGAAGCACACGCACACCACGACGCGCATGGCGACGACCATCACCATGATGGCGCGAGCCACGGCACCTTCAAGAGCTACATGATCGGCTTCGTCCTGTCGGTTATCCTGACGGCGATCCCCTTCTGGCTGGTCATGGGCGACGTTCTTGAAAACAAGACCCTGCTCGTCATCGCGATCATGGGTCTCGGCGTCATCCAGATCTTCGTGCACATGATCTACTTCCTGCACATGGACACCAGGTCCGAAGGCGGCTGGACCTTCATGGCGCTGATCTTCACCGTCGTGGTGCTCCTGATCACGCTCTCCGGCTCGCTCTGGGTCATGTACAACATGAACAAGAACATGATGCCGCTGCACATCGAAGATGTGAAGAACCTGCCCTGAGCAGCATAAATCAACGGCCTGCCGGTTTTCCGGCGGGCCGGCTAACGCACCAACACATAACCCCATGAATCGTGGTGCGATTTATGGGGTTATTTGCTGGAAGACCGGATGCCTGCGGCCAAAAGCGCTGCCGTGGCAAGCCGCATGGCCTTGCAAGGACTGTGAAACCATGACCGATCCATCGACAACCACCCCGCAAAAGCGCCGTATCCGCCCCGCGGCAATCGTCGTCCTGTTTCTAACCATTGTCCTGACGGGCTCTCTGCTTGCGCTCGGGACATGGCAGGTCAAACGTCTTTCCTGGAAGCTCGACCTGATCGCGCGTATCGAAGCCCGCGCCCATGCCGCCCCCGTCGAAGCCCCTGCTGCTGCCGAATGGCCGGCCCTAACCGATCCCGCTGGCTATGAATATCGCCGTGTAAAACTGTCCGGCACCTTCCTTAATGACAAACAAGTTCAGGTCTATACGGTCAGCGATCTCGGCCCCGGCTACTGGGTGATGACGCCGCTCAGGCGCGAAGACGGTTCAAGCGTCATCGTCAATCGCGGCTTCGTGCCTTCCGACAAACGGGACCCGTCCTCCAGGCGGGAAGGCGAACCCGCCGGAAATGTCGAGATCGTCGGATTGATGCGTGCGCCGGAAACCGGCGGGCTTTTCCTTCGAACCAACGATCCGGCAAATGGGCGCTGGTACTCCCGCAACATCCCGCAGATATCGCAGGCATCCGGCCTTTCCGATGTCGCGCCGTTCTATGTCGATGCCGATGCGACACCCAATCCGGGCGGCTTTCCGGTCGGCGGCAAGACCATGCTCACCTTCCCCAACAACCATCTGTCCTACGCCGTGACCTGGTATATTCTGGCGGCTATGGTGGTTGCGGCCGGCTGGTACGTCCTGCGCAATCTCAACGCGCCGAAATCGAAACGGGACGAGGATTGAGCATCTGGTTTTACCAGATGGTTCATAAAATCACTTCCTTCTTCACGTTTTGCTGATCTATAACGACAGTTCGGTCTGACATTGCCCGTCGGCGCAATTTGTTTCGGTGAGTTATGGCAAGAGCATTTCTTCTCGTTCTGGATTCCTTCGGCGTCGGCGGCGCGCCTGACGCGGAGCGTTATGGCGACCTTGGCGCCGATACGCTCGGCCACATCGCCGAATTCTGCGCGGCGGGTGCAGCAGACAAAGCGGGGCTTCGGTCGGGTCCGCTGAAACTGCCGAACATGTGCTCGCTTGGCCTGCTCGAGATTGCCAGCCAGTCAAGCGGCGACATTCCCGCCGGCATGGAGCGACCGGAGCGTATTTTCGGCCTGCATGGCTCCGCCAGTGAAATCTCCAAGGGTAAGGATACGCCCTCCGGACATTGGGAAATCGCGGGCACGCCCGTCACCTTCGACTGGGGATACTTTCCGACCGAAGGGGACGCCTTTTCTCCGGAACTGGTGGAGGCCATCTGCAAAGAGGCCGATATTCCCGGCATCCTCGGCAATTGCCACGCTTCCGGCACCGAGATCATCGCCAAGTTTGGCGAAGAGCACATCAGGACCGGCAAGCCGATCTGCTACACCTCTTCCGATTCCGTGTTCCAGATCGCTGCACATGAGACCCATTTCGGGCTGCAGCGGCTTATCGCGCTCTGCGAGATAGTGCGCAAACTGCTCGATCCGCTGAATATCGGCCGTGTCATTGCCCGCCCCTTCATCGGCGAGACCGTCGCCACTTTTGAGCGCACCGGTAACCGCCGCGATTTCTCCGTTCCGCCGCCCGAACCGACGTTGCTCGACCGCCTTGTCGAAGCTGGCCGGAAAGTGCACGCGATCGGCAAGATCGGCGATATCTATGCCCATCAGGGTGTTTCGCGCGTCATCAAGGCAAACGGCAACGCCGCCCTGATGGATGCGACGCTGCACGCCATCGACGAGGCCGAAAACGGCGATCTTGTCTTCACCAATTTCGTCGATTTCGACATGCTTTATGGCCACCGCCGCGACGTTGCCGGTTATGCCGCCGCCCTTGAGGCTTTCGACGCACGCATTCCCGAAATCCATCGCAAGATGAAACCGGGAGATATCGCCCTTCTCACCGCCGACCACGGTTGCGACCCCACGTGGCGGGGCACGGACCATACACGCGAGCGAGTGCCGATCATGGCATTCGGACCGGGCATTCGCTCGCGTGACGTCGGCATCCGTTCAAGCTACGCCGATATCGGCGAAAGCATCGCCCACCATCTTGGCATCGAGGCCGGTTCACACGGCAGGAGCTTCATTTGACATCACATTTGCTGAAAGCGGAAATTCACTGCCACATCGAAGGTGCGGCACCGCCCGCCCTCGTTGCGAAACAGGCGGAGAAATACGGCATAGACACCAGCGGCTTCCTGCGTGACGGCCAATATGTCTGGTCGGATTTTGCCGAATTCATCCAGTGTTATGACGCGGTGGCGCAGGTGTTCAAGACGGATGAGGATTATGCGGTCCTGACGGAAACCTATCTGACCGAGCTTGCGCAGGCCAACACCATCTATAGCGAAATTATCATCTCGCCAGACCATGGTGACCGCATCGGGCTCGGCGCAGACGCCTATCTTGCCGGTATCGCCGAAGGCATCCGGGTTGCGAAAGAAAAAACCGGCATCGAAACCCGCATCATCGTAACCGGCGAGCGGCATTTCGGTCCTGAACGGGTGATCGCGGCGGCGGAATATGCGGCCCGCGCCCGGCATCCGCTGGTGACCGGCTTCAACATGGCCGGCGAAGAGCGCATGGGCCGGGTTGCAGACTACGCCCGCGCCTTCGATATTGCCCGCGATGCGGGCCTTGGGCTGACCATCCATGCGGGTGAGGTCTGCGGCCCGGAAAGCGTTGCCGATGCGCTCGATCTCGTCAAGCCGGCGCGGATCGGCCACGGCGTGCGCGCCATCGAAGATGCCGATCTCGTTGCCCGGCTGGTTGAGACGGGAACGGTTCTGGAGGTTTGCCCGGGTTCGAACATCGCTCTTGGCGTCTATCCCGATTTCACCAGCCATCCTTTGAAAAATCTCAGCGATTTAGGGGTACGCGTCTGCATCAATTCCGACGATCCGCCGTTCTTCTTCACCTCACTTGCCCGCGAATATGCGCTGGCCACAGACGCATTCGGCTTCAGTGACGCCGAGATCAACCGCATGACCCGCACCGCGCTGGAATGCGCCTTTGTGGATGACGCAACACGTGAGCGGCTGCTTGCGAGACTCGATCAAGGCTGACTTTGTTGTTGGCAGGGTAAAACCGCGAAGAAGACTTGCGAAAAGCGCTCTTTCGGTGAATGACAGGGGCACAAGATAAAAAGGAAGGCCAGTTTCATGGACGGCGTCACAGTCATCGAACATCCGCTGGTGCGGCACAAACTTACCATCATGCGCAAGAAGGAAACCTCGACGGCCGGCTTCCGCCGCCTGCTCAGGGAAATCTCGACGCTGCTCTGCTATGAAGTGACGCGCGACCTTGAAATGACGATGGAAACCATCGATACGCCGCTCGAAACCATCGAGGCTCCGGTGCTTGAGGGCAAGAAGCTGGTTTTCGCCTCCATCCTGCGCGCCGGAAACGGTCTGCTGGAAGGCATGCTCGAACTCGTTCCTTCTGCGCGTGTTGCCCATATCGGTGTCTATCGCGACCACGATACGCTGGAGGCCGTCGAATATTACTTCAAGGCTCCCGAAAGCCTCGATGCGCGCCTCATCATCGTCGTCGATCCCATGCTGGCGACCGGCAATTCCTCCATCGCTGCAGTTGAAAAACTGAAGGAGCGGGGCGCGAAGAACATCCGCTTCCTGTGTCTGCTGGCCGCACCCGAGGGCATCAAGAATTTCCGTGAAGCACATCCCGATGTGCCGATCTACACCGCCGCGATCGACAAGCAGCTGAACGAAAAGGGCTATATCGTTCCCGGTCTCGGCGATGCGGGCGACCGCATGTACGGCACGAAATAAGACCGTTCATCATCGTTTAACCGTTTGCGCCATTCGCCGCCCCGACAAGCGGCGAATGGCTTTTTCTTTTAAGATTTCAGCATGTTTTACGTCTATCCTGCCCAAGGATAACCCTGCCCTTTCAGGAGCGACGATTTGCTGACGCGCACAATTTTTCTGCTTATCGGCCTTTCGGTCAGCGCCACGCAAATTCCGGCGCTGGTGGAAAAGTTTCAGCCGCGTCCGGCCGCTGAAGCTGAAAAAGCTGAAGTGAAATCCGAAACCGCGAAGCCCGAAACCGTTTCGCTCGGCGGTGGCGTCAATTTGAAGGCGGATGCTCGCGGCCATTTCAACGCCGCCTTCCGCATCAACGGCAAATCTTTCGACGGGCTTGTCGATACCGGCGCCTCCATGGTCGCCATCAACGAGACAATCGCCCGGCGACTGGGTTACGGCGTCAACAGCCTCGACTACAAATATCCGATCTCGACCGCCAACGGCCAGACCATGGCAGCCTATGTAAAGCTCGACCGGGTGGAAATCGGCGCGATCCGCGTTCAGAATGTTGACGCCATGGTGCTGAAGGACAATGCGCTGAGCAACATGCTGATTGGCATGAGCTTCCTGAAACAATTATCGTCTTTCAAGGTATCGGGCGGCGAAATGCGGCTGGTCAGGTAATTCGCTCGATAATGGGCGCGCCGATCTCTGGGGCTCTGTCAGCAATCCCGTAGCAGGACGCTATAGTTTTGACGGCACGCTCGGCTTCGTCCCTGGACGCCGCATGGACGCTGGCGATCGGTTCGCCCTTTTCCACTTTTGTGCCGAGCGCCAGGATATCCGAGATACCGACGGAAGGATCGATCGTGTCCGATGGCTTTCTTCTGCCGCCGCCAAGCTCCACAACGACCATGCCGAGATCGCGCGTTGCACAGGAGGCGAGCCAGCCGCTGCGCGGAGCCGAAACCGGTAGAATGACCGGCGCGGACGGCAGGTAGTGCGACGGATGCTCGACGAAATCCGAGGGCCCACCAAGTGCCGTCACCATTTTCGCAAAGACTTCCATGGCCCGACCGGAGGAAAGAGCGGCCTCAGCCAGCGCCTGACCGTCATCCAGAGTGGCGGCCTTGCCAGCCTGCACCAGCATTTCCGCCGCAAAGGCAAGGACCACTTTTTCCAGACGTGTCCCCGCCTTGCGGCCAGCCAGAAACTCCAGGCAATTGACGATTTCAACCGCATTGCCTGCGGCATCGCCAAGCGGCTGGTTCATGTCGGTTATCAGGGCGGTTGTCGGCAGGCCTGCGCCATTCGCCACATCGACCAGTGCGCGGGCCAGATTACGGGCATCCTCCACGCTCTGCATGAAAGCGCCGTTGCCCACCTTCACATCCAGAACCAGCGTCTGCAGCCCGGCCGCAAGCTTCTTCGACAGGATGGAAGCGGTGATCAGCGGAATGGAATCCACCGTCGCGGTCACGTCGCGAATGGCATAAAGGCGCTTGTCTGCGGGTGCGAGATCGCCCGTCTGGCCGATGATGGCGCAGCCGACCGTCTTCACCGTCCGGCGAAACAGCGTCTCGTCCGGCATGACATTGTAACCGGGGATCGCTTCCAGCTTGTCGAGCGTGCCACCGGTATGGCCAAGGCCCCTGCCGGAAATCATCGGCACGGCGAGACCGCAGGCGGCGACGATTGGAGCGAGCATCAGGGAGACATTGTCGCCGACGCCGCCGGTCGAGTGCTTGTCCGCCACCGGCCTGCCAATATCGCTCCAGGACAGGACGTCGCCGCTGTCGCGCATGGCGAGCGTCAGCGCCACCATCTCGTCACGGCTCATGCCACGAAAAAACACCGCCATGGCAAAGGCAGCAGCCTGGCCTTCCGATATGCCGTCCTTAGAGAGCGCCTCTATGAAAGCGGCAATCTCCTGTGGCTCAAGGGACAGGCCATCGCGTTTGCGGCGGATGATTTCCTGCGGAATCAAGCTCAATACCCGCTGGCGGCCTTGGCCGGCTCGCCACCGGCCAACACGTTCAAGACATCGTCGAGAACACCCGAAGCGCCGAAACGGAAGGTAGACGGCATGGCCCAGTTGGGCGCCATGATGGTTTCCGCCAGCCGCAGATAAAGCGTCGCATCTTCCACCGTGCCGATGCCGCCAGCGGGCTTGAAGCCCACCTTCTGCCTGCTGTCGCGGATCGCCTGCAACATGATGTCGGCGGCTTCCAGCGTGGCGTTGACGGCGACCTTGCCGGTCGAGGTCTTGATGAAATCCGCCCCTTCGGCAATGGCGAGTTCGGAGGCGCGTCGGATCAGGGCCTTGTCCTTCAGCTCACCGGTTTCGAGAATGACCTTGAGCAAAACGGGTGCGACACAGGCCTTGCGCACGGCGGCCACCATCTCGGAAACAGCCGATTCATCGCCTGCTATGAATTTACGATAGGGAATGACCAGATCGATTTCATCGGCACCGTCGCGGATCGCCGCTTCGGTTTCCGCAACCACAGTCGCAACATCCAGATCGCCCGATGGGAAATTAACGACCGTGGCGATACGGATCGCATGGTCTTTTCCGAAAGCGGCGCGTGCCTGCGCGACGAAACGCGGCCAGATGCAGATTGCGGCCGTGTTGCCATATTCGGTGTGCGCCCTCTGGCACAAAGCAGCAATCTGCTCGGGCGTGCAATCTTCCTTGAGATTGGTCAGGTCCAGCAAGGACAATGTGAGGGCAGCCGCTTCGCGCGGACGCTGGAGTTCCATGGTCACGCTCCTCCTGCGATCATTTCCTTTAAGATAGCGGCAAGCCTCTTGCCACCTATGGGAGCCATATCCTTGGTTTCTTCATGGCTCAGCTCCGCGCCGGTCATGCCGGCACCGTAATTGGTAATAACCGATGCGGCGGCAACGCGCATCCCGAAAAAGCGGGCGAGGATGACTTCCGGCACAGTGGACATGCCGACGGCATCGGCACCCAACAGCCGCGCCATGCGGATTTCCGCCGGCGTTTCGAAGCTCGGGCCGGAGAACCACATATAGACGCCACCGAACAGAGGCACCGTCGCGCGGATGGCGGCATTGCGCATGGCGAGCATCAGATCCGGATCGTAAGCCGTGGTCATGCCGACAAAGCGGCGGTCGCTTTCTTCGCCGATCAGCGGGTTCATGCCGGAATAATTGATGTGATCGGTGATCTGCATGACCGAGCCGGGCGGCATATCCTGCCTGACCGAACCTGCCGAATTGGTGAGGATGAGCGACTGCACGCCGAGACCGGCCAGCGCCTCGATGACCGGACGCATGGCGGCCGGATCGCCCTTTTCGTAGAAATGCACCCGGCCGGACAGCATCATGACAGGCTCGCCGCCGAGATAACCCGCAACCAGTTCGCCCGCATGACCGGAAACGCCACCGGCGGGAAAGCCAGGGAGATCTGCGTAGGGCACACGGATCGGATCGCTGACTTCCTCCACCAGCGATCCCAGGCCGGAGCCGAGAACGATGGCGACACGCGGCATCAGGCCGTTCAGGCGTTCCACCAGAATATCGATCAAACCATCCGTCATTAGGGCAGCTCGGTCTTGAAGACGGATGGCAAAAGCTCTTCCATGGTCATGACCTTCTGGACGCCGGTTTCATCGCAGAGATAGATCTTCGTCTCCGGCGAGGCGAATTCGGCGATCTTCTGGCGGCAGCCGCCACAGGGCGTGCAGAGCGGCAGCTTTTCGGCGATAACGGCGACTTCGCTGATCTTCTTTGCCCCGCCCATGATCATGGCGCTGATGGCTGATGGTTCCGCGCACCAGCCCTGCGGGAAGGAGATGTTTTCGATATTCGCGCCCTTGTAGATTTTGCCGTCATCAGCACGGATCGCTGCGCCGACCGGAAATTTCGAATAGGGCGCATAGGCAAAGGCCATAGCCTCCACCGCCGCCTCGAACAGGGCATGGGATTCAGGGTGGGCGGATTTGGGGTCGGAGGACATAAGCTTAACGCTCCTTCGCATAGGCAACGCCACCGGCCTTGGGGGGCTTGGCAACGCCGATGAAACCGGCAAGCAGGATGCAGGTCAGAATATAGGGCATGGCCTGGAAGATCTGCACCGGCACTTCCCCGATACCCGGCACGGATTTGCCCTGCATGAAGTTGGCGAAAGCATCCAGAAAACCGAAGAGCAGGCAGGCGAACATGACCGGCACCGGCTTCCATTTCGCAAAGATCAATGCCGCCAGCGCGATATAACCCTTGCCGGCCGACATGTTGGCGATGAAGGCCGCCGATTGCGCCACCGCGAGATAGGCGCCCGAGAAACCGCAGAGGAAACCGGCAACGATGACCGCGCGGAAACGCATCCATGTGACAGAAATGCCTGCCGTATCGACCGCGCCCGGGTTTTCACCGACCGCGCGCAGGCGAAGGCCGAAGCGAGTGCGATAAAGCACCCACCAGGACAGCGGAACCGCCAGAAAGGCGAGATAGGTAAGGATGTTGTTGCCGGAAATGACATTGGCGTAGAGCGGGCCGATGAAAGGCACTTCGCGCATCGCATCCGCACCGGGCAGGATGATCGGCGCAAAGCGGCCCTCGGAGGGCAATTGCGGCGTGCGGCCGCCCTGCCCGAACCATGCCTGCCCCAGAACCACCGTCAGACCGGCGGCGATGAAGTTGAGCGCCACGCCCGACACGATCTGGTTGCCACGATTGGTGATGACGGCAAAACCGTGAATCAGCGAAAACAGGATGGAAACGGTAATGCCCGCCAGCAGACCCGCCCATGGATCTGCCGTGAGATAGGCGACACAGGCGGATGCGAAGGCTGCCGCCAGCATCTTACCTTCAAGACCGATATCAAACACGCCCGCGCGTTCGGAAAAAAGCCCGGCAAGGGCCGTGAACAGAAGCGGGATGGTGAGGCGAACGGTCGAGCCGAGGATGCTGACCAGCATATCGAAAAAATCCATATCAGCTCACCCCTTTGCCAAACGCTGGTAGATGCGGACGACCGCCGGCCGATACATATATTCGAGAGCGCCGGCGAACAGGATCACCAGACCCTGGATCACCACGATCATCTCGCGGGTAATGTTCGGCATCTCAAAGGAAAGATCAGCGCCGCCCTGATAAAGAATGCCGAACAGCAACGCCGAGAAGATGATGCCGAGCGGGTGGCTTCGCCCCATCAGCGACACGGCGATGCCGACGAAGCCCGCACCACCGACGAATTCCACCTGCAGGCGGGCGGAAGCGCCCATGACCGGGTTCAACGCCATCATGCCCGCCAGACCGCCGGAAATGAGCATGGCGATGATGACGGTGCGCGCATAGGGAATGCCGGCATAAACGGCTGCCGATGGGCTGACGCCGAGCGTGCGCATCTCGTAACCGAGCTTGGTGCGCCAGATCAGCACCCAGACGAGAAAACACATGACCAGCGCGATGAGGAAGGACACGTTGAACGGCGCCGGCCCGAGCTTGAGGCCGAACAGCGCCATCAGCCAGTCCAGCTTCGGCAATTGCCCGCCGGCCAGGAAGGTGCGCGTTTCCGGCGCCATCTTGCCGGGCACGATCAATACATTCACCAGCAGATAGACCATCAAGGCCGCTGCAATGAAGTTGAACATGATGGTGGTGATGACGACGTGGCTGCCGCGTTTTGCCTGCAGCCAGGCCGGAATGAAGGCCCAGGCCGCACCGAAAAGTGCAGCACCGATGACGGCGAAGGGCATCGTTACATACCAGGGCACATAACGGTCGAGCGCGAGCGCCACCAGCGCGGCACCAAGCCCGCCAATATAGGCCTGACCTTCCGAGCCGATATTGAACAGACCGGCATGGAAGGCGACCGCGACGGAGAGGCCGGTGAAGATGAAGCTCGTCGTATAAAACAGCGTGAAGCCGATGGCGTCGCCACGGCCGAGCGCACCTTCGATGAGCAGGCGAAGTGCTGCCAGCGGATTTTCACCGATCGACCAGACGACGAGGCCGGAAATCAGAAAGGCGGTGATGACATTCAGCAACGGCAACAGGCCGTAGCTGATCCAGTTTGGTAGGGGTACGGAAGCGGTACTCATTCATGCCTCATGCGGCGATGCCGGCCATCATCAGGCCCAGCGTCTGTTCTTCGGCTTCCGCCGTTTTCTCTCCAACGACACGCCCGGCGAACATGACCATGATCCGGTCCGAAAGGGAACGGATTTCATCGAGTTCGACCGAAACCAGCAGGATCGCCTTGCCGGCATCGCGCATTTCGATGATGCGACGATGGATGAATTCGATGGCGCCGATATCAACACCGCGCGTCGGCTGGCCGATGATCAGCATCTTGGGGTCACGTTCGATTTCACGGGCGACGACGATCTTCTGCTGGTTGCCGCCGGAAAAATTGGCGGTCTTCAGCTGCGGGTTCGGCGGACGGATATCGTATTTCTCGATTTTTTCGACCGCATCCTTGCGGATCGCCTCGGGGTTCAGGAAAGGCCCTTTGCCGTAACGCTCGTCATGGTGATAGCCGAGGATGGAGTTTTCATATTCCTCGAATTTCAGCACCAGACCCATATGGTGCCGGTCTTCGGGGATATGAGCGAGACCGAGCTTGCGCAGAATGGCCGGATCGGGACGGTCGACCTTCTGCCCGGCCACCCATATCTCTCCCGAATAGGGCTTGCGGATGCCCGCGATCGCTTCGAGAAGTTCGGACTGGCCATTGCCGGCCACACCGGCGATGCCGACGATTTCACCGGCGCGGACATCGAGAGAAACATCATCCACCATGGTGACGCCGCGGCTGTCCTTGACGGTCAGATTGCGGATGGAGAGGAGAACCTCACCCGGCGTCGTTTCGCCCTTTTCCACCCTGAGCAGCACGCGACGGCCGACCATCAGTTCGGCCAGTTCCTCGACGCTGGTTTCGGAGGTCTTGCGGGTCGCCACCATTTCGCCGCGGCGCATGACGGAGACGGAATCCGTGATCGCCATGATCTCGCGCAGCTTGTGGGTGATGAGGATGACGGTCTTGCCCTGGTCGCGCAGGACGCCGAGGATCTTGAAAAGGTGATCGGCCTCCGCGGGTGTGAGAACACCGGTCGGCTCATCGAGGATAAGAATTTCCGCGCCACGATACATGGCTTTGAGGATTTCGACGCGCTGCTGCAGACCGACCGGCAATTCCTCGATCACCGCATCGGGATCGACTTCCAGCCCGTAATCGTCCTCGAGACGCTTCAGCTCCTTGCGCGCCGCCGCCCGGCCCTTGGCGAGCGATGCACCACCTTCCGCGCCCAGCATGACGTTTTCCAGCACGGTGAAATTTTCCACCAGCATGAAATGCTGATGCACCATGCCGATGCCCGCATTGATTGCCGCCTGGCTGTCACGGATGACGATCGGCGCGCCATTCACCCGGATTTCGCCGGCGTCGGCCTGGTAAAAACCGTAGAGGATCGACATCAGCGTTGATTTTCCGGCGCCGTTTTCCCCGATGATGCCGTGGATCGTGCCCTTGGCAACGGTCAGATTGATATTCTTGTTGGCGTGAACGGCACCGAATTTCTTATCGATGCCCACGAGTTCGATTGCTGGGTCCATATTCAAACCGAAACCTCTCCGAAGGCTGGATATGAAAAGGGCGCAAGATGAAAAATCATCATGCGCCCCAGTCACATATCATATCATTTCGGGCAGGAATTGTCCGCCATATAGTCATGAACCTTGACGGTGCCGGCAATGATGTCGGCCTTGGCCTTATCCACGGCGGCGGTCATTTCCGGCGTGATCAGGGCCTTGTTGTTGTCGTCGAGGGCGTAGGCGACGCCGTCTTCCTTGACGCCGAGCGCAACGATGCCGGGGGTGAACTTGTCTTCCTTGGCATCCTTGTAGGCGTTGTAGACGGCCAGATCGACGCGCTTGACCATGGAGGTCAGAACCGAGCCCGGATGCAGGTGGTTCTGGTTGGAATCGACGCCGATCGAGAACTTCTTGTTGTCGGCCGCGGTCTGCAGCACACCGATACCGGTCGCACCGGCTGCCGCGTAGATCACGTCCGCACCCTGGTCGATCTGGTTCTTGGTGAGTTCACCACCGCGCACCGGATCGTTCCAGGCAGCACCCGTGGTGCCGGTCATGTTCTGGAAGACTTCGATCTTGTCGTTGGCAGCCTTCGCGCCCTGGGCATAACCACAGGCGAATTTGCGGATCAGCGGAATATCCATGCCGCCGATGAAGCCGACCTTGCCGGTCTTGGAGGCCATGCCGGCTAGAAGACCAACGAGATAGGAGCCTTCGTGCTCCTTGTAGACGACGGAGCGGACATTCGGCAGCTCGACGACGGAATCGACGATGACGAACTTGGTATCGGGGAATTCGGCTGCGACCTTTTCCATGGCCGAGGTCCAGGCGAAGGACACGGCGACGACCGGATTGAAGCCCTTGCTGGCGAAGTTGCGGATGGCCTGTTCGCCCTGCGTGTCGCTGGTCGGTTCAAAGTCACGGTACTCGATGCCCGTTTCCGCCTTGAACTTTTCAGCGCCGGCCGCAGCGGCTTCATTGAACGACTTGTCGAACTTGCCACCCGTGCCATAGACCAGCGCCGGCTTGATATCTGCCGCGAGCGCGGAAGCCGACATTGCGGCAAGCGCAAAAAGTGTCAGAAGGGATTTTTTCATTGTGCAGCCCTGTTGTTGCAATTGATATTTTAAGGGTCCTCCCGCAAACCCGTTGACCGGGAATGTCTGCGGAACCGCCAGCCGTTTCCCCGGCTGTGCTTGGCTCATATCCTTGCATGGCTCAATGAAAAATTCATCCGGTTTTTTTGACCCGGTGGAAAAACTTTAATCTGGCGTTTTTTTAGTCTTTCCACCGGTACGACGTGCAAAAAATCTAGTCGATATTGCAGCTTATGCCCGTTCCCCTGAGGCCGCAGT
The DNA here is from genome assembly GCF_018873185.1 of Rhizobium sp. X9. Classification (NCBI taxonomy): domain Bacteria; kingdom Pseudomonadati; phylum Pseudomonadota; class Alphaproteobacteria; order Hyphomicrobiales; family Rhizobiaceae; genus Rhizobium; species Rhizobium sp. X9. The sequence continues at coordinate 2,957,860 of NZ_CP071311.1, read as the reverse complement.
AGCCACCCGGGTTCTTGGCAAGATATTGCTGATGATAGTCTTCCGCGTAATAAAATGTTTCAAGCGGTCCGATCTCGGTGGTGATGGCGCTGCCATGACCCGCCGCCTCCAGAGCCTCCTGAAAAGTATCACGCGCCTTCTGCGCCTGCTGCAGCTGGCCTTCCGTGTTGGCATAAATGGCGGAACGATAGGTCGTGCCGACATCGTTGCCCTGTCGCATCCCTTGTGTCGGATCGTGCTCCTCGAAGAATATCTTGAGCAGACCTGACAGCGAGATTACGGCCGGATCGTAGACGACCTTGACCACTTCAGCATGGCCCGTCTGGCCGGTCGTCGTCTCCTGATAGGTGGGATTGGGAGTGAAACCGCCGGCATAACCGACCGCCGTTACCCATACGCCCGGCGTTTTCCAGAACAGCCGCTCGGCACCCCAGAAGCAACCCATGCCGAGATAGATGGTTTCAAAACCATCGGGATAAGGTCCCTTCAGAGGTCGACCATTGACGAAATGGGCTTCCGGCACCGCAAGCGCCTCTTCGCGGCCGGGCAAAGCCGTCTCTTCAGTCGGCATCGTCGTCTTTTTTGAAAGCGTATCGAACAGGAACATTCGGTCCTCCGTGCGGCAAGTTCCGCCGCGTCTCGTGGTTCACATCCGCGGGCGCCAACCCTCCAGGCCTCCAGAGGCAGGCCGACAAAGTCAGGCCGGCAAACGCCTCATCGCCTTGTATCTCCTGTAACCGGCCATCCAGCAAAGCAGGGACAACGCGAGGAAAAAAGCGAATGCGGGCAATGCCGACAGGGCATTTTCAATGAAGCGCCACGCTTCAGGGTGAATATAGTGCGCCAGGGCCGCTTCCACCATGGTGCGCGAAGCAGGAAGAAGATAGTCCCAGACGGACAGGATGCCGGTAATGTTGACCGAGGATGTGGAAACCGAGCGGATCGAATCCAGTACACCCAGGAAAACCGCCGCAACGAGGAAAAGAAAGCTCAAAAACCGCAAAAAAGCTTTCATCAGGGACACCTCGGTTACGGCCCGTCGTTTCGACAGCCACATTTTGACAGATATATTGCATCGATAAAGGCCGGAAAACCGGTTTGCAATCGCATCCGAACGCAGGAAATTGCCGACAATTCAAAAAACTGTCAGATTCGTGTTGATCCCTGCGAATTCATCGGTATATATCGCGCCGTTCCAGTGATTTGCATTCTTCCAAACATGCAGATTTCAAAAAGGACAGGTGGCCGAGTGGTTTAAGGCGCACGCCTGGAACGCGTGTGTGCGTGAAAGCGTACCGTGGGTTCGAATCCCACCCTGTCCGCCATTTCACGCCAGCCGCGAGAGAATGGACCGAACCCTCGTCACGCCAGAGGCGTGCCGCCCCTCCTCATTGACGATATAAGATCATGCCGGCGTGGTGCAGAACGTCGCCGATGAAATCGCTATCCGCGGTGAAGCCGGTGTCGTCCCAATATTCGATGTGCGTGCCAGTGACTTCGTAGCGTCCTTCATAGGCGCGCTCGCGTGTCCCACGCGCTTCGACGTAGCGGCCATTAGGGAGAAGCTCGTGTCGGATACGGTTGTCCTCAGTGACCCAGAGGCCGACATAGGGGTGGTTGGCCTGCAATTCTTTTTCCTCGGCTATCGCGGGTTGGGCCAGAAGCGTTGCGGCGATAAGGGCTGCAAAGCTGCGCATGGTCGAACTCCTCGTTTCATATGTTGGTGGTGACAGTTAAGAGGACGACCGCCGTTACGGCCGTCCTCGGTGGGCCATGACGGCTTAGGGCTGGCGCGGCTCGTTGTTGTCGACGACCTGCTGATAGGCGACCAGGTCCAGGAAGGCCTCGGCCTCGACGACCGAGCCGCCCTCCATCCGAAATATCCAGACAAACTGGTTGCGATAGGGTGCTCCCGACGTCGTGGTGGCCGAGGCGTCGAAACGGATGATGACCCTGTCCCCGACGGCCCAGATATGATGCACTTGCGGTGTCAGCGGGCCTGCTAGACGGCTGACAAGGGGGACGGAGCCCCGTTGCAGGAAATCCTCTACTCCGTTGTAGGTGTCGGCGACCGGGCCGGAACCATGGATCGTCCAGCGGACGTTGGGTGCCAACAGGTCGAAGACATTGCCGCGTCCGGCCGCCCATCCATCAAAGGCGTCGCGAACGGCGGCTTCGTTCCGGGTTTGGGTTTCCGCGGCTGGTGCCGTGGTGGTGCTGGCCTGTGCCGGTACAGTGATAACCGTCAGGGCAAGGGCAATCATCAGACTGCGCGCATCGGTTATGGTGTTTTGGGCAAGTGACACAAAACTCATGGGATGACTCCGTTCTGTTAAGGTTGCTGCGGATCGGCTTCTCGGCCGGGCATCAATTGCCCGATGCGCTCGGCCGGGTGGTGATTTCGTGGTGTCCACTTTCAGCGGCGCGTCGGTGGCGCAGTGGACCGCCCCTCGTCGGCACAACCGGCAGCGTTTCGATGGGGGCGCCGGCGACGATGATCTTTCATGCCGTTTTTCCTGCAAAGAAGATGGACGATTACCGACGGTTCCGGTAGCTATCGACTGCTTTACTGGATGGTTAGCCAGGCTGGACAATGAAGATCGACCTCAATCTCCTGCCGCTTTTCCTCGCTGTCGCGGAGGAGCACAATTTCCGCGCTGCCGCTGATCGTCTCGGTGTGACGCGGTCGGCCGTCAGCCAGGGGATGCGACGGCTTGAGGATGCTTTGGGAACGGCATTGGTGATGCGCACCACGCGTTCCGTGCGCTTGACGGAAGCGGGCGAGCAGCTTTTTGAAGCCGTATCGCGACCGCTCTGCGATCTCGGCACGGCGCTTGAGGATATAGCGACGGAAAACGCACCACGTGGTCTCCTCAGGATTGCAGCAACCTCAATCGCAGAGACGTTTTTGTCAGGTCCGTTCATCGCTTCGTTCGCAGCGGCCTATCCCGGCGTGACCATCGACGTCACTGTCACGGACGAAGAGTTCGACATCGTTGCCGCCGGTTACGACGCAGGCATCAGGCTGGGCGAGGTGATCGAGCAGGACATGATCGCGATCCCCCTCACTCGCGAACAAAGGGAGATGGTCGTCGCGTCCCCCGCATATCTCGCTGCCCACGGCGCACCGGCGCATCCACGCGATCTGGTCCATCATCGGTGCATCGGCTGGCGCCCGGCACCGAACGTCGCGCCCTACCGCTGGGAGTTCGAGGAGAACGGCGTGCCCTTCGACGTTGCTGTCGAGCCACAGATTACCACCAATGATCTGCGTCTGATGCTGCGCGCCGCACTTGCCGGGGGCGGGATCACCTTTGCGTTAGAGGAAACCTTTCTGCCATTTGTGGAAAACGGGAAACTCGTCCCCCTGCTCGAAGACTTCCTGCCGCCCTTTCCCGGCTTTTTCGTGTACTTTCCCCAGCGTCGCAACATGGCGCCAAAGATGCGAGCACTGATCAAGCATGTACAAGATTCGCGGTAGCGCGCTGGTCCAGTGAAAACGATTTTAGAGGATTATGGGGTGGACGTCGTTGCCCGTCCGCCATTTCACGCCATCTCCATCAGCGCCAGAACCAAGATTCGCCAGCGCCCAACCCGGCCGCACCGAACGACGGCGCGGCGTACCGCCAAAGTCGCGTTTTGCCGCTTCCGCAAGCGTTGATGGCTATGCTTCTGCAAAGAAAGGGATTCATCCGCTTTTTTGCTGCGGTTCGCCCGCTCTTGCGCCTTGCAGCAGGAAAAATCGCTCCTTATATACGCCGCATAACTGCAGCGAATACTGCAAATCCAAGTCAAGGAGCTGTCCATGGAATGCCTCACGGGGTTCCGACAGCTCGCTTCAAGGAGAGAAGAGCATGGCAAAAGTAATCGGTATCGACCTTGGCACGACCAATTCCTGCGTCGCAGTGATGGACGGCAAGGACACGAAAGTCATTGAAAACGCGGAAGGCGCGCGCACCACGCCGTCCATGGTGGCATTTTCCGACGATGGCGAACGCCTTGTCGGCCAGCCGGCCAAGCGCCAGGCGGTCACCAACCCGACCAACACCCTGTTTGCGGTCAAGCGCCTCATCGGCCGCCGTTACGAAGACCCGACCGTTGAAAAGGACAAGGCCCTCGTCCCCTTTGAAATCGTCAAGGGCGACAATGGCGACGCATGGGTGAAGGCGCAGGACAAGAATTATTCCCCTTCGCAGATTTCCGCGATGATCCTTCAGAAGATGAAGGAAACGGCTGAATCCTATCTCGGCGAAAAGGTCGAGAAGGCCGTCATCACCGTTCCGGCCTACTTCAACGACGCCCAGCGCCAGGCAACCAAGGATGCCGGCCGCATTGCCGGTCTGGATGTTCTGCGCATCATCAACGAGCCGACCGCGGCAGCCCTCGCTTACGGCCTCGACAAGAAGGACGGCAAGACCATCGCCGTTTACGACCTTGGCGGCGGTACCTTCGATATTTCCGTTCTGGAAATCGGCGACGGCGTCTTCGAAGTGAAGTCCACCAACGGCGATACCTTCCTTGGTGGTGAAGACTTCGATATGCGTCTGGTCGAATATCTGGCCGGCGAGTTCAAGAAGGATCAGGGCATCGACCTGAAGAACGACAAGCTCGCTCTGCAGCGCCTCAAGGAAGCTGCCGAAAAGGCGAAGATCGAACTTTCGTCCTCGCAGCAGACCGAAATCAACCTGCCGTTCATCACGGCGGACGCTTCCGGTCCGAAGCACCTGACGCTGAAGCTGACCCGCGCCAAGTTCGAAAGCCTGGTGGACGATCTGGTGCAGCGCACCGTCGCTCCCTGCAAGGCAGCCCTCAAGGATGCCGGCGTTACCGCTGCCGAGATCGATGAAGTTGTTCTCGTCGGTGGCATGAGCCGCATGCCGAAGGTACAGGAGGTCGTCAAGCAGCTGTTCGGCAAGGAGCCGCACAAGGGCGTGAACCCTGACGAAGTGGTTGCCATGGGCGCCGCCATCCAGGCTGGCGTTCTGCAGGGCGACGTCAAGGACGTTCTGCTGCTCGACGTGACCCCGCTGTCGCTCGGCATCGAAACGCTCGGTGGCGTCTTCACCCGTCTGATCGATCGCAACACGACGATCCCGACAAAGAAGAGCCAGACCTTCTCGACCGCCGAAGACAACCAGTCGGCCGTGACCATCCGCGTTTCGCAGGGCGAGCGCGAAATGGCGCAGGACAACAAGCTGCTCGGCCAGTTCGACCTCGTCGGCCTGCCGCCGTCGCCCCGCGGCGTTCCGCAGATCGAAGTGACCTTCGATATCGATGCCAACGGCATCGTGCAGGTTTCGGCCAAGGACAAGGGCACCGGCAAGGAGCAGCAGATCCGCATCCAGGCCTCCGGTGGTCTTTCCGATGCCGACATCGAAAAGATGGTCAAGGACGCCGAAGCCAATGCCGAGGCCGACAAGAAGCGTCGCGCCGGTGTCGAGGCGAAGAACCAGGCCGAAAGCCTCATTCACTCCACCGAGAAGTCGGTGAAGGAATATGGCGATAAGGTTTCCGAGACGGACCGCAAGGCCATCGAAGACGCCATTGCCAGCCTGAAGACCGCCGTTGAAGCTTCCGAACCGGATGCAGACGACATTCAGGCGAAGACCCAGACCCTCATGGAAGTTTCCATGAAGCTCGGTCAGGCCATCTACGAAGCGCAGCAGGCCGAGGCCGGCGACGCTTCCGCAGAAGGCGGCAAGGACGACGTCGTTGACGCCGACTATGAGGAAATCAAGGACGACAAGAAGTCCGCGTAATCGCGTGACTTCCGGTCTCTTCTTTATATATGCAAGACATCCGGCTGCCGACGTGCAGCCGGAAATCCATTTGCGGGGCTTGTTATCTTAATGGCGAAAGCAGACTTTTACGAAACACTTGGCGTCAGCAAGACCGCGGACGAAAAAGAGCTGAAAAGCGCCTTCCGCAAACTCGCGATGAAATACCATCCGGACAAAAACCCTGATGATGCCGATTCCGAACGGAAATTCAAAGAAATCAACGAAGCCTATGAAACGCTGAAGGACCCGCAGAAGCGCGCGGCCTATGACCGTTTCGGCCACGCCGCGTTTGAAAACGGCGGCATGGGTGGCGGCGGCGGTGGCTTTGGCGGCGGCGGTTTCGCCAATGGCGGCTTCTCCGATATCTTCGAGGATATCTTCGGCGAGATGATGGGCGGCGGGCGGGCGCGCCGCTCTTCCGGCGGGCGTGAACGCGGTGCCGACCTTCGCTACAATATGGAAATCACGCTGGAAGAGGCCTTCACCGGCAAGACAGCGCAGATCAGGGTTCCGACCTCGATCACCTGCGACGTCTGTTCCGGCTCGGGTGCCAAGCCCGGCACGCAGCCCAAGACCTGCGCCACCTGTCAGGGTTCCGGCCGCGTGCGCGCCGCGCAGGGTTTCTTCTCGGTGGAGCGCACCTGCCCGACCTGCCATGGTCGCGGCCAGACGATTTCCGATCCATGCGGCAAGTGCCACGGTCAGGGCCGTGTGACGGAAGAGCGTTCGCTCTCCGTCAACATTCCCTCGGGCATTGAGGATGGCACCCGCATTCGCCTGCAGGGCGAAGGCGAAGCCGGCATGCGTGGTGGCCCGGCGGGCGATCTTTACATCTTCCTGTCCGTGCGTCCGCATGAGTTCTTCCAGCGGGATGGTGCTGATCTTTATTGCACCGTGCCGATCTCCATGACGACGGCGGCACTCGGTGGCACCTTCGATGTCACGACGCTCGACGGCACCAAGTCGCGCGTCACGGTTCCGGAAGGTACCCAGCCGGGCAAGCAGTTCCGCCTGAAGGGCAAGGGCATGCCGGTGCTGCGTTCGGCGCAGACGGGCGACCTTTATATCCAGATTCAGATCGAGACGCCGCAGAAGCTCAGCAAGCGTCAACGTGAGCTTTTGCAGGAGTTCGAGCAGCTCTCCTCCAAGGAGAACAATCCGGAATCGACCGGCTTCTTTGCCCGGATGAAGGAATTCTTCGACGGCTGATGGCCGCCGTTGTTATGAATGATAAACGCCGCCGTCTTTTAGGACAGGCGGCGTTTTTGTTTGGAGATCAGCCGGAAAAACCGCCCTCTTCAAGATATTGCCGTTCCTCCGGCGTCGTTTCCCGCAGCAATATGTCGTTGCGATGGGGAAAACGGCCGAAGCGCTCGACGATATCGCGGTGCTCTTCGGCATGGTGGAGATAAAGCCCGCCAAGCGGCTGGTTGAGGGTGCAGGCACGCTCTTGATCCTTGAGGTCTTCCGCATGCGAAAAGGGTAGATAGAAGAAAACGCGCAAATCCTCACCCACCGCCTGATCATGGCCACGGCGGATCGCCTCATCGGCGAAGAGCCGTGCAAGCGGATCGGTCGCATACATATGCGCTGTGTCGCGAAAGCAGTTGCGCGGGAACTGATCCAGCAGAAGCATCAGCGCGAGGCTGCTTTCCGCGCTCTCCAGCCAGTCATCCAGTTCACGCCTTGCGGCAGCGAAATGGGCATCGCGGAAGCGGTCATGGAAGTGGCTATCGAAGGCAGCGTCCTTGTCGAACCATTTGTCCGGTCCGGCCTTCTTCCAGAAATCCACGATTTCGGTGGAAAGTGCATCTGTGTCTTTTTTCATCGGGTCTTCCCTGTCAGTAATGCGGCGGCCTGGTGATGGATGGCGCTTCCAGCGATTGCTCCTCAAGGCTCAAGAACCTTTCCGTCAGGCGGTCCAGCTTGGCGCGGGTCTGTTCCACCACCTTCCACTGTTCCGCCAGCTGATCGGACAGTTCCTCGATGGCCTTCGCCTGATGGGCGATCGTTTCCTCAAGCGCGATGATCCGTTTTTCGGTTTCCGACGTCATATCGACCTCTCTTTCCCGCCCTTCCTTGGCCCTAAAAGCTCCCAAGTCAACCATACGCCGCTTTCGTGAAGCGGATTCGTCACGATGATCCATTCAACGAAAAACGCCGGCGACGTTTCCATCACCGGCGTCTGAATTTTTCTTGATTTTTCTCAGTCCTCTTCGACGAAGACCTCTTCCCGTTTCTTCTTCACGCTTGGCAGGAAGACGACGATCAGTACGGCCAGAGCAATGAAGAGCAGCGTGGCGCTGATCGGTCGGGTAACGAAAGTCATTGGATCGCCACGCGACAGGATCATGGCGCGCCGCAGGTTTTCCTCCAGCAGCGGGCCTAGAACGAAGCCCAGCAACAGAGGCGCCGGCTCACAGCGCAATTTGACCAGCACGTATCCGATGAAGCCGAAGAAGGCGACGGCATAGAGATCATAGACGTTGGAATTGACGCTGTAGACCCCGATGGCACAGAAGGCCATGATGATGGGGAAAAGCACGTAATAGGGCACCGTCAGCAGCTTCACCCACAGACCGATGAGCGGCAGGTTGAGGATGACGAGCATCAGATTGCCGATCCACATGGAGGCGATGATGCCCCAGAACAGCGCCGGCTGTTCGGTTGCAACGTTGGGACCCGGCACGATGCCCTGAATGATCATCGCACCGATCATCAGCGCCATGACCGGGTTGGCCGGAATGCCAAGCGTCAGAAGCGGGATGAAGGAGGTCTGTGCACCCGCATTGTTGGCGGATTCCGGACCGGCAACACCGGCAACCGCGCCGTGCCCGAATTCTTCCGGGTTCTTGGAGACGCGTTTTTCCACCGTGTAGGATGCGAAGGCAGCAAGGATTGCCCCGCCGCCCGGCAGGATGCCCAGCGCCGAACCAATGGCCGTGCCGCGCAGTACCGGCCCGATCATCGCCTTGAAATCCTCTTTCGTCGGCATCAAGCCGCTGACCTTGGCGATCAGCACCGAGCGCGTGCGCTCATTTTCGAGGTTACGCAGGATTTCGGCGATGCCGAATACGCCGACGGCCACCGCCACGAAGTTCAGGCCATCGGCATATTCACGGATGCCGAGGGTGAAGCGGGGTGTGCCGCTATAGATATCCGTGCCGACCAGGCCGAGCAGCAGGCCGAGCACCACCATGGCAAGCGCCTTGACGATGGAGCCGTGGGCAAGCGCGATGGAAGAGACGAGGCCGACGACCATCAGCGAGAAATATTCCGCCGCGCCGAATTCAAGCGCAATCGCCGTCAAAGGCGGCGCAAAGATCGCCACGAGGAAGGTGGAAACCGTACCGGCGAAAAACGAGCCGATGGCCGCAATCGCAAGTGCTGCCCCTGCCTTGCCCTTGCGGGCCATCTGGTAACCGTCGATGGCGGTGACGGCAGAGGAGGATTCACCCGGCATGTTGATCAGGATCGCCGTGGTGGAGCCGCCATATTGCGCGCCGTAATAAATGCCGGCGAGCATGATGAGCGACGAGACGGGCTCAAGCTGAAAGGTGATCGGCAAGAGCATGGCGATGGTCGCCGTTGCGCCGATGCCCGGCAGCACGCCAATCAATGTCCCGAGCAGCACGCCGATCAGGCAGAAGAACAGGTTTTCCAGGGACGATGCCGTGGCAAAACCGAGTGCGAGATTATTGAACAAATCCATCGCAAGACCTCAAAATTTAAGCCAGGGACCGAACTGCTGGAACGGCAGACCGAGACCATATTCGAAAACCGCCACTGAAAAGACCGTGATGGCTGCGGAGAGCAGGACCGCCATGACCGGGCTCATCTTGTGCGAGGCGAAGGCCGCGATAAGCGCGCTGAAAAACAGCGCCGGAACGAAACCGAGCCCGCGAACCGTGAAGCCGAAAAAGATCGGTGCGGGCAGGATGAAAAAGATCCCCCGCCAGGCGATGCCACCGATGGCGTCGCCCTGAACGCGCGTGGATCGCAGGAAGATGACGCCGCCAAGCAGGATCAGCACGATTGCCAGAACAAGCGGAAAATAACCCGGCCCCATGCGAAAGGCGGTCCCGATCTCCAGCCCGTAAGACTGCAGGGCGAAAAAAACGCCGAGACCGATGAAAATTGCCCCGCAGGCTGCTTCGGCAGGGTCAATGAAAAACGACTTCATGAAAGATGCCCCTCCACTGCGGCCGGTGACACACCGATCCGCGCTTTAAATCGATGGCAAAAAGCCGGCGGCAGAGTGCCGCCGGCCATTCCTTGACCAATCAGTCGGCATATTGGCCAGCGGACTCGATGACCGGCTTCCAGCGCGCGATTTCGCTTTCAAGCTTGGCTTTCAGAGCGGCGGGCGTCGCATCGCTTTCAGAGGAAGGCGTGGTGCCAAGTTCGGCAAAGCGGGCCGCGACGTTCTTGTCCTTCAGCGCGATCTGCAGCGACTTGGAGAGCTTTTCATTGATTTCGGCAGGTGTGCCCTTCGGCGTGTAGATACCGTGCCAGATACCCACCTCGAGCTTTGGCAGGCCCTCTTCGGCGACCGTGGGTACGTTCGGCAACACATCGAGCCGCTTGGCCGAAGTGACGGCATAAGCTTTCACGGTTCCGCCCTGGATCTGCTTGGTCGTGTTGGTGGTCTGGTCGCACATGATATCGACCTGGCCACCGAGCAGATCCGTCATGGCCGGACCGGTGCCCTTATAGGGAACGGTGACGAGCGGTGTCTCGATCGCGCTCATGAACAGCATGCCGCAAAGGTGCGAGGCGGCGCCGATGCCGGCATTGGCGACGGTGACCTTGTCCTTGTTTGCCTTGGCATATTCAATCAGACCCTTGAGATCCTTGGTCTCGAGGTTCTTGCGCGACAGGATGGTCATCGGCACTTCCGTGACGAGACCGACATATTCGAATGCGTTCAGCGTATCGTAAGCGAGCTTGCGATAGAGCGTGGCGCTCGTCGCCATGCCGATATGGTGCAGGAGAACGGTGTAGCCGTCCGGATCCGCCGCCGCCACGCGGCCGGCGCCCAGCGTGCCGCCAGCGCCGCCGACATTTTCAACGATGATCTGCTGGCCGAGATCCTTCGACATGGATTCAGCGACAAGACGCGCAACCGTATCCGTCGGGCCACCGGCGGCAAAGGGCACGACCATGGTGATGTTGCGCTCGGGATAGTTCTGAGCGGATGCGGACAGCGCAAAAAGGGAAACGGCAGCGGCGGCAGCAAGGCCGGTAACTGTCTTCAGTATTTTCATCGATTCCTCCCGGATGAAAATGTTCGCCACTTCAGCCGCGCATACTCCTCTATGGCGGCCGGGGTGAGCTATTTGCGATCCGGGATCAGCGTTCAGCAATGGCGCTCTTGCACTGAGGCCCTGTTTTATCGCTATCACTGATGGCAATGGGTGGATTTCCACCCATGAGGCCTCATACATGGGTGGATTTCCACCCATTACACCTCGGTCATATGCCGGTGCAGTTCGTATTTCTGCATTTTTTCGTAGAGCGTTTTGCGCGAGATACCGAGGCTTTCATAGACGGATTTCAGATTGCCGCCATGGACGGCGATCGCGCGCGCAATCAGGCTCTTTTCATACGCGGCGACCTTTGCGGCAAGTGCTGCCCTGCCATCGTCCGAAAACGGCAGTGACGTTTCGGAAACATCGCTTTCCAGACCGAGCACGAAGCGGTCCGCGGCATTGCGCAATTCCCGCACATTGCCCGGCCACTCACGCAGGGAAATCACCGAAAGCAGATGTTGCGGAACCTCCATGTCTTCCCGTCCGTAGCGGGCGGCGGCCTCCCGCACCAGATGCAGGAAGAGCAGCGGTATGTCGGCGCTGCGTTGCGACAGGGACGGCACGAGAAGCGTCGCCACGTTCAGACGGTAGAGAAGGTCTGCACGGAACCGGCCGGCCGCGACCTCCTGCTCCAGATCCACCTTGCTGGTGGCGATGAAGCGGACATCGAGTTCGACGGTTTCATTGGAGCCAAGACGGGTAATAACCCTTTCCTGCAACACACGCAGGAACCGGCCCTGCAGTTCGAAGGGCATGGAGCCGATCTCGTCCAGCAGGATGGTGCCGCCACGGGCATGCTCGAACTTGCCGTAGCGTGGGCGCAGCGCACCCGGAAAAGCGCCTGCCTCATGTCCGAACAGCTCGCTTTCGATCAGCGTTTGCGGCAGGGCGGCACAATTGATCGCCACGAAGGGCCGGTTGGCTCTGGCGCTGATATCGTGAAGCGCCCGTGCCACCACCTCCTTGCCGGCACCGGTATCGCCGACGATGAGGGTATCGGCATCCGTCGCGCCGATGGCGCGGATGCGGTAACGCAGATCGACCATGATCTGGGTTCTGCCGGGCAGGCGCGTCTCTAGATCGTCATGCTTGCCCGCCACCGCCTTCAGGCGGCGGTTTTCCAGCACCAGCGCCCGCCGGTCATTGGCCCTTTTGATGATGCCGGCGAGATATTGCGGAGTGAAGGGCTTTTCGATGAAGTCATAGGCGCCGTTGCGCATGGCGTTGACAGCCAGCTGCACATCGCCATGACCCGTCATCAGGATGACAGGTATTTCCGGATCAAGCTCCCGCACCTTCTGCAGCAGCGTCATGCCATCCATGCCGGGCATCCTGATATCGCTGACCACGACGCCATCGAAGCTCACATGAGGATTTCGTCGTCAAGATCAATCATCGTTTCATAGCGTGCCCCTTCGATTTCGTATCGAACCCATGGTCTGAGCCACCTTGCTTGACGCGGCACGTTTCCTTCACCGGTTCAAACTCACATACGGTCGCCGTTTTGTCCGGCAGCACCATTATCCCGCTTGCGTAGCGGCAAGGCTCAGGAGAACGGGACCAATCTAAAGCGCGGCATTTGAAGCCCGACTTCGAGGCGGTTCGCTCACCTGGATCCGCCAGGAGTGATCAGTCCTGGAAGATTGTGTGTTCGGCAATTTTTTGGTTGTCAGGCGGTCTTCATGACAGCCCCCTCGATGAGAACACCCGCAGTGACAAATTTCCACAGTGCGATAAGGAGTTTGCGCGCCAAGGCAACTATCGCGGCTTTCTTTAAGCGTCCACCATTCGACTGAACCCGATCCACAAACCAACGGCTGAGCGCTGATGCTGGCTGATTGCGTAGCCACAGCCACGATAGTTGGATCATCGTAGTGCGCAGCCGAGGGTTCCCTGCCTTTGAGACACCCTGCTCGTGGTCGATGGTCCCGCTCATCCATGGGGTTGGTGTCAAACCGGCATAGGCGGCAATCTGCCGCCTATTATCAAAATGCCGGGACAGGGCTTCGGTCCAAAGAACGGCGGCAAATTCAGCGCCAACACCCTTCAAGGACAGCAGCATCGCTGCGGGCGAGGTTGCCTCAACCGCTGGCTGGTCCTCCATCGATAGAAGAGAATTACGCTCGCTCTCCACTGCAGCGATCTGCTCTAGCAGCAACTCGAGACGGTCGAGTTCCCGATTGATTTGAGCCTTCAAGTGTTTCGGTAACTCACGCCCATCTCCAGTCTGAAGCTCCTCCAGCCGCTGACGGCGATCTTTACGGAGCGGCTGATAGCCGCTGACGCCTTGAGTAAAGAGTAGCCCCTTCACGCGATTGACATGCCTGACCCGCTCAGCAATCAAAACTTTGCGTTCCCGGCAAATCCGACGCCGATCTTCGTCACTCGGATCTGGCGCTCTGACCATCGCACATACGCGTGGCTCGCCGCGCTTGAACGCGAGCAATGTGCGCGTCAGAGCCTCTCCATCGATCTTGTCGGTCTTAGCACGCCGACGTCGACGGGAAGTCGCGATCGAAGCTGCGTCGACGACGTAACTCTCGATGCCGTGAGCCTCCAGCACGCGGTGTATCCAGAAGCCGTCCAATCCTGCCTCCTGGATCGTTACGATGGGAAATAATTTCCCTGTTCTCAATCGCGCCTTCTGCTGTAGCTGCTCAAATCGTTCCAGCAACTCGGCTACATTGCCACCGGCCACTACATGCTTCGACATCTTCTCGCCGCTGCCTGGCGACAACGAAGTGATCAACCAGGTCGATCGGCTCAGTTCCAATGACACAAAAATTGCGCCAAGATCGATGCGGACAGCGGTCGGTTGAATGGATGCAGGTTCCATAAACTGCTCCTCCTGAGCGAGTGTTTAGATGCAACCTCACTCTGCCAGAGCGGCGGCCGCTGTTCACTCCTCATGGGATCTATAGCCGATGAGTTCCAGCGCATGTTCGGCGCTCGCCAGCATGGTCACCGCAAAACCGGAAAGCTCCAGCGCCTGCGCGGTGGAAAAGCGCAGCTCCTCCTCGTCATCGATCAACAGAACGCGCGACATGGTCATTCCGCCGCCGCCTCCATACGATAGGTGGCTGCCGGCAATTCGATCTCGAATTCCGCCCCGCCGTCTTCATGGTTTCTGACACGCAGCTGGCCGCCAAAGTCCTTGATGATGTTATAGGTGATGGAAAGGCCGAGACCGAGGCCACGCCCCACGCCTTTTGTGGTGAAAAAGGGATCGAAGATGCGCTCCGAAATTGCCGGTGGAACGCCGGGGCCACGGTCGCGGATGAAAATCGACACCGTCTGACCGTTCAGCACGGCTTTCAAAGCGATGCGGCGGTCTTCGCGCCCTTCCACCGCATCGGCGGCATTGGAGATGATGTTGACCAGCACCTGCTGCAGCCGCACCGGCCCGGCTTTCACCGCAAGCGGTACCGGACCGAGATCGACATCCAGCACCGCATCGGCTGCCTTCAGCCGCGCGCCGACGATCTCGAGCGTATCGCGAACGACCGTGTCCAAGCTTACAGATGCCATTTTTTCATTGGGTTTGCGGGCGAAATTCCTCAGGTGTTTGCTGATGGACGCCATGCGGTCGATGAGGCCCGAGATACGCCTGAGGTTCTCCGTTACCTCCTCCAGACGCCCCCGCTCCACCAGAAGCGAAGCGTTTTCGGCATAGTTCTTGGCGGCGGCCAGAGGCTGGTTGAACTCATGTGACAGCGCCGCCGACATCTGGCCAAGTGCCGCAAGCTTGCCCGCCTGCACCAGATCGTTCTGCATTCTGCGCAATTGTTTCTCCGTCTGACGGCGCTCGGCGATTTCGTGCTCGATCTCCTGGTTCACCCGCGCCAGATCGGCGGTGCGCTCCTCCACCCGGCGTTCCAGTTCCGCCTGCGCCTCCGCCTGGTGGGTCAGTCGCTCACGAAGACGCCGCCGTCTTTGCAGCATGGCCGCGATCAAGGCGGCGGCAAGACACAGGCAGAGAATGATGGCGATCATTGCCGTCTTGACCTGTGTTCTGAGCGAGCCCGTATCCATCAGCACGCTGACGGTCCAGCCCGCATCCGGCATCGGCTGCGACAGGACGAGATATTCCCTCTCACCGTCATCCTGGGTGATCGTCATCAATTGATGGGAGCCGAAACTGCCGTTTTTCAGCGGCAGTTCCTTCAAGGTGGCGTTCGCGTAACGGCGGGATGCCTCCGTGCGCGCAAGCCTTTCGGGCGTCAGCGGCATCAGGCCGGAATAAAGCCATTGCGGCGTTCCCGTCATGAAGATGATGCCTTCCGGATCCGATACGAGGATGCGGTTCTCGCCATCACCGAAGGATGCCTCTATGCCTTCAATATCGACCTTGAAGACGATGACGCCCTTGATCTCCTCGTTGAAAAGGATGGGGGCGGAGAAATAATAGCCACGTTTGTGAGAGGTTGTGCCAAGCGCGAAGAAACGTGACTTGAAGCCCTTTGCGGCATCCTGAAAATAGGGTCGGTAGCTGAAATTCTCGCCGACGAAGCTCGTCGGTCCATCGTAATTGCTGGCGGCGATCGTCTCTCCGTCCAGCGTGATGATGTAAATATCGGAGGATTCCAAGAGGGTGTTGATGGATTTGAGATAGACATTGGCGCGCTGGCGCAGCGCCTCATCCTTCGGATGCGCGACCAGCTCCTCAATGTCGTCGTGATCGGCAATCAGAGCCGGCAGCGGTTCGTAACGGCTCAAAAGCCCGCCGAGGGCAGAGACAGCCAGCCTGAGGGTGGTGCGGCCCTGGTCGGATACTTCGCCGAAATAGCTTTCCGCGATGATGCCGCCACCCTTCGTCACGGCGCCGTAGCCGAGACCGAGGCTGAGAAGCATCAACAAAATCCAGCGATATTTCACCGAAACTCCCCCTAACGCGCGCCAAACTGCTCTCCCGAGCAGAGTGTAGGAGGAGTGGCTGAATTTTCCAAGTGAGTGGAAAAGACAGCCAAACGGTCCTGAAAACAAAAAACCGGCCACGAGGGCCGGTTTTTTGCACATACAATGTCGGAAACGCTTATGCGCTTTCCTTCGGCGTCAGAACCTGGCGGCCGCGATACATACCGGTCTTCAGATCGATATGGTGCGGACGGCGCAGTTCGCCGGAGTTCTTGTCTTCAACATAGGTTGCAGACTTGAGACCGTCAGCCGAGCGGCGCATGCCACGCTTGGACGGGCTTGTTTTTCTTTTTGGTACAGCCATTTTTGTTACTCCACTTTAGCGGCGAAACAACGGAACCGGCCAGAACCAAAGGCC
This sequence comes from Rhizobium sp. X9, assembly GCF_018873185.1. NCBI lineage: Bacteria > Pseudomonadati > Pseudomonadota > Alphaproteobacteria > Hyphomicrobiales > Rhizobiaceae > Rhizobium > Rhizobium sp. X9. The sequence continues at coordinate 2,941,496 of NZ_CP071311.1, read as the reverse complement.
GAATGTCGGGTGTCTCGATATCGGAAATTTGGCGCGCTTATACATGCCCAAACGGGCTTTGACCAGCCCTGACGCGCATTTTTTCCGATTCAGCGGAACAGGGACGAGGAGCAGGCTGCAGGTGTGCGCAAATCAGGCCTCACTTCTATCAAAAACGATGAGTTCCTTGAAGTGGTTCATGTCCATGAATTCACAGAAAGCAGGCGGGCGCATCTCGATGACAGGGGCTGCTGCGCGCAGTTTTTCCAGCTCTTCGTCCAGCATTGCCTGCCACCGCGGCAGGCTTTCCGGCGCAAACCAGCGCGTTATGTAGGACAGCGTGATATGAAACTCATAGCTTTCGTGATCGGGATGGCGGTAACCGAAGGCTTCGGCAAATGCATCGCGCCACAGAGCGACGATCCGGTCGTCCTCAGCGGTCGCCCCCTTCATCACCAGTCCCGTCGGTTTAAGACCCGTCACCTGCATGTTGAAGCCCGGCAGAACCGGAAAGGCCGAAAGACGGTCACGATAATATTCCGTCATCGTGTCGATCGGCGTATCGAGCGGCATTTCCTCGGGCCAATAGGGCGCCATGCGCCGGAACTCGATGATGCCCTGAAACACCGTCATGTGCAGGCTGGAAACCGGCGTGAAGGCGAGCAGCGATGCCTCGGGCATGTCCAGAAAGCGCTGGCGTGTCCTGATGATCGCGCTTTCTGTCTGCGAGCCTTCAACGAGATGGCAGACGACGGTATTACCCGGCTCGGGCAGAAATTCGCGCTCGGCGTTAAAGCGGCTACCGAGATGGCGCGGCGGCTGATCGTGGTTGGCCGCGGATATATATTCAAGATCTTTAGAGACGAGCGGGGCGTGCATGGGGAAACTCCTTTTGAGACGTTTCCCCTAGTCCCGATACGCAACAGATCAATGACATCGACCGGTGGATTTCGCAGGTCCTGCGACCTTTCAGTGCGCCTCATCCCAGTTGTCGGCCGCGCGCGCATCCACCTGCAACGGCACCTTCATGGATATCGCCGGCATCGCCGCATTTTCCATCACGGAGACGACAACGGGCAGGGTCTTTTCGATTTCGGCTTCCTCGACCTCGAAGATGAGTTCGTCGTGAACCTGCAGCAGCATGCGGGCGGAAAGCTTCTCCGCCTCCAGCGCCGGCTCGATACGGACCATGGCCCGGCGGATGATATCGGCAGCGGAGCCCTGGATCGGCGCGTTGATGGCCGCGCGTTCGTTGAAGGCCTTCACGGAAGGGTTGGACGAGCGGATCTCCGGATAATGGGCGCGGCGGCCGAAAATCGTTTCGACATAACCGTTCTCGCGGGCGAAAGCCTTGGTCGCTTCCATGTAGTCGCGAATGCCGGGAAAGCGCTCGAAATATTTCTTGATATATTCCCCCGCTTCAGAGCGGGCAATGCTGAGCTGGTTGGCCAGCCCGAAAGCGGAAATGCCATAGATGATGCCGAAGTTGATGGCCTTGGCGCGGCGGCGCACCTCCGACGGCATGCCTTCCACCGGCACACCGAACATTTCCGATGCGGTCATCGCATGAATGTCGATGCCGTTTTCAAACGCGTTGCGAAGTTGGGGAATATCCGCGACATGGGCAAGCACGCGCAATTCGATCTGGCTGTAATCGGCGGAAAGAAGCTTGTGACCGGGCGTGGAGATGAAAGCCGTGCGGATCTTGCGGCCTTCTGCTGTGCGCACCGGGATGTTCTGGAGGTTCGGCTCCGAAGATGACAGGCGCCCCGTCGTGGTGGAGGCAAGCGCGTAGGACGTATGCACCCGCTTCGTCTCCGGGTGAATATAGCCGGGCAGCGCATCCGTATAGGTCGATTTCAGCTTGGTCAGCTGACGCCAGTCGACGATCTTGCGCGGCAGTTCGGCACCTTCCGCCGCCAGATCTTCCAGCACCTGCGCCGATGTCGACCATTGACCGGTCTTTGTTTTCGAGCCGCCAGGCAGGCCCATCCGGCCGAACAGGATATCACCAAGCTGCTTGGGCGATCCGATATTGAAACGCTCGCCCGCCAGCTGATAAACCTCCTCTTCGAAGGCAGCCGCCTTCTGGGCCAGTTCGCCGGAGAGACGCGACAGGATCTGCCGGTCCACGGTGATGCCGCGCTCCTCCATATGCGCCAGAACCGGCACGAGGGGGCGTTCCAGCCGCTCATAGACCTTGGTCAAGCGCTCGGCGGCAAGCCGGGGCTTCAGCACCATCCAGAGGCGCAAAGTTACATCCGCATCTTCCGCCGCGTAAGCCGTCGCCTTGTCGATATCGACGAAATCGAAGGTGACGCTCGACCTGCCCGACCCCGTCACGTCCTTGTAGGCGATCGGTTTGTGACCGAGCCAGCGTTCGGACAGCGAATCCATGCCATGCGTGGCCTTGCCGGCCTCCAGAACATAGGAAATCAGCATGGTATCGTCGAAACTCTGCATGACGACGCCGTGGCGTTTCATCAGCAGGTAATCATATTTGAGGTTCTGGGCGATTTTCAGAACGGCCGGGTCCTCAAGAAGGCTCTTCAGACGCTCCAGCGCCTCACTAAACGGCACCTGCCCTTCGGCGAGCTTGATGCCATCGCTGAAAAGATCGCCACCCGAGCCGGTCTTGTGCGTCAAGGGAACATAGGCGGCGCGGATATCGGTGCCCGAGGCATCCTTGCCATTATCGGCAATCGCCAGCGAAAAACCGACGAGCTCGGCCTGCATGGGGTCGAGCGAGGTCGTTTCCGTATCGAAGGCGACGACGCCCGTTTCGCGGGCCGCCGCAACCCAACGGTCCAGCTCCGCCAGATCCCTGATCGTCACATAGGCGGCCGTGTCGATCTTGGCGGCGGCGAAAACCGTCTGCCGTGCCGTGGCAAGATCGGCAGGCGCGCTGCCCTCCCCTGTCGCCTTCCTTGCAGGCGCTGCCGGTGAAGCCTGTGAACTCGCATCAGCGGCCGTTTCACCAGACGTTATGACGGCGGCCGGCGCATCGAGATCGGGACCATGCGCATCGGCACCCCATTGCACCGGTACATTGGCGGGGTCAATGGCCGAGGCATCGGTTTCGGTCGCTTCGGCAACCCGGCGCGTCAGCGTCGTAAACTCCATCGCCTTCAGGAAGGCAATGAGTTTCGGGCCGTTCTGCGGTTCGAGCACCAGCGCGTCAAGGGACTGGTCCAAAGGTACATCGGTTCTGAGCGCCACGAGCTGCCTGGAAAGGCGGGCAAGTTCCGCATTGGCGATGATGTTTTCCCGGCGTTTCTGCTGCTTGATTTCATCTGCGCGCGCCAGAAGGGTATCGAGATCGCCGTATTCCTCCAGCAATTGCGCCGCCGTCTTCGGGCCAATGCCGGGAATGCCGGGGACATTATCGGTGGAGTCGCCGGTCATCGCCTGAAGGTCGATCATCTTTTCGGGACCTACGCCCCATTTTTCGATGACATCGGGAATGCCGATCTGCTTGTCCTTCATGGCGTCGTACATGTGCACATTGGCCGTGACGAGCTGCATCAGATCCTTGTCGGAAGAGATGATGGTGACGTCGGCGCCGATCGCCTCCGCCTGTCGGGCGTAAGTGGCGATGATATCGTCCGCCTCGAAGCCTTCCGTCTCGATGCAGGGAAGATTAAAGGCGCGTGTTGCCTCACGGATCAGGCCGAATTGCGGAACCAGATCTTCCGGCGGCGCGGTGCGGTTGGCCTTGTAGAGATCATAAAGTTCATTGCGGAAGGTTTTCGACGAATAGTCGAAAATCACGGCGAAATGCGTGGGCGTGACGCCGACATCGGTATTGCGCGCATCCTTCAGGAGCTTCCACAACATGTTGCAGAAGCCGGAAACGGCGTTGACCGGCAGCCCGTCCGACTTGCGGTTCAGCGGCGGAATGGCATGGAACGCCCGGAAAATGAAACCGGAACCGTCAACGAGGAAGAGATGATCGCCTTTTTTCATGGCGATATGGATAGCGCGGGGCTGTTTTGACGTCCATAGAAACTTCGCACAACGCACCGCAAAGCGCTTGAAGCGAAGCGTCTGGAAAGGCCCGTTAAATTCACCTGAACGTTACCGATTTGTAATGGATTTTCCCTTGAAAAGCCGCATTTGCAGACACATTTCATAGAGGACGGCGCCTGATCACGCCGTAGTCTGATTGTAGGCTCGTCCCCCGCCGCATCAGACCGGACAAAGGCCTTTCCCCCTCTCCGGGCCTTTGTCCTCCAATACGACCGCCATGGCCGACCCCTCCCGGCCATGGCGGTTTTATTTTGTGCCGTGTTTCGGACTGGCCTAAACATATCATGCGATATATATCGCACTATCGAAATCGCGCGGAATGCGCCGGCTACGAAGTTTACGGACGGACGAATGGGTTTTTCCCGGGACGAATCGGCGATCTATCTCGCCGCGAGAATGGCAAGGGAATTCACCATGGCGCTCCAGAAGCGAGCCGCCGCGCTGGGTTTCTCTCCCGGGCAATTCCCTATTCTCATCGAACTCTGGCATGAGGAAGGCCTGACGCAGCGGCAATTGCTCGATAGAATCGACATCGAACAGGCAACACTCGCCAATACGCTATCGCGCATGGAGCGTGACGGGTTGATCATCCGCAAATCCCATCCAAGCGACCGCCGCGCGCAGATCATCGAACTGACGCAGCGTGGCAGGGATCTGGAGGCGAATGCGATTGCCGCTTCCGAGGCCACCGAGGACACGCTGCTCAAGGATTTCCGGCGTTTCGAAAGGCAGCTGCTGCTGGAATATATGCGCCGGGCAATCGAGAGCGCAAAAAAGGCCAAATAGCTTTTGCCTTTCTAAACCGCTCTGTCTTCGCCATGGCGCCTTTCATTGCCGAAAGCGTCTCAAGTTTTTGTTTCTGCGCGGTTTCGGATGGAAAACCGCTTCGCAGTTTTCCTGAACTGCTCTATCGTTCGCGCGGCTGCGCGGTTGCCGATTCAACGACACGTCAGCCCCTTGTTCCCACGCGATGCGCGATGCCCGGATATTTCGTCCCATCGCCGGGTCACGACAGACATGACAGGATCAGCGATGACAGACGTTTCCCCCATTCTTTCCACGGCCGACGACAACCTCACCTCCAGCCTCGAGCGGCTGTTCGAACTTGTTCGCATCCCCTCTATTTCCACGGACCCCGCCTACAAGGCGGAGTGCCGCAAGGCGGCGGAATGGCTGGTCAGGACACTTTCCTCACTGGGCTTTGAAGCCTCCGTTCGCGACACGGCCGGCCATCCGATGGTGGTGGCGCATCACGATGCAGCCACGAAAGACGCACCGCATGTGCTTTTTTATGGCCACTACGATGTGCAGCCGGTCGATCCGCTCAACCTTTGGGAAAACGATCCGTTTGAGCCTGCGGTAAAAGATATCGGCGCAGGCAGGCAGGTGATCACCGGGCGTGGAACGGCTGATGACAAGGGCCAGCTAATGACCTTCGTGGAAGCCTGCCGGGCCTACAAGGCGGTCAATGGCGGCCTGCCGGTGCGCGTTACCATTCTTTTCGAAGGCGAAGAAGAATCCGGGTCGCCGTCGCTGAAGCCGTTCCTCGAAGCCAATGCCGATGAGCTGAAGGCCGATTATGCGCTGGTATGTGACACGGGCATGTGGGACCGCGATACGCCCGCCATCGCCGCTGCCCTTCGTGGCCTGGTCGGCGAGGAGATCGTCATCACCGCAGCCGACCGCGATCTGCATTCCGGCCTTTTCGGTGGTGCTGCCGCAAATCCCATCCACATCCTGACCGATATTCTCGCCGGTCTGCATGACGAGACCGGCCGCGTGACACTTGCCGGCTTTTACGACGGCGTCGAGGAAACGCCCGCCAATATCAAGGCTTCCTGGGAAACGCTGGGCCGCAGTGCGGAGGCCTTCCTCGGTGAGGTCGGGCTTTCTGTTCCCTCGGGCGAAAAGGGCCGCTCCGTGCTGGAGCAGACCTGGGCGCGTCCGACGGCGGAGGTAAACGGCATCATCGGCGGCTATACCGGCGACGGCTTCAAGACCGTGATCGCCGCCAAGGCGTCTGCCAAGGTTTCCTTCCGCCTTGTTGGAGAACAGAACCCGGCAGCCATCCGCGAGAGCTTCCGGGCCTATGTCCGCTCGAAAATCCCGGCGGATTGCTCGGTGGAATTTCATGAGCACGGCGCATCGCCGGCCATCCAGCTTTCCTATGATTCACCTGTCCTGACGAAGGCCAAGAATGCGCTTTCGGAAGAGTGGCCCAAGCCCGCCGTTGTGATCGGCATGGGTGGCTCGATCCCGATCGTCGGCGATTTCCAGAAGATGCTGGGCATGGATTCGCTGCTCGTCGGCTTCGGCTTGACCGATGACCGCATTCATTCGCCGAATGAAAAATACGACCTGCAGTCATTCCACAAGGGCATCCGCTCGTGGGTTCGTATTCTCGACGCGCTCGCAACGAAGTAGTCAAAAGAAAGGAGGCGCCGGTTGCCCGACGCCTCTCTTCTTTTCGGTTTTTGATCGCCAAAAACAAAAAGGCCGGGCAAGCCCGACCTTTCCATCCGTTTTTTCGTCAGTGCCAGTACATCCGTGGTCAAAGCGTTGAAACGGTCTGATGTTCCTGAGCGCGTCGATGATATCGACGCTGCTTTCACCATCAGGATCGGCTGCTTCGGTTAATCTTTGGTTAACGCAACAACAGCGGCACTTTTAAACATGCCAGCCTGACGGTTCCTGTCCGGAGCACCGTTGAACCCTATATTGGTATGCGATCCGCGTTTTTCAAGACCGGCCGGTCGATGGACGTCGCGCCAAAAGAAAAAGGCCGGAAAAAATCCGGCCTTTTCATTTGGTATCAATGACCCGTAGGCCAGATCGCTTAATCAGGCAGCGACGAGGTTGCCTGCGGACATCTTGCCCGAGCGGCGATCCTGCATCAGCTCGTAGGAGAGCTTCTGACCGTCGTTGAGGGCGGTCAGACCGGCGCGCTCAACTGCAGAGATGTGCACGAATACGTCCTGCGAACCGTCGTCAGGCTGAATGAAGCCGTAGCCCTTGGTTGCGTTGAACCACTTTACTGTACCAGTCGCCATAACGATTTCCTTCCGTTGGCAATTGTATTTGCACTGCGCGCAGTGCGGTCTTGGGTCGAATTTGAAGGAAAGATCGTCGTGCGCACCTCAAAAAGGTACCGAAGCTCTGGTCGTCAAACAAATATCGATGGGCGAACACCTAGGTTGGCAAGGGCGAAAAGTCAAGTTTCTTTGAAAAAGACGGGCGATCTTTGTGAACCGCCGGGAAACAAAAGCTGCAGGAAACAAGGCCTTAAACAGCAAAAACCCGGCGCGGGAGGAGGTGCGCCGGGTTCTTGAAACTGACTGACAATTGGGAGGAGGAGTATTGTCAGTCCAATCGGGCGACGCTGGGAGGAGGAGTGCGTCGCTTCGATGTTTTGAACATACAGGATACCAGCTTAAAAAACAGACGCTTCATCGCAGCGCAGCATTGCACAAAATGCATAGCTATCTGGTGGCATCTTGAAGCCTCTCCGCTTACCGCCTAATAAATACGCATGACCATAGAATCCGTCAGAGCCTTTTTCACCGAGAATTCGCCCGAAGTGGCCGTGATCGAAACCGAAGCGAGCTCGGCGACGGTTGCACTGGCTGCCGAAGCACACGGTGTCGATCCCGACCAGATCGCCAAGACAATCTGCCTGAAAGCGGGTGACACCATTCTTCTCGTCGTCGCCGCCGGCACGAAACGGCTCGATAACCGCAAATTCCGCGATCATTTCGGGGCCAAGCCGCGCATGCTGGGACCGGAAGAGGTGGTTGTCGTGACCAGCCATCCCATCGGCGGCGTTTGCCCCTTCGGACTGCCCGCGCCGCTTCCCGTATTTTGCGACATATCTCTTAAAAACTATGACGAGGTAGTTCCGGCAGCGGGCGCCACCAATGCGGCGGTGCGGATTTCGCCCGTTATGATGGCGCAACTGACGGGAGCGGAATGGGTCGACGTCTGCCAATGACGCCGATTTGATCCATCCAGGACTTAACCCCGCCTTAAATTGCCGCATTTAAACTCTTCATCCTGGATTAAGGATCGCGCAGGCATAGAAGCCTGAAGCCCACGTGAGGGGCGCGCGCGGTTTCGCGAATAAGGAGCGATTTCGGCTGGATGGCAGGCAAGGGCAAATCACGCGAACGGGTAGAACCTTCCTTCGGGGATTTCCACGAGTCCGGCGATGACCTGCGCCTCGATGCCAGCGAGCGCATCAGCGGAACAGCAAAGCAGCCCGCCAAGAAATCAAAGGCCGCGAGCGGCCGTGCCAAACCACAAAAAAGGGAAAAGCGCAGCCGCAGTTCCGGCCGTGGCCCGACGGGCATGATCCGTTCCTTGGTTTACTGGTGCATCGTGCTTGGTATCTGGGGTGGGATCGGCATTGCCGGTCTGGTCTTTTATTATGGCGCGCGCATGCCGAGCGCCAGCAGCTGGTCGATTCCTGAACGTCCGCCGAATGTGAAGATCGTGTCGGTGAACGGTAGCGTGCTCGCCAATCGCGGCACCACGGGTGGCGAGGCCCTCGCGCTCGAAGACATGTCGCCTTACATTCCGCAAGCGGTGATGGCGATCGAGGACCGCCGGTTTTATTCGCATTTCGGGGTCGATCCCCTTGGTCTGGGGCGCGCTATCGTCACCAATGTGCTGACGGGGCGAACCGTGCAGGGCGGCTCAACGCTGACGCAGCAGCTGGCGAAGAACCTCTTCCTTTCGCCGGACCGGACGCTGGAGCGCAAGGTTCAGGAAGTGCTTTTGTCCTTCTGGCTGGAGCATAAATACACCAAGGATCAGATTCTCGCGATGTATCTCAATCGCGTCTATTTCGGATCCAACGCCTATGGTGTTGAAGCCGCCTCCCGGCGCTACTTCAACAAATCCGCACGCGACGTTAATCTTGGCGAGGCCGCGACACTTGCCGGGCTTCTTAAAGCACCCTCTCGCCTTTCACCGGCGCGCGACCCGCAAGCGGCCGAGCAGCGGGCGCAGGTCGTGCTGCAATCCATGCGCGATGTCGGCTTCATCACCGATGACGAGATCAAAACCGCCATGTCGCAGCCGCCGACCAAGGCCAAACGTTTCTGGTCCGGCGCCGAGCATTATGCCGCCGATATGGTGCTGGAGGAAGTTCGCGGCCTGATTGGCGACGTCAAGCAGGACATCGTCGTCGACACGACCATCGACCCCAATCTCGAACGCGACGCGGAAAAAGCGCTGAGCCATGTTCTGCAGGGCGACGGCAAGAAGCAGGGCGCCTCGCAGGCGGCTCTCGTTTCCATCGATGGTACAGGCGCGATCCGGGCCGTGGTGGGCGGGGCGGATTATGCCGAAAGCCAGTTCAACCGCGCCGCCAAGGCGAAACGGCAACCCGGCTCGGCATTCAAGCCTTTCGTTTACGTCGCCGCGCTCGAATCGGGGCTTACACCTTACACCATTCGCAATGACGGCCCGGTCCGCATCGGAAACTGGACACCGGAAAACTACGAGAAGAAATATCGTGGCGAAGTCACGCTTGCCACGGCGCTCGCCAATTCGCTGAACACCATTGCCGCGCAGCTGGTGATGGAAGTCGGTCCCGATCGTGTGACCCAGGTGGCGCATCGCATGGGAATCGAATCGGAACTGCAGAACAATGCCTCCATCGCGCTCGGCACCTCGGAAGTATCGCTGATGGAGCTGACGGCCTCCTACGCTCCCTTCATGAATGGCGGCTACAAGGCCACGCCGCATATCGTCAAGCGCATCACCGATGCAGACGGCAAGGTGCTCTACGAAAACAAATACGACAATCCGCCGCGCGTGCTGAGCGAAGAGATCGCCGCGACCATGAACGGCATGTTGTCGCGCGTCATCACCGAAGGCACCGGAAAGGCCGCGCGCCTGCAAGGCTGGCAGGCAGCCGGAAAATCCGGCACGACACAGTCTTTCCGCGATGCACTTTTTGTCGGTTACACAAGCAACCTGACCACGGGCGTCTGGTTCGGCAATGACGATGGCACGTCGATGAAAAAGGTCACCGGCGGCGGGTTGCCGGCAAAGGCCTGGAAGGATTTCATGACCGCCGCCCATTCCGGCCTCTCGCCTTCGCCGCTCTTCGGTCTTGGCGGTGGCAATGTACCGCCCCTTGGGGAAATGCAGCAGCCGGCACCTGAAAATGCACCCTCCTCCATCGGCGACATCATTTCCAATGCGCTTGGCGGAGGCTCGACAAATAGCCGCGCCTATCCCGAGGCACCCGTTTCGCCGAACGCCGGTCAGCCGGGTGCGCCCATGCCGCCGACAAACATTCCCTCACGCGACATGGAACCCGGCTACTCAGCAGGAAACGGACCCGTGCCGCCCGCCGATATCGGCGCTCAGGCGCCTGCCACATCCGGGCCGAAGCAGACGACCCTGCTTGATATATTGATGGGGAACTGACCACTTTTCAGGTCACCGGCAGACCGATTTCCCGGGACGGCGAGCGGTATTGACGATCTCACCACCGGCTAGCCATTCACCCTTTCCAAAGGCTTGATGACATCCGATCCGCAGCCACGGGCGGCGGCGACGCTCGGCTCGCAACATATGCGTGCAGACGCATTAACCGTAGATTGCCATTTGCGCAAAGACGGTTACATTTCGGATGACTTTTTACGGTAAATGAATTATTAATCGTTCATATAAATTAATTTTCTTGTTTCAGAATAACTTTTCAGGGCTCTATATTATGCTGGGTACTAAAGGCTCATCGCATGCCGTTTTTTACGGCGCTCCCTATTCCACGGCAGCCACTTTTGAAGCTTCGGAAACGCAACCTTCCGTTTTGGAAAGTAATATCTCGGCGTTCCAGCGCGGCCAGTTCGCACTCAAAAGAACAATCGACATTGCAGGGGCGTCCATCGCCCTTGTTGCACTCGCCCCGGTCCTGCTGACCGTTGCGGTTCTGGTGAAATTCGACAGCAAGGGGCCGGTCCTGTTCTCGCAGGTCCGCTGGGGCATGAACGGCCGGAAAATCCGCGTCTATAAATTTCGCTCGATGAGAACCGAGCTGGGCGACGCCACCGGCGTGGCACAGACGGTGAAGAACGATCCGCGGATAACACGTATCGGCGCCGTTCTCCGCCGTACGAATATCGATGAGCTGCCGCAGCTCATCAACGTGCTGAAAGGCGACATGTCTTTGGTCGGCCCACGCTGCCATGCCATCGGTATGCTGGCGGCTGGCCGTCTTTATGAGGACCTTGTTCCCCACTACCACATGCGGCACCGGGTGCGGCCAGGCATTACCGGTCTTGCCCAGATGCGGGGATTACGCGGCCCGACCGACCGCAGCGACAAGGCGCGCGCCCGGATCGTTTCCGATCTTTATTACGTCGAGAATTTTTCGGTCTGGCTGGATATCAAGATCATGGTCGGGACCGTTATTTCCGAATTGCGCGGCGGCAAGGGTTTCTGACCTTTCAAACGCGGGATGCACGCCAGAATCAAAAAAGCCCGGCATCGCTGCCGGGCTTTTTCATGAAACATGAATTCGTCAGTTCGTCGGCGCGGGAGCGGCAGCCGGATCCGGCAGCGGCGCCGGGTTTGCCGACAGCGTGCGCAGATAGGCGATGAGATCGGCGCGTTCCGTTTCCTTCTTCACACCCGCAAAGCCCATGGCCGTGCCGGGAACGTGCTTCTTGGGAGCTTCGAGGAAGAAGCTGAGATGATCGTAATCCCAATGCACGGAACCACCCTTGGAGAAATCCTTCATCCCTGCGGAGTAGCTGAAACCTTCATGGCTGGCGATCGGCCGGTTGACGATATCGAAGAGATTGGGGCCGACCTTGTTTGCACCACCACTCTCTCCGGTATGACAGCTCGTACACTTCTTGAAGACCGTCTCGCCCTTGGCGGCATCGGCGTTCGCAAGCAATTGTGCGATCGGCGTCGCCGCGGCAGCGGTTTCTCCGCCACCTGCTTCGCCGCCACCCTCTGCCGCAGCAATGGCGTAACCTTCCTTTTCGGGCGCGGGCGCATGGAAAATGCCCTCAGACGCAATTGACACCGACATCAGGACGAAAACCGTGCCCAAAAGCGCCCCAACGCCCATATTTACATAAGAATTCATCTAAACGCGCTCCCTCGCATCCGCTCTATATATAACGGGCATCTTGAAATTGCTCGAAAGCTATGGCTTTTGCACAGCCTGCGCAACTTGAATAATGCTCCCCACACCGTGACGTTTTGACACTTTTCGGGCGGGATTTGAAGGGTGTCGGATGAAGAATCGGGATTTCGAGAAAGCTGTCGTCCTCATACCGGCGCGGATGGCATCCACACGCCTGCCCGGCAAGCCGCTCGCGGACATTGGCGGCAAGCCGATGATCGTGCAGGTTGCGCTGAGGGCACGTGAAGCAGGGGCCGAGCGAATCGTCGTCGCGGTGGATGACGAACAGGTTTTTTCGGCCGTGAAAAATGCCGGTTTCGATGTGATGATGACGCGCGACGATCACCAGTCCGGTTCTGACCGCATTTTCGAGGCTTTGCAGAAGGCCGACCCCTATGGCAAGGCCGAATATGTCATCAATGTCCAGGGCGACCTTCCGACGATTGAGGCGGAAACAATCCGCGCTTCGCTGCGCCCGCTGGAAAATCCTGCCGTCGACATTGCGACGCTGACGGTCGAAATCACCGACGAGGAAGAAAAAACCAATCCGAACGTCGTGAAAGTCGTCGGCAGCCCGCTTTCCGAGACGCGATTGCGCGCGCTTTATTTTACCCGCGCGACCGCGCCTTACGGTGATGGGCCGCTTTATCACCATATCGGGCTTTACACCTATCGCCGCGCAGCACTCGAGACATTCGTGAGCCTTCCGCCATCGCCGCTGGAGAAACGCGAGCGGCTGGAACAGCTACGCGCACTGGAAGCCGGCATGCGCATCGATGCTGAAATCGTCCGCTCCGTGCCGCTTGGCGTCGATACGCCGCACGATCTCGAAAAAGCCCGCACTATTCTTGCAAGCAGATCTCTCTAACGGACAGTCCCATGACCTTGAGCACAAAACGCATTGCCTTTCAGGGCGAATTCGGCGCGAATTCCGACATGGCCTGCCGCGACATGTTCCCGGACATGGAGCCTTTGCCGTGCCCGACCTTCGAGGACGCCTTCAACGCCATTGAAAACGGCGAAGCCGATCTTGGCATGATCCCGATCGAGAACACGCTGGCCGGCCGCGTTGCGGATATTCACCACCTGCTGCCGGAATCGCGCCTTCACATCATCGGTGAATATTTCATGCCGATCCGCTTCCAGCTGATGGTGATGCCGGGTGTGAAAAAAGACGAGATCCGCACCGTCCACAGCCACATCCACGCGCTTGGCCAGTGCCGCAAGATCATCCGCTCCAACGGCTGGAAGCCGGTTATTGCCGGCGATACAGCGGGCGCTGCCAAGCAGGTTTCCGAAAAGGGCGATCGCAGCATGGCAGCCTTGGCGCCGCGTCTTGCCGCCGATCTTTACGGTCTCGATATTCTGGCTGAAAATGTCGAGGATTCGGAAAACAACGTCACCCGCTTCGTGGTGCTTTCCCGTGATGAAAACTGGGCCAAGCGCCAGCCCCGCGGCGATTCTCCCGACGAAATCATCGTCACGACTTTCGTGTTCAACGTCCGCAACATTCCGGCCGCGCTCTACAAGGCCATGGGCGGCTTTGCGACAAACGGCATCAACATGACCAAGCTGGAAAGCTATCAGCTGGGCGGAAAATTCGTGGCGACGCAGTTTTACGCCGATATTGAAGGCCACCCGGATGACGAACCGGTACGGCATGCGCTGGACGAGCTGCGCTTCTTTTCCGAGAAGGTCCGCATTCTCGGCGTCTACAAGGGCCATGCGATGCGCGGCAAGCTCAACCAGAGCTGAGCCTGCCGAACGCGATTATTTCGTCCATTCCACCCAATCGCGCATCAGCCGGTGCGCGATTGCGCCACCGGGAGGCGCGGAAAAGCCCTCACCTGTTGCCGTCTCCAGCATCTTGGCGACTTCCGCCCGTGTGAACCAGCGGCAATCCTCCAGTTCGATCTCATCTCGGGCAATATCGAAGGACAGTGCCTCGGCATAACAGCCGATCATCAGCGTATGCGGCATCGGCCAGGGCTGGGAGGCGTGATAACGCACGCGGCCGACTTCAACACCGGATTCCTCGTGCGTCTCGCGGCGAACGGCCTGCTCTATCGTTTCACCCGGTTCCACGAAACCGGCAAGGCAGGAATACATGCCCGGTGCAAAATGTGCGCCCCGGCCAAGCAGGCAAAGATCGCGCTCGATATCGATCGTCATCATGATGACAACGGGGTCGGTGCGGGGAAAAATCGTGTGATTGCAGGCGGCGCAGATGCGCTTGTAGCCGCCGATGCGCAATTCCATTGTCCCGCCACACCGTCCACAGAAACGGTTGTCGCCGTTCCAATGCGTTAGGCTGACGGCCTGGGCAACCTCGCTCAGCAATTCCTCATCGAGAAGATGATCGCGATAGAGGGTGCGTGCGTCGGCAAGCTTGTAGTGGCTGGCCAGCTGGTCCTCGGCAACAGCAACCGGCACCGCAATTCTGGGCTCGCCGGTTTCGCGATATCCGAGCAGAACGGCATTGTCGAAATCCGGCTGCAACTCCGCCAGCTCATAGGCGGAAAACAGGGGATCGATGACCTGTTCGTCGTGCTTCAGGACAAGCCGGTTTCCGGAAAAAGCGAAAATGTGGGTGCCGTCGACTTTCAGCGCATCGGCAACGCAATCTTCCGTCCGTTTTTCGGCAAAACGGTCCAGGGCGTTCTTGGAAAAGGCTGTCAGCAGGCTTGCTTCGGGATGGGGGGCAGTGGTTTCAAAAATAGTCATGGAGATCATCAGAGCGCGCCGGAGATTTTTTTCATGAGAGTTTCCTTTTCACCCGCAGCATAGGGCACCGCCGTTCCGTGACCCCAGACAGGGCCGGGCCAGCAGGTGTCACCTTCATTGCGAGCAATAATATGGACGTGCAGTTGCCGGACGATGTTGCCGAGCGCGCCGACATTGATCTTGGTCGCCCCGGTCACCTGTTTCAGCGCGGTGGCGACGAGATTGGTCTCGAAGGTCAGCACGGCCTGATCGAGCGGGGTAAGATCGAACAATTCGCTGGCACCGTCTCTCTGTGGCACCAGCACCAGCCAGGGCCAGCGGCTGTCATTCTGCAAACGCAGTTCACATAGTCCCAAACGCGTCACAAGTATGCTGTCGCGCGCCAGCCTGTCGTCCAGCCGGAATGTCTCCAAGGCGTCCTCCATGTTTGTTTTCACCGTGATAGCAGTTTTTTGAATGCTTGGCTTGCATTTGCTGTCGATATTGCCGATATGTGGCCCCGGGAGGTTGGTGGTGGACGAGCCACTCGCCAACCGGGTCAGGTCCGGAAGGAAGCAGCCCTAACGAGCCAGGCACGGGTCGCCGTGCCAGCCTCCCACCCTTTTTTTAAAAGACGTGCTCAGCTTTCGCCGGGCCAGTTCAGCGCCCCTAGAAAAACTGGCAAAACAAACTGGCGAGGCGATGAGCGACACCGTACCCACCACAACAAGCGAATCCCAGGGCGGGACCGGCTACCGGGTACTGGCACGCAAATATCGCCCGAAGGATTTTTCCGATCTGATGGTCGGCCAGGAGCCGATGGTTCGCACGCTGACCAATGCGTTCGAGACCGGGCGCATCGCGCAGGCCTATATGCTGACCGGCGTTCGCGGCGTGGGCAAGACGACCACGGCGCGCATTCTCGCCCGGGCGCTGAATTACAAGACAGACACCATCGACAAGCCGACCATCGACCTGCGCATCCCCGGTGAACATTGCCAGGCGATCATGGAAGGCCGCCACGTCGACGTGATCGAGATGGACGCCGCCTCCCATACCGGTATTGACGACATTCGCGAGATCATCGAGCAGGTTCGTTACCGCCCGGTCTCGGCGCGATACAAGGTCTATATCATCGACGAAGTGCACATGCTTTCAACGCAGGCTTTCAACGGTCTTCTGAAGACGCTGGAAGAGCCGCCGGAGCATGTGAAATTCATCTTCGCAACCACTGAAATCCGCAAGGTTCCGATTACCGTCCTGTCGCGGTGCCAGCGCTTCGACCTGCGCCGCATCAGCGCCGCCGATCTTGTCGGCCTTTTCACCGCCATTGCCGGCAAGGAAGGCTTCGAGGCCGAACCGCAGGCGCTTTCGATGATCGCCCGCGCAGCCGAAGGCTCTGCCCGCGACGGTCTTTCCCTGCTCGATCAGGCCATCGCCCATGGCGGCGGACGCGTGGAAGCCGAAGCCGTGCGCGGCATGCTCGGCCTTGCTGACCGGGCCCGCATCGTTGATCTCTTCCAGCACGTCGTCAAAGGTGATGTTGCGGCGGCACTTTCGGAGTTCAACGGGCAATATGAGGCGGGTGCGAACCCCGTCGTGGTGCTGAACGATCTTGCCGATTTCACCCATCTCGTCACCCGCATGAAATATGTGCCTGACGCGGCGGAAGACCCCTCGCTTTCAGAAATAGAACGCGTGCGCGGTGCGGAATTTGCCGAGACGATTGCGGTGACCGCGCTTTCGCGTATCTGGCAGATGCTGCTGAAAGGCATTCCGGAAACGGAAAATGCCTCGCGTCCCGCAGGTGCGGCCGAAATGGTGTTGATCCGCCTTTCGCACGCCGCCAATCTTCCGGCACCGGAAGATGCGGCTCGACGCCTGCTCGAACTTTCCAACGGCGATGGCGGCTATTCGAATGGCGCGCCTTCGGGCGGCGGCAATGGCGGCGGTGCGCGTGCCTATTCGTCAGGGCAGACGGTAGCCGCAGGAAGACCTGTGGAGCTTCCCGCCCAGAGGCCGGCGAGCTCGCAGCCTTCGACCATGCTGCGCGCCGTGCCTGACAGCCGCCCGCAGGAAATGCAGGTCGCGGCACCGAAAACCGAAGAGCGGCCGGAGCCGAAAGTTCCTGTTAATTCCGTGCAGGATATCGCCGATCTGTGCCAGAAAAATCGCGATCCCGTCATGCGGGCAAAGGTTCGCAACTTCGTGCGGCTGGTGCGACTGGAACCGGGCCGGCTCGACATGCGCCTCGGCGATGGCGCACCCGGATCGCTCCCCGGCGAGCTCGGCGTCAAGCTGAAGGAGTGGACCGGTATCCACTGGATCGTCAGCCTCAGCAAGGAACAGGGTCAGCCGACGCTGGTTGAAGCCGAGGGCAGCGCGCGGGACGCCCGCCTCGTCGATGCGAGGCAGGACCCTGACGTGGCGGCCATTCTTCAGCAGTTTCCCGGTGCAAAAATCACCGACGTGCGCATTCGCGTTACCCAGCAGGACGAGCCCGACGAAATCGCCCCGGCCCCTTCGGTTGCCGAATCGAGCGAAGGCGACATCCTTCCCGGCGACGACATCGAATTTTAATACATAACAAAAACAGGAGTCTGGCACATGCGCGACATCATGGGCATGATGGGCAAGGTCAAGGAAATGCAGGCCAAGATGGAAAAGCTGCAGGCGGATATCGCCGCGCTTGAAGTCGAAGGCAAGTCCGGCGGCGGTCTCGTCACCGTGAAGCTGAACGGCAAGGGCAGCATGCTCGGCCTGAAGATCGATCCGTCGCTCTTCAAGGAAGACGACGTCGAAATCCTCGAAGATCTGATCGTTGCCGCCCATAATGACGCCAAGGAACGCGCCGAGGCCATAACTGCAGAAAAAACCAAGGAAATCACCGCCGGCCTGCCGATCCCGCCCGGCATGAAGCTACCGTTCTGATAGTCTCTCGAAATCAGACTTCCAGCATGGCGCGGAAGCGGCTTGCAAGCGGCGTGTCGAGATAGGCAGCGCGTTCGTCCTCGGTGAGTTGCATGGGGCGGAAGCGCTGCAGAATAACCGGTATGGGCAGTTTCGTTCCCTGATAGGGTTCAAACACAACGTCCTCACCAGCCATGAGCATTCCGCCTTTCAGGACCCGGCAGTAAAAGCCCGGATGGCCCGCCTTGCGGAAGCGCGGGGCGAAATCGGGCTCGCCGATCCGGGCTGAGAGGGTCGCGCAGGGAATTCGGGCAGCCGTCACCTCCAACGCCACCTCCTTGGTCCGGAACCTGTCGCCCACATGCAGCTTTGCGCTGTCGATGCCCCCCAGGACCAGATTTTCCCCGAAAAAACCGGGCTCGATGCTGAGACCAAGCGTGTCGGACCAGAAATCGAGATCCACGGAGCCCATGGCGTAAATCGCCTGATCCGGCCCGCCGTGATGTTTGCGATTGCAGACGGCGTCGCTGACAATGCCTTCAGCATCCACAATCACCGCACCTTGCACGGCATGTTTGAAAATGCCCGTCTTTGCCGTCTTTCCCGGCAGGGTCGTCGCCTCGCCCCGGCATACCGCCCTTATTTTCATGGACTGCCCTTTGCGCTTCATGATTCCCGTTTCCCGATTTATGCAGTAGAAAGCGCTCATGGCAAAACGAGTCACCGGCCCCGAAATCGAAAAACTGATCCAGCTGCTTGCAAAAGTGCCGGGGCTTGGGCCCCGCTCGGCGCGGCGGGCGGCGCTGCATCTCATCAAGAAGAAGGAACAGCTTCTTGGGCCTCTCGGCCATGCCATGGGTGAGGCCTATGACAAGGTGAAGATCTGCTCCTGCTGCGGCAATGTGGATACCATCGACCCCTGTACCGTCTGCACCGACGAGCGGCGTGACCAGGCGGTCATCATCGTGGTGGAAGACGTTTCGGATCTGTGGGCGCTGGAGCGGGCGGGCGCCATGAACACCGCCTATCACGTGCTGGGCGGTACGCTGTCGCCGCTTGATGGCGTCGGGCCGGAAGATCTGAACATCAAGGGATTGATCGATCGCGTCAGCGTCGGCGGTATCCGCGAACTCATCATCGCGGTCAATGCGACGGTGGAAGGACAGGCGACCGCCCATTACATCACCGACCGTCTGGCCGATTTCGGCGTCAAGATCACCCGGCTTGCGCATGGCGTGCCGGTGGGCGGCGAACTGGACTATCTCGACGAAGGCACATTGACGGCCGCGCTTCGGGCGCGCACGACGATCTGACGCCTTCCCTCCCCGTCATCCAAAGAGGAGACCGAATGCGAAACCGATTTGATTCCTTGTCTTGGCGCATTTCCGGACGGAAAAGCTTTAAGGCACTGGCCGCCATTCTTTCCGTTTTTTCAGCAACGACCGCTTTTGCGCAGTCGGCACCGACAGGCGCAGCCGCAGCCCGATACGACGCCGAATTTAACGTCTGGCTGAAAAAGGAAATCTGGCCGGAAGCCCGCAAGGCCGGCATATCGCAGAAAACACTTGAGGCCACGCTCAGCGGTCTTTCCATCAGCTGGAACCTGCCTGATCTCGTTATCCCCGGCCAGAAACCGCCGAAGGAACAGAGCCAGAGTCAGGCGGAATTCTCCTCCCCGGGAGCCTATTTCTCCGAAAAACGGCTGCAGGGATTGGCCGGCACCGGCCGCTCGCTTGCCGCCACGCATGCGGCGACGCTGCGCAGGATCGAGGCGAAATACGGCGTGCCCGGCAATATCGTCATCGCGATCTGGGGCCGCGAATCCGGTTTCGGCCGGGCAAAACTGCCGCATTCGGTGGTCGATGTGCTGGCGACGAAAGCCTATATGTCCACCCGCAAGGAGATGTTCCGCACCGAGCTGATCGACGCGCTGAAAATCGTCGAGAGCGGCGATATTGCGGCCTCGCGCATGATGGGCTCCTGGGCCGGCGCGCTCGGCCAGCCGCAATTCATGCCGTCGAGCTATCTCAAATATGCCGTGGATTTCGATGGCGACGGCCACCGCGATATCTGGAATTCCGTGCCGGACGCGCTGGCATCCATAGCGAACTATCTTTCCCAGCGCGGCTGGCAGCGCAATCGCGACTGGGGTTTTGAAGTATCGATCCCCGCCAATGTTTCCTGCGCGCAGGAGGGCCCCGACCTTGCCCGGCCGGTGGCCGACTGGGCGAAGATGGGCATTACCCGCATTTCCGGAAAAGCCTTTCCGTCCAATGACCTATCCGCTGATGGCATGATGCTGGTTCCGGCCGGACGTCACGGGCCGGAATTCGTGGTGACGCCGAATTTCTACGTCATCAAGGAATATAATAATTCCGATCTCTACGCGCTCTTCATCGGCAATCTCGCCGACCGCATCGCCCATGGGGCAGGCCCGTTCAAGGGTGAATGGGGCAATGTCGGATCGATGCTGCGCTCGGATGTTCTCGCCATGCAGAAGGCGCTGGTGGCCAAGGGCTACGATGTCGGCAAGGCGGATGGGCTTGCGGGCTTCAAGACGCGCCGGTCGCTCGGAGACTGGCAGGCGAAAAACGGGCTCTCACCGACGTGTTTTCCAGATGCAAGCCTGAAGGCTAAGCTGAAATAGCACGTTACCGGCGACGTCGGAAAACCTCTCCGTCGTCATGCTCGGGCTTGTCCCGAGCATCTGCAACCGATTGATTTAACGATACGTGGTTGGATCCACGGGACAAGCCCGAGGATGACATCGAGGGTTATGGCAAGGGCCATCAATAGCCTTTTTACCTGTCCCGTTTCTGCCTCTCCCAGCCTCTCAGTGCTGGTCGGTATGGGGTTTGTGGAAGATATCGTCGGTCGGCGGAATGGTCTGCCGCTCGATCATCCGGTGCACGCGCGGCCGGGTCTTGCCGCGATGAAGCTCAAGCAGCCTGTCCCAGGCCTCCGCATCCGCCTGGGTGCGGCGGTGGTTGTGGCGGACATATTCCACCCATGTCGGCACATGGTAGCTTTCCGTCCAGATGTCAGGATTTTCCAGGTCGCGCATCAGGTTCCAGTTGCGTGCGCCATCACGCAGGCGGATGCGGCGGCGCTCCGCCATCAGCGGCAGGAACTCGCCGAGATCCTCGTCGTGGATTTCATAGTCGATGAGGATGGCGATCGGCCCACTGCGCGGCTTGATATCGAGCCTCAGCGGCGGCTCCACGAAGCGATTGAGCGGATCGAGATTGAGCGAGGCGAAGGCGGGCATGGCGAGCTTGAAGCCGACCACCACGCCAAGCAGCATCAGCACGCAGGAACAGAGAAGCGAGTAGGAAATGCCGTAATCTTCCGCGAGTTCACCCCACAGCCAGCTGCCGACCGCGATGCCGCCGAAAGTCAGCGTCTGGTAAAGCGACAGCGCCCGGCCGACCACCCAGCGCGGGGTGGAAAGCTGGACGATGGTATTGAACAGGGAAAGCGCCAGAACCCAGCAGGCGCCGGCCACCGTCAGGACAAGCGAGGTGATGATCGCACTCGTGCTGATTGCCGTCACGCCGGAACTGAAAGCGAAGCCTAAAAAGGCGACGCGCACGATCCATTCGCTGGACATGACTTCCCTCAGCCGGGCGCTGATGAGCGCACCGCCGATGGCGCCGACACCAAATGCACCCAGCATGACACCGTACGTCAGCGGCCCGCCTTCGACCAGATCGCGGGCGACGATCGGCATCAGGGCCAGGATGGCGCTGGCGGAGAGGCCAAAGAGAAAGCCGCGCACCAGCACCTTGCCGATATTGGGCGACATGGCCACATAACGCATGCCCGCAGAAATGGCGGCGAGAAGCTGCTCGCGCGGCAATGTCGAGGCATATTTCGGCGGCTGCCAGCGCAACAAGGCGTAGATCAGGGCGAAGTAGCTGAGCGCATTCACGAAAAACGCGGCGGCAGCACCTGCGGCCGCGACGATGATGCCGCCGATGGCCGGGCCGACGCTGCGGGTGATGTTGAAGCCGACGCTGTTCAATGTCACGGCGGCGGGCAGATCCTCGCGCGGCACCATTTCACCGACGGAAGCCTGCCAGGACGGATTGTTGAGCGCTGTGCCGCAGCCGATCATGAAGGTGAAGAAGAGCAGCAGCCAGGGCGTGAGCCAGCCGGACCAGGCAAAAACCGTGAGCAGAACGGAGGCCGTCAGCATCAGGAACTGCGCGGAAATCATGATGCGGCGACGGTCGAAACTATCAGCCAGCGCGCCTGAAATGAGTGAGAACATCATGATCGGCAGCGAGGTGGAGGCCTGCACCAGCGCGATCATGTTTTCCGAACTCGACAGCGACGTCATCATCCATGCGGCACCAACCGCCTGGATCAGTCCACCGAAATTCGAGGCAAGGCTGGCGACCCAGATTCGTCTGTAAGTCAAATGCCTTAAAGGCGTGAGTGGCGATTTACGGTCAGGCACGATCAGTCCACTTAATGCAACTGCGATCTATCAAACGGCAACTATAGACAGTGCCGACAATCATGCCAGCCTTTCCGACACGGTAAGGGTGAAAATATGGCCGGGGCCGTCACCGAAGTGGGGCTGCCTGCGAAAACCTTGCAATCCTGCCCCGATGGGTCTATATGACCACTGAAATTCTTGATCGCTTGATGAAGAGTGGGGCCGCAAGGCTCCGCTCTTTTTCGTTAGGCGAACCGGAAACCACGGGCTTCAGGGCCCGGCGAAAAAATCAACGACCGGAAGGCCAGATGGCAGACACCACATATGAACCGCGACTGATAACCGAAACGGGCATCGATCAGCGCATCGCCGAGATCATCGAGCCTGTTTTGACGGGCATGGAATATCTTCTGGTGCGCGTGCGGCTCTCCAACCAGAACGGCATGACGCTTCAGGTCATGGCTGAGCGCGAAGACGGAACAATGACCGTCCAGGACTGCGAAGCCATTTCGATGGCGATTTCACCTGTTCTTGATGTGGAAGATCCGGTCGATAAAGCGTATCATCTCGAAGTTTCCTCGCCCGGCATCGACCGGCCGATGGTTCGCAAATCGGATTTCACCCGCTGGCAGGGTCATCTGGTGAAGGTCGAAACCTCCATTCTGGTCGAGAACCGCAAGCGGTTTCGCGGCAAGATCGTTGAGGTCGATGCGGATGGCTTCAAGCTGGAACGCGACCAGATCGCCTATGGCGAGGAGCCGACAGTCATCATTCCGTTCAGCGCGCTTTCGGATGCGAAGCTCATTCTGACGGATGACCTTATTCGTGATGCACTGCGGGCAGACAAGGCGGCAAAGGCCGCCGCCGCAAACCAGAACGACGAAAACGAAGCAGACGAAGACTAATTCCAACGTAAAGCCCGAAAACGGGCGACCAACGCAATTATGCGACTTACGGAGACAGAAAAATGGCAGTGAGTGCTAACCGGCTTGAGCTTCTGCAGATCGCCGATGCTGTGGCGCGCGAAAAGGTCATCGACCGCGAAATCGTGCTTGCCGCAATGGCCGACGCTATCCAGAAAGCCGCCCGCTCGCGCTATGGTTCGGAAACCAACATTCGCGCCGACATCAACTCCAAGACCGGCGAAATCCGCCTGCAGCGTCTTCTGGAAGTTGTCGAGGCGGCCGAAGATTATTCGACCCAGATCCCGCTCGCACTGGCCCGCGACCGCAACCCGGACGCCAAGCTCGGCGACTTCATTGCCGATCCGCTGCCGCCGATGGATTTCGGCCGTATCGCCGCCCAGTCCGCCAAGCAGGTGATCGTGCAGAAGGTTCGCGAAGCCGAGCGCGACCGCCAGTATGACGAGTTCAAGGATCGCATCGGCGAAATCGTCAACGGCACCGTCAAGCGCGTCGAATATGGCAACGTCATCGTCGATCTCGGCCGTGGCGAAGGCATCATCCGTCGCGACGAGATGATTCCGCGGGAGAACATGCGTTACGGCGACCGCGTGCGCGCTTACGTCTACGACGTTCGCCGCGAGCAGCGTGGCCCGCAGATTTTCCTGTCGCGTACCCATCCGCAGTTCATGGTGAAGCTCTTCACCATGGAAGTTCCGGAGATTTACGACGGCATCATCCAGATCAAGTCGGTTGCCCGTGACCCCGGTTCGCGCGCCAAGATCGCCGTCATCTCGAACGACTCGTCGATCGATCCGGTCGGCGCCTGCGTCGGTATGCGCGGTTCGCGCGTTCAGGCCGTCGTCGGCGAATTGCAGGGCGAAAAGATCGACATCATTCCGTGGAGCCAGGAGCCGGCCTCCTTCATCGTCAACGCCCTGCAGCCGGCAGAAGTCGCCAAGGTCGTTCTGGACGAAGAATCCGAGCGCATCGAAGTGGTCGTTCCCGACGAGCAGCTTTCGCTCGCCATCGGCCGCCGCGGCCAGAACGTACGTCTGGCATCGCAGCTGACCGGCTGGGATATCGACATCATGACCGAGCAGGAAGAATCCGAGCGCCGTCAGAAGGAATTCAACGAGCGTACGGCACTCTTCATGGACGCCCTCGACGTCGATGAGATGGTCGGCCAGGTTCTGGCTTCCGAAGGCTTCGCGCAGGTCGAAGAACTCGCTTATGTCGATCTCGACGAAATCTCCTCCATCGATGGTTTCGATGAGGATACCGCCGATGAAATCCAGACCCGCGCCCGCGAATATCTGGAACGCCTGGAAGCCGAAATGGACGCCAAGCGCAAGGAACTCGGCGTTACCGACGAGCTTCGCCAGATCGACGGCCTGACCTCGCAGATGATGGTTGCGCTGGGTGAAGACGGCATCAAGACCATCGAGGACTTTGCCGGTTGCGCTGCGGACGATCTGGTCGGCTGGAGCGAACGCAAGGACGGCGAGACGAAGAAGTTCGAAGGCATCTTCTCCAAGCTCGACGTATCGCGCGTCGAGGCTGAGAACATGGTTGTGCAGGCCCGTCTTCTGGCTGGCTGGATCACGGCCGAGGAGCTCGCTTCCGAAGAGGAAGCCGATCTCGAAGCTGCCGAGGAGGCGGATACCGCCGAACAGGAATGACATCGCAGGCGCATGAGCTGGACGAGCTGCCCGAAACCGATGAGGACGGGCGGCTTGCTGGCAACGTCAATGGACGTATGTGCATTGTGACACGGCAGAGCGGATCGCCAGACGAGCTGATCCGCTTCGTCGCAGGGCCGGATGGCAACGTCGTTCCGGATCTGAAACGCCAATTGCCGGGGCGCGGCTGCTGGGTAACACCCGAGCGCGCCCTGATCGAGAAAGCCATTGCGAAGAAGCTCTTCGCACGGGCTCTCAAACGCGACGTCAAGGCCGGGCCGGAGCTTGTTGCTCTTCTTGACCGGCTGATGGCGCAGCAGCTTGCGGGAATGATGAACATGGCACGCAAGGCGGGCCAGTTCATCAGCGGCGCAACGAAGGTCGATGCCGCCGTCCGGTCCGGGAACGCGATTGCCGTGTTCCACGCGAACGATGCTGCGGCCGACGGCGTGAGAAAACTGGACCAGGCCCGAAAGGCCTGGGCGCTCGGCAGCGATGCCGGCAATGAAATTCCGTCTTTCCGGCTCTTCAGTGGAGCCGAAATGGACGAGTTGATGGGCCAGAATGCTTTTATCCATGCTTGCGCGCTTGCGGGGCAGGCGGGTGAGGGTGTAGTGAAGCGCGCAAAGATGCTTGAGCAGTACCGCCTTGGCGGTCAGCCTGAGGCGGAACGCGACGCTGCCCGGACAGAACAATGACGCGGTTACCGAACATGAGCGGTCGCCGCGTTCCGATGCAGCAATTGAACGACGAGGCCTGATGGACGTCATCCGGTTTTCGTCCGAAGGAACGGGAACGGAATGACCGACAACAACGACGACAAGACACTCAATGCGCCGGCCAAGAAGACTCTTACCCTGAAACCGGGCGGGATGAATCAGGGCACCGTGCGGCAGGACATGGGTCGAGGTCGCACAAACGCGGTTGTCGTGGAAACACGCAAGCGCCGCCCCCTGCGTCCCGAAGACGAGAAGCCGGTTCAGCCTGTTGCAGCACCACCGAAGCCGGTTGTAGCAGCAGCCCCGGCGCCTTCGGCGCCGCGCCCGCAGGCCCCCCAGCCGCGTATTCACCAGCCAGGTGGCCAGCAGCAGCGCCCGGGTTCTTCCCAGTCGCAGCAGCGTCCCGGCTCGTCCGCACCCCAGCAGCGCCAGCCTGACCGGCCGCGCGGCAATGTTCTGCACGACCTTTCAGCAGGCGAGATGGAAGCCCGTCGCCGCGCGCTGATGGAAGCGCAGGCCCGCGATGTCGTGGAAGCCAAGCAGCGCGCCGAAGACGAAGCGCGCCGCAAGGTCGAGGAAGAACGCCGCCTCGCCGCCGAAAAGGAAGAGGCAGCACGCCGCGCCATCGAGGAAGCTGCAGCCGCAAAGGTGGCGGCTAGCCAGCCTGCCGTTGAAGCAAAATCCGAACCGGCCGATGAAAAGCCGGCACAGGCCGCAGCACCGGCGCCACGCGCCGATGCCCGTCCTCAGCCTGCAGCCGCCGCTCCCCGCTCCGCTCCTGGCACGCCTGAAACCGTCGCTCCGCGCGGACGCCGCGCTGGTGGTGATGACGAGGACGATCGCGGTGCGCGCCGCGGCAGCAGCCTTCCGGCACGCGGCAAGGTCGCGGCGCCGGTTCCGGCCAAGCCCGCCGCCCGCCTGAAGACGGAAGAAGAACGCCGTCGTGGCAAACTCACCGTTACCTCGTCCAATCTGGATGAGGACGGCACGCCGCGTGGCCGCTCCATGGCATCCATGCGCCGCCGTCAGGAGAAATTCCGCCGCAGCCAGATGCAGGAAACCCGCGAAAAGGTCATGCGCGAAGTCATCCTGCCTGAGACCATCACCATTCAGGAACTGTCGCAGCGCATGTCCGAACGCGCCGTCGACGTCATCAAGTTCCTGATGAAGGAGGGCCAGATGATGAAGCCGGGCGACGTGATCGACGCCGATCTGGCGGAACTGATCGCCGTCGAATTCGGCCACACCGTCAAGCGCGTGTCTGAATCCGACGTTGAAGAAGGCATCTTCAACCAGGCTGACGACGCAGGCGAGATGGTTTCCCGTCCGCCGGTGGTCACCATCATGGGTCACGTCGACCACGGCAAGACCTCGCTGCTCGACGCCATCCGTCAGGCAAATGTTGTTGCTGGCGAAGCCGGTGGCATCACCCAGCATATCGGTGCCTATCAGGTCGAAAAGAACGGCCAGAAGATCACCTTCATCGACACCCCCGGCCACGCCGCCTTTACGGCAATGCGTGCCCGTGGTGCGCAGGCGACTGACATTGCCGTGCTGGTTGTTGCCGCAGACGACAGCGTGATGCCGCAGACGATCGAATCCATCAATCACGCCAAGGCTGCCGGTGTTCCGATCGTCGTTGCGATCAACAAGATCGACAAGCACGAGGCAAACCCTGAAAAGGTTCGCCAGCAGCTGCTGCAGCACGAAGTTTTCGTGGAATCGATGGGTGGTGAAGTTCTTGACGTCGAAGTGTCGGCCAAGAACAAGCTCAATCTCGACAAGCTGCTCGAAGCGATCCTGCTTCAGGCGGAAATCCTCGATCTCAAGGCAGATCCAAGCCGCACCGCAGAAGGCACGGTCATCGAAGCCGAGCTGGACCGTGGACGCGGCGCCGTCGCCACCGTTCTCGTGCAGAAGGGTACGCTGAAGCCCGGCCAGATCATCGTTGCCGGTGACCAGTGGGGCCGTGTGCGCGCGCTCGTCAACGACAAGGGCGAACACGTCAAGGAAGCCGGTCCGGCCATGCCGGTCGAAATCCTCGGCCTTTCCGGCACGCCGTCGGCCGGTGACCGTTTTGCGGTTGTCGAAAACGAAAGCCGCGCCCGCGAGATTTCCGAATACCGCCAGCGTCTGGCACGCGACAAGGCTGTCGCCCGCCAGACCGGTCAGCGCGGCTCGCTGGAACAGATGATGAGCCAGTTGCAGACTTCGGGATTGAAGGAATTCCCGCTGGTCATCAAGGCGGACGTGCAGGGTTCGGTCGAAGCCATTATCGCTTCGCTCGACAAGCTCGGCACAGACGAAGTCCGCGCTCGTGTCGTTCACTCTGGTGCTGGTGCCATCACGGAATCGGATATCTCGCTTGCCGAGGCATCCAACGCCGCGATCATCGGCTTCAACGTTCGCGCCAACGCACAGGCACGTACGGCGTCCGAACGCGCCGGTATCGAAATCCGCTACTACAACATCATCTACGATCTGGTGGATGACGTGAAGGCGGCGATGTCGGGTCTGCTTTCGCCGGAACGTCGCGAGACCTTCCTCGGCAATGCCGAAATTCTCGAGGTGTTCAACATTACCAAGGTCGGCAAGGTCGCGGGTTGCCGCGTCGTCGAGGGCAAGGTGGAACGTGGTGCGGGTGTGCGTCTGGTGCGCGACAACGTCGTTATCCACGAAGGCAAGCTCAAGACCCTCAAGCGCTTCAAGGACGAAGTCAACGAAGTGCCTGTTGGTCAGGAGTGCGGTATGGCATTCGAAAACTACGAAGATATCCGCGCCGGCGACACCATCGAGTGCTTCCGCGTCGAGCACATCACGAGAACGCTCTAAGCGTCTCGCCGCAAAACAGGATTTTTCTGTCGGGCGCCGGCTTAACCGGCGCTCGCTCCGTTTGAGGCATTACCAATGGCAAAAGCAACATCATCGGCCCCTTCGCAACGCATGCTGCGTGTCGGCGAACAGGTGCGCGCCGCACTGACCCAGATTCTCCAGCGCGGTGAAGTCCGTGACGACCTGATCGAAAGCACCGTCATTTCCATCTCGGAAGTGCGCATGTCGCCCGATCTCAAGATCGCGACCGCTTACGTGACGCCGCTTGGCGTTGCGGATCACACCGACATCATCAGCGCCCTCAACCGCCACGCCAAATTCATGCGCGGACGTCTGGGCCCCCAGCTGCGGCAAATGAAATACATGCCGGAACTGCGTTTCCGCGACGATACGAGTTTCGACAATTACCAGAAGATCGACGCACTCCTGCGGTCACCGGAGGTGCAGCGCGATCTTGGACCTTCAAACGAAAAAGACGACGAACAGAACTGAAGCATGTCCAAACCACGTAAACAGCAGCACCGCAAACCCAAGGGCCGCCCGATTTCGGGCTGGCTCATTCTCGACAAGCCGCTCGATTTCGGCTCCACCGAAGCCGTTTCCAAGATCAAGTGGCTGTTCAACGCCCAGAAGGCCGGCCACGCCGGCACGCTCGATCCGCTGGCTTCCGGCATGTTGCCGATTGCGCTGGGTGATGCCACCAAGACGGTTCCCTACGTCATGGACGGCCGGAAAATCTACGAGTTTACCGTCACCTGGGGCGAGGAGCGCACGACCGACGATCTGGAAGGCGAGGCCGTCAATTCCTCCGACCAGCGCCCCGACGAACAGGCGATCCGCGATATTCTGCCCAATTACACCGGCGTTATCATGCAGACGCCGCCGCAGTTTTCCGCCATCAAGATCGCCGGCGAGCGCGCCTATGATCTGGCGCGCGACGGCGAGACCGTGGAAATCCCGGCACGCGAAGTGGAAATTCACCGCCTGACACTGCTCGCCTGCCCCGATGCCAACACCGCCCATTTCGAGGTGGAATGCGGCAAGGGAACCTATGTGCGTGCACTCGCGCGCGACATGGGCCGCGATCTCGGTTGCTACGGCCATATTTCGCAATTGCGGCGTACCATGGTTGCGCCGTTCGGCGAGGACATGATGGTGCCGCTCGAGACCTTGACGGCGCTGGAAGCGATCGAAGATCGCGACGAGCGGCTTGAAGCACTGGACGCGTTTCTGATCGATACGGCAGAGGCGCTTTCCGCCCTTCCCCGCCTCATCATCAACGACGACCAGGCGCACCGGCTGAAAATGGGCAACCCTATCCTGCTGCGCGGGCGCGATGCGCCGGCCAATCACCCGGAAGCCTATGCCACCGCGCATGGCAAGCTGGTCGCCATCGGCGAGATCGGCGAAGGAGAATTCAGGCCGAAGCGGGTTTTCGGCTGAAACGGCTCCATCTATTCGCCTATGCGTTCCCCAACTGAAAACCGCTTCACACCTTTCCTGGAAACGCTCTGGGAGGCGCAGTCAATCGCCTCTTTCAATTGTACCCGGAATAGTTTATAGGCAGCGCCAGCTTGGGCTTTGCCTTTGCTGCCGAATGGCCTGAGCTGGACGACATCCCGGCTCTAGGCGTCCCATTTTTCCTTAAAATAGAAAGGATCGTCCGATGTCGATTACTGCAGAGCGCAAAGCCGCCCTCATCAAGGAATATGCAACGAAGGAAGGCGACACCGGTTCTCCGGAAGTTCAGGTCGCTATCCTGACCGAGCGGATCAACAACCTCACCGGTCACTTCAAGGACCACAAGAAGGACAACCACTCCCGTCGTGGCCTTCTGACGCTGGTTTCGAGCCGTCGTTCGCTTCTCGACTATCTGAAGAAGAAGGACGAAGCCCGTTACAGCAAGCTGATCGGTGCTCTCGGCATTCGCCGCTAAAACCTTATCCGGCGGGTCTCGCAAAGATACCCGCCGGTTTTTATATCCGGCCTTTTGAAGGTCATCGTGAATTTCCGGGCGTTTGCCACATCTATGGCCCCCGAACGATAAGGTAGCCCCGGATGGGCCGGTGTCGCCTTTTCAACCGCAGACCTGTCATGGGGCAGGATTGCCGGATGCTTGGACTTCGAAAGCCTCCGGCTGTCTTGCCCGTGATTGAGTCGTTCTTTGCCCCTACAAGGCGGGCAAGTACAAACAAGGACAAGATATGTTCAATCAACACTCCGTGGAAATCGAATGGGCAGGCCGCCCGCTGAAGCTCGAGACCGGCAAGGTTGCCCGTCAGGCTGACGGCGCCGTCATCGCAACCTACGGCGAGACGATGGTTCTCGCGACCGTAGTTTCCGCAAAGTCCCCGAAGCCCGGCCAGGACTTCTTCCCGCTCACCGTCAACTACCAGGAAAAGACCTACGCGGCCGGCAAGATCCCCGGTGGTTACTTCAAGCGCGAAGGCCGTCCGAGCGAAAACGAAACGCTGGTTTCGCGCCTGATCGACCGCCCGATCCGCCCGCTCTTCCCGGAAGGCTACAAGAACGACACGCAGGTTGTCGTCACCGTCATCCAGCACGATCTGGAAAATAACCCGGACGTTCTGTCGATGGTTGCCACCTCCGCAGCACTGACGCTTTCCGGCATCCCGTTCATGGGCCCGATCGGCGGCGCGCGCGTTGGCTACATCAACGGCGAATATGTTCTGAACCCGCATCTCGACGAGATGGAAGAATCCACTCTCGATCTGGTTGTCGCCGGCACCTCCGACGCTGTTCTGATGGTTGAATCGGAAGCCAAGGAACTGAACGAAGACATCATGCTCGGCGCCGTCATGTTCGGCCACAAGGGCTTCCAGCCGGTCATCGACGCGATCATCAAGCTCGCCGAAGTTGCCGCCAAGGAACCCCGCGAATTCGAACCGGAAGACTTCTCCGCGCTCGAAAACGAAATGCTGGCGCTCGCCGAAGCCGAACTGCGCGATGCCTACAAGATCACCGAAAAGGCTGCCCGTTACGCTGCCGTCGACGCTGTCAAGGCGAAGGTGAAGGCGCACTTCCTGCCGGAAGAAGGCGAAGCCAAGTATACGCCGGAAGAAATCGGCGCTGTCTTCAAGCACCTTCAGGCCAAGATCGTTCGCTGGAACGTTCTCGACACCAAGAGCCGTATCGATGGCCGCGACCTGTCGACCGTTCGTCCGATCATCTCGGAAGTCGGCCTTCTGCCCCGCACGCACGGTTCGGCACTGTTCACCCGTGGTGAAACCCAGGCGATCGTTGTTGCGACGCTCGGCACCGGCGAAGACGAGCAGTATGTCGACAGCCTCACCGGCATGTACAAGGAACGCTTCCTGCTGCATTACAACTTCCCGCCCTACTCGGTCGGTGAAACAGGCCGCATGGGCTCCCCGGGCCGTCGCGAAATCGGTCACGGCAAGCTCGCATGGCGCGCTATCCGCCCGATGCTGCCGACTGCGGAACAGTTCCCCTACACGCTGCGCGTCGTTTCCGAAATCACCGAGTCCAACGGCTCCTCGTCGATGGCAACGGTTTGCGGCACCTCGCTTGCACTGATGGACGCCGGCGTTCCGCTGGCAAAGCCGGTTGCCGGTATCGCCATGGGTCTTATCCTTGAGGGCGAGCGCTTTGCGGTTCTCTCCGACATCCTCGGTGACGAAGACCACCTTGGCGACATGGACTTCAAGGTCGCCGGTACTGCCGATGGCATCACCTCGCTGCAGATGGACATCAAGATCGCCGGTATTACCGAAGAGATCATGAAGATCGCTCTGGAGCAGGCACAGGGTGGCCGCAAGCATATCCTCGGTGAAATGGCCAACGCCATCACCGAGAGCCGTGGCCAGCTCGGCGAATTCGCACCGCGCATCGAAGTGATGAACATTCCGGTCGACAAGATCCGTGAAGTCATCGGTTCCGGCGGCAAGGTCATTCGCGAAATCGTCGAAAAGACCGGCGCGAAGATCAACATCGAGGATGACGGCACCGTCAAGATCGCTTCCTCTTCCGGCAAGGAAATCGAAGCGGCTCGCAAGTGGATCCACTCGATCGTTGCAGAACCGGAAGTCGGCCAGATCTACGAAGGCACGGTCGTCAAGACCGCCGACTTCGGCGCTTTCGTCAACTTCTTCGGCGCCCGCGACGGCCTCGTTCATATCTCGCAGCTTGCTTCCGAGCGTGTTGCCAAGACCTCTGACGTCGTCAAGGAAGGCGACAAGGTCTGGGTCAAGCTGATGGGCTTCGACGAGCGTGGCAAGGTTCGCCTGTCCATGAAGGTTGTCGACCAGGCCACCGGCCAGGAAGTCGCTGCCGACAAGAAGAAGGAAGACGGCGAAGCCGCTGCCGAATAAGGCCGCGCCGCCAGACCCTATCGAGGCGCGGGTTTTGCCCGCGCCTTTTTTCTATTAGAGCGTTTCCGCCTTTCTCCGAAACGCGAAAGCGCTCTACTTATTTGTTTTTACGCATTTTCCGGGCGTAAAACCGCGACGCAATTTTACTGGAAATGCTCGATCTTAAGGACGCTCCAATGAGCCGTGACGCAGTCAAAACCCTTTTCCATCCCTTTGCCGCAGAAATACTCGACATGCCGAAAGAGGGCGAGCGCGTTCTGTTTCTGGGAGCAGAGGCCGGCCCACGGCTGGACGGTTTTGATGCGGAGATCGTCGCGGTCCAGCATCTGAGGCCGCTCTACCGGCCCCTTCAGGCGCAGGGTGCGCAGGTCACACCCGATGTTTCGGGAGAGAACTACGATGCCGCGCTTCTGCTGTGCGGCAAACACCGTGGCGAAAACGAAAACCGTATTGCCGAAGCACTTTCGCGCGTGAAAGCCGGTGGCCTCATCGTTGCTGCCGGATCGAAGGAAGACGGTATTCTGACGCTGCGCAAGACGCTGGCGAAGCTTGGCATAGAAGCGGAATCGACGCCGAAATATCACGGCGTCGCCGTCTGGTTCAGACGGCCAGACGATGTGTCATCCGCCGTGTCAAAGCTTGCCCAGCATGCCGCCACGGTAGCAGGCCGTTTCACCGCCCTGCCCGGCATGTTCTCGCATGACCGGGTGGATGACGGCTCGGAGCTTCTCGCATCGCGCCTGCCGACCGACTTTGACGGCAATGCTGCCGACTTCGGTGCAGGCTGGGGTTATCTCTCGGTCATGCTGGCGGAAAAATCGCCGCGCACGGCCCGCATCGATCTTTTCGAAGCCGACTGGAACGCGCTCGAATTCGCCAAGACCAATCTTCTCGAGAATAATCCGCGGCTGACGGCACGCTTCTTCTGGCAGGATCTGGCAAACGAACCGCCGAAGGAAAAATACGACCTGATCATCATGAACCCGCCTTTCCACGCGGCGGGACAGGCGGCGGAACCCGCCCTTGGTCAGGCCTTCATCAAGGCTGCGGCGGGCGCGCTTCGCAGCGGCGGAAAGCTGCTGATGGTTGCCAATCGCGGCATGCCCTATGAGCCGGTGCTCGCAGCAGAGTTCCGCACCAGCGGCGAGGTATGCCGCAACGCACGCTTCAAGATCCTGAGCGCGCAGAAATAATCAGTTCGGCGGAATAATCAGCTCAGCAGCCATGCCCACAGCGACACGGAAAGAACACCGGTCGCCGTGGAAATGCTGATGGTGGAGGCCGCAACGCTGTGGCCGATACCGAAACGGTTGGCGATCAGCCATGCATTCACCCCCGTCGGCACGGAAGAGGTGAGCACCAGTGCGGCCGTCCATTCCCGGCTTAGACCGAGCCCATGGCCCATGGCCCACACACAGGCGGGCAGAAGCAGCAGCTTGAAAACCGTCATGGTGACGGCGATGCCCAGATTGCCGCGAATGGTGTATTTCGTCAGCGCCATGCCGAGCGAGATAAGTGCCGCCGGTCCCGCCATGGAAGCGATCTGGTCAACCACGGTCTTGAGGATAGGCGTCAGCGTCACACCGGAAACATTGGTTGAAAGCCCGATGAAAAGGCCGATCACCAGCGGATTGGTGACGAGGTTTCGGCCCACCTGCTTGAAGACCGCAACCATGCTGCGTTTTTCGCCGCCAACCGCCTTGTGTGTGGCGTTCTCCATCAGGATCGTGCCGGCGATCATCATGACCGGCAGGTGAATGGCCAGCAGAATGGACAGGGCGACCAGCCCCTCATCTCCCACGGAGCGCCCGACGAGCGGCAGGCCGATGAAGATATTATTGGCAAAGGCCGAGGAGATGCCGGCTATGACGGCGATGCGGACATCCTGCTTGAAGACATAACGCGTGACGACATGGCCGACCGTCCAGGTTACGGCGACACCCGCAAAATATGTGAGCCATAGGCGAAAAGGCGATGCGCCGTGAAAATTCGCTTCCGCGAGCGTTCGGAAGATCAGGGTCGGCACGGCGATCTTGAACACGAAATCGCTGAGAATCTCGCCGGCATCGGCCCTGAACAGACCGGCCTTGACGGTGAGCCAGCCGATCAGGATGAGAATGAAGATGGGAGCGACGTTCGCGGCAACGGCAGACATGGAGGGAAAGCTTTCGCGGCTTTGCGGGAGATACTCCGCTTTAGAGCGTTTTCCGAGGGAATGGAATCGCGAAAACGCTATGCCGCCCTGTTTTCATGCAATGCGGAAGAACCTTCATGCTACCGGAGCAAGGCGCACGTGCCGAAGCTTCTCCCCGCTCAGTCCATGGCGCGGAGGCAATGAGCCAAAAGAAAAAGCGGGGTTTCCCCCGCCTTTTGTCATATCCGTTATATGCCGCCAGTACATCCGTGACGGAGATAACGGTGGAGCCAGAAAACCTCATGTCTTCCATTCAGGTCCGTATTCACACACCTTTTGCTCTGACCGGAGTGATAGCTTAACCATATTACAGCCAAATGACGCGTCTCGCTCTCTCGTGGAGAACGGCATATTTCCCTCATGGGCTTTTCTTGAGGCCAGAAATGTTTAAGACCATTCGGAAAATACCCACCGCCAACCGGATAGGCCCATGACGAAATTCGACGTACTGACTGTCGGCAATGCCATCGTCGACATCATTTCCCGCTGCGATGATCAGTTCCTGAACGACAATGCCATTACCAAGGGTGCGATGAACCTCATCGACGCGGAGCGGGCCGAACTGCTTTATTCGCTGATGGGACCGGCTCTGGAGGCATCCGGCGGAAGTGCGGGCAACACCGCCGCAGGCGTGGCGAATTTCGGCGGCAAGGCCGCTTATTTTGGCAAGGTGGCCGAAGATCAGCTCGGAGAAATCTTCCAGCACGACATCCGCGCGCAGGGCGTTTATTTCGAAACCAAACCGGAAGGGACGTTTCCGCCGACCGCCCGTTCGATGATCTTCGTCACCGAGGATGGCGAACGCTCGATGAACACCTATCTCGGCGCCTGCGTGGATCTCGGTCCGGAAGACGTCGAAGAGAATGTGGTGGCGGATACGAAAGTCACCTATTTCGAAGGTTATCTGTGGGATCCGCCGCGCGCCAAGGACGCCATTCGCGAATGCGCCCGCATTGCGCATGAGAACGGCCGCGAAGTCTCCATGACGCTTTCCGACAGTTTCTGCGTCGGCCGCTATCGTGAAGAATTTCTCGACCTGATGCGTTCCGGCACGGTGGACATCGTTTTCGCCAACAAGCAGGAAGCGCTTTCGCTTTACGAAACCGACGATTTCGAGCTGGCTCTGACGAAAATCGCAGCCGATTGCAAGATCGCAGCCGTGACGATGAGCGAAGAAGGCGCCGTCATCCTGCGCGGTACGGAACGCGTGAAGGTGGACGCCTATCCGGTGCATGATGTGGTCGACACGACGGGTGCCGGCGATCTTTTCGCCGCCGGCTTCCTGTTCGGCTATACGCAGGACCGGTCGCTTGAAGATTGCGGCAAACTCGGCTGCCTGGCAGCCGCCGCCGTTATTCAACAGGTCGGGCCACGCCCCATGTCATCCCTGAAGGTTCTGGGCGCGAAACACGGCCTTATTTAAAGGCCTCGCCGGGGTAAGCACCCCAGATTTCGCCCTGCGACACCCAGCCCGAGGCCTGACCGGCCTCGGCGCGGCACCAGTCACCGTTGCATTCGCCTATCCTGAAGACGACGCCCGGCTCCAGCCGGGCGATGACGGCAGCGCCCGACTGCGCATCGCGGCGCATGTTCACGTAGACTTCCTTGCCCTTGCCGCGCATCCAGGGGGCGGCAACCGCCGTGCGTTCACCCGAAAGCAGCGCCTGGTTGACCCAGCCTTCCGTGCCGTCGGCATCACGGATGCGCCGCCAGTTTTCATATTCCTGGATGATTTCCACCGGCATTCCCGATTTCAGATACATCCAGGAGACGGCATAATCCGTGCTGGGGCCGATGCGCATGTTGACGCGCTTTGATTTCAGGCTGACGAACCGCGGCAGAGGCAGGCCGCTTGCGCCCTTGGCAGCGCCCTGCGCCATGGCTTCGGTCGCCGCACCAAGGAGGCCCAAAGACAATGCAATGCAAACGATAGAAACCACACTGCGCATGCCCATTTCCGTTTCCCGCCTTCTGCAAACCGGATGATATTCGAGGAGGCTCGTTTCCACATGCCTCAAGCTTCAGCGAGATTTGTTTGTCTTCGCCGGTGGGTCTGGTAGAAACGCCCTGATTGAAAGAAATTATCGCTCTTTCTGGTTAATGACTTCTGAACAAGGCAGCGGCAAACGATGACCCACAAGAAGAGACCGACAGTCTATATCACCCGCAAATTGCCTGACGTCGTCGAAACCAGAATGCGGGAACTCTTCGATGCCGAACTGAACATCGATGATACGCAGCGCAGCGAGGAAGAGCTTGTGGCCGCCATGCAGCGGGTCGATGTTCTGGTGCCGACCGTGACCGACCGCATTACCGCCGCCATGATCGACAAGGCCGGGCCACAGCTGAAGCTGATTGCGAGCTTTTCCAACGGCATAGACCATGTGGATGTCGACGCCGCCGCCCGAAAGGGCATCACCGTCACCAACACCCCTAACGTGCTGACCGAAGACACTGCCGATATCACCATGGCGCTGGCGCTGGCCGTGCCGCGCCGCATGATCGAAGGCACACGCGTTCTCGCCAATGGTGCGGACGAATGGCTGGGCTGGTCACCGACCTGGATGCTCGGGCGGCGCATTTCCGGCAAGCGCATCGGCATTGTCGGCATGGGCCGCATCGGCACGGCGGTTGCGCGGCGCGCCAAGGCCTTCGGCCTTTCCATTCATTATCACAACCGCAAACGCGTCAATCCGGCCACCGAGACGGAGCTTGAGGCAACCTACTGGGACAGTCTTGACCAGATGCTGGCGCGGGTGGACATCGTTTCCGTCAATTGCCCCTCGACGCCGGCAACCTATCACCTGATCTCGGCGCGGCGGCTCGCGCTGATGCAGCCGACCAGCTACATCGTCAACACGGCGCGCGGCGACATCATCGATGAGGCGGCGATGATCCAGTGCCTTCGCGAAGGAAAGATCGCCGGCGCCGGGCTCGATGTCTACGAGAACGAGCCTGCGGTAAACCCAAAGCTCATCAAGCTCGCCAAGGAAGGCAAGGTCGTGCTGCTTCCGCATATGGGTTCGGCGACGATCGAAGGCCGCATCGAAATGGGCGACAAGGTCATTATCAACATCCGCACGCTGTTCGACGGCCATCGCCCGCCCAACAGGGTGCTGCCGGGGCGAAACTGAACGGGTTCAGGCAAGCCGTGTCTGATCGTCACATCGGAGGGGGAGTTCAATGGCAATCCAGGCGAAGTTTCTGCTGCTCATATCGGTCCTCATCGTTCTAATTAGCGGCCCGGCCCGTGCTGCCCCGCCCTCACCCGAGGAAACCGCGGAACTCTATTATCACGCCTGGCTGAATTTTGATCGCGCCAGCATGGTTCGCCTCAGCAAGGAATGGGGATCGTCGGGTAGCGGGCAGCGCTACACCGACATGGATCTGGTTTCCAACCCGGTTGCATGGCAGCGCAAATACAAGGGCATGCACGCTCCCAAGGGAACCACGAACGAGCAGTCCGACCAGTTCGCACGGCTCTGGGTCGCGAGCACGGAGCGGGTGCGCTGCCATGCCGAAGCTGCGCGTATCGGCTCGCAATCGCCCACGGGTCTCTCTGTGGCGCGCGTAAAGATGAACTGCTCCCTGCAGGATGTCGGGCCTGCATTCCAGCGGCTGAAGGCAGCCGCAAATGCGGAGGATATTGGCGATAAAACCCGCATGCCTTCCGCGAAACTCATGAAGCAGATGGTCGACGCCACGAAGTCGGCTCCGCTCACCCACAAGGTCGCTACGGAAATCCAGCTCGTCAGAGGTCCGGATAAAGGCGTCTGGCGGGTCGGATCGGCTGAGGTTCAGCCACAGACGGGACTTGACCGTGTCTCTTCCGTCTTTCTCTCCCAAATGCTTCAGTCCGGTCTTTTGCGATAGACTTTGCCGGGCGGAACGGAACGGCCTCAGCCGAGAAATTTCGTCATTTCAATCGAAGTCGTGCGGCTGTAACCGGGATGGGCATTTTCGGCGGTCTTGACGAAACCCCAGGCGGCGAATTTGGCATGATTGGCGATAAGCTCGATACGAGTTTCCAGCCGCAGCGCCGGTAACGCCAATTCGCGGGCCAGCGCTTCGGCCTGTTCCAGAAGCATGCTGCCGATGCCCTTTCCCTGGGCTTTCGGGGAAACACAGAGTTTGCCGACATAAAGACTGGCCAGTGGCTCCGGCCGGCAAAACAGGCAGCCCACAATCTCATCGCCATCAAGCGCCACGAAGGCGATCTCCACTCTCGCCTTCTCCGCCAGATTTTCAAGCGTCAGGCGATGGGCTGAGGATGGCGGGTCTATGACGCCATCCATATAGGCGAAGGAGGACATGATGAGCCTCAGCAATTCCTGCCAGCGACTGAATTCTTCCCCGATCTTGGCGATCTCGATCATGGTTTCTTTTCCGCTGACCGCCGCCTGTAACGAACGGTTTCGAAACGGGCTGACAGGGCATCATAAAGGAGCAGGCGGCCGATCAACGGCTCCCCGGCACCGGTGATCACCTTGATCGCCTCCATGGCCATGATGGTGCCGATCACCCCGGTCAGCGCCCCGACAATGCCCGTTTCGGCGCAATTCGGAATAAGGCCCTGTGGCGGCGGCTCGGGAAACAGATCGCGGTAACCCGGCAAAAGATTGCCATCGGCACTCGCCTCATAGGGTTTGAGCACCGTCACGGAACCATCGAAACGACCGACGGCACCCGTGACCAGCGGCCGTTTTGCGGCTTCTGCGGCGTCGGCTGCGGCATAACGCGTATCGAAATTATCCGAGCCATCAATAAGGAGATCGAAGGATGGCAGATGGTCATGCGCCCAGACCTCAGAAAACCGCTCCTCATACACAAGGGTGCGGACATGCGGGTTGAGCCGGGCGATGGCTGCACGGGCGCTTGCGGTTTTCAATTCGCCGATTGTGCCGCTATCGTGGATCACCTGCCGCTGGAGATTGGAGAGGGAAACCACATCGTCATCGATCATGCCGAGCGTGCCGACACCGGCAGCGGCCAGATAATGAAGGACAGGGGCGCCGAGACCGCCAGCCCCGATCACCAGCACGCGCGCCGCTTTCAGCCGCTGCTGCCCGGCACCGCCGATTTCCGGCAACAGAATGTGGCGCTTGTAGCGTTCGATTTCCTCCGGGCTCAGCGGGTCCATGTCGCACTCCATCTCTCTGCCGTCATGCCGTGACGCTCCCGTGGGAAACATTGAAGAATTGCGCCCGCTCGCCAAGGGCGGAGAACATCGCCGCATCCGTTCCGGTCATGAAACTCTGGCCGCCGAGTGCGTGGATGAGATCGAACAGAGCGGCACGCCTTCCCTCGTCCAGATGGGCGGCGATCTCGTCCAGCAGTAGAACCGGCGCGTGGCCGGTCATATTGGCGGTAAGCTGCGCATGGGCAAGCACCAGCCCCACCAGCAGCGCCTTCTGCTCCCCTGTTGAACAGCGTTCGGCTTCCATGTTCTTTTCCGCATGGCGCACGAAGAGATCGACGCGGTGCGGACCATCGAGCGTGCGGCCGGCTGCGGCGTCACGATACCGGCCCTCACGCAACATCAGGCCATATTCGTCTTCGAGATCAACGGCCGGCCGGTTCAGCATGTCGTCCATGAAACCGGAAAGCGAAAGCGCCGCCGATGGGAAGGCCGCGTCGCCCGCTCTGCCTTCGATGAGGCTCTTCAAAAGGCCAAGCATTTCATAACGGGCGACAGCCATGGAGATGCCGAGTTCCGCCATCTGCTTTTCTATCCCGTCCAGCCAGACCGGATCGAAACGGCCTTCAGAAAGCAGGCGGTTGCGGCCGCGCATGGCCTTTTCGAAATCGCTCGCCCGCCGCCCATGGGCAGGATCGAGCGACAGCACCAGCCGGTCGAGAAAACGCCGGCGATCCGAGGACGAGCCGGTAAAGAGACCGTCCATGGCGGGCGTCAGCCACAGCACACGCAGATGATCCGTCAATTCATCGACCGACTTCACCGATGTTCCGTTCAGCCTCAGGCGACGCGAGACCACCTCACCGTCGCCTTCGATCCCGGTCCCAATGGCAACTTCGCCATCCATGCCATCCACATCCGCAAAAATCGAAAAACCGACGGCTTCCGCACCGACGCGAGTGACATCGGACAGGGTGGCGCGGCGCAGGCCCCTTCCCGGTGAAAGAAAGGACACCGCCTCGAGGAGATTTGTCTTGCCGGAACCGTTGTCGCCCGTCAGCACCACATGGCGGTCATCAAGCGTGAGCGACGCTGCCGCATAATTGCGGAAGTCCGTGAGTTTCAGCCGTAAAAGCGACACCTTATTCGTCATCTGTACGGCCTAAAACGAACATCGCCGGATAGCAAGGTGGGGAACGTCCCTCCCATATCGAAGACCCTGCCCAACAACGCAATCCATTCTCCAGTAGCAACTTTTTTAGCGCCCGGTTATTTATGAGCCGGTCCTCATCACCGGTAACCCCATTCATGCGCCTGATCTTATCGCTCCTTCTCGCTCTCGGCCTTCTTTCATCCTGCGCAGGCAGGCCGGGGGCGGATGTGCTGCAGGCCATAAATACCAAGACCGGCGACGCGAAAATCGTGACCGCCTATGTGGCGAGCACGCGGGAAAGAAACAAGGAAGCCAAAAAGGGCTTCACCGCGGAGCGCGCGGCCGAGCCCAACTATGCACGCTTCGACATTTCCATTCCGCCCGACCATAAAAGCGGAAATATAGAATGGTCCAAAGGCAAGCCTGACCCGAAAAAGGATTTTGTCGTCACCAAAGCCGACACACTGACGAAAACACGCTTCAACGAAGATCTTGGAGATGTCACACGGTCCGGCAAACAGATCGCCCTTTTTGTCCATGGCTATAATTACAGCTATCAGGAGGCCCTGTTCCGCGCGGCACAAATGGCCGCCGACGCCAATATGGATGGCGTGCCGCTGGTCTTTTCCTGGCCGTCGCAAGCGAGCGTCACCGGTTATGTGGCCGACAAGGAATCAGCGACCTATTCGCGCGACGCGCTGGCCATGGTGCTGACCGACCTTACCCGGCAGACACCGCGAAAAAGCATTGTCGTGTTCGGTCACAGCATGGGTGGCTGGCTGGTCATGGAAGCGCTGCGGCAATTGCGCTTCGAAGGCAGGAACGATGTGCTCTCCAAACTACAGGTCGTGCTGGCCGCGCCGGATATCGACGCCGATGTGTTCCGCAAGCAGATCGAGGTGGTAGGACGGCTCAATCCGCCGCTCACCGTTCTCGTCTCCAAAGACGATCGAGCCCTGAAGGCCTCCTCTATCCTGGGGGCCGACGTCACCCGTATCGGCGCGCTGGATGTGACCGATCCGCAGGTGCAGGAGGCAGCCCTGAAAGAGGGCGTGCAATTCGTGGATATTTCCAATCTGAAGGCGTCGGACCCGCTCAACCATGACCGCTATGCGGCACTGGCATCGCTGGTGCCACAACTGGAGGCGAGCCGGAACGGCAACGGCGAAAACGGCATAGGCCGCGCGGGCGCCTTTGTGTTCGATGCAATCGGGGCAACCGTCTCCAGCCCCTTCCGGCTTGCGAGCCAGGTGGTGAACCCGCAATAGCTTTTGCGGGTCCTTTCGACATAGCGGTTTTAGAAATCCCAGTCTTCGTCTTCGGTCGCGACCGCCTTGCCGATGACATAGGATGAGCCGGAACCCGAGAAGAAGTCGTGATTTTCGTCGGCATTGGGCGAGAGCGCCGACAGGATCGCCGGATTGACCCGGCAGGCCTCGGCGGGAAACAGCGCCTCGTAACCCAGATTCATCAGCGCCTTGTTGGCGTTGTAGTGCAGGAACTGCTTGACGTCTTCGGTCAGCCCGACGCCGTCATAGAGGTCTTCGGTGTATTTCGCTTCATTGTCATAAAGCTCGAGCAAGAGATCGAAGGCGAAATCCTTGATCTCCTGTTTTTCGCTTTCGCCCAGACGCTCCAGCGCCCGCTGGAACTTGTAGCCTATGTAATAGCCGTGCACGGCCTCGTCGCGGATGATGAGACGGATCAGATCTGCGGTGTTGGTCAGCTTCGCCCGGCTTGACCAGAACATCGGCAGATAGAAGCCGGAATAGAACAGAAAGCTCTCCAGAAACACGCTGGCGACCTTCATTTTCAACGGATTGCCGCTGTCATATTCGCGCATGATGAGTGCGGATTTACGCTGCAGGAACTCGTTTTCCTCCGACCAGCGATAGGCGTCATCGACGTCAGGCGTGGAGCAGAGCGTCGAGAAGATCGAGGAATAGGAGCGTGCGTGCACGGCCTCCATGAAGGAGATGTTGGACAGTACCGCCTCCTCATGCGGCGTGGCCGAATCCGCCATCAGGCGCACGGCGCCGACACCGTTCTGGATGGTGTCGAGCAAAGTCAGTCCGGTGAAGACGCGGATCGTCAGTTTCTGCTCTTCCGGCTTCAGCGTTCCCCAGGAGGGGATGTCGTTGGAGAGCGGCACTTTTTCCGGCAGCCAGAAATTCGATGTCAGGCGGTTCCAGACTTCGAGATCCTTGTCGTCCTCGATACGGTTCCAGTTGACCGCGCGAATGCGGGACACGGGTTTTACGGCAATGTTCATTCTCTTGTCCCTCAATTCAGAGCGTGCAGGAAACGCAGCCCTGAACCTGCGTGCCTTCCAGCGCCATCTGGCGCAAACGAATGTAGTAGATCGTCTTGATGCCCTTCTTCCAGGCGTAGATCTGCGCGCGGTTGATATCGCGCGTCGTCGCCGTATCGCGGAAGAACAAAGTCAG
This sequence comes from Rhizobium sp. X9, assembly GCF_018873185.1. Lineage (NCBI taxonomy): Bacteria > Pseudomonadati > Pseudomonadota > Alphaproteobacteria > Hyphomicrobiales > Rhizobiaceae > Rhizobium > Rhizobium sp. X9. The sequence goes on along the minus strand of NZ_CP071311.1, from coordinate 2,897,864 downwards.
CGACAGGCCCTGGTCGACATGCTGGGTTGCCGCCGCATAGGTGTCGATGATCTTTTCCGGGCCGATTTCATAGGCATCCTGATAATATTCGAGATTATCATTCGAGAGATAGGAAGCCGGGTAATAAACACGGCCGATCTTGCCCTCTTTGCGGATTTCGATTTTCGAGACAATCGGATGAATGGAAGAGGTGGAGTGGTTGATATAGGAGATCGAACCGGTTGGCGGTACGGCCTGGAGGTTCTGATTATAGAGGCCGGAAGCCATGACGGCCTCCTTCAAGGTTTTCCAGTCCTCCTGTGTCGGAATGGAAATGCCGGCTTTTTCGAAGAGGTCGCGGACCTTTTCCGTCGCAGGCAGCCACTCCCGGTCGGTGTATTTATCGAAATACTCGCCCGAGGCATATTTGGAGTTTTCAAAGCCCTTGAAGCTCTGGCCCCTTTCCACGGCAAGGCGATTGCTGGCGCGGATGGCGTGGTAGGTCACCGTATAGAAATAGATATTGGTGAAATCGACGCCTTCTTCGGAACCATAGAAGATGCGCTCCCGCGCCAGATAACCGTGCAGGTTCATCTGGCCGAGCCCGATGGCGTGGCTGGCATCATTGCCCTTTTCCACCGAGGGTACGGAAGAGATGTGGCTCATGTCTGACACTGCCGTCAGCGCCCGAATGGAGGTCTCGATCGTCTTGCCGAAATCGGCCGAATCCATTGCTGATGCAATGTTGAGCGAGCCGAGATTGCAGGAAATATCCTTGCCCATATGGCTATAGGACAGATCGGCGTTGAACTCGCTCGCTTCGCTGACCTGAAGAATCTCCGAGCAGAGATTGCTCATGCTGATACGACCGGCGATCGGATTGGCGCGGTTCACCGTATCCTCGAACATGATGTAGGGATAACCGCTTTCAAACTGGATTTCGGCGATGACCTGGAAGAACTCACGCGCCTTGATCTTCTTCTTGCGGATGCGGCTGTCGGCGACCATTTCATGATATTTTTCGGTGACCGAAATCTCGGTCAGCGGCACGCCATAGACCCGCTCCACATCATAGGGCGAGAACAGATACATATCCTCGTTGTTGCGGGCGAGTTCGAAGGTAATGTCGGGGATCACCACGCCGAGCGACAGGGTCTTGATGCGGATTTTTTCGTCGGCGTTTTCGCGTTTCGTATCAAGGAAACGCATGATATCCGGATGGTGGGCATGCAGATAGACCGCGCCGGCACCCTGTCGCGCGCCAAGCTGGTTGGCATAGGAAAAACTATCCTCCAGCAGCTTCATGACAGGAATGACGCCGGAAGACTGGTTTTCGATCTGCTTGATCGGCGCTCCGAATTCGCGAATATTGGTCAAGGACAGCGCCACGCCGCCGCCGCGCTTGGAAAGCTGCAGGGCCGAATTGATGGAGCGGCCTATGCTCTCCATATTGTCTTCTACACGCAGCAGAAAACACGAGACCAGCTCACCACGGCTTTTCTTGCCGGCGTTGAGAAAGGTCGGCGTTGCCGGCTGGAAGCGGCCCGAAATAATCTCGTCGACCAGATCGCGGGCAAGCTGCTCATCGCCGCGCGCCAGAGCCAGCGCCACCATGCAGACGCGATCCTCGTAACGCTCCAGATAGCGTTTTCCGTCGAAGGTCTTCAGCGTATAGGAGGTGTAATATTTGAAGGCGCCGAGAAAGGTCGGAAAGCGGAATTTCCGGGCATAGGCTTCATCGTAGAGGTCACGAACGAAATTGAAGGAATACTGGTCCAGCACCTCCTGCTCGTAATATCCTTCGGTCACCAGATAATCGAGCTTTTCCCTGAGGTTATGGAAAAAGACGGTATTCTGGTTGACGTGCTGGAGGAAATATTGCCTCGCCGCAAGGCGGTCCTTGTCGAGCTGGATTTTTCCATCCGCGTCATAGAGGTTCAGCATCGCGTTCAGCGCGTGGTAGTCCAGCCCAGTATCGACCGGTTTCTGGCTTGCGGCTACCGGCTGTTTGGCGTCCTTGCGCAGCGCGCTCGAGGTCAGCGTGTCCAAAATCGTTCCAATCCATGTTTGACATTGGCGACATCTTCCTCCGTGCCGAGAAGCTCGAAGCGATAGAGAAACGGCACCGCGCATTTGCGCGAGACGATATCTCCGGCGGATGCGAAAGCTGCGCCAAAATTCGTGTTTCCCGCCGCAATGACGCCGCGAATGAGGTTTCGGTTGGAAGGCTCGTTCAAGAACCGGATCACCGGTTTCGGCACGGCCCCTTTCGTGCCGCCGCCCCCATAGGTGGGGGTGACGAGTACATAGGGTTCCGACACATGCGGCACCTCCTCCTCGGCACCCAGCGGCAGGCGAAACAATCGTCGTCCCAGTTTCTGAAGGAAGCGATGCGTGTTTTCAGACCGGCTGGAATAATAGACGATCAGCCCCATCGCCCGCCGCCTCAGCTGATCGAGCCGATCATATCTGGACGGAAACCCGCCCAGTGGCGCTCGCCGGCGACGACCACCGGAACCTGCATGTAACCAAGGCCGCGAACATGATCGAGCGCATCCGCATCTTCGGAGATATCGATGATCTCGTAGCTCACGCCAATGCGGTCGAGTGCGCGATAGGTGGCGGTGCATTGGACGCAGGCGGGCTTGCTGTAAACGGTGACGGTCATGATTTCCTCTTTCGAAGCCGCTTTTGCACACGGCTCAACATTGCCGATTGCGATCGCAATCGGTTGGCGATGGTTCTGTCATTCAGGTGGCGGGCACGGCCTTTAGCCGTGGAAAATCATTCTCTACGCCGACGAGCGCAGGAACTCAAAAAAATGCACTGGCATGACTTCACCCCGAAGCTTGTTCTGGAGGGGGCAGAAAAGGGCGCACGCAAATCATTTGCGTCAACACCTTCCTCCGGACACCCCGCCCGTGGACGTTTGCGCTCAAGGCAGGTCTCCTGACTTGCGGGTCACAACATCTATTCCGGCCTTCCCGGAGCTTTCGGCTCCAGTGACCCAAATCGGAACGATGCTCACCGCTTACAGTTGCGGGGGCAGTTTCGGCCTTGCTCCGCCATTAATGGCGTTACGCACCGAATTCCCGTCTTAGCTCCCGACGCTTGCGAATCGGAAGAACCTCGAACACCACATATAGTATATGAGGAAATTTTCTCGTCAATAAATAGACATGGAAAAGCCCCACCCTGTGGATCAAAAAGATTCAACACAGAGTCAACAAAGGCTTAACGATAAATGGAGTTGCCGCTCAAGACGGGAAAAGCGTTAATCTATTCCCAGATATCGATGCGAATATCGGCGGGGCGAGTGTTCTCGATTACCCTTTTTCCGTTGGGAAGATCGTTCTCAAAAAGTTTGGCGTGGATCGCAGCCGCATCGAGACCGTAACCCTGCCATCTGTTCCGCAGCCTCTCTTCAAGCACCGCGACGGACGGGCCAACGAAGATGGTGAGGTCAAAGCTGTCGGAAAGCGTGGTCCAGGGCGCTTCATTCAGCAGGAGATAATTGCCTTCGGCAAGGACAAAGCGTGTCTCTGGCGGGACAGCACGGGCGGAGGCGATGGCAATTTCGCGGGAACGGTCAAAAACCGGAACAAGCACCTCCTGTCCGCCCTTGCGGACGGCGGAGACGATATCGAGGAAACCACGCACATCGAAGGTTTCGGGAGCGCCCTTTCGCGGCAGCAGCCCCCGCTCTTCGAGAATGCCATTGTCCATATGAAAGCCATCCATCGGCAGGACGGCAGCCGTTTCGCTCCGCGCCAGCAGAGCGTCGCAGAGCGCATCCGCCAGCGTGGATTTGCCGGCCCCAGGGGGACCGGCAATGGCGATGATGAAACGGGATTGGCCCTCTGCCCGCCGAAGAACGTCTTCGACGATCGTCTCAAGCTTCAGCGTCATGCGGCAAGCGTTTCCTTTGGCGCTTCCTTGGCGCCGGTCATGAAGGCAACGGCGTCGGACATGGTGTAATCCTTCGGATTGATGACGCACAGGCGCTTGCCCAGCCGGTGAATATGGATGCGATCCGCAACCTCGAAAACATGCGGCATGTTGTGAGAGATGAGAACGATCGGCAACCCGCGCGAGCGCACATCCAGAATAAGCTCCAGAACGCGGCGGCTTTCCTTGACGCCGAGCGCTGCGGTCGGCTCGTCGAGGATGACGACCTTGGAGCCAAAGGCAGCCGCGCGCGCCACGGCGACACCCTGACGCTGGCCACCGGACAGGGTTTCCACCGCCTGATTGATGTTCTGGATCGTCATCAGGCCGAGTTCCGACAGTTTCTCGCGGGCGAATTTTTCCATGGCCGGTCGGTCCAGCGCCCGAAACAGGCTTCCCTGAATTCCGGGTTTTCGGATTTCCCGGCCGAGGAACATATTGTCGGCTATGGAAAGCGCCGGTGAGAGCGCGAGGTTCTGATAGACCGTCTCGATGCCAGCCTTGCGCGCCTCGATCGGCGAGCGGAATTGGACGGGCTGGCCCTCCAGTCGGATTTCCCCTTCATCGGGTGTCACCGCGCCGGAAATCGCCTTGATGAGAGAGGATTTGCCGGCGCCGTTATCGCCGATCACCGCCAGGATTTCGCCCGGATAGAGATCGAAATCGGCATGGTCGAGAGCGGTCACGCGACCATAACGCTTGACGAGATTGCGTGCTGTGAGAATGGGTTCTTTTGCCATCAGCCTGCTACCTTTCTGATCCACTGGTCGATTGCGACAGCCATGATGATGAGGACGCCAATCAACAGATAGGTCCATTGCGGGTCTGTTCCGATAAGCCGGAGGCCGAGCGAGAAGACGCCGACGATCAGGGCGCCGAAAATCATGCCCATGATGGAGCCGCGCCCACCGAACAGCGACAGGCCGCCGATAACCACCGCAGTGATGGATTCGATATTGGCAAATTGACCGGCTGTCGGCGAAACCGAACCGATACGGCCGATGAGGGCCCAACCGGCGAAGGCGCAGATGAGACCGGAGAGCGTGTAAACCGTCGTCAGCATGCGCTTGACGTTGACGCCGGCAAGTTCGGCGGCATCCGGATCGTCACCCACCGCATAAAGATGACGGCCCCAGGCGGTTCGGTTGAGCACATACCAGAGCAAGGCGACGAGCAGAACCATGGCTATGACGCCATAGGTGAAGACCGCATTGCCAAAACGGATATTGGCGCCGAAGAATTGCAGGATCGGCGCTTGCTGGGCGATGTCCTGGGCGCGGATCGTCTCATTCGCGGAATAGAGGAAGTTGGTCGCGAGGACGATCTGCCACATGCCGAGCGTGACGATGAAAGGCGGCAGCCGCATGCGCGAAACCAGGATGCCGTTGATGAAACCGCAGAATGCGCCAACGGCAAGGCCACAGAGAATGGCAAGCTCCGCCGGCAAACCGTAGCGGAAGGTGAACTGCCCCATGACGACGGAGGACAGAACCATGATCGCACCGACCGAGAGATCGATACCCGCCGTCAGGATGACCAGCGACTGCGCCGCGCCGACGATGCCGACGATCGCCACCTGCTGCAGGATGAGGGTCAGCGAAAAGGCCGAAAAGAACTTGCCGCCGAGGAGCAGGCCGAAAACAGTCAGCGACAGCACCAGAACGATAAGCGGCACGGCGGCCGGGCTGGAATGGAGAAAATGCTGGAATTTTTCCAGCGTATTCTTGTCGTGCGTGTCGAAAGCGGCGACCTGCGTCGAACTTTCCGAGAGCACTTTTTCAAATTCATTATGCGGCTGAGACCGCACCGGCTGATCGCTCATGGATTTTCCTCCCGATCGCTCCATCGCATCGGCCCCGAAACGGGAAACCGTCTCCAAAGAGAATGATGCGTAGATTCAAAGTGTTGTGAGGCAGCCTCTGTCATCCCTTCAGGATGCGGCACACCCGTTTGTTCCTTTGTCCGATCCCCCGGATCGTGCCTGAAATCATTCTGGGTCCAAGGGCGGGGGCAAAGATTGCCCCCGCGGGTTTCAACGGCGAGGCATCAGCCCCAGCACTTGTTGAGACCTTCCTTCGTGTCGATGGAATCGAGGCCCTTGACCGGCTTGTCGGTCACCAGCGTCACGCCGGTATCGACGAAGTTCTTGCCTTCGGTCGGCTTCGGCTTTTCACCCGTGTCAGCGAACTTCTTGACGGCTTCCACGCCGAGCGCTGCCATCAGCAGCGGATATTGCTGCGAGGTCGCGCCGATCACGCCTTCAGCAACGTTCTTGACACCCGGGCAACCGCCATCGACGGACACGATCAGCACGTCCTTCTCACGACCGACCGCTTTCAGCGCCTCGTAAGCACCGGCAGCTGCAGGCTCATTGATGGTGTGAACGACGTTGATGGTCGGATCCTTCTGCAGTAGATTTTCCATCGCCGCGCGGCCGCCTTCCTCGTTACCATTGGTGACATCATGGCCGACAATGCGCGGATCGTTTTCATCGCCGATCTTGTTGATGTCCTTCACGTCGATGCCAAAGCCCTTCATGAAGCCCTGGTTGCGCAGCACATCCACGGTCGGCTGGGAGGGGGTAAGGTTGAGGAAGGCGATTTTCGCGTCCTTGACCTTGTCGCCGAGGGTGCCGGCCGCCCATTTGCCGATCAGTTCACCGGCCAGAAGATTGTCGGTGGCGAAAGTGGAATCGGCGGCATCTACGGGCTCCAGAGGTGTATCGAGAGCGATGACCAGAAGACCGGCGTCACGCGCCTTCTGCACGGCCGGAACGATGCCCTTCGTGTCGGATGCGGTGATCAGGATACCCTTGGCGCCATCGGCGATGCAGGTCTCGATGGCAGCAACCTGGCTTTCGGAATCACCGTCGATCTTGCCGGCATAGGATTTCAGCGTCACGCCGAGTTCTTTAGCCTTGGCGGTCGCACCTTCCTTCATCTTGACGAAAAAGGGATTGGTATCTGTTTTGGTGATGAGGCACACCGACGTATCGGCGGCGGACGCGACGGAAGCGAAAGAAACGCCAAGCGCAAGCGCGCCCAGAAGAGCGGAAACAGTGGTCTTCATTTGTGATCCTCCCAATGGATATTTAAGCACCGTGACGGTTACTCGACGATCCGTCTCCTCCGAGAACAGTGACCGTTGGCACAGATGGAACCACCAAAGGAAACGGCTGTCAATAAATAAATCCGATTGAATTATTAATTCGATATGGCATTCTAATATACGGCAGGGAGGAATATCGCCGCGTCGTTTAACGTTGCGATAGCAAGATTGCCATAAAGCCTGCGAGTATCGGTCATGTACGGATATGCGGGCGGGAGGATGACATTATGAGACAATCTGTCGAGACGGCGCCGCCAACGCCGCCCACCACCATGGATATGAGCGGCGGCGCCAACCAGATCGGGGTGCGCGCCTATAATGAGCGGCTCGTGCTTTCCCTCGTTCGCCGTCATGGCGGATTGTCGAAGGCTGAAATCTCCAGGCTCTGTGGTCTCTCGGCACAGACCGTCTCCGTCATCATGCGCTCACTCGAAAAGGATGGTCTTCTCATTCGTGGTGAAAGGCTGCGCGGCAAGGTGGGGCAGCCATCGACACCGATGCGCCTCAACCCCGACGCTGTCTTCTCTTTCGGCGTCAAGATCGGCCGGCGCAGCGTCGATCTCGTGCTTATGGATTTTGTCGGCCGGATCAGGCTCAAGCTGCGCAGAACCTATCCCTACCCCATGCCGGAATGGATATTGCCCTTTGTGACAGAGGGCATAACGGAACTCGAAACGAAGCTGTCTCCCGCCGAACGCCAGAAAATTGCGGGCGTCGGCATCGCCGCGCCATTTGAGTTGTGGAACTGGGCGCAGGAGGTGGGTGCACCGCAAATTGAAATGGAACGGTGGCGGGGCGTCGATATCCGCTCGGAAATTGCCGAAAATGTCAGCTATCCGGTTTTCCTGCAGAATGATGCCACCAGCGCCTGTGGCGCCGAACTGGTTTTTGGCGCGGGCCAGAACTATGCGGACTTTCTCTATATCTTTATCGGCTCCTTCATCGGCGGTGGCGTTGTTTTGAATTCGGCGCTGTTTTCCGGAAAGACGGGAACGGCCGGCGCGATCGGCCCCCTGCCGGTGCAGGGGCAGGATGGTAATACGGTTCAGCTTCTGAAGATCGCGTCGATCTTCGTTCTGGAAAACATGCTGCGCGAAAAGGACATCGATCCGCGCCCCCTCTGGTTTTCACCCGACGAATGGATCGATTTTGGTGAGCCGCTGGAAAGCTGGATCACCAAAACCGCCGCCGCACTAGCTCAGGCCGTCATTGCCGCCGCCTCCATCATCGATTTTTCCAGCGTGATCATCGATGGCGGTTTTCCCGGCTGGGTCAGAACCCGAATAGTTGCCGCCACCCGGCTCGCCCTCAAGCACCACGATCTTCAGGGCGTCACATTGCCGGAGATCATCGAAGGCGTGGTTGGCAGCCAGGCCCGGGCGATCGGGGGAGCAAGCCTACCGCTGTTTTCCCGATATCTCATCGATCAGAACGTGCTGTTCAAGGATACGACAGGCTGAGGCTTGCGGCTTCGGTGATATTTCACGCAACTCTTTGCCGGATTCAAGCGTTCAATCGCTGGCGGCATGTTCCACGATAGCCGCCAGAAAAGCCGGACCGTATCGTTCGAGCTTGGTGTCTCCCACTCCTGGTATCTGCGCCATTTCGCGCGCCGAGGCCGGTCTTGCGGCTGCAAGCTCGATAAGCGTCTTATCGTGGAAAATCACATAGGGCGGAACGTTCTGCGCGCGGGCAATTTCCATGCGCTTCGCACGCAGTGCCTCGAAGAGACTGCGATCGGCCTCCGGCAAAACCGCAGAGGCGGGCTTGCGGGTTGCCTGTTGTCGCGTTGATCGGGGGGCGGATGGTATCCTCAGCATCAGGGAAGGTTTTTCCCGCAGGAACCGCCTTCCTTCCTCGGAAATAGACAATCCACCGTGACCGGACAGATCGACCTCAATCAGGCGCAGCGCAACCATCTGGCGCAGAATGGCTCGCCAGGTGCGGTTGTCATGCTCCTTGCCGATCCCGTAAGTCGTGATGCGGTCATGCCCGAAACTGGAGATCCGCTCATCCTCCACTCCCAGCAATACGCGGATGACATAGGCCTGACCGAAACGCTCGCCGGTGCGATAAATACAGGAAAGCAGCTTCTGCGCGGCGATGGCCCCATCAAACAGGTCCGGCGGCTCCGCGCAGGTGTCGCAATTGCCGCATGGCTCACAGCGATCGCCGAAATAGGACAACAGCACCTGCCTGCGACAACCGGCGGTTTCCGCAAGACCGAGCAGCGCATCGAGCTTCTGGCGCTCCATATATTTACGCTGATCCCCAGCGTCGGACTCTTCGATAAAGCGGTTACGCAGGGCAATATCCTCATAACCGTAGAGCATGAGTACCTCTGACGGCAGGCCATCACGGCCGGCGCGGCCGGTTTCCTGATAATAAGCTTCGATGCTGCCGGGCAGATCAATATGCACAACGAAACGTACATCTGGCTTGTCGATGCCCATGCCGAAGGCAACGGTTGCAACGATGATGACCGCCTCGCCGTGCTGGAAACGGGTCTGGTTCGCCTCGCGGGCAGATTTATCCATGCCGGCGTGATAGGGCAGCGCATCGCGACCTTCCTCGCGCAGCCACGCCGCCGTCTCGTCGACCTTGCGTTTGGAAAGGCAATAAACGATACCGCTTTCCTCTTCGCGACCTTTCAGAAAGCGCTTTAGCTGCGCGCGGGGATTATCCTTTTCCATGATCGCGTAGCGGATATTGGGGCGATCAAAGCCCGCGATAAAGGCATCGCTTCCTTCGATCCCTAGATGCCCTAAAATTTCCGCGCGGGTTGGCTCGTCCGCAGTCGCCGTCAGCGCCATGCGTGGGGTATCCGGAAAGCGTTCGATCAGCGCGTCGAGCTGGCGGTATGGCGGGCGGAAATCATGCCCCCACTGCGACAGGCAATGAGCCTCGTCGACCGCAATCAGCGACAGGGTAATCGGTTGAAGCGCATCCAGAACATCGGGCTTGAGAAGCGTCTCCGGCGCCGCATAAAGAATGTCGACTTTACCCGCACGCATATCCTGCCAAAGCGCCCGTCGCTCGTCCGGCAAAAGATCGGAATTCAGAGCTTCAGCCCGCACGCCCGCCTGACGCAGGGCGGCTACCTGATCGACCATCAGCGCGATCAGGGGCGAAACGATCAACCCCATGCCGTTACGGGCGAGCGCCGGGATCTGGTAACAAAGCGACTTCCCGCCCCCGGTCGGCATCAACACGAAAGCATTGTTGCCCGCCATCACATGCCGAATGATTTCGGCCTGCTGCCCGCGAAACGTATCGTAGCCATAGACGGCCTTGAGGATCTGCAAAGGATCGGTGGTCACGGCGGCTTTCTTCTGAGCTGGACGGTTGGCGCATCATGGCCAAATCCGGGTCTATCGCAATGCCGAAAGGCTGAATCAGCCGCATAAAACGAGTGGGAATTGCAGGTTGATGCTCAGCCTGTTTCAACAGCCTGAGGTCCGGGCTGTTCAAACACCAAAAGGGCTCCGAGTTTCCCCGGAGCCCTTTGATTGATGCTTGTATTTTTGGTTGCGGGGGCAGGATTTGAACCTGCGGCCTTCAGGTTATGAGCCTGACGAGCTACCGGGCTGCTCCACCCCGCGGAATGCGTTATCATAGCATAAAGGCCGCTTTATGCGGCCTTTTGATCGGGGCTTGAAGCCCTTTATTTGTGATTGAGAAGATGTTTGTTGCGTTTTGCAGACCTGGCAGCGACCTACTCTCCCGCGTCTTGAGACGAAGTACCATTGGCGCTGGGGCGTTTCACGGCCGTGTTCGGAAAGGGAACGGGTGCAGCCGCCCCGCGATAACCACCAGGTCGGCAAAACGCAACAGAGTTCATGTTTTCACATGACTGTTGTTTCGAGAAGCTGGGAAGCTTGCGCTTCGTTTTAATTTACACGTCTTTCTGTGACCTGTCCGTATGTTTCCCATACAGACCAGAGGTCGTCGCGCCCTGTGGCGCGGCCCGTCCGGAGCCCTTCGGGCGTCAGGACAGAACAGATGATGCTCATCTTCGATGAGCATGAACAATGGGAACGAAGAAGTCGATCGAGCTATTAGTAACGGTAAGCTTCACATGTTGCCATGCTTCCACACCCGTCCTATCAACGTGGTCGTCTTCCACGGCTCTGATAGGGAACACTCGTTTTCAGGTTGGTTTCCCGCTTAGATGCCTTCAGCGGTTATCCATTCCGTATATAGCTACTCTGCTATGCCCTTGGCAGGACAACAGATCCACCAGAGATACGTCCATCCCGGTCCTCTCGTACTAGGGACAGATCCTGTCAATATTCCTACACCCACGGCAGATAGGGACCGAACTGTCTCACGACGTTCTGAACCCAACTCACGTACCGCTTTAAATGGCGAACAGCCATACCCTTGGGACCTGCTCCAGCCCCAGGATGCGATGAGTCGACATCGAGGTGCCAAACAACCCCGTCGATATGGACTCTTGGGGGTCATCAGCCTGTTATCCCCGGCGTACCTTTTATCCGTTGAGCGATGGCCCTTCCACACGGGACCACCGGATCACTATGACCGACTTTCGTCTCTGCTCGACTTGTCAGTCTCGCAGTCAGGCGGGCTTATGCCATTGCACTCGACGACCGATTTCCGACCGGTCTGAGCCCACCATCGCGCGCCTCCGTTACTCTTTCGGAGGCGACCGCCCCAGTCAAACTACCCACCATACACTGTCCCGGATCCGGATAACGGACCGCGGTTAGACATCCACGAAGATAAGGGTGGTATTTCAAGGATGGCTCCACAAAGACTGGCGTCCCTGCTTCAAAGCCTACCACCTATCCTACACATGCCTTGGCGAATGCCAGTGTAAAGCTATAGTAAAGGTGCACGGGGTCTTTCCGTCTGACCGCAGGAACCCCGCATCTTCACGGGGAATTCAATTTCACTGAGTCTATGTTGGAGACAGCGGGGAAGTCGTTACGCCATTCGTGCAGGTCGGAACTTACCCGACAAGGAATTTCGCTACCTTAGGACCGTTATAGTTACGGCCGCCGTTTACTGGGGCTTCAGTTCAGAGCTTGCACCCCTCCCTTTAACCTTCCAGCACCGGGCAGGCGTCAGACCCTATACGTCGTATTGCTACTTCGCAGAGCCCTGTGTTTTTGATAAACAGTCGCTACCCCCTGGTCTGTGCCACCCCATCATAGTTGCCTAAAATGGGGTCACGCTTCTTCCGAAGTTACGCGTGCAATTTGCCGAGTTCCTTCAACATAGTTCTCTCAAGCGCCTTGGTATACTCTACCTGACCACCTGTGTCGGTTTCGGGTACGGTCTATACGGTGGAGCTATTTCCTGGAACCTCTTCGCCGCACATTCAATCCAATAAGAATGTACAACACACGAGATCCGTCACTACCACCAGGCCCACGAATATTAACGTGGTTCCCATCGACTACGCGTGTCCGCCTCGTCTTAGGGGCCGGCTAACCCTGCTCAGATTAACTTTAAGCAGGAACCCTTGGTCTTTCGGCGAGGGAGTCTCTCACTCCCTTTATCGTTACTCATGTCAACATTCGCACTTCCGATATCTCCAGCAGCCCTCACGGGTCCGCCTTCACAGACTTACGGAACGCTCCGCTACCACATGCCTTACGGCATATCCTCAGCTTCGGTGCATGGCTTTAGCCCCGTTACATTTTCGGCGCAAAGACCCTTATTTAGACCAGTGAGCTGTTACGCTTTCTTTAAATGATGGCTGCTTCTAAGCCAACATCCTGGTTGTTTTGGGATCCTCACATCCTTTCCCACTTAGCCATGACTTGGGGACCTTAGCTGGAGGTCAGGGTTGTTGCCCTTTTC
>NZ_CP071311.1:2502500-2880000 GCF_018873185.1 Rhizobium sp. X9 | reverse complement strand
ATCAAGCCGGCACCGGCCGGACGACGCAAGATCGTGCTTGCCACCTCGATCGCCGAAACATCGATCACCATAGACGGCGTGCGCGTGGTGATCGACAGCGGGTTGCAGCGACTGCCGGTCTTCGAACCGGCAACGGGCATAACGAGGCTGGAGACTGTGCGAGTTTCGCGGGCTTCCGCCGATCAGCGGGCGGGCCGCGCTGGGCGAACGGAGCCCGGCGTTGCGGTCCGTCTTTGGCATCAAGGGCAGATGGCGGCGCTCAACACCTTCACACCACCGCAAATTCTGGCGAGCGACCTTTCCAGCCTGGCGCTTGATCTTGCCCATTGGGGCGTTCACGATCCGTCTGCGCTTGCATTTCTGGACGCCCCTCCCGAAGCGGCGCTGAAGGAATCCATCGCGCTTCTCAAAAATCTCGGCGCACTCGATGAAGCCGGATCACTGACGCAACGCGGCCACCTCATGCGCGGCCTCTCATTGCCGCCGCGACTGGCGGCCATGGTGATTGCCGCGACGGGTGAAGGTGCGGGAAAAAAGGCGGCTATGCTCGCCGTCATGCTGACCGAACAGGGGCTCGGCGGAAACGACATTGATCTCGATGAACGTTTGCGGCGCTTTCTTTCCGAGAAGAACGAAAGGGCGCAGGCGGCCCGCAAGCTGGCGTCGAGGCTTTTCGATACGATCGGCGGTGCGAAGGCAGCAACCGAATTGCCGAACGAGGCTGGCCCCCTGCTGCTGCATGCCTATCCGGACCGGATTGCGCTTCAGCGTGGAGCACGCGGCCGTTACGTGATGGCGAACGGCCGGGGTGCTGAACTCGCCGAGACCGAGCGGCTTGCCTCAAGCAGGATGCTGGTGGTTGCCGACATCACCGGGCGGGCGGCGCAGCCGCGCATCCTTTCAGCTGCCGGCATCGAGCGGGCCGATATAGAAGAGCGAATGCCGCATCTTATCGTGCAGCAGGACCAGCTGCTGTTCGACAAGGCGAGCGGCCAGGCGCGTGCACGCCGCGTCACGCGCCTCGGCGCCATCATACTCGACGAAACGCCCCTACCCCGTCCCGAAGGCGAACAGGCGGCGCAGGCGCTCGCCAACGGCGTTCGCGAATACGGCATCGGCATTCTTCCTTTTTCGAAAGAGACCCTTCAGCTGCGTGACAGGATCGGCTTTCTGAGCGCCAGCATCGGCGAGCCTTGGCCGGATGTCAGCGATGCGGCATTGCTTTTGCGACTGGATGAATGGTTCGTGCCCTTCCAGCACGGCGCACGCAGCCTGCAGGATATCCGGCCCGGCAGCCTCTCCGAGGGACTTTTATCCTTGGTGCCCTATGAGGTCGCGCGCGATCTCGGCAGGCTTGCGCCGACGCATTTCGAAGCACCGACGGGCCAGCGGCATCCCATCCGCTACGACGCCAGCGAACCGACGCTTTCCATTCGCGTGCAGGAGCTTTTCGGGCTGACGGCCCACCCTGCCATCGCGCAGGGACGATTGCCGCTGCTTCTGGAATTGACCTCGCCGGCGCACAGGCCGATACAGACGACACGCGATCTTCCCGGTTTCTGGGCGGGATCGTGGAAGGACGTGCGGGCGGATATGCGCGGGCGTTATCCGCGCCATCCATGGCCGGAAGACCCTGCATCGGCATTGCCGACCAGCCGCGCCAAACCGCGCGGAACGTGACGACGATGACAAAGGTAAAGGAGACGAAGGTGGCTGGTCATCCGATCGAAACCACGAGGCTTGGCCGCGCCAGCCGCAGGATAAGGCTGCAAACCATCGTATGGTTGCGCTGGCTGGCGGTTGCGGGGCAGACCGCAACGATCCTGTTCGTCGCCCTGGGGCTGAATTTCCCCCTGCCGCTTCTCGCTTGCAGCCTTTTGATTGCGGCTCTGGCGCTTGCCAACCTGTTCCTCACAGCCCGTTTTCCCTCCACCTATCGTCTGGAGCCCTGGGAAGCGACGCTGCTGCTTGCTTTCGATCTGCTGCAATTGACCGCGCTCATCTATATTACCGGCGGCCTTTCCAATCCGTTCGCGCCGCTGATCTGCGTGCAGGTCATCATTGCCTTTGCCTCGCAGCCGCTTCGGCACTCTCTTATTCTTCTCGCCTTTGCCGTCATATGCTCGACGGCGATTGCCTTTTCGCCGTTTCCGGTTCCTTGGTATCCCGGCGAGGTGCTGCCGATCCAGCTTCTGCTGCATGTGGGCACCTGGGTCGCGATCATTGCTACCACTTCTTTCGCAGCCTTTTATGCCTATCGCGTTTCGCACGAGGCCAACCAGCTCGCGGATGCGCTGGCTGCGACCGAACTGGTGCTGGAGCGGGAAAAACACCTGTCTCAGCTGGATGGGCTTGCAGCAGCAGCAGCGCATGAACTGGGCACGCCGCTCGCGACAATCAGTGTCGTCGCCAAGGAGATGGAGCGGGAATTCGGCAATGATGAAAGATTTGGCGAAGACATAGCGCTGCTGCGCAGCCAGAGCGAACGATGCCGCGATATTCTGCGCCGCCTCACATCGCTTTCCGCCGACAATGAGGAGCACATGCGCCGCCTGCCTCTCTCCTCCCTGATCGAGGAGGTGGTGGCGCCGCACCGGGAATTCGGCATCCGCCTGGAACTCGTTGAAAAGAACAACCGGGCTGACGAGCCGGTCGGCATCCGCAATGCGGGCGTCATTTACGGGCTGGGCAACCTCATTGAAAACGGTGTCGACTATGCGCGGGAAAAAGTAACCGTGACGGTGGACTACGATTCGCAGACCATCACTGTCATCATTGAGGATGACGGACCTGGTTATGCCCATGACGTGCTTGCGCGCATCGGCGAACCCTATGTGACCGAACGTCACAATGACACGCGGGCTGGCGGGCTGGGCCTTGGGCTTTTTATCGCCAAGACGTTGCTGGAAAGGTCCGGCGCCGCCGTCACCTTCGGAAATCGCGGTTCGAGCGGAACCGGAGCGCGGGTCACAATCGTCTGGCCTCGGGCACTTATGGACGATAAAAGAAGCCGTTGACTTTACCATCCACGTTGAAGCGGCGATAAGAAGAAAGCCGACGAAGTTGCCGGAAGGCCGGAAACATGAAGACAGAAGACCAGAACCCATCCACCAGCGCGCCGACGGACGACGAAGATCCGATCGGACCTGACAGATCACTGCTGATCGTCGATGACGACGGCCCGTTTCTGCGCCGGCTTGCCCGGGCGATGGAAACACGCGGATTTGCCGTCGACACCGCCGAGACGGTCAGCGAGGGCATTGCGCGCTCCAAGGCGGCACCGCCCAAATATGCGGTCGTCGATCTGAGGCTTGCGGATGGCAATGGTCTGGAGGTCATCGAAGCCATCAGGCAGAACCGGGACGATACGCAGATCGTTGTCCTGACCGGCTACGGCAATATTGCAACCGCCGTTACCGCGGTAAAACTCGGGGCGCTGGACTATCTTGCCAAACCCGCCGATGCGGACGATGTCTTCAATGCGCTGACGCAGCGCAAGGGCGAGAAGACCGAAGTCCCTGAAAACCCCATGTCGGCGGACCGGGTTCGGTGGGAGCATATTCAGCGCGTTTATGAAATGTGCGAGCGCAACGTTTCGGAAACAGCCCGCCGGCTCAACATGCATCGGCGAACGCTGCAGCGCATTCTGGCGAAACGCGCGCCCAAGTAGCGCATTTCCAGTAAAAGTGCGAAGCGGTTCTGCGCCCGGAAAATGCGCCGAACCGGAACTACTCTCCGAAGCTGCGCCCGGTCGTCCATTCCGCCAGCATCAGCCGGGTTGCAGCGGTTCTCGAGAAATCCAGCATCACCGATTTGCGGGTCGCCGGCGGCAATTTGTGCTCCGGCGCATCGCGAAGCATATGGGCGCCATATCCATCCGACAGGATCAAACCGCATTCCTCCGGGAAGATTTCGACCGGTACTTCCGGATGGGTCGCGAAAAACAGCCGGTCGCAATGCAGGCGGTATTCCGGCCATTTGCGGTCGACCCGAAAATCCTCGATGGAGGATTTGATCTCGATGATCCAGATTTCACCCTTCACCGACAGGCTGATGAGGTCCGCCCTGCGTCCGCTTGCAAGCGGCAGTTCCGGCAGCACCGAATGGCGCATCTCGTGCAGAAGCACCTGAACGCCACGGCGTACAAGCATCGCCTTGTCCGACTGGCGGCCGTCGATTAACGGATTATTGTTGGTAACGGAAAGAATAGTCATGGATAAAAGCTGCTGAAGCGTTTGACCTATTGTTGCAAAAAGGCAATCAACCGGCAATTTCGAGGGCACAACCGTCTTGCGGCAGCGCAACGGCTTGCCAAGAGCGGCTGAATGGAAAATAACCGATTTATCCTGTTAAGCCTACTCCTTCGCACAATTTGGCGAATTTTCCGCGAGAACGACATGCGCATCCGCACCCCATTGACCGCACTCGGTCTGACGGCAGCACTGGCTCTGGCCGGCTGCGCCGAAACCACTTCCCAATCATCTGCGCCGACTTCCGGCAAGATCGCGGCGTCCGTGCCGGTCGCCGACCCGGTTCCGGCGAAGGTCGAAACGGTCCAGATCTTCAACGATGTTTACGGCCCCGTGACCGATGCGGGCTATGCGCTGCCGGCCATTCCGATCAATCGCGTGAATGAGAAGTTCCGTCGCCAGATCGTCGAGTTCCAGACCAGTGAACGGCCGGGCACGATCATCGTCAACACGCGTGACCGTTACCTCTATTATATCCTGTCCGGCAACCGTGCGGTTCGTTACGGCATCGGCGTCGGCAAGGCGGGTTTCGCCTGGGCCGGTGAGGCCTATGTCGCCTGGAAGCAGGAATGGCCAATGTGGCATCCGCCAAAGGAAATGGCGGACCGCAAGCCGGAAGTCGCGAAATATGTCGAGGCGGGCATGGGCCCGGGTCTTTCCAACCCGCTCGGCGCGCGCGCCATGTATCTCTTCAACGAAAAGGGACAGGACACGCTGTTCCGTATCCATGGTTCGCCTGAATGGGCTTCGATCGGCACTGCCGCCTCTTCCGGCTGCATCCGCATGATCAACCAGGACGTCATGGACCTCTACAGCCGCGTCCGTCCGGGCCGCAGCTCCAAGGTTGTCGTGATCCAGTAAGATCGATACCAGACAAAGAAAAAGCCGCCGAGGAATTCCCGGCGGCTTTTTTGTTTATGGAAATGACTTGCGGCGGCGTCAGGCCGCCTGCTTCGCCTTCAGTTCAAGACGGCGGCGATGCAGAACCGGTTCGGTATAACCGTTCGGCTGCTCCCGACCCTTCAGCACCAGTTCGACGGCGGCCTGAAACGCGACCGATCCATCAAAGTCGGACGCCATCGGCAGATAGGCCGGATCTCCGGAATTCTGGCCATCGACCACCGCCGCCATGCGCTTCATGGTCTCAACGATCTGCCCCTCTGTCACCACGCCATGGCGCAGCCAGTTCGCCATATGCTGCGCGGAGATACGCAGTGTGGCGCGGTCTTCCATCAGCCCGACATTGTTGATGTCAGGCACCTTGGAGCAACCAACGCCCTGATCAACCCAGCGCACGACATAGCCGAGAATACCCTGCGCATTATTATCGAGTTCGCGCTGGATTTCCTCCGGCGTCCAGTTGGGACGCGTCGCGACCGGGACGGACAGAATATCCGAGAGCTTCGCGCGGCCGCGGCTTTTCAAGCCTTCCTGAACGGCTGCGACATCGACTTTGTGATAGTGCGTGGCGTGCAGCGTTGCCGCCGTCGGTGAAGGCACCCAGGCGGTGTTGGCGCCGGCCTTCGGATGCGCGATCTTCTGTTCCAGCATGGCCGCCATCAGGTCCGGCATGGCCCACATGCCCTTGCCGATCTGCGCATGGCCGGAAAGGCCGCATTCCAGCCCGATATCGACGTTCCAGTTCTCGTAAGCCGCGATCCAGGCCGCCTGCTTCATGTCGCCCTTGCGGATCATCGGACCCGCTTCCATCGAGGTATGGATCTCGTCGCCCGTGCGGTCGAGGAAGCCCGTATTGATGAAGACGACCCGGTCCTTTGCCGCGCGGATGCTTTCCTTGAGGTTGACCGTCGTGCGGCGCTCCTCATCCATGATGCCCATTTTCATGGTGTTAGGCGCCATACCAATCAGATTTTCGACCCGCGCGAAAATCTCGTTGGCGAAGGCGACCTCCTCCGGCCCGTGCATCTTCGGCTTGACGACATACATCGAGCCGGCGCGTGAATTCTGACGCCGCCCGGACGGGCCAACATCATAGAGCGCGATCAGCGCAGTGACGACGGCGTCCATGATGCCTTCCGGCACCTCACGACCATCCCTGTCGAGGATCGCCGGATTGGTCATGAGATGACCGACATTGCGCACCAGCATCAGGGAGCGCCCCGGCAGAGTAAGCGCCGACCCATCGGGAGCGGTATAATAACGATCCGGATCGAGGCTGCGGGTGAAGGTCTTGCCACCCTTAGACACCTCTTCCGTCAGGTCGCCGCGCATCAGGCCAAGCCAGTTGCCATAAACCAGCACCTTGTCCTCGGCGTCGACTGCGGCAACCGAATCCTCGCAATCCATGATGGTCGTGAGCGCTGATTCGAGAAGGACATCCGAGATACCCGCCTTGTCGCCCTTGCCGATTTCGGTCGACGGATCGATGACGATCTCCGTGTGCAAACCATTCTTGCCAAGCAGGATGGTTGCCGGTTTTTCCGCCTCACCGGTAAAGCCCTTGAATTGCGCCGCATCCTTCAATCCCGTCGTGCCCTCACCGATTGCAAGCTGCAATACGCCGCCGACAATCTCGAAGCCGGTCACATCCGACCATCCTGCCGTTTCGAGCGGGGCCGATTCGTTGAGGAAGTTCCGCGCCCAGGCAATGACCTTGTCACCGCGCTTGGGATTGTAGCCCCTGCCCTTTTCCGCTCCGTCGGCATCAGAAATGGCATCCGTTCCGTAAAGCGCATCATAGAGCGAACCCCAGCGGGCGTTCGCAGCATTCAGCGCATAACGCGCATTCATGACCGGAACGACGAGCTGCGGGCCAGCAACGGCGGCAATTTCAGGGTCGACGTTGCTCGTTTCCACCTTGAAGTCGGGGCCTTCCGGCAGCAGATAACCGATTTCCTTGAGGAAACCTTCATACACATCGAAATCCGTCGGTGCGCCGTTCTGCCGGTACCAGCCATCAAGCTTTTCCTGCAAGGCGTCGCGCTTGGCGAGCAGCTCACGGTTTTTCGGGGAAAGCTCGTGGACGATGGCTGAAAAGCCTTCGAAAAAAGCCTCGCTGTTCAGGCCCGTGCCCGGCAGCACCTCATCCGTCAAAAAGGCATGAAGCCTGTTATCGATGGAAAGACCGAATTTATCCGTGCGGCTCACATGCGCCTCCATTTTAACTTGAGGGCACAGAGTGGACGCTGAGGCGGCCGCTCGTCAATTGCGGGAGACAACCAAATATTATTTCCATTTTGGAAATAATGCAGGAGATAATCGCCTTTTCCTACAAAAGCGCCTGCAGGTCCTTGAGGCGGTCATTCACCAGCCAGCCGTAATAATTCTCTTCCGGCAACAGGGGCTGTTCCCCGCCAGCGGCGCGCTGGCGGTTTTTCTGGGCGAGCGCCGCCGCACGTTGCTGCGAGCCGCCGACATTATAAAGCGTTGAGGTGACGCCCGGATTTCTGGCGATGTCCATGTCGGCAATGGATTTATAGTCATCGATCGATCTACGGATGGATGCCGCCATGAAGGCCAGCGAACGGTCGGGATCCATGATCGCGGTATAAACGGCTGTGGCGTCATTCTCGTCCAGCTTCTCGTAACCGGACGTTCTCGACACCATGTCGGACAGCATCAGTGCCGTCAGCGGATTGATCTGGCCGAGACCGAAAGTCTGTCCTGCATAAAAGGGCTGGAAGAATACGGCGCTGAAACGATTGTTCGGATAGGCAACGCCATCCACCGTCTTGCCGCGGAAGCTGTCGTCCCAGACATCTTCCCGACAGTTCCAAAGACTGTAGGAGTCCTTTTTCGACTGGCATCTGGAAAATTGCGAATGCGTCAGAAACTGCGCAATGGTTTCGTCCTTGTAGCCGAAACGGAAACTGTTGCCGGCATAGGAAGCCGCCTTGACGTAATAGGATTGCAGGCGGTCATAGGCATCGACATTATAAGTATGCTCACCAACGATTGCGCCGATCATATGGATCGGATCGATACCGTAGCGCCCGGCCGTCGACTTGATCTTGCCGATCAGCGCCTTGTCGGAGGACAGGAGGTCGATCACTTTCTGGTATTTGCGCTCGAAAGAGGTGTTGGACGCCTTGGTCCTCTTTGCGGAAGCGCCCGGGACGCCCGGCTGTTCTGCATTGCGATTGCCCGGCGGAACGACCGTCGCAGCCTCGGTAAAGGAAGACGAGACGACGGTGAACGTCAAAGCAGCGGCAAATGCCAGAAGAGTTTTGCGCACGAGCGAATGCCTTTTCTCAAGCCTGCGGTTTCCCTGGCGACATATGCGGGAAAACCGGACCATTCCACTAAAGCGGTTCCAACCGGAATGCAGCCCTTCCATAAACAAAATGCGGGCTGAATGCGAGACAAGGCAGATAAAATAAAAGAGTGCGGCAAATATGGCCGCACTCTCACCTCTTTGATCTGAAGAGTCTTCAGAGAATATAGCGCGACAAATCCGTATCGGCAGCAAGATCGCCGACATGTTTTTTCACATATTCCTGATCGATCTTGACGGCTGAACCACCGCGATCCGGTGCATTGAACGAAATCTCGTCCAGAACACGTTCCATCACGGTCTGGAGGCGGCGCGCACCGATATTCTCGACCGACGAGTTGAGATGAACGGCCACGTCGGCCAAAGCATCTATCGCATCGTCAGTGAAGTCGAGATCGAGTTCTTCCGTCGCCATCAGCGCCTTGTACTGGCGGATGAGGCTTGCTTCCGTCTCCGTCAGGATACGGCGGAAATCCTCCTTCGTCAGCGGCTTCAGCTCCACGCGGATCGGCAGACGACCCTGAAGCTCCGGCAGAAGGTCGGAAGGCTTTGCGACATGGAAAGCGCCCGATGCGATGAAGAGCACGTGGTCGGTCTTCACCGGTCCATATTTCGTCGAAACCGTCGTGCCTTCGACAAGCGGCAGAAGATCACGCTGCACACCTTCGCGCGAGACGCCGGCACCCATGCCACCGTCACGGGCAGCGATCTTGTCGATCTCGTCGAGGAAGACGATACCGTCATTTTCCACCGACTTCACCGCTTCGCGCTGGATCATTTCATTGTCGAGCAGCTTGTCGGATTCGTCGCGGACAAGATCGGTATAAGACTTCGAAACCGTGGTGCGCACCTTCTTGGTACGTCCGCCCATGGCCTTGCCGAACATTTCCGACAGGTTAAGAACGCCGATATTGGCGCCCGGCATGCCGGGAATTTCAAAGCCGGGCATGCCCGATCCGCTGTCTGCAACCTCGATGTCGATTTCCTTGTCGTCCAATTCACCATCACGCAGCTTCTTGCGGAAGCTTTCGCGAGTGCCGGGCGACGCCGTCGATCCGACCAGTGCGTCGAGCACCCGTTCTTCGGCGCTGGCATGGGCCTTTGCCTGAACCTCGGTACGCTTCTTTTCACGCACGAGACCGATGCCGATTTCGACCAGATCGCGTATGATCTGCTCGACATCGCGGCCGACATAACCGACTTCGGTGAACTTGGTCGCCTCGACCTTGATGAAGGGCGCGCCGGCAAGCTTGGCCAGGCGGCGGGAAATCTCCGTCTTGCCGACACCGGTCGGTCCAATCATCAGAATGTTTTTCGGCATGACTTCGTCGCGCAGGCTCTCATCGAGCTGCTGGCGACGCCAGCGGTTGCGAAGCGCAATCGCGACCGCACGTTTCGCATCATGCTGGCCGATGATGTGGCGGTCGAGTTCCGAGACAATTTCCCGGGGAGAAAAAGTGGTCATTCTGTCCTCTCGGCTTTCCTGTTCCGACCGGCCTTTCTGGCCCGGCCCACAGGACCCTTGGGTGAGAAATGGGGTGGAATATACTTACTCGGCGTCGAGAGTTTCGATGACGAGGTTATGGTTGGTATAAACGCAGATATCGGCGGCGATATCGAGCGACTGGCGCGCCACGTCTTCTGCCGACTTGTCCGTGTCCATCATCGCGCGGGCAGCCGCAAAGGCGTAGTTACCGCCCGAGCCGATGGCGATCGCGCCGTGTTCCGGCTCCAGCACGTCACCATTGCCGGTGATGGCCAAAGTGGTGGATTTGTCGGCCACCAGCATCATGGCTTCGAGGTTGCGCAGATATTTGTCCGTGCGCCAATCCTTCGCAAGCTCCACGGCTGCGCGCATCAACTGGCCGGGATATTGCTCGAGTTTCTTTTCGAGACGGTCGAGCAGCGTGAAGGCATCCGCGGTCGCACCGGCAAAACCGGCAATCACTTCGCCCTTGCCGATGCGGCGAACCTTGCGGGCGTTGCCCTTCATGACGGTCTGGCCAAGGCTTACCTGACCATCGCCAGCCATGACGACCTTGCCGCCCTTCCTGACTGTAATAATCGTTGTCATCAAACACCTGTCTGCCCTGCCGGGCCTGCTGTTAACGGGCCGGCATCCGGCCCTTCTCGAGTTCTATGTAAGTTTGCTTTTCACGATTGCAATCTTGGGCGCCGTGCACCGTTTTGCGCAAGCCAGGCAAGACGATGGAACAACTGGATATTTATGTCCTGTGCTGATAAGGAACGGCAACATTTTCACGGAGCGGCCACAAATGGCAGAACGTAAAGGCGAGATTATCCGCAAGACCAACGAAACCTCGGTTTCGGTGCGCGTGGATATCGACGGCACCGGCAAGTCGACAATTTCCACCGGCGTTGGATTTTTCGACCATATGCTGGACCAGCTCAGCCGCCATTCGCTGATCGACATGGAGATCGAGGTCAAGGGCGACCTGCATATCGATGACCACCATACGGTGGAAGATACGGGCATCGCCATCGGCCAGGCCATCGCCAAGGCGCTGGGCGACCGGCGCGGCATTACCCGTTATGCCTCGCTCGACCTCGCCATGGATGAGACGATGACCAAGGCCGCCGTCGATATTTCCGGGCGTCCCTTCCTGGTCTGGAACGTGAACTTCTCCGCACCGAAGATCGGCACCTTCGACACCGAGCTGGTGCGTGAGTTCTTTCAGGCGCTGGCGCAGAATGCCGGCATCACCCTGCATATCCTGAACCATTACGGCGCCAACAACCATCATATCGCCGAAACATGCTTCAAGGCCGTTGCCCGCGTTCTTCGCGCGGCAACCGAGATCGACCCCCGGCAGGCAGGCCGCGTTCCCTCGACAAAGGGCATGCTGGCCTGACCGCCAAAGCTGTCAGGAAGCCCATGACAAGCTATCTCGTTCTGGAAGCCCCCAACGGGCCGGACAGGGACCATAAAACGACCCGCTTCATCGCAGACCGTTTTGTCTGGCTGGCGCTGATTGCGCCCTGGCTGTGGCTCGCCCTGAACCGGTTGTGGCTGGCGGCCGCCATTGTTTTCGTCGCCATCATTCTGGCCGGTCAGGCATCGATGTTACCCGGGTTTGAACCGGCCGGCATTCTGTGCGGTTTCGCCATTGCCCTCATCACCGCACTGGAAGGACGCAATTTTCTCGTCCGGCACCTGATCGGCAAAGGCTGGAAGATGACTTCCGTCATTTCCGCCCCTGATCTTTCGAGTGCAGAGGAAATATATTTCTCCGACCTCACCGATACCGCAACGACGGAACAGCTGTCGCAGCCGGTATGGACCCCTGCGCCGCAAAGGAGCGGCGACAAAAACTTCGTCAACGATCCCGCCGGATCGTTTCTTTTCGACTTGAATGGAAGGCGCTGACATGCGTGTCGCGATCATCGACTACGGTTCGGGCAATCTGCGTTCGGCCACCAAAGCTTTCGAGCGTGCCGCCCGTGAAGCAGGCATCAGTGCAACCATCGACCTGACCGACAGGCCGGATCACGTCGCATCGGCGGACCGCATCGTTCTGCCCGGTGTCGGCGCCTATGCGGATTGCCGTGCAGGCCTCGATGCCGTTCCCGGCATGCATGAGGCGCTCATTGAAGCCGTCGAGAAAAAAGCCCATCCCTTCCTCGGCATCTGCGTCGGCATGCAGCTGATGTCCTCACGCGGTCTGGAAAAGACCGTCAGTGCCGGGCTTGGCTGGATCGAAGGCGACGTCGTGGAAATGACGCCGTCCGATCCGGGCCTGAAGATTCCGCAGATCGGCTGGAACACGCTGGAAATCCGGCATGCCCACCCGCTATTCGAAGGCATCAAGACCGGCGCGGACGGGTTGCATGCCTATTTCGTGCATTCCTATCATCTGGCGGCAAAACATCCGGCGGACGTCATCGCCACCACCAATTACGGTGGCGCGATGACGGCTTTCGTCGGCCGTGACAATATGGCGGGCGCGCAGTTCCACCCGGAAAAAAGCCAGACGCTCGGCCTTGCCCTGATTTCCAATTTCCTGCGCTGGAAGCCCTGACATGATTCTTTTTCCCGCAATCGACCTTAAAGACGGCCAGTGCGTTCGCCTGAAACTCGGCGATATGGAGCAGGCCACCGTTTATAACGAAGACCCCGGAGCACAGGCCAAGGCCTTCGAGGATCAGGGTTTCGAATGGCTGCATGTCGTTGATCTCAACGGCGCCTTTGCCGGCCAGACAGTCAATGGCGAGGCGGTCGACGCCATTCTGAAAGCCACGAAAAACCCGGTGCAGCTCGGCGGCGGCATCCGCACGCTCGACCATATCGAAGCGTGGCTGAGCCGTGGGCTTGCCCGCGTCATTCTCGGCACCGTGGCGGTGCGCGATCCGGCTCTGGTTCTGGAAGCCTGCAAGCGTTTCCCCGGCCAGGTCGCCGTCGGCATCGACGCCAAGGGCGGCAAGGTCGCTGTTGAGGGCTGGGCAGAGGCGTCCGAGCTCGGCGTCATCGAACTCGCCAAACGCTTCGAAGGTGCCGGCGTCGCCGCCATCATCTACACCGATATCGATCGCGACGGCATTCTGGCCGGCATCAACTGGGCCTCAACGCTGGAACTGGCGGATGCCGTGTCGATCCCGGTCATCGCATCCGGCGGTCTCGCCTCCATTGAGGACATCAAGCGCATGTTGCAGCCTGGTGCTGCAAAGCTCGAGGGTGCTATTTCAGGTCGTGCGCTTTATGACGGGCGCATCGACCCCGCCGAGGCGCTTGCTCTCATCAAGGCTGCAAAGGGAGTAGACGCATGACCCTCAAAGCCCGCGTTATCCCATGCCTCGATGTGAAAGACGGCCGCGTCGTCAAGGGCGTGAACTTCGTCGACCTGATCGACGCCGGTGATCCCGTCGAGGCGGCGAAGGCCTATGATGCGGCGGGAGCGGACGAACTCTGCTTTCTCGACATCACCGCCTCGTCCGACAATCGCGACACGATTTTCGACGTCGTATCGCGCACCGCCGACCATTGCTTCATGCCGCTCACCGTCGGCGGCGGTGTCCGCGCCGTCGCTGACATCCGCAAGCTGCTTCTCTGCGGTGCCGACAAGGTCTCGATCAATTCCGCAGCGGTGAAGGATCCTGATTTCGTCGCGCAGGCCGCCGACAAGTTCGGCAACCAGTGCATCGTCGTCTCGATCGACGCCAAGAGGGTTTCGAAAGACGGGGAAGCCGACCGTTGGGAAATCTTCACCCATGGCGGACGCCAGCCGACCGGGATCGATGCCGTGGAATTCGCCATCAAAATGGTCGAACGCGGTGCCGGCGAATTGCTCGTCACCTCAATGGATCGCGACGGCACCAAAAGCGGATACGATATTGGCCTGACGCGCACCATTGCCGATCAGGTTCGCGTGCCCGTTATCGCCTCGGGCGGCGTCGGAACGCTGGATGATCTGGTGGCAGGTGTGCGTGATGGCCATGCCACCGCGGTGCTTGCCGCTTCCATCTTCCACTTCGGCACCTATTCGATCGGGCAAGCCAAGACCTATATGGCCGAGCATGGCATCGCCATGCGTCTCGACTGATTGCAGGAACCTCTTCCATGAGCGCATTTTCCCTTTCCGATCTGGAGCGCATCGTCGCGACACGCGCCGCCGCCTCTCCTGACGAATCCTGGACAGCCAAACTTGTTGCGGCGGGTCAGGAACGTGCGGCTAAAAAACTGGGCGAAGAGGCGGTTGAGGCCGTCATCGCCGCCATCGCGAAAGACCGCGACGGGCTGAAAAACGAGGCCGCCGATCTGCTTTATCACCTGCTGGTGGTGCTGAAGATTGCCGACATTCCGCTTGCCGACGTTTTTGCCGAGCTGGAGCGCCGAACCGGACAGACCGGGCTTGCGGAAAAGGCAGCGAGGCCGACATCATGAACGTCAAGGCAGGCAGCGGGGAGAGAGGCATGCCGAGCACACTCGATCATTTCCGGCCGGATGAATATTCGCCCTACCACTTCTTCAGCTCTGAAGAATGGGCGAATTTTCGCGCCGATACGCCGCTCACCCTTTCCGCCGACGAGGTGAAAAGGCTGCGTTCGCTGGATGACCCGATCGATCTGGACGAAGTGCGGCGGATCTATCTGTCGCTGTCGCGCCTCTTGTCATCGCATGTCGAAGCGTCGCAGCTGCTTTTCGAACAGCGCAACCGCTTCCTGAATATGGCGGACGTCAACAAGACGCCTTTCGTCATCGGCATTGCCGGTTCGGTGGCCGTTGGCAAATCAACGACGGCGCGTATCCTGAAGGAGCTTCTGGCCCGCTGGCCTTCCAGCCCGAAGGTCGATCTCATCACCACCGACGGATTTCTTTACCCAAACGAGGTGCTGCGGCGCGAAAACCTGATGGAGCGCAAGGGCTTTCCGGAGAGCTACGATATCGGCGCTCTGCTGCGTTTCCTCTCGGCGATCAAGGCGGGCCAGCCGAATGTGAAGGCCCCGCGCTATTCCCACCTGACCTATGACGTTTTGCCGAACGAATTCACTGTCATCGACCAGCCGGACATCCTGATCTTCGAAGGCATCAACGTCCTGCAATCGCGTGATCTACCCGCAGGCGGGCGGATCGTGCCTATCGTGTCGGATTTCTTCGATTTCTCGATCTATATCGATGCGGATGAGGACTTCATTCACAACTGGTATGTGAACCGGTTCATGAATCTGCGGCAAACCGCGTTCCGCGACCCGAATTCGTTCTTCAATCGCTATGCATCGATCAGCGAGGAAGCAGCACTCAGCATTGCCGAGGGTCTCTGGCAGAACATCAACCTGAAGAACCTGCGCCAGAACATCGTGCCCACGCGACCGCGCGCCGATCTTATCTTGCGCAAGGGAAAGAACCACCTGATCGACACGGTGGCGCTTCGCAAGCTGTAAAAGATGCCGCACGAGGCGGCATCTCCATTGCTGCGGTTAAAAGCCGTTATTACGCAAGGTCTGGAATACGCAGGACCTGACCGGGATAGATTTTATCGGGGTGAGTCAGCATCGGCTTGTTGGCTTCGAAGATGATGTTGTTCTTCGCACCATTGGCCTTGCCATATTGCGCTTCGGCGATCTTCCAGAGATTGTCGCCCTTCTTGACCGTGTAGAAGACGGGTTCTTTCGCCGGCGCTTCGGCGACCTTCAGTTCACCCGCCTCGACCTTGGAAATGCCGAGCGTATTGCCAACCGCGATGACCGCCTTTTCGAAAACCGACTGATCGGCCACTTCGCCCTTCAGAACGACCTTGTCGTCCACCACCTCGACCTGAACCTTGTCCGTGCCGAGATCGTGGGAAGCGAGTTCCTTTTTGACCGCTTCGACATCGGGGGCATCATCACCACCGCCGATACCAAGCTTCTTTCCCGCTTCCTTGATGAAATTGAACAGACCCATAGCACCCTCCTTGGTTGTAGGGATGCTTACCAGACGATATTTGAGGCTCTATGACAAGTGCGAAACATTTCGCCGTCTGCCGCCTATTCGCCTGACGGTTTGCCACGCATTTTCTTCACGTCCGAACGTCCGGACTTTGCCTTGAGGCGGCGCTCGACCGAGCCTTTGGTCGGCTTGGTGGCCTTGCGCACAGGTGGCGGCGGGGCGGCGGCTTCAAGGATCAGTTCCTTCAGCCGATCACGGGCATCTTCCCGATTGCGCTCCTGGCTGCGAAACCGGCTCGCCTCGATCATCAGCACGCCTTCTTTCGAAACGCGCCGGCCGCCCAGCCGCAGGGCGTTTGCCTTCACCCGGTCTGGCAGGGACGGTGAATTGGCGATGTCGAAAAACAGCTGAACCGCCGTCGAGACCTTGTTGACATTCTGGCCGCCGGGACCACCGGCCAGCACGAATTGCTCCGTCAGTTCCCAGCCGGCGATGGTAATACGGTTACTGATGTAAAGCGCGTCGCTGGCCATGATCTTTCTCCGCGCCGGTGATGCCACAGATCGCAAAAAATGAAAACAGCAGGCCAAACGAAAGAACCCGGCACAAGGCCGGGTCCCCTCCTCCTCATAAATGAGGCTTCATTCATTCAGCCGCGAGCAGCAGGCCAGGTGCAGCGTCGCGAACCTTGCTGTCGACATGGTCCTCGAACTTGGTGAAGTTCGTGACGAACATGGATACGAGCTTCTCCGCCTGCGCATCGTAAGCTGCGCCATCAGCCCAGGTCGAACGCGGATCGAGGATCGTGCTGTCGACGCCTTCCAGCGACAGCGGCACGGCGAAACCGAAATTCGCATCGGTGCGGAATTCCGCATTCTTCAGGTCGCCGGTCAGTGCAGCGGTCAAAAGCGCGCGGGTCGCCTTGATGGGCATGCGCTTGCCGATGCCGTAAGCACCGCCCGTCCAGCCGGTGTTGACCAGCCAGCAATCGACGCCGTGCTTGCCGATCAGCTCACGCAGCAGGTTGCCATATTCCGCCGGATGACGCGGCATGAAGGGCGCGCCGAAGCAGGTGGAGAAGGTTGCTTCCGGTTCCGTTACGCCCTTTTCCGTGCCGGCAACCTTCGCGGTGTAACCGGAGAGGAAGTGGTACATGGCCTGTTCCGGCGTCAGACGGGCGATCGGCGGCAGCACGCCGAAGGCATCCGCCGTCAGCATGATGATCGTCTTCGGATGGCCGGCAATGCCGGTTTCCGATGCATTCGGAATGAAGTGCAGCGGATAGGCGCTGCGGGTGTTTTCCGTCAGCGAATTGTCGTTGAAGTCGGGAACGCGGTTTTCGTCCAGCACCACGTTTTCGAGAACCGTGCCGAAACGGCGGGTCGCGGCATAGATTTCCGGCTCGGCTTCAGCCGAAAGCTTGATCGCCTTGGCGTAGCAGCCGCCTTCGAAGTTGAAGATGCCGTGCTCGCCCCAACCATGTTCGTCGTCGCCGATCAGCGTGCGCGACGGATCGGCCGAAAGCGTGGTCTTGCCGGTGCCGGAGAGACCGAAGAACACGGCGGAATCACCCTGCGGACCGACATTGGCCGAGCAATGCATCGGCATGACGCCCTTGGCCGGCAGAAGGTAGTTCAGCACCGTGAAGACGGACTTTTTGTTTTCGCCGGCATAGGAGGTGCCGCCGATGAGGACGAGACCATTGGTGAGATCGCAGGCGATGACAGTTTCCGTACGCACGCCGTGACGGGCGGGATCAGCCTTGAAGCTCGGCAGGTTGATGATGGTCAGCTTCTGCTTGAAGCCCGCCAGTTTCTCCTGCTTCGGGCGGATCAGCAGATTGCGGATGAACAGCGAATGCCAGGCAAGCTCGGTGACGACGCGTGTTGGCAGCGCGTTTTCCTCATCGGCACCGCCGATCAGATCCTGCACGTAAAGTGTCTTGCCGGCGGCATGGGCCAGCATGTCCTGGCGCAGCAGCTCGAAATTTTCCGGCGACAGCGGCTTGTTGTTGTCCCACCAGATGGTGTTCTCGGTGGAGGCATCACGAACGACGAACTTATCCTTCGGCGAGCGGCCCGTATGCTGGCCGGTGACGGCGCGCAGCGCACCATCGATGGTCAGTTCAGCCTCGCCGTTGCGGATCGCCTCTTCGTATAATTCGCTCTCATTGAGGTTATAAAAGACGCGGGAGGCCTCGCCCAGTCCGAGTTCCGCAACTCCATTGGCAGGATTATGAACCCCAAGCTCGTTCATGACGCGTTCCTTGTTAATGACGATAAGGACGTTGAAATTTCCTCGGAAAATACGTGGCGGCTTTTAGAAACGCAAGAGCCGAACTTTAAAAAACTTAGTGATTTCAATATATTAATCGATTTAAAAGATTTTATTTCTTTTTAAATCGGTTGAAGACGCATTAAAATCCGGCTGCGGCGTTTTCACCGAAATCCCCTCATCGCGCTGCGGATTTGGCTGCGAGATTTCCTTTGCCACAATTTGTTCCACCTTTATACTCAAGAGAGTGGCTCACGGCGCACAACCTTGGCTGGGTGAATGTCGGGAGTTACGAGAAAATGACGATGGAGACCAACTACATGCAGACTATCGCGCTTGTCGACGATGACCGGAACATTCTCACTTCGGTATCGATCGCGCTCGAAGCCGAAGGGTACCGGGTCGAAACGTATACGGACGGCGCGTCCGCGCTTGACGGGCTGATCGCCCGCCCGCCGCAGCTCGCCATTTTCGACATCAAGATGCCCCGCATGGACGGCATGGAGCTTTTGCGGCGTCTTCGCCAGAAATCGGATATTCCCGTTATCTTCCTGACGTCCAAGGACGAAGAGATCGACGAATTGTTCGGCCTTAAGATGGGCGCTGACGATTTCATCACAAAGCCTTTTTCGCAGCGCCTTCTGGTGGAGCGCGTCAAGGCCATCCTGCGCCGCGCCAGCAGCCGCGATGCTTCCCCCGTTGCCGGTGGCGGCGCGGCGAAACCGACTGCGGACCAGCAGGCGCGCACGCTTGAACGCGGGCAGCTCGCCATGGACCAAGAGCGCCACACCTGCACCTGGAAGGGTGAACCGGTAACACTCACCGTGACCGAATTCCTCATTCTGCATTCGCTGGCACAGAGGCCGGGCGTGGTGAAAAGCCGCGACGCGCTGATGGATGCCGCCTATGACGAACAGGTCTATGTGGACGACCGCACGATCGACAGCCACATCAAGCGCCTTCGCAAGAAGTTCAAACTGGTCGACGGCGACTTCGATATGATTGAAACGCTTTATGGCGTAGGATATCGCTTCCGCGAAGCAGCTTAAACAAGCGCGCCAAGCGGAAGAGACCACCCGACGAGTGGTGGCGAGGACTTAAATACGTGTTGAAGAAAACGCCGGAAACCGTCTCGGACAGTGACGATGCCGAAGATCGCGGCAGCGAACGCCGCCATCGTATCCATCCACTGACGATTATCCGGCGCATCTTCGGCAATGCGGTGTTTTCCAGCCTCACGCGCCGTATTCTTTTCTTCAACGTCGCAGCGACGGTCGTTCTGGTCGGCGGCATTCTCTACCTCAACCAGTTCCGCGAGGGGCTGATCGATGCGCGGGTGGAGAGCCTTCTGACACAGGGCGAAATCATTGCTGGCGCCATTTCCGCCTCCGCCTCTGTTGATACCAACTCGATCACCATCAATCCGGAAAAGCTTCTCGAATTGCAGGCGGGGCAAAGCATCACGCCTGCCCCCAATGACGAGGACTTAAGTTTCCCGATCAATCCTGAACGGGTGGCCCCGGTGCTGCGCCGGCTGATTTCACCGACCCGCACCCGCGCGCGTCTGTT
The DNA here is from genome assembly GCF_018873185.1 of Rhizobium sp. X9. Taxonomy (NCBI): domain Bacteria; kingdom Pseudomonadati; phylum Pseudomonadota; class Alphaproteobacteria; order Hyphomicrobiales; family Rhizobiaceae; genus Rhizobium; species Rhizobium sp. X9. Next base: position 2,860,289 of record NZ_CP071311.1, on the reverse strand, counting down.
CGATGCCGACGCCAACCTGCTTCTCGATTCCCGCCATCTTTATTCCCGCGGCCAGGTCCTGCGCTTCGATCTGCCGCCGGTGACGCCGGAAACCCAGACCTGGGGCGAATGGTTCACCAGCATGTTCAACCGCATGCTGCAACCAAGCAGCCTGCCGCAATACAAGGAAGCGCCGGGCGGCGACGGCTCTATTTATCCGGAAGTGATGAATGCACTGACCGGCGTCCGTGGCGCCGTCGTGCGCGTCACCGAAAAGGGCGAGCTGATCGTTTCGGTTGCCGTGCCGGTGCAGCGCTTCCGGGCCGTGCTCGGCGTACTGCTGCTGTCGACGCAGGCGGGCGATATCGACAAGATCGTGCATGCGGAACGCCTTGCCATCATGCGCGTCTTCGGCATCGCCACGCTCGTCAATATCGTGCTGTCTCTGTTATTGTCCTCGACAATCGCCACGCCGCTCCGGCGGCTCTCGGCCGCCGCGATCCGCGTGCGTCGTGGAGCGAGAACCCGTGAGGAAATACCGGATTTCTCAGCGCGTCAGGACGAGATCGGCAACCTCTCCATAGCGCTGCGTGAAATGACGACGGCGCTTTATGACCGCATTGATGCGATCGAAAGTTTCGCCGCCGATGTGAGCCACGAGCTCAAGAACCCGCTGACGTCGCTGCGCAGCGCCGTGGAAACGCTGCCGCGCGCCAAGACCGAAGAGTCCAAACAGCGCCTGACAGAAATCATCTTCCACGATGTCCGCCGCCTCGACCGGCTGATCAGCGATATTTCGGATGCCTCGCGGCTCGATGCCGAGCTGGCACGCGCCGATGCATCGCCGCTCGATCTCGATGTGCTGATGAAGGGGCTTGTGGATATATCCCGCCAGATCAGCACCAAAAAGAAAAGCGTGACGATCGATTATGTTGCCGATCGCAAGGCAGGCGCCAAAACCTCCTTCGTGGTGAATGGTCACGATCTTCGTATCGGCCAGATCGTTACCAACCTCATCGAGAATGCGCGCTCTTTCGTTGCCGAGGAAAGCGGCCGCATCACGGTTCGCCTTTCCCGCCACAAGGATCGTTGCATCGTGCAGGTGGAGGACAACGGACCCGGCATTCAGGCAGAAGACATCGACCGGATTTTCGAGCGCTTCTACACCGACCGGCCGGCAAGCGAAGGTTTCGGCCAGAACTCCGGCCTTGGCCTTTCCATCAGCCGCCAGATCGCCGAGGCCCATGGCGGCAGCCTCAGGGCGGAAAATGTCGTCGACAAATATGGCGTGATTTCCGGCGCGCGCTTCACCCTGTCGCTGCCGGCGGCCGAGACCCATGAACGCTGAACGCTTCAACCTGCACGCAACCGCCATCGTCGTTCAAAATACCGGCATTCTTTTCACCGGACCGTCCGGCAGCGGCAAAAGCGAGCTTGCCTTCAGTTTCCTGACGGAAGCCGAACGGTGCGGATTGCCGGCTGCGTTGATCGCAGATGATCAGATCTTCGTGTATCGCGACGGCGAAAACATCATTGCCGAGAGGCCGGAGGCGATTGCCGGATTGCTGGAACTACGCGGCAGCGGCATTGTTTCGCTTAAAAGCGTTGCGCGCGCTCCACTACATTTCGCCGTCACGACAGTTCTTTCACCGGAAAATCCAAGACTTCCTGAAGATGACGAGGTGTTTCTGCTGCCCTGCGGCGGGCATCTTCCACTCTTACGCATTCCGCTTGCAAGTCTTGCGCCCTATGGAAAATTTGCTGCACTTGCTCAAAATCTTTTTAAAACGAATGTGAAGTGACCGCGATTCGGGCGATTTTAGGCTTGCGATTCGCATTTTCCTCATCAAGATGAAATCCCACCGATGGACAGGATTGCCGCGTTGCGATAGTCGGCAATGAGAGTGCGTGTGCAAGGGAGCATTTCATGATCGGACTAGTGCTTGTCACCCATGGCAAGCTGGCTGAGGAGTTTCGCCATGCGTTGGAGCATGTCGTCGGTCCCCAGAAATTGATCGAGACGGTTTGTATCGGTCCCGAAGACGACATGGATCAGCGCCGGCAGGATATCATCGACGCCGTCACACGCGCCAATGATGGCAATGGCGTCATCATCCTGACGGACATGTTCGGCGGCACGCCCTCCAATCTCGCGATTTCCGTCATGAACAACGGCAATGTCGAAGTCATCGCCGGCGTCAATCTTCCCATGCTGATAAAGCTCGCCGGTGTTCGCAGCGAAGACAACATGGACAAGGCGCTCCAGGATGCGTCCGACGCCGGCCGCAAATACATCAACGTCGCCAGCCGCGTTCTAAGCGGCAAGTGAGAAGTCAGCCCATGTCGCCATTTTCCCGGGAATTACCGATCATCAACAAACGCGGTCTCCACGCCCGGGCATCCGCGAAGTTCGTGCAGATGGTCGAGGGGTTCGACGCGACGATCACGGTTTCCAAGGATGGCATGACCGTTGGCGGCACTTCCATCATGGGTCTCATGATGCTGGCGGCGAGCCCCGGCTGCAGCGTCTATGTCGAGGCAAGCGGCAACCAGGCGGAAGAAGCGCTCGCGGCACTCGAGGCGCTTGTCGCCGACCGCTTCGGCGAAGAAGCCTGAACCTCAGCCATATAAAGACATAAAGACTTCTTTATATCATCATTGCCAGATCGTTTGTGGCCTGCTAAACCGCTGCTACGTTTAAAAGCCGGGCTGACAGGCACGGCATTTCTGATCTGGAGAACCTCATGAGCCTTGAGAAGGACTACATCGTCGCCGATATCAACCTTGCCGCATTCGGCCGCAAGGAATTGGACATCGCCGAAACCGAAATGCCTGGCCTGATGTCCTGCCGCAAAGAATTCGGCGAGAGCAAGCCCCTGAAGGGCGCACGCATCACCGGTTCTCTTCACATGACGATCCAGACCGGCGTTCTGATCGAGACGCTCAAGGAACTCGGCGCGGATATCCGCTGGGCATCCTGCAACATTTTCTCGACGCAGGATCATGCAGCAGCGGCCATCGCGGCTGCCGGCATTCCGGTCTTTGCCGTCAAGGGTGAAAGCCTGACGGAATATTGGGAATATACCGACAAGATTTTCCAGTGGACCGATGGCGGTCTCTCCAACATGATCCTCGATGATGGCGGCGACGCCACCATGTACATCCTGCTCGGTGCGCGCGCCGAAGCCGGCGAGGACGTTCTTTCCAATCCCGGCTCCGAAGAAGAAGAAATCCTCTTCGCACAGATCAACAAGCGCCTGAAGGCTTCGCCCGGCTGGTTCACCAAGCAGCGTGACGCGCTGAAGGGTGTTACCGAAGAAACGACGACAGGCGTTCACCGTCTTTACGACCTCAGCAAGAAGGGCCTGCTGCCCTTCCCGGCCATCAACGTCAATGACAGCGTCACCAAGTCGAAGTTCGACAACAAATACGGCTGCAAGGAATCGCTCGTCGACGGCATTCGCCGCGCAACCGACGTGATGATGGCCGGCAAGGTCGCCGTGGTCTGCGGTTACGGCGATGTGGGCAAGGGTTCGGCCGCCTCGCTGCAGGGCGCCGGCGCCCGTGTCAAGGTCACCGAAATCGACCCGATCTGCGCGCTTCAGGCCGCCATGGACGGTTTCGAAGTTGTTCGTCTTGAAGATGTCATTTCGTCGGCCGATATCTTCATCACCACCACCGGCAACAAGGACGTGATCCGCATCGAGCATATGCGCGAGATGAAGGACATGGCGATCGTCGGCAATATCGGCCATTTCGACAATGAAATTCAGGTCGCATCGCTGCGTAACCTCAAGTGGACGAACATCAAGCCGCAGGTCGACATGATCGAGTTCCCGAAGGGCAACCGCATCATCCTTCTGTCCGAAGGTCGCCTGCTGAACCTCGGCAATGCCACGGGTCACCCGTCCTTCGTCATGTCGGCGTCCTTCACCAACCAGGTGCTTGGCCAGATCGAACTCTTCACCAAGCAGGGCGAATACAAGAACGAGGTTTACGTGCTGCCGAAGCACCTCGACGAAAAGGTTGCACGCCTTCATCTTGAGAAGCTCGGCGTGCGTCTGACGGAACTTACCGACGTGCAGGCAGATTATATCGGCATCTCGAAGCAGGGCCCGTTCAAGGCAGAACACTACAGATATTAATTTCATAGTTAATATCCACTGAAATTACACAATATGTAGATGCCGCGCGCTTGACAAAGCGCGCGGCATCTTTTTTGCGCGCTCCCTTTCCGCAGATTTATGAAGGCGGTATTGTCATCGAACTTGATTCGGACACGCCAAAGGGCGGCGGGGGACGAAATGGGATGTCTTGTCGAAGATGCGGCACATAGGACGGAGACAGACCGGGGATGACGGTTCACAATTCGGATCTGCGCGAGCAGACAGTTCAACGCGTTGAAAACACGCATTCTGGCGTGGCATTGAGCGCGGCTATTGGCCGTTGCCGGCAGGTCGTCAGTGCGGTTCGGACGGGCTTTGCGAGGCTTCCCGTCCTGATGTCGGGTACTATTCTCACCGGCTCTGCAAGCATGGCACTGGCGCAGGACAGCCTTGCGGCAAAGACCGGCGCACGGCTGTTTTCATCCGGAGAAACAATCACCTATTCGCTTTTTGTCGGCATGCTGTCAGCAACGCTGTTTTCCGTCGTCTGGCTGGTGCGGCAGCGCGGCAATATAGAGGCGGAAAGCAGCGAATATCGCCAGGCACTTGCCCAGTCCCACCACAAGATCGCGAAATATGAAGCGCTGATCTCGGACAAAAGCCGACGCATCGTCATCTGGGATGGTGCGGACAGGCGCCCGGAGTTTCTCGGGCAATTGCCGGTGGAAACGGGCGCACCGCAGGCCGACCATGATTTTCTGGCCTTTGGGCGCTGGCTGAAACCCGCATCCGCAAGCCAGCTTGAAAAATCGTTGGAAAAGCTGCGCAGCCACGCGCAGAGTTTCGACCTGACCATCGAGACGCAGCGCGGCGAAGTCATTGAGGTTCAGGGCCGGGTTTCCGGCGGCAATGCCTTTGCGCGTTTCATCGCGCTTAACAATCTGCGTGCGGAGCTTGCCGAATTGCAGGTTGAGCGCGAGCGCCTCGTGGCCTCGGTCTCCACGTTTCAGGAACTTCTGGATTCGATCGAGCAGCCCGTCTGGCGGCGCAATGGCGAAGGTGACCTCACCTGGGTCAACCACGCCTATGCGCAGGCAGTGGATGCGCGCAATGCCGATCAGGCCGTTCACGAAAAACGCGAGCTTCTCAATACCGTTACCCGGCAGAAGATACGCGCGGCCGCAACGCCGGAATCGCCCTATCACGACCGTATTTCGACGGTGGTGTCCGGAAATCGCACCTTCTTTGATGTTGTCGACATTAAGACGGCGGGCGGGTCCGCCGGCATCGCCATCGATGCCACAGAAGCGGAAACCATCCGCGAGGAACTCAAGCGGGTTCTGAAAAGCCACGCCGAAACGCTGGATCATCTGGCAACGCCCGTCGCCATTTTCGACGGCCGGCAGCGGCTGCAATTCTACAATCAGGCTTTTGCAACCCTGTGGGGTTTCGATCTGGTTTTCCTCGAGTCCGGCCCTGATAATTCCGAGCTTCTCGACAGGCTGCGCACCGCCGGCAAGTTGCCGGAGCAGCTGAACTGGAAAAACTGGAAAGAGACGGCACTCTCCGTCTATCGTTCCCTCGATACCAAGACCGATCTCTGGCATCTGCCAAACGGCCAGACCCTGCGGGTCATCGCAACCGCCCACCCGCAGGGCGGCGCGACCTGGGTCTTCGAGAACCTGACCGAGCAGGTCGATCTGCAGATGCGCTACAACACGCTGGTGAAGGTGCAGGGTGAAACCATCGACCATCTGGCCGAAGGCGTCGCCGTTTTTGGTGCGGATGGGCGCATTCGCCTTTCCAACCCGGCATTCCGGGCGCTTTGGGGCGTTACCGCAGAGCAGGTCGAAACGGGCACCCACATCCGCGCGATCGAAACGGCCTGCACGCAATCCTATGACAGGCCGGACGGCTGGCGTTCTTTCAGCCAGTTCATCACCAGCTTTGACGACGAACGCCCGTCCAGGCAGGGTACGCTTGAGCTGCTCTCCGGCCTCGTGCTCGACTACGCCATCATTCCGCTGCCGGACGCACAAACCATGCTGACTTTCGTCAACATGACAGACAGCGTGCGGGCCGAGCGGGCTCTCAAGGAAAAGAACGACGCACTGCTCAAAGCAGACGAGTTGAAGAACGATTTCGTGCAGCACGTCTCCTACGAATTGCGCTCGCCGCTGACGAATATCATCGGTTTCACCGATCTCCTGAAGACCCCAGGTATTGGAGAACTGACGGAGCGGCAGGCGGAATATCTCGACCATATTTCCACCTCGTCCTCGGTTCTCCTGACCATCGTCAACGATATTCTCGATCTCGCGACCGTCGATGCCGGCATCATGCAGCTGAATTATTCGGAAAACGATCTGAACGAGTTGCTTGACGATGTATCGGTGCAGATCGCCGACCGGCTGCAGGAGAGCGGCATTTCGCTCGAGGTCGTCGCACCGGCCCATCTTGGCAGCCTGGTGGCCGATCATCAGCGCCTGAAGCAGATCCTCATCAAGCTTCTGACCAATGCGATCAATTTCGCGCCGGAAGGATCTGTCGTTCAGCTTTCCTGCCAGCGCAGCGAGGGCGACTTCCTGTTCTCGGTGGCGGACAAGGGCCCGGGCATCCCGGAAGACATGCTGAAGAGCGTCTTCGACCGCTTCGAGACGCGCGGTAATGGCGGGCGGCGAACCGGCGCGGGGCTTGGCCTTTCCATCGTGGAAAGCTTCGTCAGCCTGCATCACGGCACCGTCAGCATCGACAGCCGACCCGGTAACGGCACCATCGTCACCTGCCGCATTCCCTCCGCCACGCGCCCGCATTCCATCGCCGCAGAATGAGTGACGATATCCTGCCAATCACCATTTCCCTTGATGGGGAAAAAGACACCATCCGGTTAGGTGAAGATTTGGCGCTGGCTTTGACGGCCGGGGATTGCCTTGCGCTCATCGGCGATCTCGGTGCCGGCAAATCCACCCTCGCCCGTGCTTTCATCCGGGCGATGGCGGACACACCGGATCTTGAAGTTCCAAGCCCAACATTCACGATCATACAGACCTACCCCACACGTATTCCGGTCGCGCATCTCGATCTCTACCGGCTTTCGGATGTCTCCGAACTGGACGAGCTCGGCATTGACGAGATGCTGGAGGACGGTATCTGCCTGATCGAGTGGCCGGATATGGCTGCCGAGGTTCTGCCGCCCGAGCAGACAATCAGCTTGACGCTGACCCATTCCGGTGAAGGGCGTCTGGCTGTGATCGACGCTCCCGCGAAACAGAAAGCACGGCTTGAGCGCGTTTTTGCCATCCGCGCGTTCCTCGCAAAAAATGGTATGGGCGACGCGACGCGCCGTTTTCTGAGCGGCGATGCTTCCACACGCGCCTATGAGACCATTTCCACCGATGGTTCGGACCTTATCCTGATGGACTGGCGACGCCCCTTGAGAGGGGCGATCGTCGCGGATGGCAAGACCTATGCGGAAATCGCCCATCTCGCCCAGGATGCCCGTTCCTTCGTGGCGATCGGCAACTATCTGGGAAATAGCGGCTTTTGCGCGCCGGAGATTCTGGCGGCGGATACCGATCAGGGCATTCTCCTTCTGGAGGACCTCGGACGGGACGGAGTGCTGGCATCTGACGGAACGCCGATAGAGGAGCGTTATCTGCAAAGCGTCACCTGTCTCGCCGCCCTCCATCAGACGCCCCGGCCCGATCTGCTGCCGGTGGGTGATGGCAGCACCTATGAGGTTCCGCCCTTCGACCGGCAGGCGATGAAGATCGAGGTGTCGCTGCTGGTGGAATGGTATCTGCCCCATAAGCGTGGCAAGCCGCTCACCGATAGCGAAAAGAGCGACTATTACGCCCTATGGGACAGGCTGATCGATACGCTCGCCGATTGCGAAACAGGGCTTCTGCTGCGCGATTTCCATTCTCCGAATATTATCTGGCAACAGCAGAATAGCGGCATCCGGCAGGTCGGACTGATCGATTTTCAGGACGCGATGATCGGCCCGACCGCCTATGATCTCGCTTCCATCGTGCAGGATGCCCGGGTTACCATCTCCCGCGAACTGCAAGCGCGTCTGCTTTCGCACTATCTCGACGGCAGACGAAACACGCCTTCGTTTGAGGAGACCGCTTTCCTCAAGGCCTTCGCCATCATGTCGGCGCAGCGCAACTGCAAGCTGGCCGGTATCTGGGTAAGACTGTTGGAACGGGATGGAAAACCCGGTTATATGCAACATATGCCAAGGACGTTCCGCTATCTTGGCGCAGCGCTTTCGCATCCGGAACTTGCGCCTCTCCGAGACTGGTGCTTGCGCATGGGCATGGAATTTAACGACTGAAAGACGGTTGACCACGATGACGATCAAGAACGCGATGGTGCTTGCCGCAGGGCTCGGCACGCGGATGCGCCCGATCACGGATACGATACCGAAGCCGCTCGTCAAGATCGCCGGCAAGCCGATGATCGACTACGCGCTCGATGCCCTTGTCGAAGCCGGGGCCGAGAGGATCGTCGTCAATGTGCATCACCATGCCGAACAGATGATCGCCCATCTTGAAACCCGCTCGGATGCCGAGATCCTGATTTCCGACGAGCGGTCGCAGCTGATGAATTCCGGTGGCGGGCTTGCCAAGGGCCTGAAACTTCTGGAGCCCGGTCCCGTCTTCGTCATGAACGCCGATCTTTTCTGGATTGGCGAGCAGCTGAATGCCGTCAGCAATCTGCGCAAGCTTGCGCAATTCTTCGACGCCACGCACATGGATATGGCGCTGCTCTGCGTCGACATGGACCGCACAACCGGACATAACGGCAAGAGGGATTTCAACCTCTCTGCCAGTGGCAAACTGGCGCGTTATCGCGACGGTGATCCGAACCCGGTGGTTTATGCCGGGGCGATCGCCATGGATTCGCGCCTGCTTGACGATGCGCCGACGGATGCCTTCAATCTTAATATCTATTTTGACGGCGCCATCGAAAAAGACCGGCTTTTCGGGCTCTCACTGGATGGCCACTGGATCACCGTCGGCACGCCCGATGCGATAGAAGACGCCGAAAGCATTATCCGGCAATACCGGCAAAAGCGCTCTGCATGACTTTGACCCACCACGCAAAGCGCGTCCTGACGATCGCCGCGGGAACACCGTTCCTCAAGACGCTCGCGGAAACGCTGTGTGACGGGACACTGACATCCGGCTATCAATATGACCCGGCCGATCCGCTTTCGCTCGCCAAGGTGACGATCTATGTGCCGACCCGGCGCTCCGCCCGCGTGCTGCGCTCCGAATTCGTCGATCTTCTGGGGGGCCGTTCCGCCATTCTGCCACTCATCCGGCCGCTCGGCGAAACGGATGACGACAGCGGTTTCTTCGAAATCGAAAATCCCGAGATCATGGATCTGGCGCCGCCGATCTCCGGCACCGGCCGGCTGATCGAACTGGCGCGCCTCATTCTGGCATGGCGCAACAGCCTGCCGGACGCCATCAGGGCCATCCATTCGGATTCACCGCTCGTCGCCCCCGCCAGCCCCGCCGACGCCATATGGCTGGCGCGCGCGCTCGGCGAAGTGATCGATGCGATGGATACCGAAGAAAAAGAATGGGAAGCTCTTCAGCATCTCGATACCGGCGATCACGCCCAATGGTGGCAGCTGACGGCGGATTTCCTGAAGATCGCCAGCGTCTTCTGGCCTGCCCGTCTCGCCGAGCTCAACCGCACCTCCGCAGGCCGGCATCGAAACGGCATCCTGCGGGCGGAGGCCAACCGGCTTGCCAATCTGCCGGATACCGGACCGATTATCGTTGCGGGCTCCACGGGCTCCATTCCGGCGGCAGCTGACCTCATCGCCTCCGTTGCCTCCCTGCCGCAGGGCGTCGTCGTGCTTCCGGGTCTCGATCTTTCGATGCCGGAGGAGCAATGGGAGGCGATTGCCGAGGACGCAACCGACCCTTCCAGCCGCACCCATTCGCAATATGGGCTTTACATGCTTTTGCAGAAGCTCGGCATCATGCGCGACGATGTCGTTCAGATCGGCGCTGTCGACAGTGATCTCGAAAAACGCGCGGCGGTGTTTTCAGCGGCACTCGCGCCGGCCAAATCCACCAGCGACTGGAACCGCTGGCGTGAGGAGAAGCAGCCCGGATTTTTCAACGATGCTTTCGCAGCGGCGACCCTGATAGAAGCTGCCAATGAGCGGGAAGAGGCAACCGCAATCGCGGTGGCGCTGCGGCTGGCGCTCGAAGCGCCGGGTGCCGGGCGCCCGTCTCAGGCAGCGCTGATCACGCCCGACCGCGGACTGGCGCGGCGCGTTGCGACGGAACTGCAGCGCTTCGGTATCGAAGCCGATGATTCGGCCGGCACGCCATTATCCGCCACGCCACAGGCGGGGCTGACGCAACTGGCGCTGGAAGCGATCCTCAGGCCCGGAGATCCGGTGCCGGTCATTTCCCTTCTGAAACATCCGCTCAGCCGTTTCGGGCTTTCTGAGGAAGCATTCACGACGGCATCGAAAGCGCTGGAGTTGATCGCGCTCAGAGGCGGCCGCGTCGAAACTGAAATCGGCAATCTGGAGGCAGTTCTCGACGCGCAACTCGTGGCGCAGCGCGATGATCGGCACCCGCCTGCCTGGCGGCTGGCACTGCCGGAGGGAAGCGTGGAGGCCGCACACAATCTGGCGCGTCGGATCGCCGTTTCGACAGAGCCGCTCGGTGCTGCATTCGTTCGACGCGACAGGTCGGGCCGGTCTTTCACGGATAAATTACCGCTTTCCGATTGGGCGGAGCGCACCGGCCGGGTGATCGAGGCCATCTGCGCCGATGAAAACAATGATCTTGCCGCGCTCTGGTCCGGCGAGGCAGGCGACAAGCTTTCCGGCCTGTTCGGCGAATTGATGGAAAGCGGCGAAATCCTCGATGCTGACGGTCCGCAATGGGCCGATATCTTCGCAGCACTGGTGGCCGGCGAATCGATCAAACCGCGATCCATGCGCCATCCACGCATTTTCATTTTCGGCGCGCTCGAAGCGCGTTTGCAAAGCGTCGACACCGTGGTGATCGGCGGCCTCAACGAAGGGCTTTGGCCGGGCCAGACGGCAAACAATCCGTTTTTATCCCGCAACATGAAGACCGCGATCGGCCTGGAGCCGCCGGAGAGGCGGATCGGCCAACTGGCGCATGATTTCGAGATGGCGAACGGCACGCGGCAGATTTTTTACAGCCGGGCGCTCAGACAAGGTTCGACACCCGCCGTCGCATCGCGCTGGCTGCAGCGATTGCTGGCACTCGGCGGCGAAGATTTCGCCGACCAGCTGAAGAAGCGTGGCGAGACCTATCGCCACTGGGCGGGTCTGATGGACGCGAGCATCGACCAGGAAGCGGCAAAACGCCCTGCCCCGAAGCCGCCTGCAGAGTTGCATCCGAAAAGCTATTCCTTCAGCGAAGTGGGCAGGCTGCGCCGCGATCCCTATTCGATCTATGCGCGGCGCATCCTGCGGCTTGATCCTCTCCACCCGTTCAATCGCGACCCCAACGCCGCCGACCGTGGTACGCTTTATCACGCAATCATCGAACGCTATTCCCGCGAGGGGCATATTCCGGGCACGCCGGCATCGCTTGAGGCCATGCAGCGTATTCTGGATGAAAGTTTCGATGCGCAAGATCTTCCCTTGCATGTCGATGTCATCTGGCGCCCGCGATTCGAGGCGGTGGCGCGCGCCTTTATCGACTGGGAGAAGGAACGACACCCATCCATCCGCCGCAGCTTTTTCGAAGCCCGCGCCGGACAGGAAATCCCCGAGGCGGGCATAAGGCTGACTGGTATCGCCGACCGTATCGACATCAAGACCAGCGGTCAGGCGGATATTATCGATTACAAGACGGGGCTCGCGCCGTCAGTCAATCAGGCACGCGCGCTGCTTGACCCGCAGCTTGCGCTCGAAGCGGCAGCGCTGATGCGCGGCGCCTTTCGCGAGGCGGGTTCGCACACGCCGGAAAACCTTATCTATGTGCGCTTGCGGCCGGGCGCTCGTTTTTTTCCCGACCAGGTGAATAACGAACATTCCAACCGGAGCGGCAAGAAAGCGCCGAAATCGGCAATCGAACTGGCAACCGAATCCATCGACCAGCTGGCCAAATTCGTGCGTTCGCTGCGCGATGGCGAGAATGGCTTTGCCTCACGGCTGGTGCCGGAGGAGCAGCAATCCTATGGCGGGGAATATGACCACCTCGCCCGGGTTTCGGAATGGTCGACGGCGGAACCGGGAGACGGCGAGGATGATTGACCCTATCGATCACGGGCCCGCCACGGACACCCCTCAAAGCTGGATAGACTGGACGAGCGACCGGCAGCGGCTCGCCTCCGATCCGGCAAGCTCCGCCTGGGTTTCGGCCAACGCCGGATCCGGCAAGACCCATGTTCTGACCCAGCGCGTCATCCGCCTGCTTCTCGCCGGATGCCGACCCTCCGCGATTTTGTGCCTCACCTATACCAAGGCGGCGGCTTCTGAAATGTCGAGCCGCGTTTTCGACCGCCTGGCGGAATGGGCTACATTGCCGGATAATGATCTTAAGGACCGCATTGCCGCCATCGAAGGCAAGGTGCCGGATCGCATCAAGCTTGCCGAAGCGCGACGGCTGTTCGCCAAGGCGCTCGAAACGCCGGGCGGGCTGAAAATCCAGACGATCCACGCTTTCTGTGAAGCGCTGCTGCATCAGTTCCCGCTGGAGGCCAATGTCGCTGGCCATTTCTCGGTTCTTGATGACCGTGCCGCAACCACCCTGCTGGCCGAGGCGCGCCGTTCGCTCCTAACGGCGGTTTCGACGGAGGGAGACACTGATCTCGCGCAGTCTCTCGCTTATGTGCTTGATCTGGCAGATGAAAGCGGACTTGAATCGCTTCTGACCGCCATCATCGCCAATCGCAGCGCCCTTCGCGCCTTTTTGATCGAGGCAAAACAGGCTGATAGCATCGATGCCCAATTGCGGCAGGCAATGCAGATTGAAGCGGGTGAAACAGAAGAGACGGCAGCGGCGGCCTTCTGGCCCCTGCCCGGCCTCTACGGGCTTTCCCTCGATACATATCTCACGCTTGCCGACGAGGTGGGCGGATCGCGCGTCATCGACGTCGCTTATGCCCTGCGGGAAGCGAAACGGCAGACAGATCCCGTGCGGCGCATGGAATTCATCGAGGCCGCGCTCTTGACGGCCAAGGGCGAGAAAAAATCCGATGCCTATGTCATCAACAAAGGCATGCAGAAATCGGCACCTGATCTCCTCGACGCACTGACGCTTGCGCGGGACCATGTCGTTGCCTGCCGCAACCGCTATCGTCTGGTGCGGATGCTGGAGGCGACGAAATGTGCGCTTGTTCTGGCCGAGCGGTTGATCGGCGATTTCGAGGATCTGAAAAAGCAGCGAAGCCAGCTCGATTTCGAAGACCTGATCGAACGCGCCGCCAACCTCCTCAACCGCGATACGGCGGGCGCCTGGGTGCATTACAAGCTGGACCAGGGCATAGACCATATTCTCGTCGATGAGGCGCAGGATACGAGCCCGGTGCAATGGTCGATCATCCAGTCGCTGGCGGCGGATTTCTTCACCGGCGAGAGTGCGCGCCTAGGCCGGCGCACGCTTTTTGCAGTGGGTGACGAAAAGCAGTCGATCTATTCGTTTCAGGGCGCAAGGCCGGAGCGGTTCTCCCAGGAGCGCGACGAGACAAAAAGGCGCGTCGATTCGGTCGAGCAGGCGTTTCACCGCATCCGCCTGCCGCTGTCCTTCCGTTCCACGGAAGATGTTCTGGCTGCCGTCGATCAGGTCTTTTCCGACCCAAAAAATGCCAGTGGCCTCAGCGCCGATAACGAGCCTGTCGAACACCGTTCCAACCGCGCCGGCCACCCCGGCACGGTGGAAGTCTGGGATATGGTTGCGCCGGAAACCGCCGAGGACGAAGAGGACTGGACAGCACCTTTCGATGCACTTCGGGAAAGCGCGCCGGCTACCATCGTTGCCCGCCGGATCGCCGCGCGCATTGCCGGGATGATCGGGACCCAGACCATCATCGAAAAGGGCGTGGAACGCGCCGTCGAACCGGGCGACATTCTGGTCTTGGTCAGAAAACGCCACGCCTTCGTCAACGCGCTGACGCGCGAGCTGAAACGACGCAAGAACATTCCCGTTGCCGGTGCCGACCGTCTTCGCCTGACCGACCACATCGCCGTCCAGGATCTTCTGGCGCTTGGCCGTTTTGTCGTGCTGCCCGAGGATGATCTTTCGCTGGCAGCACTTTTGAAAAGCCCTATTTTCAATCTCACCGAAGATGATGTTTTCGATGCGGCTGCCTCGCGATCCGATATGGAGAGCGTGTGGCAGAGATTGCAGACACTTTCGCAGGATGAGAGCAGCCGCTTTTCCGCAGTGGTCAGCAAACTCAAAAACTTCATCGCGCTTTCAAAAACGGCAACCGTGCATGATTTCTTTGCCGCGGTTCTGACCCTGCATGACGGTCGCAAGAAGTTCCTGGGCCGTCTCGGCAACGAGGCGAGCGATGTTCTGGACGAGTTCCTGTCCTTTGCGCTTGACCATGAGAGGACAGGCCTGCCCGGCCTGCAGGCCTTCCTTTCCGTTCTGGAAACGGATTCGCCTGAGGTGAAGCGCGAACAGGACAAGGATCGCGGCGAAGTGCGCATCATGACCGTGCATGCCTCCAAGGGTCTTGAAGCGCCGGTTGTTTTCGTCGTTGATGGCGGATCAAAAGCCTTCAACCACAGCCATGTGCCGAAACTGCGCTTCGTGGAAGCGGACGGCGACGCCTTCCCCGTCTGGCTGCCAGGCAGCGGTTTTTCCAATCATCTCATTCGCGCTGACGAGGACCGCCTGAAGACGGCCGCCGAAGATGAATATCGCCGGCTGCTTTATGTAGCGATGACACGCGCTGCCGATCATCTGGTCGTTTGTGGTTATCGCGGCCAGAAGGAAAATCCAGAATGCTGGCATGCCATCGTCAAGGCAGCACTTGCCGACAATGAAAAACACTCGCAGCCGCAACTGTTTGCGGCCGACGGCGAGGAATGGCAGGGGCTGGTCTGGCGCAAGTCCGAGGCCCGCCCGACACCCGCCCCGCAAAGACTGACCGAACCGCAGCAGCACGAAGAATATGCGCTTCCGGCGGGACTTCTCGGCCCCTTGCCTGCCCTACCCTCCCTGCCGAGACCGCTCAGCCCTTCCGGCGCGGGCACCATCATCGATGACGGTGCCGACGATCTGGCCGTTCGTTCACCGCTGTTCGGCGAAAAAGCCGATGCATCCTCACTGGCGCTGCAACGCGGCCGGCTGGTGCATCGCATGCTGCAGGCCCTTCCGGATTTTACCGCGAGTGAGCGGGAAGAGGCGGCCCGCCGCTATGCGGAACGCGCTGCCCGTTTCTGGCCGCCCAATGAACGCGAACACCTGATACGGGCCGTCCTGCGGGTGATGTCCGAACCGGCGGTTCAGCCGGCATTTTCACCCAACAGCCGTGCGGAAGTTTCCATCATGGGAACCATGACGATCGGCAGGCAGCATTATGCCGTTTCTGGCCGTATCGACCGTCTGGCGGTGGATGGCGACCGGGTCATTCTGGTCGATTACAAGACCAACCGCGTACCGCCGCGCGAGGCGCGCGAAATACCCTTTTCCCACACGGCGCAGCTTGCGATTTATCGGGAAATTCTCGCACCGCTTTATCCCGGCAAAAAGTTCGTCTGCGCGCTGATCTACACGGAAAATGCTGCTTTTGTGACGGTAGATGACAATGCCATGAAGCAGGCCCTTGCCGCAATAAAGACAAAGTGAGATACCGGGGCATTGAAATTTCGCCGCGCCCGCATCACATCATAGCGGAAAAGTTTAGCTGAAAGGAGAGCCAGATATGGCTACCGTAAAAGTCGACGCCGCCAACTTCCAGTCCGAAGTCCTCGAATCCGCCGAACCTGTCGTGGTGGATTTCTGGGCCGAATGGTGTGGCCCGTGCAAGATGATCGCGCCGAGCCTTGAGGAAATTTCGTCCGAGCTTGCCGGCAAGGTCAAGGTTGCGAAGCTCAACATCGACGAAAACCCGGAACTGGCCGCCAAATTCGGCGTTCGCTCGATTCCGACCCTTGCCATTTTCAAGGGCGGCGAAGTGGCCGACATCAAGGTTGGCGCTGCTCCCAAGACAGCGCTTTCCGCCTGGATTTCCGGTGCTGCATAAGCGATTTTTGATGGAATAAAAAAGCCCGGCAGCGATGCCGGGCTTTTTTATTGGGGAATGGTGCCGTTCAGTGCGAGCGCATTTCCGGCAAGGTAAAGCGAACCGCCGATCAGGATACGCGGCGCCGGCCCTTCGGGATCGAAGCGGCGTGACAATTCATCAAGCGCTTCGGTAAGGGAAGATGTAGGCGCTGCCACCAGACCGGCATCAAAGGCCGCATGGGCAAGTACAACGGGGTCGATCGCCGCATCGGTGCCGCCGATCGGTACAGTGAAGACATATTCGGCGATATCCGCAAAAGCCTTGAAATAGCCCACCGGGTCCTTGGTATTGATCATGCCCGCAATGATGAACAGCGGACGTGGCGTCTTGTCCTCAAACCCCGCCATGGCTTCAGCGATAACTTCGCCGGCACCCGGGTTGTGGCCGCCATCGATCCAGATCTCCGCATCCTTCGGGGCCATGTCGGCGATTTTGCCGGTCAGGACGCGCTGAAGACGGCCGGGCCACTCCACTGTCGTCATGGCCTTTTCGATCATCCGCTCCGTCACCTCGAAACCGGCCGCCTTGACGGCGCGGATCGCGGCAGCGGCATTGGCAAGCTGGTGGCGGCCGGGGAGCCGCGGCAGCGGCGCATCGGTCAGGCCGAACTCATCCTGATAGACCATGCGGCCAAATTCTTCATGGGCGGAAAAATCCTGTCCATAGACCGATACAGGGCAACCGAGACGCTCCGCCGTGGCAACAAGCGTTTCCAGCGCCGCGTCGTATTCCTGGTGGCCGATGACGACGGGAGAACCCGATTTCATGATGCCGGCCTTTTCAGCGGCAATCAGTTCCACCCGATCTCCAAGATAGGCCTGATGATCGAGTGATATCGGCATGATAACGGAAACGGCCGGGTTGTTGATCACATTGGTCGCATCGAAGCGCCCGCCAAGCCCAACTTCGACGACAGCGGCGTCAGCGGGCTGCTCCGCAAAAAGCACGAACATCGCGGCGGTCAGGATTTCGAAAACCGTTATCATCTGGCCGCCATTGGCAGCTTCAATACGGCGCAGCGCATCCGCAAAGACGGCATCCTCGACATAACGGCCCCTCTCGCCGGAAACCCCGATCCGATAACGCTCGTGCCAGTTCACGAGATGCGGAGAGGTGTGCACGTGGACGGAAAGGCCCGCCGCCTCCAATAATGCGCGGCAGAAGGCCGTAACCGAACCCTTGCCGTTAGTGCCTGCGACATGAATGACCGGTGGGAGTCTTTTCTGAGGGCTACCCAATTTTTCGAGAAGACGGGAAATTCTATCCAGCGAAAGATCAAAACCCTTGGGGTGGAGCTGCATCAGCTCTTCGATGATCTGTTCGGCCTCGCCGATTGCGGGCTTCGTCATGTCTTCTGTCCGCCTTTCAGGCGTTGTCTTGGCCATTTTGTCCGCCGCATCAGAAATGAAATCATGCAACGTATAACATCACCCGAAGGCGATTTGCCGCCTTCGGGTGAGATATTTTTCATCAGGCCGAAGCCGCAAGCGGAACGACCGCATTTGCTTCCGCCGGCGCTTTCGTCATGATCTTGAGAAGGCTGGCCAGCGTATCGGGGATCTCGCGGCGGTCGATTACCATGTCGACCATACCGTGCTCGAACAGGTATTCCGATGTCTGGAAGCCCTCAGGAAGCTTTTCGCGAATGGTCTGCTCGATCACGCGCTTGCCCGCAAAGCAGATTTCGGCACCGGGCTCGGCGATATGCACATCACCCAGCATGGCGTAGGAAGCCGTAACACCACCCGTCGTCGGGTTCGTCAGAACCACGATGTAAGGCATGCCCGCCTCTTTCAGCATGTTCACCGCAACCGTGGTGCGCGGCAGCTGCATCAGGGAGAGAATGCCTTCCTGCATGCGAGCGCCACCGGAGGCCGGAAACATGACCAGCGGGCAACGCTCGGAAATGGCCCGCTCGAATGCCTTGACGATGGCTTCGCCCGCCGCAATGCCGAGAGAACCGCCCATGAACTGGAATTCATGCACGACGGCAACGATCTTGAGGCCTTTCAGCATACCAACGCCGGCAAGGATCGTATCTTCCTGCTCTGTCTTCGTGCGGCTGTCGCGCAGGCGATCGGTGTATTTCTTGGAATCGCGGAACTTCAGCGGATCCTGCGCCACCTTCGGCTGGGGCAAGGCCTCATACACGCCGCCATCAAAAAGATCGACGAGACGCGCCTTTGCCGGCATCTTCATGTGGTAACCGGAAGCCGGGATGACCCACTTGTTATCCTCGAGGTCCTTGTGGAAGACCATCTCGCCCGTTTCCGGGCACTTGATCCACAGGTTCTCCGGAACCTCCGGGCGGCGGCCAAGCATGGAATTGATCCGGGGCCGTACGTAATTGGTGATCCAGTTCAACTGACTACTCCTGACTGGGCCGCGCGATTATTCCGCAGCGGCAAGGCGCGACGCGCGCACGCCCGTTGAAAGTCCTTTTACCAGCGTCGTGACGGCCGGCACGGTATCGGCGGTCGCCTGTCCGTCCTTGGTCAGGCTGCCCGCAATCTGGTTGACGATGGCCGAACCGACCACCACGCCATCCGCCACGGCACCGATCGCTTTGGCATGATCGGCCGTCTTGACACCGAAACCGACGCACACTGGCAGTTCCGTATGCGCCTTGATACGACCGACCGCGCCCGAGATCAACGAGGGATCGGGAAGTGCGGAGCCGGTAATACCGTTCATCGAGACGTAATAAACGAAACCTGAGGTATTTTTAAGAACGGCAGGCAGGCGCTTGCCATCCGTCGTCGGCGTGGCAAGACGGATGAAATTGATGCCGCGCGCCAGGGCAGGCACGCAGAGCTCATCATCCATTTCCGGCGGCAGATCGACCACAATCAGGCCATCGACACCGGCCGCCAACGCATCATCCAGAAACCTGTCGACACCGTAGATATAGATCGGATTGTAATATCCCATCATCACGATCGGGGTCGCGTCATCACCCTTCCGGAACTCGCGGGCGAGATCGAGTGTGGTTTTCAGCGTCTGGCCACCTTTCAGCGCGCGCTGTCCCGCCAGCTGGATCGCCGGGCCGTCCGCCATCGGGTCGGAAAACGGCATTCCAAGCTCGATAACATCGGCGCCTGCTTCCGGCAGGGCCTTCATGATGCCGAGCGAGGTTTCGAAATCCGGGTCGCCGCCCATGAAATAGGTGATCAGGGCCGGGCGATTTTCCGCCCGCAGATCGGCGAAGCGCTTGTCCATACGTGCAGTCATGATCTTATACATCCATTCCAAGGAACTTGCTGACGGTGTGGACATCCTTGTCGCCGCGACCGGAGAGGTTCATCAGGATGATTTCGTCCTTGCCCATCGTCGGCGCGCGCTTGATGACTTCCGCCAGTGCGTGGCTTGGCTCCAGAGCGGGAATGATGCCTTCGAGGCGGGTCAGCATCTGGAAAGCGTCCAGCGCCTCATGGTCCATAATCGGCACATATTCCACGCGGCCGATATCGTTCAGCCAGGAATGTTCAGGGCCGATGCCGGGATAATCGAGGCCGGCGGAGATGGAATGGCCTTCCTTGATCTGGCCGTCCTCATCCTGCAGCAGATAGGTGCGGTTGCCATGCAGCACGCCCGGCGAACCGGCGGTGATGGAAGCGCAATGCTCATCACCCGAAAGACCCTTGCCGCCGGCTTCGACGCCAACGATACGGACATTCTTGTCATCGAGGAAAGGATGGAAGATGCCGATGGCATTCGAACCACCGCCGACAGCCGCGACGACCAGATCCGGCAGGCGGCCTTCGGCCTCCAGCATCTGCGCCTTGGCTTCCTCGCCGATGACGGCCTGGAAATCGCGGACCATTTCCGGATAGGGATGCGGGCCGGCCGCGGTGCCGATCAGGTAATAGGTATCCTCGACATTGGTAACCCAGTCGCGCAGGGCCTCGTTCATGGCATCCTTCAGGGTGCCGTGGCCAGCCGTGACCGGCTTCACTTCAGCGCCAAGGAGCTTCATGCGGAACACATTCGGGGCCTGACGGGCAACATCCGTCGCGCCCATGTAAACGACGCAGGGCAGGCCGAAGCGTGCGGCGACGGTTGCGGAGGCAACGCCGTGCTGGCCGGCACCGGTTTCGGCGATGATGCGGGTCTTGCCCATGCGCTTGGCAAGCAGGATCTGGCCGAGGCAATTGTTGATCTTGTGCGAGCCGGTGTGGTTCAGCTCTTCGCGCTTGAAATAGATCTTCGCGCCGCCAAGTTCCGCCGTGAGGCGTTCCGCAAAATAAAGCGGGCTCGGACGACCGGTATAGTGCGCGCCGAGATGCTTGAGTTCCGCCTGAAACGCGGGATCGGTCTTGGCCTTGTCCCATTCCGCCTGCAAATCCAGAATGAGCGGCATCAGCGTTTCGGCAACGAAGCGACCTCCGTAAATGCCGAAACGGCCGTCCTCATCGGGACCAGCGCGAAAAGAATTGGGTGTTGGCGCGTCGTTCACTTCAAGCTCCCTTTGGGCCTTTCGACCAATCATTCACCACATCGAAAAATGCGTCGATCATGGACAGATCCTTGACGCCCGGCGCGCTTTCCACACCGGACGATAAATCTAGTCCGCTTGCCCTGGTCTCCGCCAGCGCCTCAGCGACATTGTCCTTGTTCAATCCCCCGGAAAGCATGTAATCCACACTTCCGTCAAGTGATCGCAGGATGGTCCAGTCGAAGGAGACGCCGTTGCCGCCCGGAAGTTCGGAACCGGCGGGCGCCTTGGCATCCAGCAGAAAACGGTCGGCTATTCCAATATAAGGGTCGATTTTGGCAAGATCAGCGGCATCGCGAATGGAAATCGCCTTCATGACAGGCAGGCCATACAGCGCCTTGATATTCAGCAGCCGCTCCGGGCTTTCATTGCCATGCAGCTGCAGGATGTCCGGCTTGACGAGATCGACGATTTCATCGAGATAATCATTGTCGGCATTGACGGTGACGGCAACCACCTTGGCGGCGCCACGGGCACCTTCCGCCAGCCTGCCGGCAATATCGGGCTCGATGTTGCGCGGGCTTTTTTCAAAGAAAATAAAACCGACATGGGACGCACCACGCCTGACGGCGCGCTCGAGCGCTTCCGGTGTCTTCAATCCGCAAATCTTGATATCCGGTTTCATACCCGCGACCTGACATGAAATGCGACAAGAGTCGAGCCAAATCGCATCCGTTTTCTCTGGAATGTTTCACGTGAATCCAGATGGCGATCCACGCCTCCACTTTCAATCGAAATCGATGGCGTGGAGTTTGGAGCCATGGCGTTTCAGCCAGCTCTTGGCTTCTTCCGTGTACGGGCAGAGCTTTTCGCATAATGCCCAGAATTTCGGGCCGTGGTTCATTTCGCTCAGATGTGCAACCTCGTGGGCGGCGAGATAGTCGATGACCTTTTCGGGGGCCATGACGATACGCCATGAGAAGCTCAAATTTCCATCATGGGAACAGGAGCCCCAGCGGCTGCGGGTATCCTTCATGCTGATGGAGCGCACCGGCCGGCCGGCGGTGCGTGCATGAACAGCCACAAGCCGTTCCAGATCCGCTTTCGCTTCCTTTTTGAGGAATGTCGCTATCCGTCGTCTCAGATGTTCCGGCGTGCCGCTGACCTTCAGAACCGCCACCCCATCGGCGTCTTTCGTGACATGTGTCAGCCCTCGCAGGCTGCCAGTATGGTCAATGCGGTGGGCTATGCCGCGAATATCGATGGTCGCACCCGGACGCAAACCGTCGTCTGGGCTGAATTTCACAAGCTTGCCTTCCAGCCAGCCCTGATGCCTCTCGAGAAAGTCATCCACCTGGCGGTGATGCAGGCCCATCGGGATCGTCAGTTTCAGCGCCCTGCCGCCCGGTTCGATGCGCAGCGTAATGCGCGTGGCGCGCGGATTTTCCCTGACCGTAATCGGCACCTGCCTGCCCGCCACCGCAACGGTGCGCTGGCTGGGCAGCGCCTTCTTTGGGGCCGGTGATTTCAGGGATTTTCTGAGGAGCGAAAACATGAACTCTTCATAACCGATTCGTCCGTCGGTTGGCCATGCAAATGCGCGGCATGGCCCGCCGTCTGCCCTTAAGCTGTCTGGTGTTTACGGATAAAATCCAGCATGCGCGGCACGATTTCCTTGCGGAAGCGCGAACCGTTGAAGACGCCGTAGTGCCCGACATCCGGCTGCATGTAATGGGCGCGTTTGTCTTCAGGGATGTTCCGGCAGAGATCATGGGCCGCCTTTGTCTGGCCAACGCCGGAAATATCGTCGTTCTCACCTTCCACCGTAAACAATGCGACTTTGCGAATGGCGGCGGGATCGACCGCCCTGCCCCGGTGCAGCATGTTCCCCTTCGGAAGCGCATGGTCGATAAAAACCGTTTCCACCGTCTGCAGATAGAACTCCGCCGTCAGATCCATGACGGCCAGATATTCATCGTAGAATTCGCGGTGCTTTTCAGCGGAATCGCCATCATTCTTGACGAGGTTGAGGTAAAAATCCTTATGCGCTGTCATGTGCTTGTCGAGGTTCATGGACATGAAGCCGGAGAGTTGCAGGAAGCCAGGATAGACATTGCGGCCAAAAGCGGGCTGCGGCCACGGCACCTGCATGACGACATTGTCGCGGAACCATTCAATGGGTTTCGCCTTGGCAAGATCATTGACGGCTGTGGGATTGATGCGGGTGTCGATCGGACCGCCCATCAGCGTCATGGATGCCGGCGCGAATTTATCCCCATCCGCCTCCATTAACGAGACGGCGGCCAGCACCGGCACGGACGGCTGACAGACGGCAACCACATGCGCCCCCGGCCCGATCACGCGCAGCATCTCGATGACATAGCTGATGTAATCGTCGAGATCGAAGGTGCCCTCGCTCACCAGCACCGTGCGGGCATCGGCCCAATCGGTGATGTAGATATCCGCCGAAGGCAGAAGGGCCTCCACCGTCCCCCGTAACAGGGTGGCATAGTGGCCGGACATCGGCGCCACCAGCAGCACCTTCGGATCGGGCTGGCGGGCTGGATCAAGTTCCTTCTTGAAATGAAGCAGATTGCAGAACGGACGCGACCAGACGATCTGTTCGACAACATTGACGGTCTGGCCATCGATGATCGTATTTCGGAGAGCGAATTCCGGTTTTGCGTAACGGCGCGTCATGCGCTCGAAGACCTCAAAACCGGCATCGAGGCTTCTTCCGAAAGCCGTGCTGGAGAGCGGATTGAGCGGATTGTTGCAGGCCTGGCGCATCATGTCGGCACCGGCGCGCAGCGGCGCCATGGCCGCATGGTTCATTTCATAGAGGTGGTAGAACACTGATGACGCCTCCCTCGCGATCACGCTCTTTTTTCAACCATAGCAGCTTTTCGCAGGTGCACAAAATCGAAGGCGCCGGCGGTTTCCCGCCAGCGCCTCACTTTCCGTTGAACGCCTTTGCGATCAGATGTCGGCGACGAAAGTCTGCTTCTGGGAACCGAGGCCTTCAATGCCGAGTTCCACGACATCACCGGTCTTGAGATAACGCGGTGGCTTCTGGCCCATGCCGACGCCGGGAGGCGTGCCGGTGGAGATGACGTCACCGGGATGCAGCGACATGAACTGGCTGAGATAGGAAACGACATGAGCGACGCCGTAGACCATGGTCTTGCTGGAACCATCCTGCATCGTCTGACCGTTCACCTTCAGCCACATGCCGAGGTTCTGCGGATCAGTGATTTCGTCCTTCGTGACAAGCCAGGGGCCGATCGGACCGAAAGTGTCGCAGGACTTACCCTTGGTCCACTGCCCGGCACGCTCCGTCTGGAAGGCACGTTCGGAAACATCATGCGACACGCAATAACCGGCGACGTAATCGAGAGCATCGGCTTCCGAGACGTATTTGGCGGTCTTGCCGATGACCACGCCAAGCTCGACTTCCCAGTCGGTCTTTTCGGAGCCGCGCGGAATGACGACGTCATCGTTCGGACCGACGATCGCCGAGGTCGCCTTCATGAAAATGACCGGTTCCGGCGGTACGGTTGCACCCGTTTCAGCAGCATGGTCGGAGAAGTTGAGGCCGATGCAGATGAATTTCCCCGTTCCGGCAACGCAGGCGCCGATGCGCTCTTCGTTGAGGACCGGAAGAGTGCCAAGATCGATGGCAGCAATCTTCTTGAGGCCCTCTGGAGAGATGGCATCACCGCCTATATCTTTCACATGGGCGGACAGATCGCGGACTTTTCCTTCCGCGTCGAGGATCGCAGGCTTTTCCTGGCCGGGTTGGCCAACGCGCATCAATTTCATGGAACTCTCTCCCGGTTGTCTGACAAGGTGATGCATATATGAACGATGCATTCATACTTGTCACCCCTTGACTGCTCCGACTTTCGAAAAATACCTTTTCCCTCCCGGCAATCAAAAGGACATGGCCCGTGACGAACAGTAATTCCCGGCAATCAGAATATCCCGTCGATCCCCTTTTCCTCGATCGCTGGTCTCCGCGCGCCTTCGATGGCAATGCCATGCCGCAAGAGCATCTGCTGACCATTCTCGATGCGGCGCATTGGGCACCCTCGGCATCCAATCATCAGCCATGGCGATTTGTCTATGCACACAAGGATAGCGAGGACTGGCCGCTCTTCGTGGAACTTCTGATGGAGGGGAACCAGCGCTGGGCAAAAAATGCCTCCGTGCTGCTCTTCGTCATTTCCCGCGACCACAATATTTCGCGAGAAGGCGAGAAAAAACCTTCAGCGACCCATTCCTTCGATGCCGGTGCGGCATGGTTTTCGCTCGCCATGCAGGCCCATCTGCTCGGTTACCACGCCCATGGCATGGCCGGCATATTGAAAGACCAGATCGTGGAAAAGCTTGATGTTCCAGAAGGCTATAAAGTGGAGGCGGCGGTTGCCATCGGCACATTGACCGACAAGGCTGTGCTCCCCGACGATCTGGCGGAACGGGAAGTGCCGAGCAAACGCCTCCCCCTTTCGGACGTCGCTTTCAAGGGGCGTTTCACCGGCAAGGCCGATTGATATTCGAGCGTCAATATCAACAAAAAAGGCCCGGCGGAAAACGACCGCCGGGCCTTTTGTTAAAGTTTCGTTTCACGTGAATCGTTACGCGAAACGTCCCACAGAATTAAATGTCGAGGTTGGCAACGCTCAAGGCGTTTTCCTGGATGAAGTCACGGCGCGGCTCCACCTCGTCACCCATCAGGCGGGCAAACAGGCCGTCGGCATCGGTCGCATCGTTGACCTTGACCTGCAGAAGCGAACGGACATTGGCGTCAAGCGTCGTTTCCCAAAGCTGTTCGGCATTCATTTCGC
Organism: Rhizobium sp. X9; assembly: GCF_018873185.1. NCBI lineage: Bacteria > Pseudomonadati > Pseudomonadota > Alphaproteobacteria > Hyphomicrobiales > Rhizobiaceae > Rhizobium > Rhizobium sp. X9. The sequence continues at coordinate 2,834,661 of NZ_CP071311.1, read as the reverse complement.
CGAGGCCCTTGTAACGCTGCATGGAAAGACCCTTGCGGCCGGCGGCGAAAATCGCATCCAGAAGCGCACGCGGACCTGGCAGCTCCATGGTGCCGTCCTTGCGTTGCAGAACCGGCGGCGTCACGTAGATGTCGCGCGTGCGGGCTGCGAGTTGATCGATATGGCGGGCATCGGCCGAACCGATGAGACCCATATCCAGCGTCGAAACTTCCTTGACGCCGCGCACCATGCGCTCGAAGCGCAGTCCGCCATCATCCAGCACCGTACCCGTCCAGCCACGTTCGGTTTCTTCCGCAATCATGTCGAGACGGCGGGCAACTTCGGCAACCGTTTCCTCGGCACGCGCCGCATTGGCTGAAAGCTCAGGGTTGAGCGCACCGGCAATGGCGGCCTGTTCCACAATCGAACGGCTGTAGCGGGAGTGCAGACCATCGATCAGCGAGCGCATGCGCAGCGCATCGAGAATAACTTCGCGAAGATCGGCGCCAACGCGAACCTCACCGGTGCCGAGGGTCAGCGATGCTTCCTCAAGACCCATGGAAATGAGGTATTCTTCCAGCGCCTTCTCATCCTTGAGGTACTGCACGGACTTTCCGCGCGTCACCTTATAAAGCGGCGGCTGGGCGATATAGAGATGGCCGCGCTCGATCAGTTCCGGCATCTGGCGGAAGAAGAAGGTCAAAAGCAGGGTTCGGATATGGGCGCCGTCGACGTCAGCATCCGTCATGATGATGATCTTGTGGTAACGCAGCTTGTCGGCGTTGAATTCGTCCTTGCCGATCGACGTGCCAAGCGCGGTGATCAGCGTGCCGATTTCCTGGCTGGACAGCATCTTGTCAAAACGGGCGCGCTCGACATTCAGGATCTTACCGCGCAGCGGCAGGATGGCCTGGGTTTCGCGCGAGCGGCCCTGCTTGGCCGAACCGCCGGCGGAGTCGCCCTCGACGAGGAAGAGTTCGGATTTCGCCGGATCGCGCTCGGAGCAGTCGGCTAGCTTGCCGGGCAGAGAGGCGATATCGAGCGCACCCTTGCGGCGCGTCAGTTCACGCGCCTTGCGGGCGGCTTCGCGGGCGACGGCCGCTTCCACGACCTTGCCGACAAGGATCCTTGCATCGGAAGGATGTTCTTCCAGCCAGGTAGACAGGGCCTCGTTGACGAGGCTTTCCACGACCGGGCGCACTTCGGACGAAACGAGCTTGTCCTTCGTCTGCGACGAAAACTTGGGATCGGGAACCTTGACGGAGAGAATGGCCGTCAGACCTTCACGGCAGTCCTCACCCTGCAGGCTCACCTTTTCCTTTTTCAGGATGCCTGATGTTTCGGCGTAGGATGTTACCTGGCGTGTGAGCGCCGCACGGAAACCGGCCATATGGGTGCCGCCGTCGCGCTGGGGAATGTTGTTGGTAAAGCAGAGCACGTTTTCATGGTAGCTGTCGTTCCACCACAGCGCGACCTCGACCGTGATGCCGTCCTTTTCGCCACGGATGGCGACCGGCTTGTCCACCAGCGGCTTCTTGGCGCGGTCCAGATAACGGACGAAGGCTTCAAGCCCGCCGTCATACAGCAGCTCTTCCTGCTTGATATCGGAATGGCGCTTGTCGGTGAGCAGGATACGCACGCCGGAATTCAGGAACGCCAGTTCGCGTAGACGATGCTCCAGCGTGCCGTAATCATAGTCCGTCATGGTGAAGGTCTGCGGGCTCGCGAGGAAGGTGACCTCCGTTCCCGAGCGGCCTTCATATTCGCCAATGACCGAGAGCGGCGCATCGGCGACACCGTGGGTGAAGCCGATTTCGTGCAGCTTGCCATTGCGGCGGATTCTGAGCTTCAGCCAGACGGAAAGCGCATTCACTACCGAAACGCCCACACCGTGCAGACCGCCGGAAACCTTGTAGGAGTTCTGGTCGAATTTTCCGCCTGCATGCAGCTGGGTCATGATGACTTCGGCTGCGGAAACACCTTCGGAAGAATGGATGTCGGTCGGAATGCCGCGTCCATTATCCGTCACCGTCACCGATCCATCGGCATTCAGCGTCACCGTCACCAGATCGGCATGGCCCGCGAGCGCCTCGTCGATGGCGTTGTCGACCACTTCGTAGACCATGTGATGCAGGCCGGAACCGTCATCGGTATCGCCGATATACATGCCGGGCCGTTTGCGCACAGCATCAAGACCCTTGAGGACCTTGATCGAATCGGCTCCGTATTCCGTGTTCGCGCCGACTTCGCTTGACGATGTTTCGGTCATAAGTACTCTTTCCAAAGTTTTCCTGGCCAAGTTTTCAGTGAGAAGGCCTGAAGCCAGCGAATCACTCAAATCCGACATGCGACTATAGAAATTCTACACCCAATCCCAAAGGCCGCATGCTTCCGGATGCTGCATAAAGCAGGGGATAGAGGGGTTTCAATCGCAAGAACGGCTTTTTTGCAGCACCGCTGACAGTTCCTCTATCATACTCGGTGGCAGCTTGCGAATATCCCGCGCCAGACGATTGGCGAAAGCCGTATATAGTGGTGGCAGACCGATGGTGTCGATCACCACCTTCGGGTCGGACGAGCCGGCGAGAAAGAACAATTCCTCCGCCTCATCCCAGATAATATTGAAATATCCGGCAATGCGCTGAAGGAGATCAAAGCTCGGCTTGCCACGTTTACCGTGCTCCAGCGCCGAAAGATAGGCTGGCGATACGCCGATGGCTGCTGCCATTTCCTTCTGCGTTACGCCCTTGCGTTCGCGAAGCTGTCGCACGGCCTCCGCAAAGGGTGTCATGATTTTTCACCCCTGCGGCGTGCCAGCCGCACATAGAGCGCGCCGTCGCCGCCATGATTGGCAGATGCATCCTCGTACGAGGAAATCAAATGGCGATATTCCGGTTTGGAGAACCACATGGGCACCGCCCTCTTCAGCGCGCCGTCGCTGCCGATCGAGCGCCCCTTGCCGGTAATGACCAGCACATGCCGAAGACCACGCTCATGTGCGCGCAGCAGAAAATCAAGCAGAACTGCATGGGCCTCGCTCTGGAACATGCCGTGCAGATCGATCCGCCCTTCCAGCGGCAGCCTGCCGCGGGTGAGCTTACGCTTGACCGGTTTTTCCAGCGGCTGATGAATTCGGGGTTTCTTGTCCGGCGAAGCGGGCGGCACCTCCGCCGGCTCCGCGAGCATGCGCGGAAAGAGACCCTTGCCGGTTTGCGGAACCACCGGCTCGGCCGGGGTTTCCTCTACATCGTCGAAAGCCAGCAAATCCTCCAGCCTGCCTGGGATCGGCCGCGCTGTTCGTGCGACCTTACCCCACAGGATGCGTTCTTCCTTGCCAAGCTTTCGACTGCCCTTCATCACCGATACCTTTCCGCAGCAGCATGCGGCAACAGTATATAAAAATCGGCGTCGTTGCGCACCGTACCGGCAAGTTCGCCGGCTTCGAAACCGGAGCCGGTGAAAATATCACCGCGCGCCGGGCCGACGATGGCCGACCCCGTATCGAGCGCCAGCATCAGCCGGGCGAATGGTTTTCCATCATCCAGATGGGTCAATGACGGCGCATGGATGAAAAAGGGCAAACCGAATGTGTGAATGAGCCTATCGACCGCAAGCGCCCGGCCAGCGATCAGCGGCACCTTGGCGGCGGCAATCGGTCCCATATCGTCTTTGGCGACATCCGCTTCCAGGAAAAAAATATAGGAGCGGTTATGCCAGAGCACGCCATCCACGTCGTCGGGATGATCGGCGAGCCATTTTCGGATCGTCTGCATCGAGACGGTTTTTGGATCGAGTTCGCCGCGATCCAGAAGCAAGCGGCCGATTGGCGAAAACGGATGCCCGGCTTTTGCCGCATAGGTAATGCGTTTCACCTCACCATTGCGAAACAGGAGACGGGCAGCACCCTGAACGTGGACGAAAAACAGATCGACTTTCGATTTCGCCCAGGCGATCTCAAGACCCCTGCCCTGCAGATATCCTTCATCGATGGCGCGACGGTCCGGAAAATAGGAAATTCCGTCCTTGCCTTGTCTGCCGAAAGCATAGGTCGGATCGAAACCCGAGGGACGATTGTCGTCGTCGATATCCACCAGCTCCGGCGGCCTGCGATAGATCGGATAACGCCAGATCTCGTCCGGGGTGGAAGACACTTCCAGTTCCGGTTCGTAAAAGGCGGTGACGAAACCGCTCTTTCCCTGGGACGGAGAAATCTTGAAGGGTACGCAATTGGTTTCGAAAAAGCGGCGCGCCTGTTCCGGGCTATCCGCTTCGTTGCCGTCGGCGGCTTCCAGAAGCAAAACCAGTTCAGCGGCGGTGACGCCCAGCGCGCCGGTCCTGTAGGGTTTCGCATTCCGCAGATGCGACAGGATCGTTCCCATCGCTGCAAAAAGCTTGCTGGGATTGTCTTCCCGCCACCCAGGCAGATCGCGGAAAGACACTTCATCGATTGAAAAGGGCGTGTTCATTGCTCGGATTCGGTAGCTATCAGCTTCCAGTTCGGATCGCGCGAACGAATGTCGCGCGAGAAGGTCCAGATATCATCGACCTCTGCGACCGCATCCGGATCACCATCCACCAGCTTGCCGTCCTTGTCATAGGTGGCAGAAATCAGCTGGCTGACCAGCCTCAGCGTGACCTGCACTTCCGAGTCTCGAACGGCCGCCTGGGTGATATCGGCTTTTTCGATGCCGACGAAGGTGGACTTCACGACCTCGCCGCGACTTTCGCGCTCGGAAATGGCTGCATCGAAACCGTCAAAAACCTCCTTCGACAGAAGGTTCTTGAGTGTCTTGCGGTCGCCGTCGGCAAAACCCATGACAATCATTTCATAGGCCATGCGCGCGCCGTTGAGGAATTCCTTCGGGCGGAACGTCGGGTCCTTGGTCATCACGTCCCTGAGGGAAGCATTTAATGCGGAGTCCACGGGCGCAAGCGCATCCGCCTCGGCAAAGCGGTTTTCATCCTCAGCCTCGCCGCGTTTCGGCAGTGTCACGACCTTGTTATCGTCCGTGACGGGACCTTTCGCGACATCGCGCGGGCTGTAGGGATCGAATGGCGGCTTCTCATTGCCCGTTCGGCGGCCGAGAACGCTACGCAGCTGAAAGAAGATCAGCACCGCCGCAACGAGAAAAAACAATGTGATAAAGTCGCTAAAGCCCATCTTTTACCAAAACCGCCATTTAAAATCGAAAACCACACCATCATATAGTCTGCATCTTACCATCATTCAAATGTGCAGATTCAATCATCGGTGTTCTCGCAAACCGGCAATCTGCCAGAGATGCACACGCAAGGCTAGAAGATGCGTTTTTCCTTTCTCCCCATCGTCATCCTGATGATGCCCATCCTCGAAATTGCCGGCTTCATCATTGTCGGCAAAGCGATCGGTTTGTGGCTGACATTGGCGCTCGTCCTGTTCACGTCTTTTCTCGGGCTCCTGATCCTGCGCCTCGGCGGCATCGGCATGGTGAGAAACCTCCAGGCAGCCGGACGCACCGGTGCCCAGCCAGCGGATGAGCTGGTCAATGGCGCCATGCGGGTTGTCGCCGGAATCCTGCTTTTCATTCCCGGTTTCATTACCGACATCCTCGGCCTTCTGCTGTTGTCGAAAACGGTTCGGCGCTTTTTCTGGAAAGCCTTCGGACCACGCGTCGTTGTTGCGGGCTCGTTTCGCCGGTCTGGCAGCCAGTCCGGTCCGCAGCCCGGCGATTTTTCCGGGTTCCGCAATGATCAGGGAAAAAGCGGGAATTCCAAGGTTGTAGACCTCGACGAGGAAGAGTTTCACCGCGAAGGACCAACGGATTCTCCCTGGTCCCGCAAGCCGGATGATCGCGACCTGCCCAAACCCTGAAGGCGCGTTGGAACAGACCCAGGGCCGGCTCACGAAGGGTTGTAAGGCTCGGGTCGAAATGATAGACCGCCTTCCACGAATTCACGCCGCGAGGAAACGTAATGACCGCTGAAAATGGTGCACAGGACGCAGTAAGTCCTTCCCTCAACATTCTTACCCAGTACATCAAGGATCTTTCCTTCGAAAATCCGGGCGCTCCTCGTTCGCTCCAGGCACGTGAAAATGCGCCGTCGATCAACATCAACGTCAATGTCAATGCAAACCCGATCTCCGGTTCGGATTTCGACGTTGTTCTGGCGCTGAATGCGGAAGCCAAGGATGGCGACAAGGTTCTGTTCGCAGCCGAGCTGGTTTATGGCGGCGTGTTCCGCATTGCCGGTTTCCCGCAGGAACATATGCTGCCGGTGCTGTTCATCGAATGCCCTCGGCTTCTATTCCCCTTCGCACGCCAGATCATCGCGGACGTTACCCGCAACGGCGGCTTCCCGCCGCTGATGATCGACCCGATCGATTTCGCGCAGATGTTCGCTCAGCGCGTTGCCGAAGAACAGGCGAGAGCCAAGGTTCAGGCCGTACCGAACTGAACGGCGCATATCGCGTTTCAGAATCTCTGAGAAAACAAAACCCGGGTTATTCGCCCGGGTTTTTCTTTGACCACATTTGCCGTGTCAGCGTCCAGGCAGGCGTCAATTCTGGTAGCGGTTCCAGATCGCCTTGTCGCCCATGCCGAGAACAAGTTTGCCATGAGCCGCGAGCGTCTCCGCATCCAGTCTCGAGGGCAAGGGGCTCGGCCGTTGCAGTGGCTCAAGCGGCACATCATCCTCGATGACGATGGTTTCCTGCTTGGCGGAGGAACCGAAACCGAGCGCCGTCTGGCGCCCGCCGATCATCTCGATGTAGACTTCGGCCAGAAGTTCGGAGTCGAGAAGCGCGCCGTGCTTGGTGCGGTGGGAATTGTCGATGCCGTAACGCCGGCAAAGCGCATCGAGAGAATTCGGTCCCATCGGGTGCTTGCGGCGGGCGAGCGAAAGCGTATCCGTCACCAGATCGGGTGCGACAGGTTCAATTCCAAGACGGGCGAATTCCGCATTGATGAAGCCCATATCGAAGGTCGCATTATGCGCCACCCAGCGCGCGCCCTCGAAGAAATCACGGATCTCGTCGACGACATCGGCGAATTTCGGTTTGTCTTTCAGGAAGTCGTCGGTAATGCCGTGAACCGCAAGCGCATCGGGGTGAACCTTGCGGTCTTCCGGGCTGATATAGAGATGCAGTGTTTTTCCGGTTGGAAAATGGTTGATCAGCTCAATCCCGCCGATTTCGATAACACGGTCCAGTTTCGATTCAAGGCCCGTGGTTTCCGTATCGAAAATGATCTCACGCATTGTTTTCTCCGTGGCCTGAACCGGCGGCCAATCTTTGCAAAATCCCTCTTACCTGATCCCGCGCCGCTTCGACACCATTTCCGGTATCAATGACGAAATCGGCGCGCTTTCGCTTTTCAGCATCGGGCATCTGCCGGGCAAGGATCATTTCGAACTTCTGTTCCGTCATGCCCGGCCGCGATAAAACTCGCTGGCGCTGTATTTCCGGCGCACAACTGACGACCACTATTTTATCGACACGCTCTTCAGCCCCGGTTTCGAACAGAAGGGGAATATCCAGAAGGGCGAATTGCCGAGCTTCTTCCCTAGCCTTTGCGAGAAAGGCCTCCTGTTTCTGCCGGACAAGCGGGTGAACAATCGCTTCGAGCTTGCCAAAATTAGCCGGATTCTCCCGCAGAACTTCGCCGAGCTTCTGGCGATCCACCGCACCGGAAACGGTCGTACCGGGGAAAGCGGTTTCGATCAAGCCAACAGCTTCTGCCCGATAAAGCGCGTGCACGACCTCATCGGAATCGAGAACCGGGACGCCTTCTTCAGCAAACAGCTTTGCCGTCGTTGTTTTTCCCATTCCGATCGAGCCGGTAAGACCGATGACAATCATCAATGTTTTTCCATATCCGCGATGATGATGGAACGAAGGGTTTCGTCGACCTCCGGCATTTGACCGAACCACTTCTTGAAACCGGGTTTCGCCTGATGGAGGAGCATGCCAAGCCCATCCACGGTCGCAATGCCCTGCGCCTGCGCCATCTGCAGGATGGGCGTTATCAAGGGCACATAGACGATATCCGTCACGACGGCATTTTCTCCCAGCGGCGAGAAGTCGAGTTCGGGCGCTTCGGTCCCGTCCATGCCGAGCGATGTGGTGTTCACGAAAAGACCGGCACCTTGCATGACCTCATGAAGCGCGCCCTGCGGATGGGAAAAAACACGGGCGCCGAAACGGTCGGCCAGTTCCTGGGCACGTTCGACAGTACGGTTCAAAATGTGGATTTCGCCAATACCGCGGTCCCGCAAGGACTGAACCACCGCCCGGCTTGCGCCACCAGCCCCAAACACCACCGCCCGATCGGCTTTATCCCAGCCCGGGTGTCGCTCATCGAGATTGGAGACAAAACCATAACCATCCGTGTTGGTGGCGTGAATCCTACCCTCTTCCATCCAGATGGTGTTGGCCGCACCCAGTTCTTCAGCGACCTCGTCAGGGCTATCGGCGAGCCTGTAGGCGGCTTCCTTGTGCGGGATGGTGACGTTTCCGCCGACGGCGGATCCAAGCCCCTGCGCCCTTATTGTCGCAATGAAGTTCGGGAAGTCGTCCGGCGCGACCTCCACGGCCTTGTAGGAACCGGAAATGCCGAATTTCTTCAGCCAATAGGAGTGGATGATCGGCGACCTGGAATGCTTGATCGGGTAACCGGCAACAAAGGCATTTATGGTTAATGTTTCACGTGAATCAGCCATCGATAACATCCATGTCGCGCAGTTTCGATAAAAGAGGCAGAAGCGGCAGGCCGAGAATGGTGAAATAATCGCCTTCGATCGAAGTGAATAGCTGGATTCCCTCGCCCTCGAGCTGATAGGCGCCAACGCTACTCAGAGCTTTTTCTCCCACCCGTTGCAGGTGACGCGAGATAAATTCGACGCTCAGTTTCCGCACGGAAAGATCGGCACTGGAAACAGTCTGCCATATGATTTCTTCCCCGCGAACGAGGACGGCCGCGCTGTTCAGGCGATGAACCCTGCCGGACAATGAAAGCAGGTGCGCCTCGGCTTCCGCCATCGTTTTCGGCTTGTGATAGACGCGGGTGCCGAGCGCCATTGTCTGGTCGCATCCAAGAACGAGCGCTTCAGGATGGAGCGCGCTGACTGCGAGCGCCTTGGCTCTGGCAAGTTCAAGCGCAACCTCTTCCGGGCCGGCGCCGTTTTTCTCCAGCTCTTCATCGAGCGCACGCTCGTTTATATCCGCCGGGATTGCCGAAAATGTCAGGCCCGCATTGCGCATCAACATCTGGCGGGATGCGCTGGACGAGGCGAGGATCAATTCTTGTTTCATCGACTGTCTGCTCCGAATGGTGCGATCCGGATTATCGTGTCCTCGGGCGAAGGGCAAGAATGGCTGCCGCCGTTTCCTCAATGGACCGTCGCGTGACGTCAATCAGTGGCCAATTGTTGCGCGCGCAGAGCGCCCGCGCATATTTCAGCTCCTCCATGATGGTGGCGCGGTCCGTGTACCGCCCGCTGTCAAATCCGCCGGTAACGCCAAGCTCCCGGTTTTCACGCACCTGCGATATGCGATCCGATGTCGCGACGAGACCGACGATCAGTGGCCTTGTGGCCGCATAGAGGCTTTCGGGCAGAGGCACGTTGGGAACGACCGGAATGTTGGCGGTCTTTATTCCCCTGTTGGCGAGATAGATGCTGGTTGGCGTTTTTGATGTACGGCTGATCCCGATAATGACGATATCGGCCTCATCATAGGTTTCCGGCATCTGCCCGTCATCATGGTCCATGGCGAAATTGAGCGCCTCGATCCGCGCGAAATAATCCGCATTCAAGACATGCTGCGCCCCGACCCGACGTCTGGAGGGCGCGCCGAGATAGGTCTGGAAAATACCGATGATCGGTTCCAGAACGTTGACGCAGGGCACCCCGATCGCGTGGCAGCGTAGATCCAGAAACTCGGCCAGCTGCTGGTCAACGATGGTATAAAGGACGATGCCCGGTTCCTTGTCGATAAGGTCCACCACCTGGGCAAGCTGCTTCTGGTTCCTGATCATCGGATAAACATGTTCCACCGGCATGGAGGCGTGGAACTGCGCAGAAACCGCGCGGCCGGCCGACATCAGAGTCTCGCCCGTTGAGTCCGAAATCAGATGCAAATGGAAGAAGCTTTTTTTGTTCTCCACGCTGTTTTTCTCCCGCTGTTGATAAACCGGGACAAACTTCCGGATTGTCCTGCGGGCTGCGCCGCGCCGTGGATAAAGTGGTTTTTTTCCACAATTCGCAAGTGGCTTCTTTGTTGTTCGGCGTGCCTGTGAATAGTCTGAAAATCTGGAACTTGTTCAAATCTCTCCACAAGCCATCCACAGACAACGCCTTCGGTACTAAAATTCTAAATTATTGAAATAATTTATTGAATCTTCGATTTCTCCATTATTCTGCGAAAGAACGATTTCCTTGTGCTCACAGAATGATGAAAAGGCACGGCTGCGGCATTTCGACTGGAAAGATTTTAATCCTTGCTACTCACCGACTCTAAGAAATAGAAAATCTTTTAAATCTCTTTGATTTTATTTTTTAGAAGTTGGGTGGCATGAGCGAGCGTAAGGTTATAAAGGTGTTGAACGGGCAAACGGTCACACCTCCGCCCATATGGCTGATGCGGCAAGCAGGGCGTTACCTCCCCGAGTACAGGGAAACGCGAAAGATCGCCGGCAGTTTCCTCGATCTCTGTTATAATCCCGAGCTGGCAACTGAAGTGACCCTTCAGCCCATTCGCCGGTTCGGGCTCGATGCAGCCATTCTGTTTTCCGATATTCTGGTGATACCGGACGCGCTTCATCGCAATGTCTCTTTCAGCGAAGGAAAGGGTCCGGCCATGGACCCGATCGATGTGAGCGGTATCGAAAAGCTAGATTCAGCGAATGTCCTAAAACATCTTTCGCCTGTTTTCGAAACCGTTTCCCGGCTGCGCACAGCCTTGCCGGATGAGACGACGCTTCTCGGATTCTGCGGCGCGCCCTGGACGGTTGCCACCTATATGATTGCCGGCCACGGCACACCTGATCAGGCACCGGCGCGGCTATTCGGCTACCAGGAGCCGGTCGCGATGGAAAAACTTCTCGCTTTCCTTGCGGATATTTCCGCTGATTATCTGGTGGCGCAGATCGATGCCGGCGCCGATGCGGTTCAGATTTTCGATTCCTGGGCCGGCGTTCTCGGCGAGAAGGAATTCGAGGAATATGCAGTAAAGCCCGTTGCACGGATTATCGCTTCGGTACGCGCTCGTCGTCCATCCGCAAAGATCATCGCTTTCGCCAAGGGGGCCGGTTATCTTTTGAAGGATTATCGCCGCAAGACAGGTGCAGACGCCATCGGGCTCGACTGGTCTGTACCTCTCAGCTTCGCTCGCGATCTGCAAAAGGAAGGCCCTGTGCAGGGCAATCTGGACCCGATGCTGATGGTGGCAGGTGGCAGGGCGTTGCAGGATGGCATCGATGCCGTGCTACAGGCGCTCGGACAGGGTCCGCTGATCTTCAATCTCGGCCATGGCATTACCCCGCAGGCCGATCCGGAAAACGTCGCAAGGCTGGTACAGCGGGTGCGCGCTTATGGAGCCGGGGCATGAGCGACGAGAAACAGACCTCTGCCCGTTCGGGAAACAGAGCCGCCCTTCGGGCGGGCGTAGCACTTGGCGTCTTTGCGGCATTTGTCGCCCTGTTGTTTTACGCCGATCCCGCCGATCTTTATCTCTGGATCAAGGCGCTTCACATCATCGCGGTGATCTCCTGGATGGCGGCGATTTTTTACCTGCCGCGGCTGTTCATCTATCACACCGATGCGCCTGTTGGCTCACAGCAGTCCGAGACCTTCAAGGTGATGGAACAGCGGCTGATCAAGGTCATCATGAACCCGGCGATGATGATAAGCTGGGTATTGGGGCTTTATCTCGCCTGGTCGGTTTACGGTTTCTCCGGCGGCTGGCTGCATGCAAAAATCGCGCTGGTGGTGATTTTGACCATCACCCATGTCTATTTCACCCGCAGCGCCAAACGTTTCGCACGGGATGAAAATACCAGACCTGCCCGTCACTGGCGGTTGATGAACGAAGTTCCGACGGTGCTGATGATCCTCATAGTCGTACTTGTGGTTGTGAAACCCTTCGGTTAAGAGGTTCTCACGATAAATTTCGCGGAATTCGTGCTTTCCTCTTGCGGCGGCCGTGTTCAGTCGCTATTTTCCCCTCACTCATCTTCGTGGCATGTGAATTTTTCAGTCATCTGCGGTATCTCCCTCAGCATCTGATTCGCGAACACGCCCTCCCCCAAATTACATTATCAAACGGTCTTTCCTTCATGGCTGAAATGAAGCTTCAGGAACTTAAGAGCAAATCGCCTACCGACTTGCTGACTTTTGCTGAATCCCTGGAAGTTGAAAATGCGAGCACCATGCGCAAGCAGGAGCTTATGTTCGCAATCCTCAAGGTTCTCGCGAGCCAGGACATTGAAATTATCGGCGAAGGCGTCGTTGAAGTCCTGCAGGATGGTTTTGGTTTCCTGCGGTCTGCAAACGCGAACTATCTGCCGGGTCCGGACGACATCTATATTTCGCCCTCGCAAATCCGCCGCTTCTCGCTGAAGACTGGCGATACCGTTGAAGGCCCTATTCGTGGTCCCAAGGAAGGCGAACGTTACTTCGCGCTTCTGAAGGTCAACACGATCAATTTCGACGATCCTGAAAAGATCCGTCACAAGGTTCACTTCGATAACCTGACGCCGCTTTATCCGAACGAGCGGTTCAAGATGGAACTCGATGTTCCGACATCGAAGGATCTCTCTTCGCGGGTGATCGATCTCGTCGCGCCGCTCGGCAAGGGCCAGCGCGGATTGATCGTCGCGCCGCCGCGCACCGGTAAAACGGTTCTGCTGCAGAACATCGCCCATTCCATCACGGCGAACCATCCGGAATGTTATCTGATCGTTCTCCTGATCGACGAACGCCCGGAAGAAGTGACCGACATGCAGCGTTCGGTGAAGGGTGAGGTCGTCTCCTCCACCTTCGACGAACCGGCTGTGCGCCACGTCCAGGTCGCCGAAATGGTCATTGAAAAGGCGAAGCGCCTTGTGGAACATGGCCGCGACGTCGTCATCCTGCTCGATTCCATCACCCGCCTCGGCCGCGCCTATAACACTGTCGTTCCCTCTTCCGGCAAGGTCCTGACCGGTGGTGTGGACGCTAACGCGCTGCAGAGGCCAAAGCGTTTCTTTGGTGCGGCTCGTAACATCGAGGAAGGCGGTTCGCTGACGATTATCGCGACTGCATTGATCGATACGGGCAGCCGTATGGACGAAGTGATCTTCGAAGAATTCAAGGGTACGGGTAACTCGGAAATCGTGCTCGATCGCAAGGTCGCCGACAAGCGCATCTTCCCGGCTCTGGACATCCTGAAATCCGGCACGCGTAAGGAAGACCTGCTGGTACCGCGTCAGGATCTGCAGAAGATTTTCGTGCTTCGTCGAATTCTGGCACCGATGGGAACGATGGACGCCATCGAGTTCCTCATCGACAAGCTGAAGCAGACCAAGACAAACTCGGACTTCTTCGAGTCCATGAATACCTGATCCGGAGTTTAGCCGGATTCTTCGACCAAGATTTAAAGCCGCATTCGTTAGTTCGAATGCGGCTTGACTGTTTTAGACGAGGTACGTGATGTCAGCTTCCACCGATACGATCTATGCGCTTTCGAGCGGAGCCCTGCCGGCCGGTGTTGCCATCATCAGGATCAGCGGTCCGTTAGCCTTTGAGGCTCTGTTGAAGTTGACCGGCCGCGAGCTTCCCTCCCCTCGGCAAGTCGCGTTGGGTTCGATTCGGGATCGAAACAATGAGATTATCGACCAGGCGCTGACGGTCATTTTCCCGGCCCCAAATTCATTCACGGGCGAGGATTGCGTGGAGATTCACAGTCACGGCAGTCGGGCTGTCATGGCCTCGATTTTCACGGAACTCGACAATCTTCCGGGGCTCAGGCCCGCAGATGCCGGCGAATTCTCCCGTCGTGCATTCGAGAACGGCAAGATGGACCTTCTCGAAGTTGAAGGACTTGCCGACCTGTTGCAGGCGGAAACTGAAATGCAGAGGCGGTTGGCTGTCGAGCAAAGCTCAGGCAAACTCTCGGCGCTCTATGATGGCTGGGCAAATCGGTTGACCCGTGCTCGCGCCTTGATCGAGGCGGAACTCGACTTTGCCGATGAAGAGGACGTTCCGGATTCTGTTGCGTCCCAGGTCTGGGATTCCGTGTCGCAGCTGCGAGATGAGATTGCCGGTCATCTGCGGAGCGGTGGAAGCAGTGAAATCATTCGCGACGGCTTCAAGGTGGCGTTGGTTGGAGAGCCTAATGCGGGTAAATCCACTCTCCTTAACGCTCTGAGCGGTCGCGACGTCGCCATTGTGACGGATATCGCCGGCACGACCAGAGACGTGCTGAGTGTTGACATCAATCTGGATGGTTATCTGGTTCGGATATTCGATACAGCCGGTATCAGGGATACTCTGGATGTGGTCGAACAGGAGGGTGTCAGGCGTGCCGTTCTGACGGCGGAAACTGCCGATCTCGTATTGGTGTTGCAGGATAATGATTCGATTCCGAAACAATTTGCCGCGTCGGTTGAGAATCAAAGACGGTTACGGGTCCGAACTAAAACGGCGGTTTCCCACTCTAATGCAGGCTCGGATTATGATCTCTCTATCTCGGCCAAGGAGGGTGTTGGCTTGGCCGAGTTGCGTTCGTCGATCAAACGGGAGATTGAAAGGCGGGCCGGCGCTGCGCAGACTTTGGTTCCGGCGCGCGCGCGTCATAAAAAACGTCTTGAAGACACGCTGAATTATGTTAGTGATGCGCTCCATTCCGAAGCCATGGACCTTGCGATCAGGTCAGAATATTTGCGGCTTGCGGCGACCTCGCTCGGACGCATTACGGGCCGCGTGGATGTGGAAGATTTGCTCGGCGTGATCTTCTCGGAATTCTGCATAGGAAAATGATTCACGTGAAACATTGGCGACCCACGCGGTAGTGCCGATGGTTAGGATAAGGCGCAGGAATATGCACCACTCATTCGATGTCATTGTTATTGGTGGCGGTCACGCGGGCAGTGAGGCAGCAGCTGCGGCTGCCCGGCATGGTGCGAAAACCGCGCTCGTTACCCATAAGCGCGAAACGATTGGTGTGATGTCCTGCAACCCGGCCATCGGTGGCCTTGGTAAGGGCCATCTTGTTCGTGAAATCGACGCGCTGGACGGGTTGATGGGTCGGGTGGCTGATGCTGCGGGAATTCAGTTCCGTATGCTCAATCGTAAAAAGGGCCCAGCCGTGCGCGGGCCTCGCACCCAGGCCGATCGGCGTCTTTACCGAGAGGCGATGCAGCGCGAAATCGATGCCATAGACATGCTCACGATTATTGAAGGGGATGCTTTCGATATCGAAATGGCCGGTGACCGGGTTTCTGCCGTTATCATGGCAAATGGTAGCCGGATTCTCTGTGGCGCCGTTGTTCTGACTAGCGGCACTTTTCTACGCGGACTTATTCATATCGGCTCCGAAAAGATTCCCGCCGGCCGCGTCGGCGAAAAGCCGTCTCTTGGGCTCTCCGAAACGCTTTCCCGTCTCGGTCTTGCCATGGGTCGGCTGAAGACCGGCACGCCCGCGCGCCTTGATGGGCGCACAATCGATTGGAACGCGGTGGATCGCCAGGCTGCCGATGAGGATCCGGTCCCGTTTTCCTTTATGACGGACCGCATCGTCAATCCGCAGATCGAGTGTGGCGTGACCCGCACGACGCCTGCCGGGCACAAGATCATTCAGGACAATATTCATCTGTCGGCGATGTATTCAGGGCAAATTGAAGGCGTCGGTCCGCGCTATTGCCCGTCGATTGAGGATAAGATTACCCGCTTCGGTGAACGCGACGGCCACCAGATCTTTCTGGAGCCGGAAGGCCTGGATGATCACACCATTTATCCGAACGGGATTTCGACGTCTCTCCCCGCTTCTGTCCAGGAGCAATTTATCCGCACCATACCCGGCCTTGAGAACGTGACTATTCTCCAGCCTGGCTATGCAATCGAATATGATTATGTCGATCCGAGGGAGCTTAAGCCGTCTCTGGAATGCCGCAAAATTCCGGGGCTATTTCTTGCAGGGCAGATAAATGGAACGACAGGTTATGAAGAAGCCGCCGCCCAGGGTCTCGTTGCCGGACTGAACGCGTCGCATTATGCCGGCGGCGCGGATGCCATCCATTTCAGCCGCACGGAATCCTATATTGGCGTCATGATTGATGACCTCACCTCGAAAGGTGTTAGCGAGCCCTATCGCATGTTCACATCGAGAGCAGAATATCGACTTTCGCTTCGTGTCGACAATGCCGACCTGCGATTGACGCCCATTGGTCAAGTTGCCGGAATCATAGGCCGTGAACGGCAGGAGCGCTTCGCGAATTTCCTTTCCGATCTTCATCGGGGACGGGAGTTGATGAGGAGCATGTCCATCAGCCCCTCTCAGGCGGCCAAGCAAGGATTGAAGCTCAATCAGGACGGCCAACGTCGCTCGGTTTATGAACTGCTTGCCTATCCTGATATGACTCTTGAAACGCTGACTGAACATTGGCCGGAGCTGCAATCCATCGACAACAAGGTTGCTGAGGTATTGCAGATTGAGGCAAGTTACGCCGTCTACATGCAACGCCAGAGTGCGGATATTGTCGATATCAAGCGCGACGAGGACAGGAAGATTCCCGATGACTTCGATTTTCAGACTTTGTCCGGTCTATCCAATGAGCTGAAACAAAAGCTGGAAAAGGCGCGCCCAGAGAACATTGCACAGGCCGCCCGTGTTGACGGTATGACACCTGCTGCTATATCGCTGCTGCTCGCACTTTTGCGGAAGAGTTCCGCAACGCGAAATGAAAAACTGCGCATGCACCAATAGCGAGTCGGATTATGAAGATAAACGGCCAGAGTGTTTCACGTGAAACACAAGAGAGGCTCGAGCATTTTGTCGAGCTTTTCAAGAAGTGGAATAAAACCACAAATCTGGTGGCGCCTTCGACTCTTACTGAGCTTTGGAGCAGGCACGTCGCTGACAGTGCGCAGATTTTCCAGCTCTCCCCTGCCCCTCAGAAATGGATAGATCTGGGTAGCGGCGGCGGATTTCCCGGCGTCATCACCGCTATTTTTCTTGCGGAGCTTGGCGAAGGCTGGGTCGATCTCGTTGAAAGCAACAATAAGAAAGCTGCATTTCTGCGAATCGCGCTGAAGGAAACCGGCGCGAGAGGCTCTGTTCATCCGGTCAGAATTGAAAAAGCGCCCGAATCCGTTAAAAACTGCGATGCCGTTTCCGCAAGAGCGCTGGCTGAGCTGGATCTGCTGTTCGACTACATCCACCCCTGGGCGCGGAATAATCCAAATCTCAAGGCCTATTTTAATAAAGGCCGGGATTATGATTCCGAAGTGCAGAAAGCACATGGCCGCTGGCAGTTTGATCTGATAAAACATCAGAGTGCCATTGAGGCGGATTCTGTTGTTCTTGAAATCAGAAACCTCATTTTGAGGCACTGACGAACTGACCAGGTGCGGCATGAGCTTTGAAAAATACCGGATAATCGCAGTTGCAAACCAGAAGGGCGGCGTGGGTAAAACGACGACGGCCATCAATCTGGCCACCGCGTTGGCGGCAATTGGCGAGCGCGTGCTGATCATCGATCTTGATCCGCAGGGCAATGCGAGCACAGGACTTGGAATTGACCGTAAAGAGCGTAAGCTCTCGTCCTACGATCTTCTGGTAGGTGATAACACCATTGCCGAAGTTGCGGTCCCGACAGCGGTTCCAAACCTCGATATCGTTCCTTCTACGATGGATCTGCTTGGCTTCGAGATGCAGGTCGCCAATGTCGCCAATCGTGTCTTTCTTCTGCGCGCCGCCATGGAGACGCAGGAAGCGCGAGGCTATTCCTATATCCTCGTAGACTGCCCGCCCTCGTTTAATCTCCTGACCATGAATGCCATGACGGCCGCACATTCCGTGCTGGTGCCGCTGCAATGCGAGTTCTTCGCGCTGGAGGGTCTCAGCCAGTTGCTGGATACCGTCAGCCAGATACGTGGCTCGGTCAACCCGCAGCTCGATATTCAGGGCATCGTTCTAACGATGTTCGATGCGCGCAATAATCTTGCGCAACAGGTCGTGACCGATGTGCGTGCGCATCTGGGTGAGAAGGTTTACCACACTCTCATTCCGCGGAATGTGCGTGTTTCCGAGGCGCCGTCTTATGGTAAGCCTGCCATTCTTTACGACCTGAAATGTGCGGGTAGCCAAGCCTATCTGCAACTGGCGTCTGAAGTGATCCAGAGAGAGCGTCTGCGCAAGGCCGCGTGACGTTTGCCGGACTGTATGGAGTAATATCTTATGAGTGATGATCTTTCCAAGCGTCGTCTCGGACGCGGTCTTGCGGCGCTGATCGGTGAAATGGATCAGCCGGTGCCGGTGGGCGAACCACAGCGTGCCGTCAACGCTGATCGTACCATTCCGATCGAGTTCATCGCTCGCAGCCAGAGAAACCCGCGCCGTCATTTCGATGAGAATGAGCTGCAGGATCTCGCTGCATCCATTCGTCAGCACGGAATTGTTCAGCCGGTGGTGGTGCGGACAGTTGGCGTCAACCGTTACGAGATTATCGCTGGTGAAAGGCGTTGGCGTGCGGCGCAGCTGGCTGGTTTTACCAATGTCCCTGTCATCGTTCGTGATGTCGACGACCGCACGGCACTGGAGCTGGCGATTGTCGAAAACGTGCAGCGTTCCGACCTCAATCCGCTGGAAGAAGCGATGGGTTACGAACAGCTGATCGCCGAGCACGGTTACACCCAGAACGATCTGGGCGAAATTATCGGCAAAAGCCGAAGCCATGTTGCAAACAGCCTCAGGCTTCTGAAGCTTCCCGATCCGGTTCGGGATATGCTGGCCGATGGTTCTCTTTCCGCCGGTCACGCGCGAGCGCTTGTATCGACGTCAGATCCGGCCACTCTGGCAAAGACCATCGTCTCCAAGGGCCTCTCGGTGCGTGATGCCGAGCGTTTGGCGCAAAACGATATCAAGTCGCAGGGTGACGTTGCCGAGAAGCGCCCGGTTGCCGAAAAGGATTCCGATACGGTTGCTCTGGAACGCAGCCTGTCAGACGCTCTCGGCCTGGACGTGAAGATCAGCCACAAGGGTGGCTCCGGGCAAATACGCATCAGCTACCGTACACTGGAGCAACTGGAAGCGATCTGCCGGCTGTTGGAACAGAAATAAGCAAGTACTTGTTTTTATTGAAAAATACCCGCTAAAAGCGGGTATTTTTTATTGCAGTGTTCAAAAGTCGATAGCCCGGCCTTTTATTTCGTAGTCCCCGAAACGAACGGGTTCTGCGCCGCCGCGGCCCCCGGTTTCCGGCGGTAATTGGAGATCCGCCTGCTGTTTGCGGCGTTCTTCCGCTTCCTTCAACGCACGTTCCGCAGCAGGCGAAAGCCGCCTGGCCATCTCCGCGCCGTTGTCATTATCCGCATCCTGCATGAGAATCCTCCCTATGACGGGATATTGAAATATGTTTGCCGTTTACCAGATTATATAATCAAACGCGCTTTATAAACCCCGGAATATTCCCAGATAAATTACGAGGAGAGTTTGACAGATGAACATGATGCGCACGGCAATGCTTCTGGCCTTCATGACGGCATTGTTCATGGGTGTCGGTTTTCTGATTGGCGGCAGGGGTGGCATGATGATCGCTTTCCTCATCGCTGCCGGCATGAACCTCTTCTCCTACTGGAATTCGGACAAGATGGTCCTCTCAGCCTATCGCGCGAGGGAGATCGATGAGGCCAATGCGCCCGAGTTTTTTCACATGATCCGCGATCTCTCGCATAATGCCGGTCTGCCGATGCCTAAGGTCTATATTTACGACAGCCCGCAGCCCAACGCCTTTGCGACGGGAAGAAACCCGCAGAATGCCGCCGTCGCCGCCTCCACGGGTCTGCTGGAGCGTCTGACACCTGAGGAAGTGGCCGGTGTGATGGCGCATGAGCTTGCGCATGTGCAGAACCGGGATACGCTGACAATGACGATCACCGCAACATTGGCTGGTGCGATCTCCATGCTGGGCAATTTCGCGTTCCTGTTCGGTGGCAATCGCGAAAACAACAATAATCCACTTGGTTTCATCGGCGTGCTGGTCGCGATGATCGTGGCGCCGCTGGCTGCGATGCTGGTGCAGATGGCCATCAGCCGCACCCGGGAATATTCGGCTGACCGACGCGGGGCGGAAATCTGCGGCAATCCGCTGTGGCTTGCCTCCGCATTGCAGAAGATTTCCGGCATGGCGCAGCAGATTCACAATGACGATGCTGAGCGCAACCCGGCAACGGCCCATATGTTCATCATCAATCCGCTCTCGGGCGAGCGTATGGACAATCTCTTCTCGACGCATCCCAATACGGAAAACCGGGTCGCCGCGCTGCATGCCATGGCGCAGGAGTTTTCCCCGCGAGGATCGACGCCGGCGCCGTCGAATGATAAGCGTCTGCGCAAATCAGGCTCGGTTCCAAGCACAGGCTCGGGGCGAGGCAATGAAAACGAGCGAAAAGGGCCGTGGTCTTGACATCCGATACGCAGAACAAGCCGGCGCGGTCCAAAAAACCGAGGCCGGCCAATGGTGGGGGCCGCGAAGACGGCCCTTCGTCTTTCCAGGACAAGCCGGGCCTTGCCGCACGCGTTGCCGCGACGCGCATTCTCGCAGCCGTTCTGGAAAAGAAGACCTCGCTCGATGGAATGCTGGACAGCGAAAATGGCAATCCGGTGTACCGCGCGCTGTCCCTTGCGGACCGGGCGCTGGTGAGAGCCATCGTCAACAGCGCACTTAGACATCTGCCGCGTGTCGAGGCGGCATTGTCGATGCTGCTTGATGGCCCCTTGCCGCAGGGCGCCCGCTCGCTGCATCACGTTCTCGTCGTCGGTGCAGCGCAGATGCTTTATCTCGACGTTCCGGATCATTCGGCAGTGGATCTCGCTGTGGAACAGGCCCATCGCGACCCGCGCAACAGGCGCTTCGTCAAGCTGGTGAATGCCGTTTTGCGGCGACTGGGTCGGGAAAAAGCTGATATCGAACAGGCAATCGCGCAGGTCCCGGTACTGCCGGACTGGTTCTATGCGCGTCTGGTTTCCGCCTATGGTGATAAGACTGCCGAACGGATTTCCGAGGCACAGCTGACGCCGTCCTCCATCGATCTTACGGTGAAGGCCGATCCGGCTCTGTGGGCGGAAAAGCTGGGTGGCACGCTCATGCCGAATGGCAGCGTCCGTCTCGGGGAGTTCGAAGGGCAGATCCCGTCGCTGGAGGGCTTTGCCGATGGCGCCTGGTGGGTGCAGGATCTCGCTGCCAGCATGCCGGTGAGGCTGATGGGCGATGTGTCCGGCAAGCGCGTTGCCGATCTTTGTGCCGCTCCAGGCGGCAAGACCGCGCAGCTTGCGCTTGCGGGTGCGAAAGTGACTGCTCTGGACCAATCCGGCAATCGTCTTCGCCGCCTCAGGGAGAATCTCGATCGGCTCGGCCTTCACGCCGAAACGGTGGAGGTCAACATGATGAAGTACCAGCCGGAGCAGCTTTTCGACGCCGTTCTTCTTGATGCTCCCTGCTCGTCAACCGGCACGCTGCGCAAGCATCCCGATGTCTGCTGGACGAAGGATGAAAACGATATCGCCAAACTTGCTACGCTTCAGGGCCAGATGCTGCGGCATGCGCTTACTCTGGTCGATTCCGGAGGCATCGTGGTGTTCTCCAACTGCTCGCTCGATCCTTCTGAAGGGGAAGAGATGATTGCGCAGGTTCTGGCAGAAAACCCCGGTATTGAGCGTGTCGCCGTCCGCAAGGAGGACTGGCCCTCGATGGAGGCTGCTATCACCGCAGAGGGCGATCTTCGCACGACGCCGGATATGTTCGGTGGGGTCGATGGGTTTTTTAGCAGTGTCTTGCGTAAGAAGTAGAAAAAAGCGAAGCTCTCGCGAATCATTAGATATTTATCGATAACGTTCCGGTCATCGCGGTTCACTGATAAAAACAAAACATGTGAACGGGAAACACAGCTTGTTAGGGTCCTTTGCAGGCAGCATGAATGCGGCCGGTCTTCTTTCACGGATGGCGTATCGGCATCTGTGCGTCGGCCTCACGCCTTTGCGCCTGCATGTATCCCGGTTTGCCAATCGTGTTCCCGACGGGCTGGTGGCGGCGCCTACCGATCTGAGGGCGATCGATCCCTATTTTGCCGAGGAATTGTTGCGTGGCCGTATAGCGCTTGCCGGTCGCGTCGTTGAAACCGGTGGCCTCTCGCCATTTCAGGTGGATTACCCTTCGCTGGTTTTTGAGGAACGCTTGCACGCTTTCGGCTGGCTGCGGCATATCCGTTCCGACAGATCGAGCGAGGCGTGCAAGCGCGCGCGCCGTATCGTTGCCGAGTGGATCGCCATCCATGGCAAGCGGCTTGCGGGCGCCGCCTGGTCACCGGAAATTGCGGCGCAGAGGCTGATCGCCTGGCTCTCCCATTCACCCGTCGTTTTATATGAGGCAGATGCGGGCTTTTATCGCCGCTTCCTGAAAAGCCTTGCCTTTCATGTGCGTTACCTCGACAGGATCGTGAAACATGCGCCTGACGGAGAAGCGAGGCTGAGGATCAGGATTGCGCTCGCCATGGCCTCCATTGCCATGCCTACCCGCCTCTCCCGCATTACCCGGCACGGAATGAAGCTGGCTCAGGAAATGGAACGCCAGATTCTCCCCGATGGCGGACATGTTTCGCGCAATCCGCGGGTCATGCTTGATCTCCTGCTTGATCTTTTGCCGCTTCGGCAAAGCTACATCAATCTCGGCCACGATCTGCCCTCGGGGCTTGTGCCGGCGATTGACCGCATGTTTCCGGCAATCCGGTTTTTCCGGCATCAGGGAGGCGATCTCGCGCTGTTCAACGGCGCGACAGCCACGCTGGCCAATGAGCTCGTCTCCGTGCTCCGCTATGATGAAACGGCGGGCCGGCCCTCCAAGGTGCTGCCCGACGTGAACTACCACCGGCTTGCCACCGACGATACCGTTATCATAGTGGATACGGGTTATCCCAGTTCGGCAGAGCTTTCACGCAACGCCCATTCAGGGTGCCTGTCCTTCGAAATGTCTTGCGGCAAGAACCGGTTCATCGTTAATTCCGGTTTTCCGAAAAATGCCGCACCGGAATATCAACGGGCCAGCCGGTCGACGGCCGCCCACTCCACGGTCACGCTTGCGGACACGTCTTCCTGCAAATTGTCCCGATCGAGACTGCTTGGGCCCATCATGATCTCCGGTGTCAGCGAGGTCGATAGCAGGCGCGGAACGGATGGAAACGGCAATGATGTGCTGTGGGCATCGCATGATGGATATCTGCAGAATTTCGGCTGCTATCACGAGCGGGAAATCGAATTGAATGCAGCGGGTACGAAGATAAAAGGCCGCGACCTGCTGCGTGCGGATGAAGATGCAATAAAGACGCAGCTGCAATCCGTTTCGGCAGTATCGCGTTTCCATATCCATCCTCACATCCAGCTGCATCAGCGGGATGAGGAGTCGGTTTATCTTGAAGCGGCGGATGGAACCACCTGGCTGTTCTCCGCGCCGGGGCTGGAGCTTTTCGTCACAGAGGATGTCTTCATGGCCGATGCCTCCGGCATGCGGCCCTCGCAACAGATCGAGTTGCCCTTCAACCTTGCCAATACCCGGGAAATCCGCTGGATCATCGAACGCAAGGCCTAGATGGCTCCGGATGGTTTTCACACGAAAACCGCGTGTAGTTTTCGCCGTTCCGCATCCCCGCTGTTTATTAATACGGCAAGCTGTGTTAACGCGGCGGCAATTGCTGGATCAATCCCCAGTCCAGCCTGTCCTCCCTGTTGAATGGAGTATGCCTGATGGCTGTCGTATCCAAAAAAATCCCCGCTCCCGATAAGGTCAAAATCCGCACGGCACTTCTTTCCGTGTCCGACAAGACGGATATCCTCGAGCTGGCGACGGTTCTGTCGAAGCTTGGCGTCAAGCTCCTGTCGACAGGCGGTACGGCGAAGGCCATCGCCGAGGCGGGCCTGCCGGTGACGGATGTTTCCGATGTAACCAATTTTCCGGAAATCATGGACGGCCGGGTCAAGACCTTGCATCCCAATGTGCATGGCGGCCTTCTGGCCATCCGTGATGATGCCGACCATGTCGAGGCCATGAAGGCGCATGGTATCGAGGCGATTGATCTCTCGGTCATAAACCTTTATCCGTTTGAGGAAGTTCGCGCCAAGGGCGGCGATTATCCGACAACGGTCGAGAATATCGACATCGGCGGCCCGGCGATGATCCGCGCTTCGGCCAAGAACCACGCTTATGTCACTGTTGTCACCGATCCTTCAGACTACCCGGCACTGGTTGAAGCCCTGCAGGCGGATGACGGCCAGACATCCTATGCGCTGCGCCAGAGATTTGCCGCCAAGGCCTATGCCCGCACGGCCGCTTATGATGCGGTGATTTCCAACTGGTTTGCCCAGGCTCTTTCCATCGAGACGCCGGACTACCGGGCCATTGGCGGCGCGCTGAAGGAAAAGATGCGTTATGGCGAGAACCCGCATCAAAGTGCCGGCTTCTACCTGACCGGCGAAAAGCGTCCGGGCGTTGCAACGGCAACGCTTCTCCAGGGCAAGCAGCTTTCCTACAATAACATCAACGACACGGATGCGGCTTACGAGCTTGTGGCGGAGTTCCTGCCGGAAAACGCGCCGGCTGTTGCCATCATCAAGCACGCAAACCCCTGTGGCGTTGCAACCGGTCCCACGCTTGCCGAAGCTTACCGCCGGGCGCTGGCTTGCGATTCCGTTTCGGCATTCGGTGGTGTCATTGCGTTGAACCGCACGCTCGATGCGGAAACGGCGGAAGAGATTGTCAAGCTCTTTACCGAGGTCATCATTGCACCCGATGTTACGGAAGAGGCCAAGGCAATCATTGCCCGCAAGCCAAACCTTCGCCTGCTGGCTGCAGGCGGCCTGCCTGATCCGCGCGCAGCCGGTATCACGGCCAAGACCGTTTCGGGTGGCCTGCTCGTGCAGAGCCGTGACAACGGTATGGTCGAGGATCTTGAGCTGAAGGTTGTCACCAAGCGCGCGCCGACGGCGCAGGAACTTGAAGACATGAAATTTGCCTTCAAGATTGCCAAGCATGTGAAATCCAACGCCGTCATCTATGCCAAGGATGGCCAGACCGCTGGTATTGGCGCCGGTCAGATGAGCCGGGTCGATTCCGCCCGGATCGCCGCCCTGAAGGCGGAGGATGCGGCCAAGGCGCTTGGGCTCACTGAGCCCCTGACACGTGGCTCTGCCGTGGCGTCGGAAGCGTTCTATCCGTTCGCCGACGGTCTGCTTGCTGCGATTGCCGCAGGTGCCACCGCCGTCATCCAGCCGGGTGGTTCCATGCGCGATCAGGAAGTGATCGACGCGGCGAATGAGCATGATGTGACGATGGTCTTTACCGGCATGCGCCACTTCCGCCACTGAGCGAGAATACCCTACTCGAATGGGAAAAGGCCCGGGAAGTGATTTCCGGGCCTTTTGTTTCACGTGGGACAGTCGGATTTCATTTCCCGCATTTTCCGGATGCAGAACCGCTACGCAGTTTTACTGGAATGCTCAGGTTCAGGTCACCGCTCCTACCTGCCACGGTACGAATTCGTTGTCGCCGTAGTCGTAAATCTCACTGACAGTCTTATCACCGGACGCGACCGCCAGAATGTGCTCGAAAATTCGTTTGCCGGATTCCTCAATGGTTTCCGCGCCAGTAACGATCTCGCCGCAGTTGAGATCCATGTCTTCCTTCATGTGTTCATACATTTCGGAATTGGTGGCGATCTTGATGCACGGCGCCGGCTTGAACCCTGATACGGAGCCGCGGCCGGTGGTGAAACAGATGACGTTGCAGCCGCCGGCAACCTGGCCGGTGACGGCAACCGGATCGTAACCGGGCGTATCCATGAAAACGAAGCCCTGTTCGGTCACGGTTTCCGCAAATTCATAAACGGCTTTCAGCGGCATGGAGCCGCCCTTGGCGACCGCACCCAGCGATTTTTCCAGAATGGTGGTCAGGCCGCCGAGCTTGTTGCCGTGGGACGGGTTGTTGTTCAGTTCGTCACCATTACGGGCGGTATAATCCCGCCACCAGTCGATGCGCTGCAACAGCTTTTCAGCAACGGCAGGTGTGATGGCCCGCTTCGTCAGGAGGTGCTCGGCGCCGTAGATTTCCGGTGTCTCTGAAAGAACCGTCGTGCCGCCGTTACGGACAATGAGATCGGAGGCGTAACCGAGTGCCGGGTTCGCCGATATGCCGGAATAGCCGTCAGAGCCACCACATTCCAGCGCCACTTTCAGTTTTGAAAGGGGTTGTTCGGTTCTGCGGGCGGCATTGACCATCGGCAGCATGGCTTTGATCTCGGCAATCGCCGCGTCGATCGTCTTGCGCGTGCCGCCATGCTGCTGGATGGTCATGGTGCGCAGGCGCTCGCCTTCCTCCATCTTGTAGTGCTCGAGGATGGGGGCGATCTGGTTTGTTTCGCAACCGAGGCCGATCAGCAGAATGCCGCCGAAATTGGGATGGCGGGCATAACCCTGAATGGTGCGGATCAGAAGGCGGTATCCTTCCGATTTCGTGTTGAGCGCGCAGCCGCCGCCATGCGTCAGCGCCACGACACCATCGACATTGTCGAAACCTTCAAGGCCGCCCTGCTTGTTGAAATAATCGGCGATGTAGCGCGATACCGTGGCGGAACAGTTCACCGAAGCGATCACGCCGATGTAGTTGCGCGTGCCGACGCCACCGAGACCGCGATCATAACCCATGAAGGTCCGGCGGTCGGCTTCGGGCACCATACCCTTTTCTTCGATATCGACACTGAACTGATGCGCATGTTCGGAGGGCACCATGGCGAGATTGTGCAGATGCACGTGCCGGCCAGGCTCGATATCCTGTGTGGCGATGCCGATTACCT
Source organism: Rhizobium sp. X9 (assembly GCF_018873185.1). Lineage (NCBI taxonomy): Bacteria > Pseudomonadati > Pseudomonadota > Alphaproteobacteria > Hyphomicrobiales > Rhizobiaceae > Rhizobium > Rhizobium sp. X9. Next base: position 2,807,613 of record NZ_CP071311.1, on the reverse strand, counting down.
GCCCGTATTTCAGGACCTCGTCTCCGGATCTGATGAGCTTCAGGGCCACCTTGTGTCCGCGTCCGATCAGTTCAAGCGCCGTCAGATCGCCCCTGCCCGTCGCACCACCGGCCGGAATGGACCGGCGCGCCACCGCGACATTGTCGTTGGCGTTCAGCAAAATGGTTGCCTCGGAATTCTCACTCACGGGTTTTCCTCCTCCCGGTATATTGCCTGCTATATTTTAGATTCAACTATCAACCCAGCGCCTCTTGGAGCCTTCGAGATGGATGTGCATTGCGGCCTGCGCCAGCAGCGGGTCTTTCAGCTCCAGTGCCGCCAGAATGGCCTCGTGTTCCTGAAGGGCGAAGGCCCAGGTGTCGCGATCCTCAAATTTCACGCGCAGCTGGGCCGAAATGGGGCTGTGCCGCTCATCAAAGAGGTTTGCCACCAGCCGCGCCAGAACGCTGTTTCCGGATTGTTCGGCAATGGTGACATGAAACAGCCGGTCCTGATCGAGAGGCTTGCGTCCCGCCTCGATTTCCTTCTGCATGGTGTTCAGTATCTGGCGAAGGCTGGCTATGGTTTCCTCCGTCATGCGGCTTGCCGCCAAAACGATGGTTGCCCCTTCCAATGCCGCCCGCGCCTGCATCAGTTCAGACGGGCTGTCGCCCAGCGACTTGGTGTGATGGGTGGTCTGCAGAGCTTCGGTTGATACATAGACACCGGAACCCATGCGAATTTCGACGGTGTTGTCGATTTCCAGTGCGATCAGCGCCTCGCGCAGGGATGGTCTGGAGACGCCGAGTTTCTGTGCCAGTTCCCGTTCCGCCGGAAGCCGCGTTCCGGGCAAAAACTCGCCCAAATCGATGAGCTCGCGTATCTGGTCCGCAATCTGCTGATAAAGCCTGCGTGGTTCCGCTATTTTGGCCTGACCATTCATGTGTTTTCTAACGAGCCCTGTCTTTAATCTGCATTTGGCCTTACCGTAACGCCAAGCGTATCGATACGCAAGGAATTACTTAAATATAAGAATTTACAACACTATTACGGATTTTAGTTCTTGATGATTTTGTTCTTTCTTGAACCCCTATCCGAATTTTGACCAAATTGGCTTGACCATTCCAGAAAACCGGCCTAACCATTTGGCCTGTTCATGGTACCCCGGTGGAGCGGGGAGCACGGGTGGGAGGTTTCCAGATGTCGCAGGGCGCATCGACAATTCGGGGCGATTTTTCGCCTGAGGAGATGGCGCGCGACGAGCGGTCCGTTCTTCTGCGTCTTGAAAACATCAGCAAGGAATTCCCGGGCGTCAAGGCGCTGTCGAACGTGCATTTCGATTTGCGCAGCGGCGAAGTGCATGCCGTCTGCGGCGAAAATGGCGCGGGAAAATCGACGCTGATGAAAATCGTCAGCGGCGTCTATCAGCCGAGCGACGGCACGATCCTGCATAAGGACGTTAAGGTGCAATATGCATCGCCGCTGGAGTCCGAAGCCGCCGGCATCGCCATCATCCATCAGGAACTCAACCTCGTTCCGCATCTCTCCGTCGCCGAAAACATCTATCTCGCCCGCGAGCCACGGCGGGGTTTCCTCGTTGATCGCAAGAAGCTGCGGCTCGATGCCAAGCGCTGTCTTGATCGGCTTGGCGTCGATATTGACCCGGACCAGATCGTCCGCGGTCTGTCGGTCGCCCAATGTCAGATGGTGGAGATTGCCAAGGCTCTTTCTCTCGATGCTGAAGTCCTCATCATGGACGAGCCTACCTCCTCGCTGACCGAGCAGGAAACCCGGCTGCTGTTCAAGGTCATCCGTGATCTCAAGGCATCCGGCGTCGGCATCGTCTATATTTCCCACCGTCTCGATGAAATGGCCGAGATCGTCGACCGGGTAACGGTTCTGCGCGACGGACGCTATATTTCGACCGATGATTTCGCGTCGATCACCGTTGACGATATCGTCACGCGCATGGTCGGACGTTCTCTCGAGGACAAATTCCCCGAGCGCACCTCGCATCCTACGCAAGACATTATCTTCTCCGTGGAAGGGCTGACACGCAGCGGCGTGTTCCACGATGTCGGTTTTTCGCTGCGCCGGGGTGAAATTCTCGGTTTTGCCGGGCTGATGGGTGCGGGTCGAACCGAGGTTGCGCGGGCGATCTTTGGCGCCGATCCTCTGGATGCGGGCAAGATCGTTTTTAATGGGCGCGAACTTTCGATCAACTCACCGCAGGACGCCATCAGGGAAGGCATCGCCTATCTCTCGGAAGACCGAAAGAGTGATGGTCTCGCGATCAAAATGTCGGTTGCGGCCAATACGACGCTTGCCAATATCGGCGAGGTGTCCAACCGTTTCGGACTGATCGATTTCAAGAAACATGACGATGTCGCTAAGCGTTATGTCGATCTTCTGAATATTCGCACGCCCTCGATCGAGCAGACGGTGCGGCTGCTCTCGGGCGGCAATCAGCAGAAAATCATTATCGGCAAATGGCTGTTCCGGCAGTCGCGCGTGTTGTTCTTCGATGAGCCGACACGCGGCATCGATGTCGGCGCGAAATTTGCGATCTACAAGATCATGGATGAACTGGCCGCACAGGGGATTGGTGTCATTCTCATCAGTTCGGAACTGCCGGAAATTCTGGGGCTGACGGATCGTATCGCCGTCTTCCACCAGGGCCGCATCACGGGCGTGCTTGAGACCGCCAAGACCAATCAGGAAGAAATCATGCGGTATGCGTCCGGTTACGGCCGGGCCGCGCAGTGAGGAACGACATGGCTAATATTGCAGAACCCAAGAAGAGCTTCGCCTTCAGCGACCGCCAGAAGGATATTATCCAGAAGTTTGCGGCGCTTGGCAGTCTAGTTGTGCTGGTTATGGTGTTTTCCGCCACCAGCAGCGCCTTCTTCTCCGTCAACAATGCCATGACCATTGCGCTTCAGGTCACGTCCATCGCCCTGCTCGGCATCGGTGCGACCTGCGTCATCATCACCGGCGGCATCGATCTTTCCGTCGGCTCTGTGCTTGCCCTGGCGGGGGTCGTCGCCGCCCTTGCGGTGAAGGAACTTGGCATGCCGGTGCCGGTCGGCATGTTTCTCGGTGTTCTGACGGGGTCGCTCTGCGGTCTCATCAACGGCCTTCTGGTTACCCGCTTCAAGCTGCCGCCCTTTATCGCCACTCTCGGCATGATGCTGATTGCCCGCGGCGTGGCGCTGCAGATCACCGGCGCGCGCGCGGTTTCCGGTCTTGGCGAATCCTTCGGCGAACTTGGCAATGGCGCTCTCTTCCGCATCGTCAACATCGGTGATGACGGCTTTCCGAACGTGGTGTTCCCGGGCATTCCCTACCCTGTCATCCTGATGGTGGTGATTGCACTTGCCGTCTCCTTCATGCTCAACCGCTCGATCCTCGGCCGTCATATCTATGCCGTTGGCTCCAATGCGGAAGCCGCACGTCTTTCCGGCGTCAACGTCGCCCGCGTCACCAATTTCACCTACATCCTGTCCGGCACGCTCGCAGGGTTGACGGGTTGCGTGCTGATGTCGCGCCTCGTCACCGCCCAGCCGAATGAGGGCGTGATGTATGAGCTGGATGCAATCGCCAGCGCCGTCATCGGCGGCACATCGCTCATCGGCGGCGTGGGTACGATTTCCGGCACGGCCATCGGTGCCTTTGTCATCGGCATCCTGCGCAACGGTCTCAATATGAATGGCGTCTCCGCCTTCACGCAACAGATCATCATCGGCCTCGTCATTCTGGTCACCGTCTGGATCGACCAGTTGCGAAACCGCCGCTGATCAAAGGGCTGCGGACCCTTTCCGCAAAAAGATCGGCAGGGGAGGCCCGGTATGCCGACATCACGGAGGAAGAAATGAAGAAAATTGCGACTGCCCTTTTGACATCCGCAATCGCGCTGTGGAGCGTCTCCACCGTGCAGGCCGGCGAAATCGCCGTCATCGTCAAAACCGTCAACTCCACCTTCTGGCAGAACGTCCAGAAGGGCGCCGATGCGGCGATGAAGAACTCTTCCGGCAACACCATGACCTTCCAGGGTCCGGCTGCCGAATCCGCCATCGCCGACCAGGTCAACATGGTCGAAAACGCGATCAACCGTAAGGTCGCAGGCATCGTTCTCGCCCCTTCCGATCCGGATGCGCTGGTGCCGGCCGTCAAGAAGGCCTGGGAGGCCCGCATTCCCGTGGTTCTGATCGACTCGCAGCTCGCTCAGGGTTCCGAGCAGTATTACCAGTCCTTCCTCGCGACCGATAACAAGAAAGCCGGCGAACTGGCAGCGCAGGCGCTGATCGACAAGGTTGGCAAGGAAGGCAAGATCGCCGTCATGTCTTACGTGGCCGGTGCCGGTTCGGAAATCGGCCGTGTCGGTGGTTTCACCGACTACATCCAGATGAATTCCAACCTGAAGATCGTCGGCCCGTTCTATTCGCAGTCGCAGATGGCGACGGCGCTGAACCAGACGACCGACGTTCTGGCCGCCAATTCCGATCTCAAGGGCATCTTCGGCGCCAATGAGCCGACCGCCATCGGGGTTGGCCGTGCGCTTGCCCAGACCGGCAAGGCGGGCAAGGTCGTCGGCATCGGTTTTGACGGCAACCAGGACCTTCAGGGCTTCGTCAAGGACGGCACGCTCGCCGGCATCGTTGTTCAGGGTTCCTACCAGATGGGCGAAAAGGGCGTGGAGACCATCTCCAAGCTCATCAACAAGGAAAAGGTCGAGAAGTTCGTCGACACTGGCGTCGTTGTTGTCACCAAGGACAATATCGAGAAGCCGGAAGCCAAGAACGTTCTTTACTGATGCGTGACGGCGCGCCGCTTTGGCGGCGCGCCTCAAAATTTTGAGATGCGGGATTTCAGGCGAAAACCGCTCACCGTTTTTCGCCATCCCGATCTGCTAAAAATCAGAAAGCCCCGCGATGAAAGTCTCCGATACCCGTAAATTGCCGCGCCGAGCCGTCGAAGTCACCCTGATGGGCCTTGGTTGCGCCCAGATGGGCAATCTCTACCGCGTCACGCCCTACGAGGAATCCAAAGGCGCGTTCGACAAGGCATGGGAATGCGGCATTCGTTACTTCGATACCGCGCCTTTTTACGGGTACACACGTTCGGAGCGCCGTCTTGGAACCATGGTGACGGAGCATGACCGTGGTGAATACACGCTCAGCACCAAGGTCGGTCGCGTCATGGTTCCGGATGCAACCGTTGGCCCGGAAGAGGACGCCTATATTGCGCCCCTGCCCTTCCGTCCGGTCTATGACTATTCCTATGACGGTATCCTGCGGTCCTTCGAAGCCAGCCAGCAACGGCTCGGCGTTCTGAAGCCGGATATTCTTTATGTGCACGATATCGGTTCCTACACACATGGCGAGAAGCAGCAGCATTACTGGGAGCAGCTGACAAGCGGCGGCGGCTTCCGGGCGCTTGGCAAGCTGCGCGACGAAGGGTCGACGGGCGCCATCGGCCTTGGTGTCAACGAGTGGGAAATCGTCCGCGACGCCATGGATGTTTTCGATATCGATGTTGCGATGCTCGCCGGCCGCTATACGCTGCTCGAGCAGCAGAGCCTCGCCTTCATGAACCGCTGCGCGGAAACCGGCGTTGCGATCGTGGTCGCCGGTGCGTTCAATTCTGGCATTCTGGCCGGTAACCGCAAATTCAATTATGCCGACGCGCCTGCCGACATCATCACCCGTGTGGATGCCTTGCAGGGCGTTTGCGACGAAGTTGGCGTTTCCCTGCAGGCGGCCGCGCTGCAATTTCCGCTCGGTCATCCAGCCTCCGTCACGGTCGTCTCCGGCGCGCGCAATGCGCAGCAGCTTGCCTCCAACATCGAATGGTTCGAACAGGCGGTCCCGGATGAATTCTGGGCCGAGCTGCAAAAGCGCGGCCTGATCTCCGAAGGCGCGCCTGTGCCCGGCGGAAGGGCCTGAGGCCATGATCATCGACGCTCACCAGCATTTCTGGCTGATGAAGGACCGCGCCGGGCAATGGCCGCCGCCGTCTCTCTCCGCCATCTACCGGGATTTTTTGCCGGCCGATCTGTCGCCTCTGCTGGTTACGGCCGGGGTCTCCGGCACGGTGCTGGTGCAGACGATGGAAGATGCGGCCGATACGGATTTCATGCTGGAACTGGCGGAGCAAACGGATTTCATCAGGGGTGTGGTTGGCTGGGTGGACATGAAGTCCGCTGATGCGGCAGCAGAGATCGCGCGCCGGGCGAAACATCCGGCTTTCAAGGGCGTACGCCCGATGCTGCAAGGCCTGGAGGATGTCACCTGGATCGACGATCCGGCGCTCGACCCGGCCGTGGATGCGCTGGTGAAACACAGGCTCGTGTTCGATGCGCTGGTATTGCCGCCAAATCTGCCGCATCTCCTGTCTTTTGCCCGCCGGCATCCGCAATTGCCTGTTGTGATTGATCATGGCGCGAAGCCACTTATCGCCACCGGTCACTATAGGGAATGGCGCAGGGATATGGCGGCCCTGGCGGCCCTTCCCAACCTTCATTGCAAGCTTTCCGGCCTGTTGACCGAGCGCGGCGAACAGAAGCCCGAAGCGGTGCGGCCCTATGCAGAAACCATTCTGGAGCTGTTTGGCGGCAACCGCGTGATCTTCGGCAGCGACTGGCCGGTCGTGCGACTGGCCGGCGATTATCAGGAATGGCTGGATTTCTGCCGCGATATCGTCCCGGCGCAGGACCATGCGGCAGTCTTTGGCGACAATGCCATTCGTTTTTATTCCCTTTCCCACAGGTGATGCATGCTGGCAATTTTCTGCGAGACCCCCGGTCAACTCGTCCCAAAGGAACTGCCGAAACCCGTGCGTGGCGAAGGTGACGTGCTGGTACGCATTCGCCGCATCGGTGTCTGCGGTACGGATCTGCATATCTTTACCGGCAACCAGCCCTATCTTTCCTATCCGCGCATCATGGGCCACGAGCTTTCCGGCACGGTAGAGGAGGCGCCGGAAGGCAGCCATCTCTCGGTTGGCGATGTCGTCACCGTCATTCCGTATATTTCCTGCGGAAAATGCAGTGCCTGTCTGAAGGGCAAGAGCAATTGCTGCTGCAATATCGGCGTGCTCGGCGTTCACCGCGATGGCGGCATGGTCGAATATCTGAGTGTCCCGCAACAGTTCGTGCTCAAGGCGGACGGCCTCAGCCTCGATCAGGCGGCGATGACGGAATTTCTGGCGATCGGCGCGCATGCCGTGCGCCGTGGCGCGGTTGAAAAAGGGCAGAAGGTTCTGGTCGTCGGCGCCGGTCCTATCGGCATGGCGGTTGCGGTTTTCGCCGTTCTCGATGGCGGCGAAGTGACAATGATTGACGGGCGCACAGACCGGCTGGATTTCTGCAAGGAGCATCTCGGCGTGGCCCATACGGTGACGCTTGGCGAGGGTGACAAGGACCATCTGTTACATATTACCGATGGCGATTTCTTCGATGCGGTCTTTGATGCGACCGGTAATCCGAAAGCCATGGAGCGCGGTTTCTCCTTTGTCGGCCATGGCGGCTCCTATGTGCTGGTTTCCATCGTCGCCAGCGATATTACCTTCAACGATCCGGAGTTTCACAAGCGTGAGACGACGTTGCTCGGTAGCCGCAATGCGACGCCGGAGGATTTCGAGCGGGTGTTGCAGGCGCTGCGGGAAGGAAAGGTGCCGGAAGCCCTCATCACCCATCGCATGACGCTTGCCGATGTGCCTGCCAAATTTGCCTGGCTGACCGATCCGAAAGCCGGAGTCATCAAGGGCATGGTGGAGGTCGCATGACGCCTGACACACCCATCCTGCAATTCGGCACCAGCCGCTTTCTTCTCGCGCATGCGGATCTGTTCATTTCGCAAGCGTTGGACAAAGGCGAAGCTCTCGGGCGCATCGCAATTGTCCAGACGACGGGCAATGCGGAAAGCCTGAAGCGCGTTGCGGCGCTGAATAGCGGTGCCCCCTATCCCGTGCGTATCCGCGGCATTCGCGATGGGCAGGACGTTGATGAAGAAATTTCCGGCAAGGCTGTCGCATTGGCGCTGACGGCGGATACGGACTGGGCCGAGGTTCGACGCATTGCCTGCATGGCCGAAGTCATTCTGTCCAATACCGGCGATCGCGGTTATGAGCTGGATTCGTCTGATGGACCGGATCTCGCCGACGATTTCGAGCGCGTTCCGAAGAGCTTTCCGGCCAAGCTGTGCATGCTGTTGCTGGAGCGTTTTCAGACCAATCCGGAAGCGGCACTGTCGATCTTCCCCTGCGAGCTTGTTCCGCGCAATGGCGACCGCCTCAAAGCGGTTGTTCGCCAGCTTGCAGACGAGTGGCAATTGCCAGCGGGATTTGCCTTTTACCTGAATGAAAAATGCCGTTTCGCCAATAGCCTGGTGGATCGCATCGTCTCCGAGCCAATCGATCCGGTTGGTGCGGTTGCGGAACCCTATGCACTTTGGGCCATCGAAAAGCAGGAAGGTCTCGTCCTTCCCTGCGACCACCCGGCAATGGTGCTGACGGATGATCTGGACCACTACGAAAAGCTGAAGCTGTTCCTGCTTAATCTCGGCCATTCCTATCTTGCCGAGCGCTGGTTGCGGGATGGTCGCGTAAAAGACGAGACGGTTCGCCACGCAATGGCCGATGATGCATTGGTCGACGATCTTGAAACGCTCTGGCGTGACGAGGTGCTGCCGGTCTTTGCAGCGGAAGGCATGGGGGATGAGGCGCAGGCCTATATCGGTGTGCTGCGGGAGCGTTTGAGAAATCCCTTTCTCGCGCATCGGCTCGCCGACATCGCCGGCAATCATGATGAAAAGAAACGCCGTCGCTTCATCCCGATCATCGCTGCTGCGGAACGTCTGGGATTGAACCTGCCGCAACCGAAGCTGCGTGCGGCGCTCGCCACCATCAAGCAATAATGGAGTTTTTTCATGCAGCGTATGGGCATGGTCATCGGCGTCAAACCGGACATGATTGCTGAATATAAAAGACTGCACGCCGCCGTGTGGCCTGAGATTCTGGCGCTGATCAGCGACTGCAACATCCGCAACTACACGATCTTCCTGCGCGAGCCGGAAAATCTGCTGTTCGGCTATTGGGAGTACCACGGCAGTGATTTCAGCGCCGACATGGCGAAGATGGCCGCAAGCCCGAAGAACAAGGAATGGTGGTCTTTCACCATTCCCTGCCAGCAACCGCTCGAAAGCCGAAAGGAAGGCGAGTGGTGGGCAATGATGGAAGAAACCTTCCACCACGATTGAACGATTTCCTTTGACACTGACCGCGAGTGAACGGCCATGACCAAAATTACAGATCTGCGTGTTTTCGACCTGCGTTTCCCCACCTCCCAGAGTCTCGACGGTTCGGATGCGATGAATCCCGACCCGGACTATTCGGCGGCTTACGTCATCCTCGATACCGATGAGCCGGGACTGAAAGGCCACGGGCTGACATTTACCATCGGCCGTGGCAACGACATCTGCTGCATGGCGATCGAGGCGATGCGCCATCTGGTGGTTGGCACCGATCTTGCCACCGTGACCGAGAACCCCGGCAAATATTGGCGGCATCTGACGAGCGACAGCCAGCTGCGCTGGATCGGCCCGGACAAAGGTGCGATGCATCTCGCCACCGGCGCGGTCGTCAATGCTGTCTGGGATCTGCTGGCCAAGAAGGCGGGAAAGCCGGTCTGGCAGCTCGTTGCCGATATGAGCCCGGAAGAAATCGCCGATATCGTCGACTACCGTTATCTGACCGATGTGCTGACCCGCGATGATGCGCTTGCAATCCTTAAGAAAGCCGAAAGTGGCAAGAAGGAGCGGATCGAGACGCTGAAGAACGAAGGTTACGCCTGCTACACGACCTCGGCCGGCTGGCTCGGTTATGACGACGCCAAGCTGCGCCGTCTTTGCCAGGAAGCGATCGATGCCGGCTTCAACCACGTGAAGATGAAGGTTGGCCGCGATCTGGAAGACGATATTCGCCGTCTCACCATCGCCCGCGAGGTGATCGGTCCCGACCGTTATCTGATGATCGACGCCAATCAGGTGTGGGAAGTGGACCAGGCCATCGACTGGGTCAAGAAGCTTGCTTTTGCCAAGCCCTTCTTCATCGAAGAGCCGACCAGCCCGGACGACATTGCCGGCCATCGCAAGATTCGTTCGGCTATCGGTTCGGTGAAAGTGGCGACGGGCGAAATGTGCCAGAACCGCATCATGTTCAAGCAGTTCATCGCCGAAGGCGCAATCGATGTCGTGCAGATCGACAGCTGCCGCATGGGTGGTCTCAATGAGGTGCTGGCAGTTCTCCTGATTGCCGCCAAATACGGCCTGCCGGTCTGGCCGCATGCCGGCGGCGTCGGCCTTTGCGAATACGTCCAGCATCTGTCGATGATCGACTACCTCGTGGTTTCCGGCACCAAGGAAGGCCGCGTGATCGAATATGTCGACCATCTGCACGAGCACTTCATCGAACCCTGCGATATCAGAAATGCTGCTTACATGCCGCCGAAACTGCCTGGCTTCTCCATCGAAATGAAGCCGGAGTCTATCGAGACCTATACGTTCGAAGAATAATCAGAAGGATGACAGCGCTTCTTCGAGGCGCTGCCATTCCTCTTCAGCACCGGGAAGGCCGAAACGCATGTCGTTCGGCCTTTCATCAAAGATGCGTACCAGAATGCCGCGCCGGCCAAGATGATCGAACAACTCGGCAGCGCGATGGTCACGCACAAGAGTAAAAAGGGACGTACCGCCTGCAATCGTCAGTCCCGCTTTTTGCAGCAGGCCATTCATACGCTGCGCTTCTTCAGCGAGCCGTTGACGCATGGAGAATTGCCATTCCCTGTCCGCCAAGGCTTGCGTCGCAATATGCAGTGCCGGGCCGGAAACTGCCCACGGGCCAAGCCTTGCCTCCAGTTCTCCAGCGATCTCGGGACGTGCGAGCGCAAAACCGAGCCGGACACCCGCCATGCCGTAAAACTTGCCGAAGGAGCGCAGCACCACCAGTGCTTCATAATCGGCAGCATTTGCGAGGCTTTCGGCACCTCCAGTTTCGATGAAGGCCTCATCCACCACGAGCAGGCCGCTCTTCCGGTGCAGGGTCTTGGCCAAGGACAACAAGTCTTCGCGATCGATAACACGGCCATCGGGATTGTTGGGATTAACGACCACGGCATAATCAGATGCCGCCAGGCCGCTGAGGTCCTCCACTTCGGTCACAGTCAGTCCGGTCATTCGGGCGGTTCGGGCGTGTTCGGCATAGGCGGGGGAAAGCACGGCTCCGCTTTTCGCTCCGCGGTGGACCGCGATATGAGCCAGCAATGGCATCAGCATCTGGGTGCCGGGAGAAAGCGAAACATGGCGGGCCGAAGGTGCACCGAAAGAGGCTGCTGCGAGCCCTTTTAATTCTTCGGCTGCATCAGGCTCCGGCAGGCGGGCAAATGCGCTGGCGGGAATGGGCGAATGCGGGTAGGAGTGCGGATTGATCCCGGTCGACAGGTCGATCCACGGTTCCGGCGCTTCAGGAAACATCAGGCGCGCCCTGCCGAGATTGCCGCCGTGACGGATCGCAGTCTGCGCCTTTTCTGGTACTGTCTCGCCCATGTTCTTTGCTCTCGCTTTCCTGTCGCTCGTGATCGAACGCCTGACCGGTTATCCGGACTGGCTGTTCAAACGTATCGGCCATCCCGTCACCTGGATCGGTTCGCTTATCGCGCTGCTGGACAAAAAATGGAACCGGGAGAGCGCGTCATTTTCGCAGCGTAAGACGGCCGGCGTTGTGGCTCTGGTCGTTTTTGTAGGGCTGACTGTATTTCTCGCATGGTTTGCGCAGTCGCTTCTTATGTTCCTCCCCTTCGGTCTGTTGCTTGTTGCGGTGCTCGGGGCGTCGCTTCCGGCACAGAAAAGTCTGGAACAGCATGTGGAGGCCGTCGCCATCGCACTGGAGCGCGAGGGGGTGGAGGGGGGCCGCAAAGCCGTTTCGATGATTGTCGGCCGCGATCCGCAGGCGCTGGATGAGGCCGCGATATGCCGGGCGGCGATCGAAAGCCTGGCCGAGAATTTTTCCGACGGCATCGTTGCCCCTTCCCTCTGGCTAGGTCTTCTGGGGCTGCCGGGTGGTGCGGGTTACAAGGCGATCAATACGGCTGACAGCATGATCGGCCATCGCTCGCCACGCCATGAAGCCTTCGGCTGGGCGTCGGCGCGGCTGGACGATCTAGTCAATCTGCCGGCATCGAGGCTGAGCGGCGGTCTTTTCGTACTTGCGGCATTTTTTGTGAAAGGCGCATCGCCGGGCGGAGCCATCGCCGCGATACGCCGCGATGCGCGTCATCACCGCTCCCCAAATGCTGGTTGGCCGGAGTCGGCGCTTGCGGGTGCTCTCGGTTTCGCCCTTGCCGGTCCGCGTTCCTACGGTGGGCAGATGATCGAAGCCCGCTTCATGGGCGAAGGCGGAAGAGCGGCGTTGGTTGCCGGCGATATTCGCACGGCGCTTCGATTGGCGCGGATCGCAGACTTCTTGCTGATTGGGCTGTTCGGGTTACTGGCGATCCTTATCGCGCTATAGAAAGCAGTCTGTCGAGATCGAGGTGGTTTTCCATATGGGCCGCCAGGCGATCAAGAACGGCGTCCACCTGCGCTTCGTAGTTCAGTTCCGTGCTTTCTCCACCAAGCCGCTCAAGCCATGCACCACGCTGGCGATCATCCGCAAACAGACCATGTATATAGGTCCCGAAGATGCGGCCATCGGGCGATATCGTGCCGTCCGTATGTCCGTCGATGTTCGAAAACGGGAGATTGCCCGTTACGCTCGTCGTTTCGCCGACATGCATTTCATAGCCGGATAAATTAACTCCGTCGAAACTCCTGCCCTGCACGGAGACGAGCCTCTTGTCGCCGGTCAAAACCGTCGTCACATCCAGCAGGCCAAGCCCTTCCACCACGGCTGGTGGCCCTTCGATGCCGTCAGGATCGGCAACGGTTTTACCAAGCATCTGGTATCCGCCGCAGAGGCCGAGAACATAACCGCCGCGGCGCACATGCGCCTTGATGTCGATATCGAGCCCCGCATTTTTAAGCACGGCAAGATCGGCGATGGTGGATTTCGAACCGCAAAGCAGAACCAGCCCGCAATCGGCGGGTATGGTCTCGCCCGGCCGCACGCGTATCAACTCCACATCCGGCTCCATGTCGAGGGGATCGAGATCGTCGAAATTGGAAATATGCGGCAGGATCGGCACGGCAATGCGGATTTTTGCACCGGGCTTGTGTTGCGCCGGGCCGGAAAGCCCGAGAGCATCTTCGGCCGGCAATTTCGCAGCATCGGAAAAATGCGGCAGAAGCCCGATGGACGCCCAGCCGGTTTTTTCCGCAATCATTCGCATACCGTCCGAAAACAGTGACGGATCGCCGCGAAAGCGGTTGACGATGAAGCCCTTTATCATCGCGGCATCGTCGGGGTCGAGAACGGTTCTTGTACCCACGAGGCTGGCGATGACCCCGCCTCTGTCTATATCGCCGATCAGGATGACGGGAGCATCGGCCGCGCGGGCAAAGCCCATATTGGCGATGTCGTTGGCGCGCAGGTTGATTTCGGATGCGCTGCCCGCCCCTTCCACCAGCACCAGATCGGCCCGTTGTTTCAGGTGCTCGAAGCTTTCCAGCACGCGCGGCAGCAGCCCGGCCTTCATGTGCTGGTAATCGGCGGCTTTGGCATTGCCGACAATTTTACCCTGCACCACCACCTGCGCGCCGGTTTCGCTCTGCGGCTTCAAAAGCACCGGGTTCATGTGAACCGACAGCGGAACGCCCGCTGCACGCGCCTGCAGCGCCTGCGCGCGGCCTATCTCGCCGCCATCGGCGGTGACCGCGGCATTGTTCGACATGTTCTGCGGCTTGAACGGCATGACGGACAGGCCGCGTTTGACGAAGGCACGGGCAAGGCCGGCCACCATCAGCGATTTGCCGACATCCGAGCCGGTTCCCTGAAACATCAGCACGCGTGCAGTCATGTCAGAATTCTATCCCTGCCTGCGCCTTCACACCCGCCTTGAAGTGATGTTTGATAAGGGTCATTTCGGTCACCATGTCGGCGGCGTCGATCAACGGTTGCTTGGCGTTGCGGCCGGTGACGATGACGTGCAGATCGGGCCGGCGGTTGGAAAGGGTTTCGACGACTTCTTCCAGCGGCAGGTAATCGTAACGCAGCGCGATATTCAACTCGTCGAGGATCAGGAGGCCGATCGTTTCGTCAGCCATCAGGACCTTGGCTTCTTCCCAGGCCTTTGCGGCTGCCATGACATCGCGTTTCAGGTCCTGCGTGTCCCAGGTAAACCCCTCGCCCATGGTGCGCCAAGCCACTTTGTCACCGAAGAGCGTCAGTGCCTGCTGTTCACCCGTCGACCACGCTCCCTTGATGAATTGCACCACGCCCACCCTGCGTCCGGTGCCGAGCATGCGCAAAGCAAGGCCGAAAGCCGCCGTGGACTTGCCTTTTCCGGGGCCGGTATTGATCATCAGCAGACCTTTTTCGATGGTCTTTTCCGCGACTTCGGCATCCTGAACCGTCTTGCGGTTCACCATTTTCTGCCGGTGGCGTTCGGCTGCGCTGTCGCTGATGTCGCGTGTCATCGCGTTTTCCTTCTCGTCCAGCGGCGCGGGGCCGGATGCCCCTGCCTTTCGGAGCGGCGACTATACCCAATTTGCCGCACCCGGCAATGCGGCCAGCCAACGGGCCGCGGCATTGACCCCCACGCCCGTTCAGCCTAAGGGTAAGGGACTGACGGTCTTTTCCCGGCAACGGGAAAAGCTAAGAGGGAACACGGTTCCGCCCTGACAGGGGTCATTCCGTGGCTGCCCCCGCAACTGTAAGCGGCAAGCCCGCACCGTAAAGCCACTGAACCTCTAAAGATGGTTCGGGAAGGCGGTGCCCGGGTGTTTTAAAGCCGCAAGCCAGGAGACCTGCCGTTTCAGGAAAAACGTCTGCCGGGCGGGGTGCTCCGGTCAGTCGGTCAGATCGAACAGCCGGCTCTGCGCTTTTCCGCATGCCGTTTTCGACATCCGCACCCCGATGAGTTTTTAAAGGCGCGGAAAGCGAAACGGTTTGGATATTACAGCGGTCTCTTCATGTGCGAATTCGGAGGCGGAAGGCGAAAACGCCTCCGGCGTCGTCGTTTTTGTCTGCCGCAGCTGTCGCGATGAAACCGATCCCAATGCGGAGCCGCGACCCGGTGCACGTCTTGCGGATGCCGTCATGGCAACAGCGCAGGAATCCGGCATTGTCGTCCGTTCCGTCAATTGTCTTGCCAATTGCAAACGCGGCCTCAGCGCCGTGCTTCGCGGCGGCGGCGGCTGGTCCTATGTCTTTGGCGGGCTGACGCCCGACGACGCGGAAGACCTGCTGACCGGCGCGCGCATGCTGGCCGCCTCCGCCGATGGCCTGATGCCCTGGCGCGGCCGCCCCGATACGTTGAAGCGCGGCATGGTGGCGCGCATTCCCCCATTCGATTTTACCGAGGAGAGATCATGAGCACCCTTCTGGACCGCGTTCCCTGCACCATCGTCACCGG
Organism: Rhizobium sp. X9; assembly: GCF_018873185.1. Classification (NCBI taxonomy): domain Bacteria; kingdom Pseudomonadati; phylum Pseudomonadota; class Alphaproteobacteria; order Hyphomicrobiales; family Rhizobiaceae; genus Rhizobium; species Rhizobium sp. X9. The sequence goes on along the minus strand of NZ_CP071311.1, from coordinate 2,792,069 downwards.
CTTTCTGGGGGCCGGAAAAACCACGCTGCTGCGCGGTCTTCTCGAAAAGCTTGATGGCAAGCGACTGGCCATCATCGTCAATGAATTCGGTGATATCGGCATCGATGGCGAAATCCTCAAAGGCTGCGGCATTGAGAGCTGCCCGGAGGAAAACATCGTCGAACTGGCCAATGGCTGCATCTGCTGCACGGTCGCGGATGATTTCCAGCCGGCCATTGAACAGATCCTCAGTCGCCAGCCGAAGGTGGAACATATCCTCATCGAGACCTCGGGCCTCGCCCTGCCGAAGCCCCTGGTGCAGGCGTTCCAGTGGCCGGCCATCAAGAGCCGCGTAACAGTGGATGCCGTGGTGGCTGTCGTGGATGGTGCCGCCCTTGCCGAGGGCCAGGTGGCACATGACATGGAAGCACTTGCCGCCCAGCGGGCGAATGACGAAGCGCTCGATCACGACGATCCGGTCGAAGAGGTTTTTGAGGATCAGGTCGCCTGCGCCGATCTCATCGTCCTCACCAAGGCCGATCTCCTTGGTCACGCCGGTCTGGAAAAGGCGAAGGCTCATATTCTCGAGCATCTGCCGCGGGCTGCGAAGATCGTCGTCGCCTCGAATGGTGCAATCGACCCCGCCGTTCTGATCGGCCTCGGCCTTGCGGTGGAGGAAGATATCGAAAACCGCCGCACCCATCATGATGGCGAGCTTGACCACGAACACGACGATTTCGACAGCTTCGTCATCGATCTGCCCGCCGTGACCGATCCGGAAGCACTGGCCACCCGTATCGCGGAAACTGCTGCTGCGGAAAACGTTCTTCGCATCAAGGGTTTCGTTGAAGTTTCCGCCAAGCCGATGCGCCTGCAGGTGCAGGCCGTCGGCAGCCGTGTCAACCATTATTACGATCGGCCATGGGCAGCCGGTGAGGAGCGCCGCAGCCGCCTCGTCGTCATCGGCCAGAAGGGCCTCAACCGCGAAAAGATCGAACAGATGCTGGCCGCCTGACATAAAGCACGTCCGGTTTAAACGGGACGTGCTCTCTAGTTTTTGCGCATCATCCGGACGCAAAACCGCACCGCACTTTTACTGGAAATGCCTTAGATGCATATTCTCGCCACCACATCCTCGTCTCTGGACGATCTGGTCGAGCCGGTTGATCTCAACCAGCCGCGATCGGATGTGGTGATGCTGTCTTTTTCGGCAAGCGATCTTGCCGGGCTGGAACAGGCATGGCGGCAGGTGGGGCCCAGACTTCCTTCCCTGTCCGCCGCCAACCTCTCCGAACTTCGGCATCCGATGTCGGTCGATCTGTGGATCGAAAAGACGGCGGAACACGCCCGTGTCATCCTTATCCGGATTCTGGGCGGTGCGGAGCGCTGGCGTTACGGCGTCGATCAACTCTCCATAATGGCGCGACGGCGCGGCATAAAGCTTCTGTTATTGCCTGGTGAGTGCAGCGAGAGGGACGAGAAGCTGGAGGCGGCCTCGACCGTCGATCGACAGACGCTTTCCTCAGTCCTCTCCTTCTTCCGTGAGGGTGGGAGGGAGAATATGGACCGGCTTGCCTCCGGGCTTTCGGTTCTTGCAAGCGGTGGCGCATGGCCGGATATCGAGGCTCAACCGCTGCCGAAAGCGGGCTTCTACCGGCCCGGTAAAGGCGTTGTGGATCAAGCGGAAGCCTGCGCGGGTTACCCCGCCGATGCACCTATTCTGCCCATTCTCTTTTACCGCTCCATGCTTCTGGCTTCGGATTCTGCGCCCATCGATGCGCTGTTTCATGGGCTCGCACAGCGCGGTTTTAGCCCTTTGCCGATTTTCGTCAGCGGCCTGAAGGATGGGGAGGCGATCCGCTTTCTCGAAACCGTGCTGCCGGATATCAAGCCCGCGGCCATTGTTGCCGCCACGGCTTTTGCCAGTCAGACGGACGACGGTGGCAAAACCCTGTTTGATCGCCTCGGCGTGCCGGTGTTTCAGGTGGTCATGGCGACGACGCGCCGCGACGGCTGGGCGGAAAATGCGCGCGGTCTCAACCCATCCGACCTTGCCATGCATGTGGTTTTGCCGGAACTCGATGGCCGGATTCTTGCCGGTGCTATCTCATTCAAACAGATGCGGACCGATGGCGGTGTCAGCCTCGTTAACACGCCGGAAGCGGATCGTGTCGAGCAGGTGGCAAACCGCATCGCTGCGTTTCTGCGGTTGAAACAGTCTGCGCCACGGGAACGGCGGATCGTTATTCTGATGCCGGATTATCCGGGTGCTGCGCCGGGGCGCACCGGTTATGCCGTTGGTCTCGATGTGCCGCAAAGCGTGCTTGAAATGCTGCGCGATCTGGCCGCGGCCGGATATGCCGTTTCGGATATTCCCGAAACGGCGCGGGCTTTGCTGGATTGTGTCGACCAACAGGAAGCGTCTGTCGAACTTTCAGCCTATCAGGATTTTCTCGCGGCTTTGTCTGAGGGGGCTTCTGCCTCCGTGGATGCCACGTGGGGTTCCGCCGAACGGGATGATGCGCTAGCCAACGGCGCATTCCGTTTTCGCGTTGCTCGTTTCGGCCAGGTGTTTGTAGCGCTGGCGCCGGACCGGGGGCGGAACGAGGACCGCCGGGTGGATTACCATGACCCTGCCCTGCCGCCACGTCACGCGCTCGTCGCTTTCGGCGTCTGGATGCAGCGGGTCGCGGATGCGCATGCCATCGTGCATGTGGGTGCGCATGGCACGCTGGAATGGTTGCCGGGCAAGACGGTGGCGCTTTCCCGCGATTGTTTTCCCGAGATCATCGCTGGTTCGTTGCCGGTGATCTATCCGTTCATCGTTTCCAATCCGGGCGAGGCGGCGGTTGCCAAACGGCGGATTGCTGCTGTTACCATCGGCCATGTTCCGCCGGTGCTGGTGCATGCCGGACTTTCGCCGGAACAATTGGCTTTGGAACAGCTTGTCGATGAATATGCACAGGCAGACGGGCTTGACCGCCGCCGCCGCGACCGGCTGGCGAAACTGATCGTAGAGAAGGCGCTGGAAACCGGGCTCGCGGCCGATGCGGGCGTGGGGGCTAAGGACGATGCCGATGCGGCGCTATCGCGCATTGATGCCTTTCTCTGCGACCTGAAGGATTTTGCCATCAAGGATGGCCAGCATGTTTTCGGTCGCTCCCCCGAAGGCGAGATCGATCTTCTGAGGCTTGAAAGCGCTGCGGCGGAAAAAGCAGCGCTGCTTGCCGCGCTCGATGGCCGCCATATTGTCCCCGGCCCGTCAGGCGCGCCCGCGCGCGGGCGTCTCGATGTCCTACCCACGGGCCGCAATCTTTATGCCGCCGATCCGCGCACCATGCCGACGCCGACGGCTTTCGAGCTGGGCCGCATGGCGGGTGAAGAAGTGCTTCGGCACCATCTGCAGTCCCATGGCGACTGGCCGAAACATCTGGTTTTTGATCTCTGGGGCAGCGCCAGCCTGCGCAATGGCGGCGAGGATGTGGCGCAGGCGCTGCATTTGATGGGGGCGCGACCGATCCATGACCCGGCCACGGGTCGCGTCACAGGCATCGAGGTTCTGCCGCCCGCCAGTATCGGGCGGCCGCGTGTCGACGTCACATTCAGGATTTCCGGCTTGTTCCGCGACATGTTTCCAGCGCTCATTGCTCTTCTCGACGCAGCGGCCAAGGCCGTCGCGCGGCGGGATGAAGCGCCGGGCGACAATCCTCTGGCGGAAGAGGCGGTGGCACTCGGGCACATACCGGCACGTATCTTCGGCTCCGCGCCCGGCACCTATGGCGCAGGTATTGAGGAAAAACTCGCCAGCGGGAAATGGGAAGAACGTGAGGAACTGGGCCAGGCCTATCTCGATTCGGCAAGTCACGCCTTCGGCGGTGCCGATGGGCTTGAGATTTTCGAGAATGCCGGTTTTGTTGAGCTGGTACGTCGGGCCGACCTTCTCGTTCACACCGGTGACGATCCGGGCCGGGATCTTCTCGACGGCTCTTCCGATGTCGCCTTCATTGGGGGGTTTTCCGCCGCAAAGGCAGTACTTGGCGGCGTTGCCGATATTGTGGCGCTGGATACGACCGATCCTGCACGTCCGCGCGCCCGGTCCATTTCTCAGGCGCTGACCCGCGTGGTGCGGGCCCGCGCCGTCAACCCACGCTTCATTGCCGGCCAGATGCGGCACGGCCCGCGCGGCGCGGCGGAATTTGCCGAGACGGTTGACCGGCTGATCGGCTTTGCCGAAACCACCCATGCGGTTTCTTCCTCGCTGATCGAGGCGCTTTATGACGCCTATTTCGGCAACGAGGACGTGCGCGATTTCATCCTGCGGGAAAATCCGAAGGCGGCGGAGGTGATGGCGACGCGCTTTTTATCCGCCCGTCGGCGCGGCCTGTGGCACAGCCGCCGCAATGCGGTTGATGTGGAACTTGAAATGCTGATCCTGCCCCGTTCTGAAAGGGTCGGCGCATGAGGACGGCCCCTTCCGATCCGGTCCAGCCATTTGGCCGCCGTGGGACGTGTCCGGCCTTGTCGACCCCGATGCTGACCGGTGACGGATACCTGTCACGCATCGCATTCGAGGCTGATATTGCGCCCCATGACATGATAGCGCTTTGCGAACTTGCCGAGCAGCACGGCAACGGGCTGATCGACATCACGGCACGCGGCAGCCTGCAATTTCGCGGTCTGACGCGGGAAAGCGCCTGCGACCTGGAGAATGATGTTCTGGCGCTCGGTTTGTCGCTTCGCGACGGACTGGCAGTCGAGACCTCACCCCTTGCCGGCCGAGACGATCAGGAAATCGCCGATGGCAGTTCTCTTGCGGGCGAGATTCGCAGAGAGGCTGCCGCGCTGGCGCTGCATGAAAAGCTCGCCGCCAAAATGTCCGTCGTCATCGATGGGGGCGGTCGTCTTTCCATGGGCGATTTGCTGGCCGATATCCGTCTGAAAGCGATGTGGTTTGAAGGCCGCGTTTTCTGGCAATTGTCTGTCGGGGGGCCGGAGAGCAAGGCGCTGCGCGCGGGATTTGTCGAGGCCGACAAGGCGGCGGATGTTGCCCTGTTGCTGCTCGTTCATCTGGCCGGCAAGGGACCGCTTGCCCGTGGCCGTGATCTGGATTTACGGACGATAAAGGCAATTTGCGGAGACCGGCTAGTGGATAGGGAGATTGAAGGCGAGACGCCCGCGCCTTCTTTGCCGCTGGGATTGATGGCGATCGGCACCGGCACTTTCGCTGCCGGTATCACCCCTGCTTTTGCGCAAGTCCGTGCCTCCGATCTGTCGCGGCTCTGTGATCTGGCGCGCGCAGTTGATATCGAAACATTGCGGCCCTCGCTCAATCATAGCCTGCTATTTTTCGGGTCACGGGATGCTTGTGTTGCGTTGATTCCGGCCGCAGGTACTTCCGGGTTCATCACAAGGGCAGGTGATGCGCGGTCTTCCATCGCCGTCTGTCCCGGCGTGCCGGGATGCGCTTCGGCGTTCTTTCCCACCCATGATCTGGCCACCTTTGCATCCGAGGAATGCGCCTCGTTGCTCGACGGCTCCTTCACGCTGCATATCTCCGGCTGCGGCAAGGGTTGCGCGCATCCCGCCGCGTCGCTCTTGACCTTTTCCGGCACCGTCGATGGCCTGGCCTTTTCGATTTCGGGCCGCGCCTGCGACCCGCAGGACGGTATTTTACCTTTAGAGCAACAGAGGACGGCGCTTTCGCGGCTTGCCCGTCTTTACGAAAAAGAACATAAGCCCGGGGAAAACGCTGCCAACCTCATCGCCCGCCTGGGCAAAGAGGCAATCGTTGCGGCGCTTCGACAGGATGACCGATGACCGACCATGATTATATTCGCGACGGCAATGCGATCTACGAGCGCTCCTTCGCCATTGTCCGCGAAGAAGCGGATTTATCTGCCTTTACCGAAGAACAGGCGGATATTGCCGTTCGCATGATCCACGCCTGCGGGCAGGTGGAGGCGGCCAGCCATTTCCGGTTCTCACCGGATTTCGTTGCCGCCGCACGCGGCGCTTTGCTGGCGGGCAAGCCCATACTTTGCGATGCGGAAATGGTTGCCCATGGCGTGACCCGCGCTCGCCTTCCGGCCAATAATGACGTGATTTGCACCCTTCGCGATCCGCGCACGCCGGAACTTGCAAAAAAGATCGGCAACACCCGCTCCGCCGCAGCGCTCGATCTCTGGGCGGACAAGCTGGACGGCGCTCTCGTTGCCATTGGCAACGCGCCAACAGCACTGTTCTATCTTCTGGAAATGCTGGAAAAAGGCGCTGCACGTCCCGCCGCCATCATCGGCATGCCGGTCGGTTTTGTCGGCGCGGCGGAATCGAAGGATGCGCTGGAGGCTAGTTCGCTCGGCATTCCTTATGCCATCGTCAAGGGACGCATGGGTGGCTCGGCCATGACGGCTGCTGCCGTCAACGCGGTCGCGAGGGCAGGTCTGTGAGCGCGGCTCTTTTTGAACACACCAAGGGTAAACTGGTCGGTGTCGGAACCGGCCCTGGCGATCCCGAGCTTCTGACGCTGAAAGCCGTCCGCGCCATCGAAAATGCCGATGTCCTTGCCTTCTTCTGCAAGAAGGGCAGCAGCGGCAATGGTCGCGGCATCGTTGAGGCCTTCATTCGTCCGGGCACGCTGGAAATGCCGCTGGTCTATCCGGTCACGGTCGAGAGCGACAAAAACGGCGATGAGTATCGCGGCGCAATCGCCGCCTTTTTCGATCAGTCGGCCATGGATATTGCTGCCCATCTCGATGCCGGGCGCAATGTCGCCGTGCTGTCGGAAGGCGATCCGCTGTTTTACGGCTCCTATATGCACCTTCATCTGCGGCTTGCGCCCTCCTATGAGGCGGAGGTCGTCGCCGGCATTACCGCCATGTCCGGCTGCTGGTCGATGGCCGGTCTACCGCTGGTGCAGGGTGACGATATCTTGAGCGTGCTTCCCGGCACGCTGGCGGAAGATGTGCTGACAGAGCGCCTGTCCGGCACGGATGGCGCCGTGATCATGAAGGTGGGGCGCAACCTGCCGAAGATCCGCCGGGCGCTGGAAAAGGCTGGCAAGCTTAACGAGGCGCTTTATGTCGAGCGCGGCACCATGGCGAACAGCCATGCCGTGCCGCTGATCGAGCGGGACGCATCGCCTGCCCCTTATTTTTCGCTGGTTCTGGTGCCGGGCTGGAAAACCAGACCCGCTGGCGGTGAAACGCCATGACCGGCAGGCTCGTCGTTGTCGGCCTCGGCCCCGGAAGTGCAGCGCAGGTGACGCCGGAGGCGCTCGCCGCCGTTGAGGCATCAGAGGATTTCTTCGGTTATATTCCCTATCTCGACCGTCTGGCGCTCAGACCCGACCAGCGCCGCCATGCCTCTGATAATCGCGAGGAAATTTCCCGCGCCGAACAGGCGCTGCGGCTCGCCGCCGCTGGCGGCAAGGTCTGTGTGGTTTCGGGCGGTGATCCCGGCGTTTTCGCCATGGCCGCGGCGGTTTGCGAGGCAATTGAAAACGGCCCGTCCGAATGGCGCGAGATAGACTTTTCGGTCGTGCCTGGTGTGACGGCGATGCTCGCTGTTGCCGCAAGAGCCGGCGCTCCGCTCGGGCATGATTTCTGCGCCATTTCGCTGTCGGACAATCTCAAGCCCTGGGGCATCATCGAAAAGCGGCTTATCGCGGCGGCGGAAGCCGGATTCGTGATGGCCTTCTACAATCCCGTCAGCAAGGCGCGCCCGCACCAGCTTGGCACCGCCTTCGATCTTTTAAGGGCGCATTTGCCTGGTTCGGTGCCGGTGATCTTCGGTCGGGCCGCAGGCCGGGCGGATGAACGCATCCGGGTCGTGCCTTTGTCGGAAGCATCGAGCGACATGGCGGATATGGCCACCTGCATCATCGTTGGTTCGGTGGAAACGCGTCTGATCGAACGCTCCGAGAAAGACCCGCTGGTCTATTCGCCACGTTTTTCGAAAAGAGAAAGCTGATGGCGGATGGCGGTGAGCGCAGTCGCTATATCAGGCACGTTCGCGCCATTGGCGTCGTTCCGCTGGGGCGGCCGCTCGATCATGATGACCGGCAGGCCGAGCCGCCTCGCCGCCTCGATCTTGCCATAACTGGCACTGCCGCCGGAATTCTTGGAAACAACAGTCTCGATACGGTTTTTTTCCAGCATGCGGATTTCATCATTGAGCGCAAAGGGACCGCGCGCGGTCATATAGCGCGCATCCGGCACCTTGAGCGGCGGCTCCACCGGATCGACGCTGCGGATGAGATAGCTGTGCTGAGGGGCGGCTTCGAAGGGAAGAAGCTCCTGCCGTCCGAGCGCCAGAAACACGTGCTTGCCTTCGCTGCCGAGCGCCGTGACGGCCTGTTCGACGGTGTCGACGCTCTGCCACCTGTCACCCGGCTGGCGCTGCCAGGCGGGGCGCGAAAGCGCTACGAGCGGAACTTTGGCAAGTCGGGCTGCCTCGATGGCATTGGCGGAAATCCTCGCCGCATAGGGATGGGTGGCGTCCACGAGAATATCGAAGCCCTCGGCGCGAATGAAATCCGCAAGACCCGTCGCACCGCCAAATCCGCCGCTGCGCATCGGCACGGGCTGTTCCACTGGCGAAAGCGTGCGTCCGGCCATGGAGAGCAGGATTCGGTAGCCGGAGTCCTCTGCCAGCCTGCCGGCCAGAATGCGGGCATCCGCCGTGCCGCCAAGGATGAGTATGGAGCGTGTCATGACGTCTGAATATTCCGGAACGGGCGGTGCTTCTACTGAAAAGAAGGCTTCCGCTGAAAAGAAAGAGAAGCCGTGGCTTTCCATCGTTGGCATTGGCGAGGATGGGCTTGAGGGACTCGGCCGGAATGCCCTTGCGGCGATAGAAGCGGCCGAGATCGTTTTCGGCGGCAAACGCCATCTGGAACTGGCAGCTTCAGCCATTCGTGGCGAAGCGCGTTCGTGGCCGGTGCCGTTCGATGCCGAGATGAGCGATGTCGTGGCGTTGCGCGGCGGCAAAGTCTGCGTGCTCGCCTCCGGCGATCCGTTCTTTTATGGTGTCGGCGTTACACTTCTGCGGCGAATCAATGCGGATGAGACAGTCTGCTATCCATCACCTTCCGCTTTTTCGCTTGCCGCGGCGCGGCTTGGCTGGGCCTTGCAGTCTGTCGACTGCGTGTCGTTGCATGGGCGCTCCATCGATCTTTTGCGACCGCACCTGCATCCGGGTGCAAGGATCATCGCGCTGACTTCGGATGAACGTGCGCCGGCTCTGATCGCGGAACTGCTGACCAGTTCGGGTTTCGGCCAGTCGGAATTTGTCCTGCTTGAAGCTTTGGGCGGACAGCGGGAAAAGCGGCGGCAGGTCAGGGCGGCTGATTTTGCCTTTGACGACATAGATCCGTTGAACGTCGTGGCCATCGATGTCGTCGCGGCTGAGGGCGCACGTGTTCTGCCTTTTGCACAGGGGCTTGATGACAGCCTGTTCGAGCATGACGGGCAGATCACCAAGCGTGAAATCCGTGCCGTGACGCTTTCATCGCTGGCCCCGCGCCGGGGCGAGTTGCTGTGGGATATCGGTGCCGGTTCGGGTTCGATCGGTATCGAATGGATGCTGTCGCACCCCTCGCTTCGTGCCATCGCCATAGAGCAGCACCCGGAAAGGGCGGAACGTATCGCCCGTAATGCCGAGGCATTTGGCGTTCCGGGGCTTGAGATCCTGATCGGTGCAGCACCTGCGGCTTTTGAAGGCCTGCCTCAACCGGATGCGATCTTCATTGGTGGCGGCGGCAGCGAAGCGGGTGTGCTGGAAGGCGCCATGCAGGCCCTGAAACCGGGCGGACGGCTGGTCGCCAATGCGGTGACGCTGGAAATGGAGGCGGTGTTGCTCGATGCCCATGCGCGACTTGGCGGTTCTATGATCCGTCTGGACGTGTCGCGCGTTGTTGCTGTCGGCTCCATGTCTGGCTGGCGTCCGGCGATGCCGGTGACGCAGTGGAGCTGGGTCAAGCCATGGTGACCGTCGCTGGCATAGGCTGCCGTAAAGGTACGGGTTCGGATGCAATTATAGCAGCCGTGCGCGCCGCCGAGCTTGCTTTCGGCGTGACCGTCGAATGCCTGGCGACTGCGCCGCTCAAGGCAGAAGAAGCTGGTCTTGTGGAAGCGGCGAAACGCCTGTCGTTGCCGCTTGAAATCGCATCGCAGGAACGGCTCGAGGCGGTTGCTTCGAAAACAATGACATTTTCACAGGCAAGCCTCGATCATGCCGGGACGCCCAGCGTCAGTGAAGCGGCGGCACTTGCCGCAGCCGGAGAAAATGCGCGGCTGGTTGCGGCGCGTCTTGTGGTTGGCGATGTGACGGTGGCAATCGCCACGACAAGCGACGCGTCACGGGACCGCGAGCGTGCCATCGAACATGGAGAACAACAATGACAGTTCATTTTATCGGCGCTGGTCCGGGTGCTGCCGACCTCATCACGGTGCGCGGGCGTGATCTTATCGCTGCCTGCCCAGTCTGCCTTTATGCCGGTTCGCTGGTTCCTAAGGCGCTGATCGATTATTGCCCGCCGGGTGCACGCATTGTCGATACGGCCGCACTGTCGCTGGATGAGATCGAGGCAGAATTCGTTGCGGCGGCAAAGGCGGGCAAAGATGTGGCGCGGCTGCATTCCGGCGATCTCTCCGTCTGGAGCGCTATGGGCGAACAGATTCGCCGGCTCGAACGGCTGGGTCTCGACTACACCGTGACTCCTGGCGTGCCCTCGTTTGCCGCTGCCGCTGCCACCCTGCAGCGGGAACTGACGGTGCCGGAGGTGGCGCAAAGCCTTGTACTGACCCGTATTTCAGGCCGCGCTTCGAAAATGCCCGAGGGCGAGACGCTGAAAGCCTTCGGTGCGACAGGTACTACGCTTGCCATCCACCTCGCCATCCATGCCATCGGCAAGGTGGTGGAAGAACTGACGCCGCTTTACGGTTCCGATTGCCCTGTTGCCATCGTCGTTCGCGCCTCCTGGCCGGACGAGCGGGTCATTCGCGGCACCTTGTTCGACATTGAAGGGAAACTGGCCGCCGAGCCGGTGGAGCGGACGGCGCTGATCTTCGTCGGGCGCGGGCTTGCCTCGACGGATTTTCGTGAGAGCGCACTTTATAGCACCGATTATGTACGCCGGTTCCGGTCCCCGAAGGAAGATGCGAAGGGTTGATGCGACGGCGTGGAGGCGGTGCGCCCCTTGAGCGTACCCTGACGATCGAAAACCAGAATATCGAGCGCGATGGTGGGCGTCTTCAGCGCGGCGGCCGCGGTTACCCAGGCTTTTTCCGCAACGATCGCACCGAGTTCAATCCCGGCGCCTTCGGCCAGCTCAAAAGCGTGCGCGACCATGTTGGCCTGACGGATGGCGACTGCGAGATTCTCATCTCCGCCGGCTTCGGTTGCCAGCTTCGCCAGCGCGTCGAGATCGGCGAGGCCTTTCTTGGAGTGGACATCGAGCATGCCCTGGGCGAGCTTCGTCATCTTGGCGACGCCACCGGCAATCGTGACCCGCTCGACAGGGTGGCTGCGCAGATATTTCAGCATGCCGCCGATGAAATCACCCATGTCGATCAGTGCGGTCTCCGGCAGGTCGTACAGTGCCTGTCCGGCTTTTTCGGAGGTATTGCCGGTTGCGCCGAGCAGATGGGTGCAGCCGGTCGCGCGCGCCACATCGATGCCGCGCCAGATGGAATGTATCCATGCCGAGCAGGAAAACGGGATGACGATGCCGGTGGTGCCGAGAATGGAAATGCCGCCAATGATGCCGAGCCTGCCATTCAGGGTCTTTTCCGCCAGTTTCTCACCGTCACGGACGGAAATCTCGACTTCGAAATCGGCATTCTCTCCGGCGACCTCGTGAATGGCGGTTTCGATCATCTTGCGTGGCACGGGGTTTATCGCGGGTTCGCCCGGAGGCAGGGGCAATCCCGGCCGGGTGATGGTGCCAACGCCCTTTCCGGCCCTGAAGGTGATGCCGCTTCCCGGTTTACCTCGTCTGACCGTGCTTTCGATCAGCGCGCCGTGGGTGACGTCGGGATCGTCGCCCGCATCCTTGACGACGCCAGCACGGGCGAAGTTTTCGCCTTTTTCCTCGGTGGCGAGGGAAAATGCCGGCCTTGCGCCGCTTGGAAGTTGGACTTCGACAGGGTAAGGAAACTCCCCGGTCAGAAGGGCGGCGCACGCCGCCTTCGAGGCCGCCGCCGCGCAGGTGCCCGTGGTCCAGCCGCGGCGAAGGGTCTTTCCATCTGTTTCCATATGAATTCCTATAGCCGGGACGGCTTTTTCCGTCATCGTTAAAAAAGCAGCCGAGAAGAATGTCGATACGCCAAGTTTTAAACAGCATCGCCGCAAAAGGTCCGGTCTTTGAGCCCGGTCACGTCTGGCTCGCAGGGGCGGGACCGGGGGATGTGCGTTATCTGACACTCGAAGTGGCGCTTGCGCTTTCGCAGGCCGATGTGATCGTTCGCGATGCGCTGGTCAGCGACGATGTCGTTGCCCTTGGTCCCCAGGCTGAAATCGTCTTTGCCGGCAAGCGTGGCGGCAAGCCTTCGGCAACGCAGGACGACATCACCGCCTCGCTGATCGATCTCGCCCGGCAGGGTAAGAAGGTGTTGCGGCTTAAGGGTGGCGATCCCTTTATTTTCGGGCGTGGTGGTGAAGAGGCGGAGGCGCTGATCCTAGCCGGTATCCCGTTCCGTATCCTGCCGGGCATGACCTCGTCGCTCGCAGCCCTTGCTTCCGCGCATATTCCCGCCACCATGCGCGGCATCAGCCGCGCCGTCACGCTCGCCACGGGCCATGCCGCTGGTACTGAAGAGGATCTGGATTGGCTGGCGTTGGCGAAAACACGGGAACCCATAGTCGTTTATATGGGGCTCAAGAACATAGGTTCTATCGCCGATCTTCTGATGCAGGGCGGCCGTTCAGGAATAACGCCGGTCGCCGTCATCATGTCGGCAACGACGGCGCAGGAGCGCATTTTCATCGGAACGCTGGAAAGCATAGCTGACGATGCAAAGCGGGAAGAATTTGAGGCACCGGCCCTGATCGTCATTGGCGAGATTGTTTCGATGAGAAACCGCCTTGGTGGAGCCGGACCATGACGGCCCGGGCGATCATCATCGGTGCACCGCGCTCCGGTTCCGGCAAGACCAGCGTGACCATTGGCCTGCTCAGGGCTTTTGCAAGACGCGGCGTCAAGGTGCGCGGCATCAAGACCGGGCCTGACTATATCGACCCCGGCTTCCATGCCTTCGCCACCGGCACGCCTGGGCTCAATCTGGACAGCTGGGCCATGCGGCCGGAACTGCTGCGGCACCTGTTCTTGCAGCAGACTGACGGCGCGGACCTCGTTCTGATCGAAAGCGCCATGGGCCTGTTCGACGGCATTCCCGTGGCGGAAAACCGTACCGGGTCGGCGGCGGATCTAGCCCGGCTGTTCGGCATTCCCGTGCTGCTGGTGCTGGATGTGTCCGGCCAGTCGCAGACGGCGGCGGCTGTCGCCCATGGTTTTGCCCATTACGATCCGGACGTCACAATGGCGGCGGTGGTGCTGAACCGGGCCGGCAGCGAAAGACACCGGACGCTGTGTACGGAGGCTATCGAAAAAATCGGACTGCCTGTCGCAGGCTGTGTATTGCGCGATCCGTCGCTCATCATGCCGGAGCGGCATCTGGGGCTGGTGCAGGCCAGCGAACATCCGGAAATTGACGCGCATATAGAACGGCTGGCGGATGCGATGGAAAGGTCCATCGATCTCGATGCCCTGCTTTCGCTCGCCGCGCCGGTGGATGTGCCCCTAGGCTTGGCGGAGGCGGCGATTGCGCCGCCCGGCCAGCGTATCGCGCTTGCGGACGATGCGGCTTTCACCTTCCTTTATCCGCATCTGAAGAGCCATTGGCATACGGCCGGAGCCGAGATCGTGCCCTTCTCACCGCTCGTAGACGAGGCGCCTGATGAGACCTGCGACATTTGCTGGCTGCCCGGTGGCTATCCAGAGCTTTACGCTGGAAAACTTGCCGATGCGGCCGGGTTCAAAGCGGGCATTACCCGTTTCGCCGCGACAAAACCAGTCCACGGTGAGTGCGGCGGCTATATGGTGCTTGGTGTAGCGCTGGAAGATGCCGATGGTGTGACCCATGCCATGACCGGACTCTTATCGCATGCCACCAGTTTCGCGACGCGCAAGATGAATCTCGGTTATCGGCAGGCGACGATCGTGGCAGATGGAGCGCTCGGCGGAGCGGGCGAGATCCTGCGCGGCCATGAGTTTCATTATGCGCGTGTTATCGATCCGGGCCACGATGAGCCTTTCGCCCAGATTGCTGACGGGCAGGGTCGTCCGCTCGGCCCCTCTGGCGGCAGGCGGGGTCTCGTTTCAGGCACTTTCTTCCATGCCATCGCCAGAGGCGGTTGATCGTCTCGGACATTTGCCTTCCCCCCCTGACAGTGCGGCAAAGTGGACCAAGCAGCGAAAGTTTGTAGGCTTGGAACGGGGGAAAGTGCTATAGATCGCCGCACAGGATGTGGAACAGGGGAATTGCCTCCGGGTCTCCACGCTTGGTGAAGCGCGGCCGGACCTGAAACCGCTTCATATTTTTCGGTCCGATATTGTACTCGCGCATTTTACATCGAGCGTGCATACCGATGATGAAACCCGGATTTTTTATCTCTGCCGTCTTTGCTGCGGCCATTCTGCTGGCTCCTATCGGTACCGGGTTCAACGGCACGCGCGCCCATGGCGGCGAAGACTATGCGACTTTGGAAAAGCTCGGCGCAGCTCTTTTCGGCGACCCCAATCTTTCCATGAATCGCACCATGGCCTGTTCCACCTGCCATATGCAGGCGGCGGGTTTTTCCGATGCGCGCGAGAGCGACAAGGTCGGGCGGGACGTGTCGCTCGGCGATGACGGGATTTCGCTGGGTGACCGCAACGCGCCGACTGCCGCCTATGCCAGGTTCACACCGCCTTTCGGCAAGAACGCGGCGGGCGAGTATGTAGGCGGGCAATTCTGGGACGGTCGCGCCTCGATGCTGGAAGATCAGGCGGGTGGTCCACCGCTCAACCCGATCGAAATGGGCATGCCGGACAAGGCGTCCGTCGTGAAACGGCTTAAGGAAAACCCTGACTATGTCGCGGCCTTCGGCACGCAGTTCGGCAAAGATGTTTTTGAGACCGATGAAACCGGCTATGCCGCAATGGCCAGGGCGCTGGCAAGCTTCGAGCGTTCGGATGAATTCTCCACCTTCGATTCCAAATATGACCGTTTCCTGCGCGGCGAGGAAAAGCTGACCGATCAGGAGGAGCTGGGGCGGGTTCTGATTTCCTCCACGCAATTTACCAATTGCAATACCTGCCATGAAATTCGCGGCGCCAAGGGGCTGGAAGACGGTCTCTTCACCAACCACAAATATTTCAACATTGGCGTTCCGGCCAACACGGCGGTGAGATCCGCCAACGGCTCGAAGCCGGATGCTGTCGATCTTGGGCTCGCGCAAAATCCTGTTGTGGCCGGCGATCCGGCTGAGCGTGGCAAGTTCAAGGTGCCGACGCTGCGCAACGTCGCCGTCACCGGTCCATACATGCACAATGGCGTCTTCAAGGACCTGCGCACGGTGGTGCTGTTTTACGTGAAATACAAAAGCAAGAAGCCCAGCCGGCAGATCAATCCGGAAACCGGCAAGACATGGGATGCGCCGGAAGTGCCTGAGAACATCGCCATGACGGAGTTGACGTCCGCGCCGGCACTCGACGACAAGCGTGTAGATGCCGTCGTCGCATTCTTGAAGACTTTGACCGACAAAAGATATGAGCATCTTTTGCCGAAGGAAGACGGGCAGGGAGCCGTGGCCCCTGCCCAGCCGGTTCCTGTAAACGTTACGCCGAAAGCGCCTTGAATTCGGAGAGAACCGTGTCACCCATTTCCGAGGTGCCGACCTGGCGGCTACCCTCGGCCATGATGTCGGCGGTGCGGATGCCCTTGTCCAGCACGTTTGCGATTGCCGCCTCGAGCTTCGTTGCCTCATCCACCATGTTGAACGAATAACGCAGGCACATGGCGAAGGACGCGATCATGGCGATGGGGTTGGCGATGCCCTTGCCGGCAATATCCGGTGCCGAACCGTGTACCGGCTCATACATGGCCTTGCGCTTGCCGGTCTTGGCGTCCGGTGCACCGAGGGAGGCCGACGGCAGCATGCCGAGCGAGCCGGTCAGCATGGCGGCGACGTCGGAAAGCATGTCGCCGAAGAGGTTGTCGGTCACGATCACGTCGAACTGCTTGGGCTTGCGCACCAGCTGCATGCCGCCGGCATCGGCCAGCATATGCTCCAGCTGCACATCCTTGTACTTGGCGGCGTGGGTCTCGGTGACGACCTGGTTCCACAAAACGCCTGATTTCATGACGTTGCGCTTTTCCATCGAGCAGACGCGGTTGTCGCGGGTGCGGGCCAGTTCGAAAGCGACGCTGGCAATGCGCTCGATCTCGAAAGTGTCGTAGATCTGCGTGTCGATGCCGCGCTTCTGGCCGTTGCCGAGATCGATGATTTGCTTCGGCTCGCCGAAATAGACGCCACCCGTCAGTTCGCGGACGATGAGGATATCGAGACCTTCGACCAGTTCCGGCTTCAGCGAGGAAGCGGCGGCAAGCGCCGGATAGCAGATGGCGGGACGCAGATTGGCGAAAAGCTCGAGATCCTTGCGCAGGCGAAGCAGGCCGGCTTCCGGGCGGTGTTCGTAGGGAACGCCATCCCACTTCGGGCCGCCGACGGCGCCGAACAGAATCGCATCGGCGGCAAGCGCCTTTTCCATGTCCGCATCGGAAATCGCCACGCCATGGGCGTCATAGGCAGAGCCGCCGACCAGACCTTCCGAGACGGTGAAGCCTGCATTGTGCGCGCTGTTCATATAATCGATCAGCTTGCGAACTTCGGCCATGGCTTCGGGGCCGATACCGTCACCGGGCAGCAGGAAAAGCGAACGGACTGTCATGAGAAACCCTCCTTGGGCGGCACGCCGGAAACCGTCATGAAGATTTTTCGGTTGCGGCGAGCGCGGCGTCAAACTCGTTTCCGTCCTGCGGCAAGCCAAGTCGTGTGGCCAGCCGGACGGGATCGAGGGCTTCTTATCTCCGGCTCAAGGGCTTTTCAAGCAAAGCAAAAGCCGATCCGGTACGGTTTTGTACGGGATCGGCTTTTAAAGGGATGGAAATCTCATCAGGCCCAGGGGCGGATCGAGGCGTTTGCCTTTTCGAAAGTGTCGATGGCGCCGGAATGTTCGAGCGTCAGGCCAATGTCATCAAGGCCGTTCAGCATGCAATGGCGCTTGAATTCATCGATCTCGAAGGTAATCGTGCCGCCATCGGGGCCGCTGATTTCCTGACTTTCCAGATCGACGGAGAGAACGGCATTCGATCCGCGCGACGCATCGTCCAGCAGCTTTTCGAGGTTCTCGGGGCTGACGACGATCGGCAGGATGCCGTTCTTGAAACAGTTATTGTAAAAGATGTCGGCGAAGCTGGTGGAGATCACGCAGCGGATGCCGAAATCGAGAAGCGCCCATGGCGCATGTTCGCGCGAGGAGCCGCAACCGAAATTGTCGCCGGCGACAAGGATCTGGGCGTTCTGGTAAGCGGGCTTGTTCAGCACGAAATCGGGATTGGGCGAGCCATCCTCGAGATAACGCGACTCGGCGAAGAGGCCCTTGCCGAGCCCGGTGCGCTTGATGGTCTTCAGATAGTCTTTCGGAATGATCATATCGGTGTCGATATTGACAACCGGCATGGGCGCGGCGACGCCCGTCAGCTTCGTGAACTTTTCCATCTGTCGCTTCCCGTTTTCCCTTCAACAAAATCCAGCGCGGGCCGAAGCTCGCCGGATGTGTTCTGCCGGGAAATACTGCAAAACGGATCGCTTTAGAAGCGCAAACCCGCGTTCTTCGGTACGCCTTCTGCGGCGTCCTCGCATTTTGACCGGATTAAACGATCTCAGAGATCGATAATCGTGCCCTTGCCATCGTTCCAGACGCGCATGTCGCGCTGGTTGCGGGGCTTGACCGGAATGGGGGCCGGCTTCAGACGCGCCGAAAGCAGACGGCCAGCGCTGAGAACGGCGAGCACGCCGATAAAAGCGACCGTAAGCGAGGCGGTGAAAAGAGCCACCAAAGCCAGAACTGCGATGCCGGATGCGGCGATGAAAAATGAACGGATGCCTTGCATGATTCAACCTTTCTTTCCAGACGAATGTGGGCCTTCTTCTTCCGGCTTGCAAGAGGATTCAGTGGATTGTCAGGTTGCAGATGTCACAAAAGCTTGACACAAGTGCGGCATGACTAATTTTTTCGAAAATATTCCTGTGAGACCGCGCCGTTCGCTGCTGTCGGTTCCGGCCATCAATGTCAGGGCGCTCGAAAAAATCCGCGATCTCGATTGCGACGGGGTAATCCTTGATCTGGAGGATTCCGTCGCGCCCGACATGAAGGGCGAGGCGCGGGAAAATCTGGGCAGGCTATTTTCGGATGCGCCTTTCGCCGGACGCGAGACCATTATCCGTATCAATCCGCTCTCAACGCCGGATGGCATGGCGGATTTGAAACTCGTGCTTTCCTGCCGGCCGGATGCGGTTTTATTGCCGAAGGTGGAGCAGCCTGCCGATATTCATGATGTGGCCGACCTTCTGGCGGAGGCCGATGCGCCCCAGGACCTGAAAATCTGGGCAATGATAGAGACGCCACTCGGTGTTTTGAACGCCGCTTCCATCGCCGACGCTGCCCACACGCCGGATGCGCGGCTTGCCGCTTTTGTCATCGGCCTGAACGATCTGCGCAAGGAAACGCGTGTTCCGGCACTGCCGGGGCGAACTTACCTCGTGCCATGGATGATGCAGGTGGTGCTTGCCGCCCGCGCCTACGGCCTTGATGTCATCGACAGCGTGTCCAACGATTTTCGCGATCTCGCGGCTTTTGCCAGCGAATGCGAGCAGGGTCGTGCGATGGGGTTCGACGGCAAGATGTTGATCCATCCGGCCCAGATCGAGCTCGCCAACCGGCATTTTGCTCCGGACGAGGCGTCTGTTGCGGAGGCCAAAGAGATTATTGCTGCTTTCGCAAAGCCCGAATCTGTGGAATTGAACGTCATCAACATGAACGGGCGAATGATCGAACGGCTGCATGTAAGCCAGGCCGAAAGGCTGGTCGCTATGGCCGATATCATCGCACAGAGAAAGGCAAAAAAGACGTGAAGGTCTATCGTTTCATAACCGGTCCGGACGACTCCAAATTCTGTCACCGGGTCACCGAGGCGCTGAACAAGGGATGGGAGCTAGCCGGTTCGCCGAGCTACGCCTTCAACGCGGCGAGCGGCGTCATGCATTGCGGCCAGGCCGTGACCAAGATGGTCGAGGGCAAGGACTATCATCCGGATATGAAGCTCGGCGAGCAATAAGAGGCGTAGCCGCCGGCGGGCTCAGCGCTCCGCCGCGGCCTCGTCGGCGCTTTCCTCGATCCGCTCCATATCATCATCCGAGAGGCCGAAATGGTGGCCGATCTCGTGGATGAGGACATGGGTGATGATGTCGCCCAAGGTTTCCTCGTTCTCGGCCCAGTAGTCGAGAATGGGACGACGATAGAGCGTGATGCGGTTCACCATCTCACCCGTTTCCATGGTGAAACGTTCGGAGATGCCGCGCCCTTCGAACAGTCCGAGAAGATCGAAGGGTGTTTCGAGCGCCATGTCTTCGAACACGTCATCGGTCGGAAAATCGGCGATCTCGATGATGAGATCCTTCGTTAAGGCGCGGAATTCTTCTGGCAGGTGGCCATATGCCTCGATCGCAAGCGACTCGAAGGCGGAAAGTGTCGGCGCATGGCGGTCCCGCCAATCGTCGGTCTGGTCTATGCGGGCCATTTCTGCTCCTTGTTGGAAGGCCCATATAAACACTTGCTGCGCAAATTTCGAGACCCGACTGCTCCACCTGCCGAAAAAGCATGAAATTCTTGGCGTTACAGTTACTTTTCAAGCCGTCGTCATCTTGACATAAACGGACGTCTCGCGTAATCGGCACCCAAATTGATGGCGTAGTGCGCCTTCTGTTTATTCCGCCCCTCAAAAGGCGGCTTCACCGGCAGACATTCAAAGGGGCATTCAGTCCTGACGGATTTCCGCTACTCCGACTGATAAAAAGACGGCCAGCTTGCATATGCGGGCAGAGCCGGAACGAACATGAAAGGATAAAAAATGTTCGCAGTCATCAAGACCGGCGGTAAGCAGTACCGCGTAGCGGCCGACGCCGTGCTGACCATCGAAAAGCTGGAAGCAGAGGCAGGCGCAACTGTAGAATTCACCGAAGTTCTCGTTGTTGGCGAAGGCGCCGACGCCAAGTTCGGTGCACCCTTTGTCAAGGGCGCCATCGTCAAGGCTGAAGTTGTCGAGCACAATCGCGGCAAGAAGGTCATCGCCTTCAAGAAGCGTCGTCGTCAGAACTCCAAGCGTTCGCGCGGCCATCGTCAGCATCACACTGTCGTCCGCATCACGGACATCGTTGCTGCCTAATCGGCGCGACACGGGAAACAAGGTTTAAAGGAGAACTCCAATGGCACACAAAAAAGCTGGCGGTTCCTCGCGTAACGGTCGCGATTCCGAATCCAAGCGCCTTGGCGTGAAGAAGTTCGGCGGCGAAGCCGTCATTCCAGGCAACATTATTCTGCGTCAGCGCGGCACGCAGTGGCATCCGGGCGCCAATGTTGGCATCGGCAAGGACCACACGATTTTCGCACTGACCGCAGGTAACGTGAACTTCCGCACGAAGGCCAACGGCCGCGTATTCGTATCCGTGGCGCCGAAAGCGGAAGCCGCAGAATAAGCCGGTAAGCGTCATATGCAGCCGGTGTCCCATCGACCCGGCTGAATAATGCAAAGTTCAGTCAAGAAAACAGGGGAGATGGGGCACTACCATCTCCCCTGTTTCTTTTACCCCAAGGAGGGACTGAACCATGCAAGCTGAATTGTTGAGGGTCGACCAATCACGGTCACCCGAGGAACGGCCGAGGCCCGATCGGTCGAGGAGCGATTGCCCCGTTTTACTGTCGCAGAGGCTGGTTTTACGCAAGCCTCACGAAGAAGACATCGACGCCCTTGCCCATCTTGCCAACAACGCCAATATCGCGACCATGGTGTCGCGTATGCCGCACCCGTACACGGCCAAAGACGCCGCGGACTTCGTGCGACGCACCAATGCTGGCGAGATCGGCAAGTGCGTCTATGCGATTACGCGCATGGACAATGGCGAGTTTCTGGGGTGCTGCGCGCTTGAACCCCAGGAAGACGAAAAAACGCTGGAGATCGGTTACTGGCTGGGGGAACCCTACTGGAACCGCGGTTATATGACGGAAGCGACGCATGCGCTGATCGACATGGCCTTCCGCACGCGTGAAATCGACCAGATCGATGCGCGTTGCCGGGTCACCAATATCCCGTCGCGCCGGGTCATCCAGAAGTGCGGCTTCCAGTTCCAGGGCTCCGGCATGGTCGGTTCGCTGGCGCTGGGCGGCATGGTGCCGGTCGAATGGTACAGGCTCGACCGCAAGACCTGGGTTTCACTGAAGAGCTGGGGGGACATGGGATGAGCACGCTCGAGCTTACCCGTCACCGGGCAGCTGCGACGGTTGCGCCGCCCGGTCCCTGCCCTGTCATCGAAACGTCGCGTCTGGTGCTGCGCCCGCAGCGGCTTACCGATGCCGGTAGCATTGCGGAATCGCTTGGCGATTTTGCCGTGACTAGGATGCTGGCCCGCGTTCCCGCGCCCTATCACAGGCAGGATGCGCTGGAATGGCTGGTCCTGCGCACTTCCGGCACCCTGCCCGACTGGGACTTCGCCATCACCAGCGGTGACGATACCCTGATCGGTGTCGTTTCGGTGGAATTGCGGCACGGCGAGTGGCATCTCGGCTACTGGCTGAACCGCTTCTACTGGGGCAAGGGTTACATGACCGAGGCGGTGGCCGCCGTGGTCGAGCGGTTCTTCCGCCGCATGCCCGGTGTGGTTCTCCATTCCGGTGTGTTTGCGGATAACCCTGCATCCCTGCGAGTGCAGGAAAAACTGGGCTTCCGGGTAACCGGCTGCCACCAGATCTATGCCACGGCGCGTGCTGCCATGGTGGCGCATATCGATACGGCGATCACGGCTGAGGATTTCATTCCGCCGCATCGCTGAAACCTGAGGAACATCGGGCCGAAAACCATTACAGTTTTCGGCCCGATGCTTTGAACAGGGCCGGTTTATCCCAAACCGACCTTGTCTCACGCAGGGGCTTCCCGCACGATAGTCTTTGACCTCGTGAAGAAGCGCTTGTATTCGAAACGACGATATTTTTGTTTGGCGCAACGCGATTAGCCGGTGTGCCCGCAAACCGATAGAACGGCAGTCCGATGAAATTTCTCGATGAAGCAAAAGTCTATATCAAGTCCGGTGATGGCGGCGCGGGCGCCGTTTCCTTCCGGCGCGAAAAATTCATCGAGTTCGGCGGCCCGGACGGTGGCGATGGTGGCCGCGGCGGCGATGTCTGGATCGAGGTGGTCAACGGTCTCAATACCCTGATCGACTTCCGCTTCCAGCAGCATTTCAAGGCCTCGATCGGACAGCACGGCATGGGCAAGACCCGCACCGGCGCAAAGGGTTCGGATGTGGTGCTGAAGGTGCCCGTCGGTACCCAGATATTCGAGGAAGACAACGAGACGCTGATCGTCGACCTCACCAAGGAAGGCCAGCGCTTTCGTCTTGCCGCTGGCGGCAATGGCGGTTTCGGCAACGCCTATTTCAAGTCTTCGACCAATCAGGCGCCCACCCATGCCAATCCGGGTCTTGCGGGCGAGGAAAAGACGGTCTGGCTTCGCCTGAAGCTGATTGCCGATGCCGGTCTCGTCGGTCTGCCGAATGCCGGCAAATCGACATTCCTCGCGACTGTGACGCGCGCGCGGCCGAAGATCGCCAATTATCCCTTTACGACCCTGCATCCGAATCTCGGCGTTGCGACCATCGATGGCCGTGAATTCGTGCTGGCCGATATTCCGGGCCTCATTGAAGGCGCGCATGAGGGCGTGGGCATCGGTGACCGTTTCCTCGGTCATGTGGAGCGTACCCGCGTTCTTCTGCATCTCGTCTCCGCGCAGGAAGAAAAAGTCGGCAAGGCCTATAAGACGGTCAAGGCCGAACTGGACGCCTATGGTGGCGGGCTGACCGACAAGCCGGAAATCGTGGCGCTGTCGCAGATCGACGTGCTCGATGAAAAAGAGCTGAAAAAGAAGGCCAAGGAACTGGAGAAGGCCTGCGGCCGTCCTCCGCTCCTGTTGTCTGCCGCTGCCCATATCGGCATGACGGAGGCACTGCGCGCCCTTCGTGATATTATCGTCTCGGCGAGCAATGGCGGCGAGACCGCCCTTCCCGACCGTTCAATGCCTGAGGAGAGCGAGGCCGAGGAAGAGGACGATCGCCTATGAGCCTGACGCGTAAACCGCTGGGCAGCCACCACAGGATCGTCATCAAGATCGGTTCGGCACTTCTGGTGGACCGGAAAAGCGGGCTGAAAAAGGATTGGCTCGACGCCATTTGCGAGGACATCGCGGCGCTGAAGAAAAACGGCGTCGATGTTCAGGTCGTGTCTTCGGGCGCCATTGCGCTTGGCCGCACAGTCCTTGGCCTGCCCTCCGGCGCATTGAAGCTGGAGGAAAGCCAGGCGGCGGCGGCAGTCGGCCAGATCGTCCTGGCAAGGGCATGGTCGGAAAGCCTGTCGCGGCATGAGATCGTTGCGGGCCAGATTCTGCTGACGCTGTCCGACACCGAGGAGCGTCGCCGTTACCTCAATGCCCGCGCCACCATCAACCAGCTGCTGAAGATCGGCGCCATTCCGATCATCAATGAAAACGACACGGTGGCGACCACCGAAATCCGTTATGGCGACAATGACCGTCTGGCGGCGCGTGTCGCGACCATGACGGGTGCCGATCTTCTGGTGCTGCTGTCGGATATTGACGGACTTTACACCGCCCCACCGCATCTTGATCCGGATGCGAAATTCCTTGAGACGATTGCGGACATTACCCCCGAGATTGAGGCCATGGCCGGCGGTGCTGCTTCCGAGCTTTCGCGTGGCGGCATGCGCACCAAGATCGATGCGGGCAAGATCGCGACCGCTGCCGGCTGCGGCATGATCATCGCTTCCGGCAAGACGCTCAATCCGCTGAAGGCCATCGAAAACGGTGCACGCTCCTCCTGGTTTGCGCCATCAGGCACACCGGTGACGGCGCGCAAGACCTGGATTGCCGGGCAGTTGCAGCCGGCCGGTGAAATCCATGTGGATGCCGGCGCGGAAAAAGCCCTCTATGCCGGCAAGAGCCTGCTTCCCGCGGGCGTGCGGGTGGTCAAGGGCAATTTCGGCCGCGGTGATGCCATCGCCATCATCGGCGTTGAGGGCCGCGAGGTCGCGCGTGGTCTCGCGGGTTACGATGCGGAAGAAGCGCGTCTCATCATCGGCCACAAGTCGAACGAGATCGAGGCGATCCTCGGTTATGTCGGACGTGCGGCGATGATCCATCGCGACGATCTGGTGATGACCGGTGCTGCCGTCAAAGTCAAAAATGCGAAGAAGGATGAGGTCCATGCCTGAACAGGCCGTGAAGCAGAGCCATGATATCGATGCGCTGATGATGACCATCGGCGCTCAGGCAAAAGCTGCTTCGCGACCGTTGTCCATTGCAGGGACTGAGCAGAAGAACCGCGCGCTTCTCGCCATGGCCTCCGCGATAGAGGCCTCCAGAGAAACGATCCTTGCGGCCAATGGCAAAGATCTGGCAGCGGCGGATAATGCCGGCCTTGCTGCTTCCTTCATCGACAGGCTCACCCTCAACGATGCGCGGATCGCCGGCATTGCCGAAGGCATCCGCTCGGTTGCGGCGCTGCCCGATCCGGTCGGCGAAGTCATTGCCGCCTGGGATCGTCCGAACGGGCTGAAGATCGAGCGGGTGCGCACGCCGCTTGGCGTCATCGGCGTGATCTACGAAAGCCGCCCGAATGTGACGGCGGATGCCGGTGCGCTCTGCCTTAAAGCGGGCAATGCCGTGATCCTGCGCGGTGGCTCGGATTCGCAACATTCATCGCGTGCTATTCATGCCTGCCTAGTCGAGGGCCTGAAGATTGCCGGTCTTCCCGAGCATGCCATTCAACTGGTGCCGGTCACCGACCGCGCTGCCGTGGGCGCACTTCTTGGCGGCTTGAATGGCACGGTTGACGTGATTGTGCCGCGCGGCGGCAAAAGCCTCGTTGCGCGCGTGCAGTCTGAAGCGCGGGTTCCGGTCTTTGCGCATCTGGAAGGTATTTGCCATATCTATGTCGACGGCTCGGCCGATCTCGACATGGCGAAACGCATCGTCGTGAATGCCAAGATGCGCCGTACCGGCATTTGCGGGGCGGCCGAAACCCTGCTGGTGGATGCCGCTGCCGTTTCCACGCATCTGCAACCGCTCATCAACGGCCTGATCGAGGCCGGTTGCGAAGTGCGCGGCTCTCAGGCCGTTCGCGATGTGGTTGAGGGCCTGAAAGCTGCGACGGAAGAAGACTGGCGCACCGAATATCTCGATGCAATCATTTCGGTTGCTGTCGTGGACGGCATTTCCGGCGCCATCGATCATATCAGCACCTATTCGTCCAATCACACCGAGGCCGTAATCGCTGAGGATCCCGATGTGGTCGAACGTTTCTTCAACGAACTCGATTCGGCCATTCTGCTGCATAATGCCTCGACGCAATTTGCCGATGGCGGCGAATTCGGCATGGGTGCGGAAATCGGCATTGCGACCGGCAAGATGCATGCGCGGGGCCCGGTCGGGGTCGAGCAGCTCACCTCGTTCAAATACCGGGTGCATGGCACCGGCCAGACACGGACCTGATATTTGTCGACCGAGAAACGCCTCGACAGACGTTATCTCACCATGCCGCACGCGGAGCGCGGCATGGTTGTCGGGCTATTCGGCGGCTCTTTCAATCCGCCACATGCCGGCCATGCCCTTGTTGCCGAAATTGCGCTGCGCAGGTTGGGTCTCGATCAGCTCTGGTGGATGGTCACACCTGGCAATCCGCTGAAAAGCCGCTCGGAACTGGCGTCTCTGGAGGATCGCATCGCCGCCTGCGAAAGGCTGGTCAGCGATCCGCGCATCAAAGTGACGGCCTTTGAAAAATCGCTGGGCATCAGCTACACGGCCAATACGCTCGCCAAGGTGAAGGCGAGAAATCCGCATGTCCGGTTTATCTGGATCATGGGCGCCGACAATCTGAAAAGCTTCCATCGCTGGCAGAAATGGCGGGAGATCGCAGAGACCTTTCCGATTGCGGTGATAGATCGGCCGGGCTCCACCCTCTCCTATCTCTCCTCCACCATGGCGCAGGCCTTCAGTCAGGCGCGGATAGATGAGGACGATGCGGGCGTCCTGTGGAAGAAGCGCGCCCCTGCCTGGGTTTTCATCCATGGCCCGCGCTCAACGCTCAGCTCCACGGCACTGCGCAACGGTCACAAATGACACGCGCGATCACAAATGATGTATGCGCCAGAAGCCGAAGCCTCCATATCTTGAAAAGTTAATGCTTTGGTGCCACCTTTATTGAGCGACGCAGAGAATCGCGTCGCCAGTACCTGTTTTGTCATTCTTGGAAAGGGAAAACCTCTGACAACAGTACACGCCAAGGGAAGAGCATTTGTTGCTATCCCGAAGGGCCAGGACAGTGGCGCCGATGCCGCCGGCCATGCCCTCGAAACCGTCCTCGCGAGCCTCGAGGACTCCAAGGCCGAAGATATCGTATCTCTCAACATTGCCGGAAAATCGGCGCTTGCGGACTACATGGTTGTGGTCTCCGGGCGATCGAACAGGCATGTTTCGGCGATCTGCGAACATCTTCTTAAAGATATGAAGGGTGAAGGGTTCGGAAACGCCCGCGTCGAAGGTCTTGAGACCGGAGACTGGGTGCTGATCGATACCGGCGATATCATCGTTCATGTGTTCCGTCCGGAAATCCGCGCCTTCTACAACATTGAAAAAATGTGGGCGACGCCGGATATGCCGGAAGAAACGCTGCATTGACGCGGTGAGCCTTGTTGCGCATCGAGCTTCCCGACTATCTCGTTTGATGTCGGGCCGGTGCGTCTGGCCGGAAAGCCAACCGGCCGCATAGGAATCCGCAGTCTATGCTGTTAAGAGCGTGACCCTGTTGGGTCACGACGAATGCAGGTTTGCGATGCGGATTTCGATTTTTGCGGTGGGGCGGCTTAAATCCGGCCCGGAGAAGGATCTTGCGACCCGTTATATCGAGCGTCTCGCCAAGACCGGCCCGGCGATCGGGCTGGAGTTTTCGCGGGTGATCGAGGTTGCGGAAAGCCGGGCGTCGAATGCCGAGACACGCAAGCGCGAAGAAGCGGCGATGCTCGAAAAACATTTGGTCGACGGGGCGGTTCTCGTGCTTCTGGACGAGCGCGGCAAAGCGCTGGACAGCCCGGGTTTTGCGACATTTTTTGGTGATTTGCGCGATAGCGGCAAGCGTGACCTCGTGATCGCGATCGGCGGTGCCGATGGTCTTGATCCGGCCCTTTACGACAGGGCGGCGGCCGTTCTTAATCTCGGCAAGCTCACATGGCCGCATCAGATCGTTCGCATTTTGATCGCCGAGCAGCTTTACCGCGCCGTCACTATCCTTTCCGGTCATCCATACCATCGCGTTTGAGCAGGCTCCGGACACGGAAAATTGTCTCAATTTCAACATGAAACTTCGCGAGACGGAAAGGCGTGGCGGCTCCGTCGCCAGCCTCTTTTGGGCCTCTTGGAAGATTGCGGCAAAATCCCTAATATCGGCGCTCCTGCTTCGGCATCAAAGAAAGTTCAAATGGACAAGAGGTTTCAACGAAAACGGCACGCTGCCCTTGCGGGCGCGGTTTTCGCTGTCTTGTCGATCGGGACTTTTCCGGTCGATTTCGCTTTTTCGCGCGACGATGCCGGTGCTGTTCCAGTGGAGAATGGCGATTCATCACCTGAGGCGCTTCAGACGCTGGAAAAGCGTCGTGATCAGAACCGGCAGGATCTGGAGGAGCTGGTCGACAGCATCGGCCTTTCCGAAGACAAGACCCGCACTCTTCAGGAAAGCATCGCTTCGCTTAATCAGGATAGTGCCCGCATCCGGGAGGAGCTGATCGCATCGGCTGCCCGGCGCAAGGCGCTGGAAACCAAGATCAGC
This sequence comes from Rhizobium sp. X9, assembly GCF_018873185.1. Lineage (NCBI taxonomy): Bacteria > Pseudomonadati > Pseudomonadota > Alphaproteobacteria > Hyphomicrobiales > Rhizobiaceae > Rhizobium > Rhizobium sp. X9. The sequence continues at coordinate 2,763,827 of NZ_CP071311.1, read as the reverse complement.
GATGGCGAGGATCGTCTGGCGAAGCTTTCGGTTCGCGAAGACGGCGTCAAGGCATCGCTGCGGGAGAGACGCGGCGTGCTTGCCGAGGTTCTGGCCGCGTTGCAGCGCATGGGCAGAAACCCGCCGCCTGCCCTTCTCGTCTCACCGGAAGATGCGCTCGCTTCGGTGCGAAGCGCCATTCTTCTCGGCGCCGTCGTTCCAGGCATTCGCGGTGAAACCGACAAGCTGGTTTCCGCTCTCAAAGAATTGACCGATCTCAGGCAGGCAATCGCTCGCGAAAAGGACGATCTTACGGGTATGATGACGGCAAGTCTGGAAGAGGAAAAACGCCTCGACCTGCTGCTTGCCGAAAACGACCGCAGAAATTCCCAGACGGCGGCGGCGCTGGAGGCGGAACGCAAGCGATCCGAGGAACTTGCAAGCAAGGCCACCAGCCTTGAGGGGCTGGTGAGTTCGCTCGAAGGCGAGATTACTTCGGTACGGGAAGCGATGGAAAAGGCGCGTGCGGAAGAGCAGCGCATTGCCCGTCTTTCCGAGGCGGAACGCGAAAAAGAGCGTGCCGCGGCCGAGGCGGGAATGCCCGATAAAAACCGTATTGCCCCCGCATATCCCTTCGCAAGTTTGAAGGGAAAGCTGGAGGTTCCGGTTGCGGGCGAGGTGCTTCGGCGCTTTGGCGATGCTGATGGTACGGGCCACTTTTCCAAGGGAATTGTCGTCGCGAGTGGACCGGAAGCCATCGTGACAGCGCCTGCAGACGGCTTTGTGGTGTTTGCCGGAGATTTTCGCAGTTACGGCCGGATGATCATCCTCAATACGGGTGATGGATATCATGTGGTGATGACGGGCATGGACAATGTGAGGACACGGCAGGGAATGTTTGTGTTCTCCGGAGAGCCCATCGCCTCCATGGGTGCAAAAAGAGTAGCGAGTGCAGCAGCATTGGCGCTGGAAACCGACAGGCCAACGCTTTACATTGAGTTCAGGAAAGATGGTGTGCCGGTTGATTCCCAACCGTGGTGGACCGCAAAAAATACCGGAAGGGCGCACAATGATTCGTAAGGTTTCGCTTCTCCTTATCGGTGGGCTTATGGGCGCCACGGCGATGAGCGTGATTTATTCGGCGAGCATGCCGGCACAGGCGGCCGGGCCTTCGACCTATAAGGAGCTGTCGATATTCGGCGACGTGTTCGAGCGTGTGCGTGCACAATATGTGACGCCGCCGGATGACGAGAAGCTGGTGGAAAATGCCATCAACGGCATGCTGAGCTCGCTTGATCCGCATTCGAGCTTCATGAATGCCAAGGATGCCAACGACATGCGCACCCAGACCAAGGGTGAATTCGGTGGTCTCGGCATTGAAGTGACCATGGAAAACGAGCTGGTCAAGGTCATCACGCCGATCGACGATACGCCGGCTTCCCGCGCGGGCATTCTCTCCGGCGACTTCATTTCCGAAATTGACGGTACGCCGGTTCGCGGCCTGAAGCTGGAGCAGGCGGTCGAAAAGATGCGCGGCGCGGTCAAGACGCCGATCAAGCTGACGATCATCCGTCAGGGCGCCGACAAGCCGCTCGAATTCACCGTCATGCGTGATGTCATTGCCGTTCGTGCGGTGAAGTCGCGCGTCGAGGGCGACAATGTCGGTTATCTGCGCGTCATCTCCTTCACCGAGAAGACCTACGACGATCTCGAAAAGGCGATCAAGAAGATCAAGGCGGATGTGCCGGCCGACAAGCTGAAGGGCTATGTGCTCGACCTGCGTCTCAACCCGGGTGGTCTGCTCGATCAGGCGATCAATGTCTCAGACGCTTTCCTTGAGCGTGGCGAAGTCGTTTCGACCCGCGGCCGCAACCCGGACGAGACCCGTCGCTTCAATGCGACGGCAGGCGATCTGACCGACGGCAAGCCGGTAATCGTGCTCGTCAACGGTGGTTCTGCTTCGGCCTCTGAAATCGTCGCCGGTGCGCTGCAGGATCTGCGTCGCGCGACCGTGGTCGGCACCCGCTCCTTCGGCAAGGGTTCTGTCCAGACGATCATTCCGCTCGGCGAGGCCGGTGCGCTGCGCCTGACCACGGCGCTTTATTACACGCCGTCGGGCAAGTCGATCCAGGGTACGGGCATTACGCCTGACATCAAGGTTGAACAGCCGTTGCCGCCGGAATTGCAGGGCCGGGTGACCACCGAGGGTGAATCCAGCCTGACCGGCCACATCAAGGGACAAAGTGAAACGGACGAAGGTTCTGGTTCCTCCGCTTATGTTCCGCCGGAAGCCAAGGACGACATCCAGCTCAACTACGCGCTGGACCTGTTGCGCGGCAGCAAGACGGATCCGTCTTTCCCGCCGAACCCGGACAAGGCTGTGGTCAACAAGCAGTAAGATGGATGCGCCGGCCAGCCGGCGCATTTTCTCGATTGCCTAACCGTTTGGACGGATTTTTCATTGCCTTCGGACCTGCGAAAACCGCTTCTGGGTCGTCAGAAAAAAAGCGCCGGTATCAACCGGCGCTTTTCCGTCATTATGGTTCTGTCTGTGCTTGCTGTCCTTACACTCGGTGGGCTTTCCGTCTATACGGCCTTGTCTCCGGGCAATCTGCAGAAGACGGCGGCTGGTCCGGACACCCAACCCAAGCTCCCCGACAATAAGCCGGAACCGGCGGCGACCGATGCCGGACCCCGCGATACCGCTGGTCTGCAGCCGGAAAGCGGACGCTCCGGCGCCAATATCAATCGGGCGACGATGCCGGACGGCAATGTCGTGTCGGTCTATTCTCCCCGCCCCCGGGACAGCGACGGACCGGTGTTGATGAGCGGCCAGACCTATGGTCAGGATCCGCGCATGGCCACGCGGCCTAATGATGCGTTGCTGGAAGAGACCGCCTTTGGCCGGCTGCCGGTCGTCGGTGCCGATGGGTTGCGGCCGATGGAGCAATATGCCCGGCCGTGGTCCGGCGCACGTGGCACCCGGGTGGCGATCGTGGTCGGTGGTCTCGGCCTCAGCCAGACGGGATCGCAAAAGGCGATCCGGGAATTGCCACCCGAGGTGACGCTCGGTTTCGCCGCCAGCGGAAACAGCCTGCAGCGCTGGATGCAGGAGGCGCGCCGTGAGGGTCATGAAATCCTTCTTCAGATACCGCTGGAACCCTTCGGTTATCCCGGCACCAATCCCGGCCCGGATACGCTGCTGGCAGGCGATCCTGCCAAGGTCAACATGGACCGGCTGCACCGCTCCATGGCAAAAATCACCAATTATACCGGCGTCATGAATTATCTCGGCGGGCGCTTCCTTTCCGAACAGGCGGCGCTGGAGCCGGTGATGCGCGACATCGGCAAGCGCGGGCTGCTTTTTCTGGATGACGCCTCATCGGCGCAGTCGCTGAGCGGCGGGATCGCCAAGGCCATTTCTGCGCCGCAGGGTTTTGCCGATGTGCTGCTTGACGGCGAAGTGACCGAGGCCTCCATCCTGCGCAAGCTGGATGAGCTGGAGCGGATCGCGCGCCGCAACGGTCAGGCAATCGGTGTGGCGTCGGCATTCGACGAAAGCATTGCCGCCATCTCGAAATGGTCTCGGGAAGCCGGTGGACGCGGTATCGAGATCGTCGGCGTTTCTGCGCTTGTTTCGCAGCAGGCGGGGCAGTAAACCTTCTGCGCGGCAATTTTCCGCGCCTTTTCGGCGCCCAGACAGTGCGGGTTTCCAATGACAATCAAAGCAGAAGATTTGCCTTACCGTCCCTGCGCGGGGATGATGGTTCTGAACGCCGAAGGCCTCGTCTGGGCCGGCCGGCGCATCAGGGAGGGTAACTCCGAATATGACGGGTCACCGCAATTGTGGCAGATGCCGCAGGGCGGTATCGACGACGGCGAGCGGCCTTTAACAGCTGCCATTCGCGAACTCTATGAAGAGACGGGCATGACATCGGTGACCTTGCTCGCGGAAGCCAGCGACTGGATTCACTATGATCTGCCGCCCGAACTGATCGGCATCGGTCTCAGAGGCAAATATCGCGGGCAGGCGCAACGCTGGTTTGCGTTTCGTTTCGATGGCGACGAAAGCGAAATCCAGATCGATCCGCCGCCGACCGGGCATGCGGCTGAATTTGACGCCTGGGGCTGGAAACCGATGGAAAGCCTTCCCGAGCTGATCGTGCCGTTCAAGCGTGGGGTCTATGAGAAGGTGGTTGCGGAGTTCCGGCATCTCTCCGGCAAATAAAAAAGGCGGCCATTGGCCGCCTTTTCCTTAGTCCATTGTGAGAGCTTATTCCGCTTCGTTGGCGGAATCGGCGTTGAGCTGGCCGTATTTTTCCTGGCCGATCTTGCCGAGCAGTTCGAGCTGGGTTTCGAGGAAGTCGATATGGCCTTCCTCGTCGATCAGCAGGGTTTCGAACAGCTTCATGGAGACATAGTCTCCGGCCTCGTGACAGATATCACGCGATTTCTTGTAGGAGGTGCGGGCGTCGTATTCGCCGGCGAGATCCGCTTCCAGCACTTCCTTGACGTTCTGGCCGATGCGCAGCGGAGCCAGGGTCTGAAGGTTGGGGTGGCCTTCGAGGAAAATGATGCGATCAATGATCTTGTCGGCGTGCTGCATCTCTTCGATGGATTCCGCGCGCTCTTTCTTCGCGAGCTTGGTGTAACCCCAATCGTTCAGAAGCCGGTAGTGAAGCCAATATTGGTTTACTGCACCGAGTTCGAGGAATAGGGCCTCGTTAAGCCGCTCGATGACTTTTTTGTCGCCTTTCAATGTCCGCTCTCCTGTTCTCTTCATGGAATCGCTTCAAGCGGGACATAAAATCAAAAACATCGGCCTCAGTCGAGTGGCGACGGGCGTGATATTCTTCCGTGGTTTTGATGATCAGGTCGACAACGGTGGGAAAACAGCCGCAGCAGCGGCCGCGCTTTTCCATGGCATGATACACTTTTGCAGGAACGATCAACTGCCAACAGTCTTCATCCAGGAGCTCGTTGATGACGTCCCGGATATCGTGATCGGTGATGTAATTGCAGCTGCAAACCAGCATGATGAACTGCCTGTATGACGCAACACGTTGTTTTCGTTCTTAAACCAAAACAGGACACCTACTGTCAAGAAAAACATCCCGCCTGATGGCCTCCAGTTTTCTAGACTCATTCTAAACTATACAAAAACTATCGTGTTTTCATTGGTTTAGCATTTTCATCATTGAGGTATTTTACATTCAAGTTTTTGTGCTTCGCAAAAACGCAAACGCTATTATCACGAAAAGTTTACTGCATTCGGCCGGTCCGGAGGCCGTGGTAACCCTTATCAGGCGAAATATTGCCCGCCATTTGCGGTCATCGTGGAGCCGGTGATGAAGCCGGCCTCGTCGGACACCAGGAAGAGGACGCAGCGTGCAATTTCCTCCGGTTCGCCCAGTCGCCCAACGGGAATCTGCGGCACAATCCGTTCGGCCAATACTTTCTCCGGTATCGCTCTCACCATCTCCGTGCCGATATAGCCGGGGCAGATGGCGTTGACGGTGATGTTGCGGCTGGCACCTTCCTGGGCAAGCGCCTTGGTAAAGCCGATATCGCCGGCCTTGGAGGCGGAATAGTTCGCCTGGCCGGCCTGGCCCTTCTGGCCATTGATCGAGGATATATTGACGATGCGTCCGAAGCCGCGGTCGCGCATGCCCGGCCAGACGGGATGCGTCATGTTGAAGACGCCGGTGAGATTGGTGTCGATCACCTCGCGCCATTGCTGCGGCGACATCTTGTGAAACATGGCATCGCGGGTGATGCCGGCATTGTTGACGAGGACCTCAACGGGACCGAGGGTTTCTTCCACCTTCGCTATGCCGTTCACGCAGGCGTCGTAGTCGCGCACATCCCACTGAAATGCCGGAATGCCGGTTTCCCTCTGGAATGCTTCCGCCCTGTCCGTCGTGAAGGCGTAATTGACGGCGACCCGGTAGCCGGCCGCCTGCAAGGCGCGGGCGATTGCAGCGCCGATGCCGCTCGTTCCACCCGAAATCAACGCAACCCGGCTCATATCGGCCTCCATGACCTGTCACTGAAGCGCCTGCATATGCGCGGATGCTTCAATCCTGCTCAACTTTTTTGTCGTGCTCAACGGCCATAGAAATGCGGCCAATGGGAGGCCGCTTCTACCCTATTGTTCGCCGAACCGGAATTGCTTTTTGGAAGCCGCGTTGCTGCCGTCAGAGCGCCTCGATGCACATCGCGACACCCATGCCGCCGCCGATACAAAGCGTTGCGAGACCCTTCGATACGTTGCGGCGGCGCATCTCGAAAATCAATGTATTGAGGACACGTGCGCCGGAAGCGCCAATCGGATGGCCGATGGCAATGGCACCGCCGTTGACGTTGACGATATCAGGATCGAGGCCCAGTTCGCGCACCACGGCGCAGGACTGGGCGGCAAAGGCTTCGTTGGCTTCCACAAGGCCGATATCGTTTATCGACCAGCCGGCCTTGGCGAGCGCCTTGCGGGAGGCGGGGATGGGGCCGGTACCCATGATCTGCGGATCGACACCCGCCGTTGCCCAGGAGACGATACGCGCCAGAGGCTGGATGCCACGCTTTGCAGCTTCCTGCTCCGACATCAACAGTGTGGCGGCTGCGCCGTCATTCAGGCCGGAGGCATTGCCGGCCGTGACAGTGCCTTCCTTGTCGAAGGCGGGGCGCAGCTTGGCCATGGTTTCCAGCGAAGCGCCATGACGGATATGTTCGTCCGCATCAATGACGATATCAGCCTTGCGGCCTTTTACCGTGAAGGCCACGATCTCGTCCGTAAAGCGTCCGGCGTTCTGTGCCGCTTCGGCCTTGTTTTGCGATGCGACGGCGAACTGGTCCTGTTCATCGCGGGAGAGCTGCCATTGGCGGGCAATGTTTTCGGCGGTAATGCCCATGTGGTAACCGTAAAAGGCGTCGGTCAGGCCGTCTTTCAGCATGGTGTCGATCATCTTGAAATCGCCCATCTTCACGCCGCCGCGCAGATGCGCGCAATGGGGAGCCATGGACATGGATTCCTGGCCGCCGGCAATGACGATGGCTGCGTCGCCTGTCACGATCTGCTGCATGCCGAGGGCAACGGCGCGCAGGCCCGAACCGCAGAGCTGATTGAGGCCGAAGGCGGTTGCTTCCTGAGGGATACCGGCCTTCATCGCCGCCTGTCGTGCCGGGTTCTGCCCCTCACCTGCGGTGAGGACCTGGCCAAGGATGACTTCATCGATTTCACCTGCCGCAACACCGGCGCGTTCCAGCACCGCGTTGATGACGGTTGCCCCCAGTTCATGGGCGGGCGTATTGGCGAAATGGCCATTAAAAGAGCCGACGGCGGTGCGGGCGGCACTGGCAATCACGATTGAAGGCAGGGACATCTATTTTCTCCTCACAAGCGGGCGGAGACTGGCAAAGCTTTCAATGCAAGTCAAATGCCGAAAGTTGCTTTAAAAGATGTTGCTAAATCACGCTGGAATCTTGCGAAAAATTGCTGCGCAAAAAACAAACTGTTGCGATGCACAAAACATTTGTCAGAGGGCTTGTTTTGCGCATACACTTTGCAGCGGGAAGAGCAATAACACCAAAAAACAAAAAAATACCATCATCGCGAGGAGGCGGGCATGGCGAAACACGACGGCGAAACAATCATTAAAAAATATGCCAACCGGCGGCTCTACAATACCGGAACCAGCACCTATGTGACGCTCGACGATCTCGCGCAGATGGTCAAGCGCGGTGAAGACTTCAAGGTTCAGGACGCCAAGTCCTCCGAAGACATTACCCATGCGGTGCTTACGCAGATCATCGTCGAACAGGAGGCCAAAACCGGCAATACTCTGTTGCCGACGGCGTTTCTGCGGCAGTTGATCTCCTATTATGGCGATCAGATGCAGATGGTCGTGCCGACCTTCCTCGAACATTCGATGAAGACCTTTTCCGATCAGCAGAGCCAGATGCAGGAGCATATGGCCAAGGCCTTCGGCGATGGTTCGCTCGCCCGCAATTTTCAGGCGCCATTGCAGATGATGGAAGAGCAGATCCGTCGTAATACGGAACTGTTCCGGCAGGCGATGCAGGGCTTCACGCCTTTCGTAATGCCGCAGGCGCCCAAGGAAACCCGCAAGCCGAACGCATCCGAGATCGATGAGCTGAAGGCGCAGCTGCGCGCATTGCAGCAAAAACTCGACCAACTGTGATGAAGGCCGTGGCATTCAGAAGCGGTGCGCTTCGCTTGCCTATATCCGCGATGCAGCTTCCAGCTTGCTGACCAAGGTGTTCAGACCTCTCCTTCGTCGTCCTCGGGCTAGACCCGAGGATCCACAACATGCTGAAGTCAATGGATCCTCGGGTCAAGCCCGAGGATGACATCGAATATGCGGAGCGATTTGTCATCACTCGCGCGTCTTAAAGTTTGAGGTTCTTCAGTTTGCGGCCCGCTCCGGCACACGCAGCAACAGCAGAAATCCAGCCCCCAGGAACAGGATGAGCGTGGCCATGCCGATATGGGCGGAGCCGCTCATATAGGTTGCTATTGAAAAGGACAGCGTCGCCATGAAGCTAGTGGCGCGACCGGAGAGCGCATAGATGCCGAAATAACGGCCCGCTTCCGCCACAGTGATATTGCGGGCGAGATAAGACCGCGACGAGGCCTGGACGGGGCCGAAGGCAAGGCCGATCAACACACCGTAAATCAGATAGGCCTTTTCCGCGCCGGTGGCGAATATGCCGCCATTATCCGCCGTTGATAATTGTACCCAGCCGAACAGGGTCGAGCCCTTTTCCGTGGAGACAATGCCGAGCGTGGCAAGCAGCAGGAGCACCAGACTGATGAGAATGGTGATTCGAGAACCGAGTTTCTGATCGACGCGTCCGGCCGCAAAGCAGCCTGCGATGGCGACGACATTGAGGAGAATGCCGAAGAGGCCGATTTCCATCGTCGCCCAGCCGAACATGCCGGCGGCGAAGGCTCCCCCCAGAATGAGCACACCATTGACGCCGTCCTGATACAGCATGCGGGCGATGAGGAACCGCAGCAACACAGGGCGATAGCGAAGCTCGCGCAGCGTTGTTCTGAGCTCTGAAAGGCCCGAGCGGATTGCCGCCGCGAAAGGCAGGCCCTTGTCGGCATCCGGGGTCAACAGGAACATCGGTAAAATGAAGATGAGATACCAGAATGCGGCAAGCGGGCCGGTTATTCTGGCATCCTCGCCGGTTGCCGGGTCGAGGCCGAAGAGCGGTGTGATACCGGCGATGGTCAGCCCTGTCTGCGGGTTGGCGGCCAGAAGCGTAACTACGGCGATCAACACCACCATGCCGCCGAGATAACCCAGCCCCCAGGCAAGGTTGGAAATGCGTCCGACATTTTGCGGGTTGGTGAGCCGCGGCATCATGGAATCGTTGAAGACGATCGAAAATTCCGCGGCGATGGAGGCGAGGATCATGCAGACGATCGGCAGGATGAGCGGTGAGCCCGGTGCTGCGAACCAAAGGAAAAAGAGGCTGACGATCTTGATGACGGCAAAAAAAGCGATCCATGGCTTTCTTGCACCGGATTGGTCAGCGATGGATCCTAGGATGGGGGAGAAGAGGGCGATGATGATCGACGACACCGTCGCCATGTTGCTCCATGTCGCCTGCGCCGAAATCGGATCATCGGTGAGGCGGGCAACGAAATAGGGGCCGAAAACGAAAGTCGTAACAACTGTAAAGAAGGGCTGCGCCGCCCAGTCGAACATGACCCAGCCCCAGATACCGCGTTTTGCAACCACTGTTTCCGCATTCGGGGTGGGGACAGTCATTCATCGTCCTATCGGATATCAGGGGGAGGATAAAAGGTGGGATGCCGACGCATCGCGGCATCTATCGCCATCCGGGCCAAGAACCCGGATGGCGTTTTTCGGATGGTCGATCAGCGTGTCTGAACGATATCGCCAAGCAGTCCCGCTGCCACGGTCAGGCGAGCAAGGTTGGTGTCACCGCTTTCACTGAGCGCGCCGAGTTCCGAGACGATACGGTTGACGCGTACGCGGTCAGCCGCATACCAGGCCTGAACCGGATCCTTCTCCTTCGCATGCTCGGTAAGCGCCGAGATGACGATCCGGCGTCTCGACAGGGCGATTTGGTCCTGGCTGCGCAGGAGAGCCAGACTCTCATAGTGGTCGGCCGGTGTGATGCGCTGGCTGGCGTCCAGCAGACGCGCGACACGGAAGGTCGAGGAGACGGTGGCGTAGCTTTCGGCGGCGCGGGCGAGCGTGGTGCCTGCACTTTCGGCGATGCGCATGATCTCCGGCACGTAGACGAGCAGGGAAAGCGTATCCAGTTCCTCCAGAAGACCGGCAGGAACACCGTCAATTTCCGTGACGCCAAGCTCGCGACGATATTTCGCCGCCGCCGGCGACAGCGTCTTGATCGCGGTTTTCAGACGTTCGATCTCGGTCGCCATGTCTCCCGTCGCAGCGCCTGCGCTTCCGGTTTGCAGATAGAGCCTGCTTGCATCCGAGAAGATACGGGTGATCGTGGCATAAAGCCCGTTCTGGACTTCTCCGCCGATCTTTCCGTCAAGCGCATCGACCTCGCTCCACAGACGTTTGAGACCGAAACCATCCTCGACGATCACCGCCGCCTTGACGACATCGGCCGACAGCAGGCCGCTCGCATCCGCGAGTTTCTGCACAAAGCCCGGGCCGCCGCGGTTGACCACGGCATTGGCGAGTGCCGTTGCCACGATTTCGCGGTGCAGGCGATGCGCCTTGATATCGTCCGCATAGTTCTTCTGCATCTTGGCAGGGAAGTAATCGGCAAGAAGATGCTGGAGATAGGGTTCGTCGGGAAGCGGGCTTGCCACCAGTGCGTCAAACAGGGTCAGCTTGGCATATGACAGAAGCACGCCGATTTCCGGCCGGGTCAGCGGCTTGCCGGTGGCGTATCTTTCGCTGAGTTCGGCATTGCTCGGCAGGGTTTCGACCTTGCGGTTCAGTTGCCCGGTTGCCTCCAGCGCGCTCATGAGGCGGCCGAGTTCCTCGCGGTTTGCAAGCCCAAGCCGTTCCGTCAGCGAGATCGCCAGCGATTGCAGGTAGTTGTTGCGCAGCACCAGCTGCGCCACTTCCGGCGTCATGGAGGCGAGAAGCTGGTTGCGCTTCGGCATCGTCAGGCGACCGCTGTTGACGGCGGAGGCGAGCGCGATCTTGATATTGACCTCGACGTCGGAGGAGTTCACGCCGGCCGAGTTGTCGATGGCGTCGGAATTGCAACGTCCACCCGCCAGCGCGTAGGCGATGCGGCCCTTCTGGGTGATGCCCAGATTGGCGCCTTCGCCGATGACCTTGGCGCGCAGCTCCGTGGCGTTGACGCGGATGGGGTCGTTCGCCCTGTCACCCACCTCGGCATTGGTTTCCACCGCCGCCTTGATGTAGGTGCCAATGCCGCCGAACCACAGAAGATCGGTCGGCGCCTTCAAAATGGCGGTCATGATCTCGAAGGGTGTGGCGACGGATTTGTCGATGCCGATGGCAGCGACGGCTTCCGGTGTCAGCGTCACCGATTTTTCGGAACGCGAGATGATCATCGCGCCGGCGGAGAGAGCCGAGCGATCATAATCCTGCCAGCTGGAACGCGGCAGTTCGAAAAGCCGCTTGCGCTCGGCAAAGGATTTGTCGGTATCAGGATCCGGATCGATGAAGATGTCGCGGTGATCGAAGGCGGCGATCAGCCTGATCTTTTCCGACAGCAACATGCCGTTGCCGAAAACGTCTCCGGACATGTCGCCCACGCCCGCAACCGTGAAGGGCGTGGTCTGGATGTCGGTATTCATTTCGCGGAAATGACGTTTTACCGTTTCCCAGGCGCCGCGCGCGGTGATGCCCATCTTCTTGTGGTCGTAACCGGCGGAACCGCCCGATGCGAAGGCATCGTCCAGCCAGAAGCCGGCGTCGTGGGCAAGGCCGTTTGCCGTATCGGAGAACGTTGCCGTTCCCTTGTCGGCAGCGACGACGAAATAGGGGTCGTCACCATCCAGCCGCAGCGTATCGGCCGGCGGCACGATGGCGTCATCGACGATATTGTCGGTGATGGAAAGCAGGGTCCGGATATAGGTCTTGTAGGCTTCGCGGCCGGCATTGAAGACTTCGTCGCGGGAGCCGCCAACGGGCAGGTTCTTCGGGAAGAAGCCGCCCTTGGCGCCGACAGGCACGATCACCGCATTCTTGACCTGCTGGGCCTTGACGAGACCGAGCACTTCCGTGCGGTAATCCTGGCCGCGATCCGACCAGCGAAGACCGCCGCGCGCAACCTTGCCGAAGCGCAGGTGCACGCCTTCGACCTCGGTTCCATAAACGAAGATTTCGCGGAAGGGGCGCGGATCGGGCAGGCCATCCAGATGTTTGGGATCGAACTTGAACGCCAATAGGTCACGCGGCGTGCCGTCGGCATTTTTCTGGAAGTAGTTGGTGCGAAGCGTTGCGTCGATGGCGTTGACGTAGCGCCTGAGCGTGCGGTCCTCATCGAGATTGGGCACGCCGCTCAATGCAGATTCGATGGCCTTGTGTATTTCAGCGAGTTTCTTCAGCCGTTTCTTCTCTTCGATGGACGGATCGAAGCCCGCCTTGAACAGCGCGAAAATGTTCCGGGAAATGGCCGGATATTTGAAGAGTGTTTCGGAAATATGCTCCTGCGAATAGACAATGCCGGTCTGGCGCAGATAGCGGGCATAAGCGCGCAGCACGGAGACTTCACGCACGGTGAGGCCGCAGGCGAGGATCAGCCGGTTGAAGTTGTCATTATCGACCTTGCCCGAGAAGGCGGCGAGGAAGGCCTCTTCCAGTTTCGGCCCGTAATGTGGCAGGTCAAGCGTCGTGCCGGCCGCGACGGATAGTTCCATGTCATGCAGCACGATATCGCGCTTTTGGCCATCCGAAACGACGCCGATGTCGAAGGTGCGCTCGCTGATGACGTTGAAGCCGAGATTTTCGAGCAGGGGCACGCGGCGCGAGAGCGGCAGGTGCCCGTCGCGATGGAATATCTTCAGCGAAAGTGTCTCGGCCGACTGGCCTTCCTGCTGGTAGAATTCAATGCGGACCGGCTCGCCTTTGACGGCGGCGAGAATATCCGTCATGTCACCGATCGCCTCTTCCGGCGTGAAGGCCTCCTGATAGGCCTGATCCACCTCCAGCACGGGCGCACCCGGTTCGGAAAGCGCGATGAAGTGGTCTATCCAGCGCGCCGCAATATCGCTGACGGCATCTTCCAGCCTGTCCTGCGCAATGCGCGGTGTCTTGCCTTCCGTGCGGCCGACGATGAAGTGCACGCGGGCGACCGCGCCTTCGGGGAACGCCGGGTAATAGGCGGAAATATGCCCGTCATAGACCTTGCTCAGATAGTCGCCGATCTTCTCGCGCACATAGGAATTGTATTCCTCGCGCGGCACGAAAATGATGGCGGAAACGAAGCGGTCGAAACGGTCGATACGGGCGAGGACGCGGACGCGCGGACGGTCGCTCAGTTCCATGATCTGCTCGATGAAGCGGATCAGCAGATCCGTCTCGATCTGGAAGAGATCGTCACGGGGATAGGCTTCCAGCGTGTTCTGCAGGATGCGGCCGGAGTGGCTGTTCGGATCAAAACCGAAATGCCGCTCGACATCCGCGACCTTGGCGCGCAGCAGCGGTATCTGCTTGACCGAACGCGTATAGGCGGTGGCGGTGAACAGGCCGACGATACGCAATTCACCGATGACATTGCCGTCCTCGTCGAAGCGCTTGATGCCAATATAGTCCATGTAAGCGCGGCGATGCACGATGGACTTCACATTCGCCTTGGTGACGATGAGGAAATCGGGGCCATCGAGGAAGGCAAGGATTTCAGGGGTCGTCGTCACTGCGTTCTTGCCAAGGCGCAGGACGCGCACATCCGGATCGCTCAAGCTGCCGAGGCCGACGCCGTCACCGCGTTCGATCTTCGCGTTCTTTCCCTTGCCGGAATAGGTGTAGTCGCGCATGCCGAGGAAGGTGAAATTGTCGTTGCGAAGCCAGTTGAGAAACTCGACGGCTTCCGCACGCTCGGTCTTGCGCCGCGAGGAGCCGCGCTTCGACAGTTCGTCGAGCGCCTCGTCGAGCTTCGCCAGCATCGGCCGCCAGTCGCGGTAGGCGGACTGGACCTGCGTCAGCACGAAGCGCAACCTGTCTTCCAGCGCTGTTGCCGCCTGCGTCGCCAAGGGCGCGATGTGCAACTGGATGAGACTGATATTTTCGGAGGGCTCGTCATCGGGCTCTGCAAGGCGATAACCCGCCTGCGCCTTTTCGTCGCGCACCAGAATGGGGTGAACCGCAAGATAAAGGCCGCGATAGCTGCTTGTGACCTCCCCCATGACGGAATCGTAGAGGAAGGGCATGTTGCGGCCGATAATGGTCAGCACCGTTACCGGAATTTCCCGGGGGGTGACGCCTTCGACCTGGGCAATGCTGATGAGGGGCGCATCTCCGGTCCAGCGCGAAAGCGCCTCGAAACTGTGGGCAGCGCTGGCGGCCAGCATTTCTGCGGAATAATATTCTATGTCGTCCGCGCTTGCTCTTCCATAAAGAATACCCGGATCAAGAAATGGCGCATTTTCGGCAATTGCTTGCTGGCGTGCTTTTTCGATCTGTTTTTCGCGTTTTGGATTATTTCTGTAGCCCATTTGACGTGGATTCCTCCAAAAATCACACTTTAATGTAAAAAAGCACCGACAATTTGCGGATTTTGCCTTTTCATTCGAATCGGATACTGGCGTGTAATTACGAAGAGTTTAAGAGGCTTTCGTGTTTCTTCAGTCGGGATATGAAATTTTTTTGCTCTTTGTGCCGTGAAGGCCTGTCACGAAGCATTTGACAGTATTTCGGCAGACAATTTATAGGTGGTTCTTTGGCCGCCATGTGATGTTGCGGCCACGGTCGAAGCAAATTATTGATTTGTGCCTATTTTTGTGGTACACAAACGACACTGATCCACAGCGTGGCATTTGTGTGCCCAAAAACACCACGAAAGCAACACCTCTTTTGCACGCGGTTTCCGTGACATATCGAGCGTTTACGTTATCGAACCCCGCAATGCGGGAAGGTGTGTTTTTGCGTGCACGGCTGGACCAGTGCGGAGTCACCTGACGGTTCCCCCGTCTCATCAGGGCCTGACCGACCCAACCCCGGCACCTCCGGGTATGTAACAGGGAGTTTTTAGAACGAATGACGACCCAGCAGAAGAAATCTCCAGCACATCACGGTTTCAAGACCGGTGAAGCGATTGTGTATCCCGCTCATGGTGTCGGTACCATTTCTGCCATCGAGGAACAAGAAGTCGCCGGCATGAAGCTTGAGCTTTTTGTCATCGATTTCGAAAAAGACAAGATGCGTCTTAAAGTTCCCGTCGCAAAAGCCGTGAGCATCGGCATGCGCAAGCTTTCCGAAGGCGATTTTGTCGAGCGGGCGCTGAAAGTGGTGCAGGGCAAGGCGCGTGTGAAGCGTACCATGTGGTCGCGCCGCGCCCAGGAATATGATGCGAAAATCAATTCCGGCGATCTTATCGCGATTGCGGAAGTTGTGCGCGATCTTTACCGTGCGGAAAATCAGCCGGAGCAGTCCTATTCCGAGCGTCAGCTTTATGAGGCTGCTCTCGATCGCATGGCGCGCGAAATTGCCGCCGTCAACAAGATGTCTGAAACCGAGGCTGTTCGCCTGGTGGAAGTCAACCTTGCCAAGGGTCCGAAGCGCGGCAAGGCCGTCGAAGAGGACGATTCTCAGGAAGAAGCCGCGTAATCACCGGCTTTCTCCTTTTTTAAAAAAACCCGCCAAGAATGGCGGGTTTTTTTGTGCCTCATCTACAGGATGCGAATTTTCGTACCCTTGCGCAAATGGGGCAAAATACGTTTCATGTCGCGGGGATGGAGAGCGACGCAGCCGGCGGTCGGCTCATATCCCGGGCGGATCATATGCATGAAGATCGCCGAACCGCGGTTTCGACTTCTCGATGTGATGTTCCAATCGAGCACGAGGCAAACGTCATACAGGCCATCCTTTCGCATCATCTCCTCGTGGCTCTGCGTGAAAGGTCCCTTGACCAGCCTGTTGTAATTGGCGCTGCGGGGTTCGTCGCACCACAGCATGGATTGCCGCGTCCGTTGCATCGGCAATGCCGTGGGGATAGCGGGGTTACGGTCGCCCCGATAAAATCCGTGCAGCAGGCGTGTGAGGGAAATGGGTGACTTTCCGTCTCCCTCGCGTTTCAGCACGGTGCGGCCATTGCGCCCGATTGCTGCGGGAAAGGTGAGATGCCCGAGCTGGACGACGGCCCGGCTTATTTTCAAGGGCGCCGGCCGAACAATGAGCGTCGATGCGCGTTTATGTTGCTTTACGGGCTGTCTGCTCATGTTTTTCACGAGATTTTGCTTTGCAGGTTATCTAACGTGAAGTCATAGCACTTCGTAATATCATGGCAATGGGTTGACCTTTTATCGGCAAACCGCTGAATTGGCTGACAATTAGAGCACCTTGCCGCCTTTTGGAGGCACTGGAATGCTCTAACTCTTTTAAACTACGCATTGTGCTTTCCGAAAATCGAACGCGATTTTTGGGTCGATGCGCTAAAGTAAGAAAGGCTGAGAATCCGAATGACGGCTCGCACTATCCTTCTGGTGGACGACGACGACGATCTTCGGGAGACGCTGACCGAGCAACTGTCTCCTTATGAGGAATTCTCGCTTCTGAGCGGCGCAAACGCCGCCCAGGCAATGCAGACCGCAAAGACCGCCCAGGTCGATCTTCTGATCATGGATGTCGGCCTTCCGGACATGGATGGTCGTGAAGCGGTAAAGCTTTTGCGAAAGGGTGGCTTCAAGGCACCGATCATCATGCTGACGGGGCATGATACCGATTCCGATACGATCCTCGGGCTTGAAGCCGGCGCGAATGACTATGTGACGAAGCCTTTCCGTTTTGCCGTGCTTCTGGCGCGCATCCGGGCGCAGCTGCGTCAATACGAACAGAGTGAGGACGCGGTTTTCACCGTCGGCCCCTATCAGTTCAAACCCAGCCAGAAGCTGCTGACGACGGAAGACGGCAAGAAAATCCGTCTGACGGAAAAGGAAGCGGCGATCATCCGTTACCTCTATCGCGCCGGCAGTGCCGTGGTAACGCGTGATGTCCTGCTGGAGGAGGTGTGGGGTTACAATTCCGGGGTGACGACGCACACGCTTGAAACCCACGTATATCGTCTGCGCCAGAAGATCGAGCGTGACCCTTCCAATGCTGAAATTCTGGTGACCGAGAATGGCGGCTACAAGATCGTTCCCTGAAGCGGGATAGTCCTGTCGCTTGGCATTCATCCGTGTTCTAAAGCTGGCGCCGTGCGTTTGAGAAAACGCACGGCGTTCTAACTGCTTGTATTTTGAAGACCGATATTGGAAAACCGCTATAGTAGCGCAGGCGGCTTTCTGGAGTAGCGATCAAACATGGCCTTGACGGACGATATCATGCTTCTGGGGCAAGTGCCGTTGTTTGCGGGCTTCAGCGATGATCAGCTGCGGCTGATCGCCTTCGGCGCGGAACGCCGCCGCGTCTCGGCAGGCCAGACATTGTTCCGGGAACATTCACCGGCTGAGTGCGCCTTTGCGGTGACATCAGGCCATTTCGAGCTTTTCACGGCAGGAAGAGACGGCAAGCCCGTGCTGCAGGCAGCGCCCGGCAAGGGTGTGTTGCTTTCCGAACTTGCGCTTTTCACGCTCTGCGAACGGAAATTCACCGCTGTGGCCGCGGAGGATTCTGAGGTCATCCGCATCACGCGTATTCTTTTTCACCGGCTGGTGGAGGAGTTTCCGGAAGTGGCCGATATCGTATCGGCGCGCATTCGCGACAATATTGCGGCTCTGGCGGCAGGCGCGGCCCGTTTGCAGAACCGCTTCGCCTGACGCTAGTCAAAACCGTTAGAATCGGAAATGCGCGGTAACCGGAACATGGTCCGATGGCCGGTTCCAGCCGCGCGCCTCGCGCAATATGTCGATTTTTTCAAGCGAGGGGCCTAGGTCCTGAGACGACCAGATATGGTCGAGACGGCGGCCGCGGTCTGCGGCTTCCCAATCCTTGGCGCGGTAGCTCCACCAGGTATAAATCTTTTCACTGTCAGGCACGTTCAGCCGCATCAGGTCGAGCCAGTTGCCCTTCTTCATGATATCCAGCATGCCGTCGGTTTCGACCGGCGTATGGCTGACGATTTTCAGCAGCTGCTTGTGCGACCACACGTCATTTTCAAGCGGTGCGATGTTGAGATCGCCGACGAGAATGGACGAGGTGCCGGGAACGCCATCGGCGCGAAGCGCCTTCATTTCCTCGATGAAATCAAGCTTGTGGCCGAATTTCGGGTTTATTGAACGATCGGGTTCGTCGCCGCCGGCCGGCACGTAAAAATTATGCAGCCGCACGCGGCGCGATCCCACCTGAAAAATCGCGGAAATGTGCCGTGCATCGCCGATGCCGCAATAGTCCTGCCGATGGTCTTCGGTGAGCGGAATTTTCGAGGCGATCGCGACGCCGTGATAGCCCTTCTGGCCGTGGATGATGACGTGTTCGTAACCGAGCGCCTTCAGCGGCTTCATCGGAAATTCGCCATTCGGGCATTTTGTTTCCTGCAGGCAGAGAATGTCGGGTTTGTAACGCACCAGAAACTGCTCAACGATCGGCATTCTGAGCCTGACGGAGTTGATATTCCAGGTGGTTATCGAAAACGACATGCATGAGCTCCGCTTCTAGAATATTTTGGCATTTCCGGATGGAAAGAGGTGACCCCATTTCCAGGAAATGCTGTGTCGCCTCGAAGCCTGTTGTTTCGAGGCATGTTTCCGGGGCGCAGGCTTATAACATCGCGATGAAAACGGGAATGGATTTTAGCGGCAAAATAAAAAAGGCGACCGCCAGGCCGCCTTTCGAAGAGTTTTTACGAGCGAGAAGCTTTAGCCGCGCTTGCGGACTTCCTCGTAATTGATGTTGAAGACGCGTTCATCGAGGTTCACGCCCGTCTGAACGTTGAAGATCATGACGGTCGTGTCCTTGTTCTGGGCGTCCGTCGTCGTCCACTGCCTCAGATCGAAGGTCTTCGGGTCGAACATCAGGGTAATGGTGGAATCGCCGAAGATGCTCTTGTCGCCCAGCACGATGGTGGTCAGGTCCGACTCTTCCTTCACATTCCGGACCTTCTGGTTGCCGAGGTCGATCTTGTCGGAGAGAAGCAGGCTGAGCGGGGTCTTGGACAGAGGATAGAGATCCCACGTCTTCAGCTTCATATTGCCGATGACCACATTCTTGCCATCGGCGATGACCCGCATGGGCGAGGGGTCCTCATAATTGAAACGAAGCTTGCCCGGCCGTTCGATGTAGAATTTGCCGCCGGTCTGTTCACCGCGAGGGCCGAATTGCACAAATTCTCCCATCATGGTTTTGACCGAGGAGAAGTGATTGGCGATTTTCTGCGCGGTCGCGCCGTTGCCGGCGGCCTGGGCAAATGCGTTGAGCGGCGACAGGCCGGCCATGGCGGCTGCCATGGAAAATGCCGTCAGCACGCCGCGTCGCGTCACGCCGTTTTGCGGTGCGTTTGCGGCTGCAGTTTCGCCGGTGGTGAGGTCGTTCATTCTGTTCTCCTTCATCGCAGCGATTGTCCGCATAAAAGGCGGCGGCTTCATGACGTTGAAAGCGTGTAATAACGCTTCTCAACCCCGCTTGGTTGCGGACGTTATCGCTCGATGATGTCTGATTCCGTCGGTACGAGGATTTCGCGTTTTCCGGCATGGTTGGCGGGGCCGATAATGCCTTCCTGTTCCATGCGCTCGATCAGCGAGGCGGCGCGGTTGTAGCCGATACCCAGACGCCGCTGCACATAGGAGGTGGACGCCTTGCCGTCCCTCAGCACGACCGCCACGGCCTGATCGTAAGGGTCTTCCGAATCGGAGAAATTGCCTGTCCCGGCCGGGCCGCCGCCATTGCCTTCCTCGTCGTCTTCCTCGGTGATCGCTTCCAGATATTCCGGCGATCCCTGGGTCTTCAGATAAGCGACGATCTCTTCCACTTCGTTGTCGGAGACGAACGGGCCGTGCACACGCTGGATGCGGCCGCCACCGGCCATATAGAGCATGTCACCCATGCCGAGCAGCTGTTCCGCGCCCTGTTCGCCCAGAATGGTGCGGCTGTCGATTTTCGACGTTACCTGGAAGGAGATGCGGGTCGGGAAGTTGGCCTTGATGGTGCCGGTGATGACGTCGACGGACGGGCGCTGGGTCGCCATGATGACATGGATGCCGGCGGCACGCGCCATCTGAGCGAGACGCTGTACGGCGCCTTCGATGTCCTTGCCCGCAACCATCATCAGATCGGCCATTTCGTCGATGATGACGACAATATAGGGCAGGGGCTTCAGGTCGAATTCTTCCGTCTCGTACATGGCCTCGCCGGTCTGGCGGTCGAAGCCGGTCTGCACCGTGCGGGTGAGGATTTCGCCCTTGTCGAGGGCTTGCTGCACGCGGCTGTTGAAGCCGTCGATGTTGCGAACGCCGATCTTCGACATTTTCTTGTAGCGCTCTTCCATCTCGCGCACCGTCCACTTCAGGGCAACAACGGCCTTTTTCGGATCGGTGACAACAGGGGAGAGCAGGTGTGGAATACCGTCATAGATCGACAGTTCCAGCATTTTCGGATCGATCATGATCAGGCGGCACTGTTCCGGCGACATGCGGTAAATGAGCGACAGGATCATGGTGTTGATGGCGACGGATTTGCCCGAACCGGTGGTGCCGGCAACGAGCAGATGCGGCATCTTGGCGAGATCGGCGATGACGGGTTCGCCGCCAATGGTCTTGCCGAGCGCCATGGCAAGCTTGGCCTTGCTGTTTTCGAAATCGCGGCTGCCAACCAGTTCCCGCAGGAACACGGTTTCGCGGGTCTGGTTCGGAAGCTCGATGCCGATGGCGTTGCGGCCGGGAACGACGGCCACGCGCGCGGCAATGGCACTCATGGAGCGGGCGATATCATCCGCAAGGCCGATGACGCGCGAGGATTTGATGCCGGGTGCCGGTTCCAGTTCGTAGAGTGTCACGACCGGGCCGGGGCGAACATGAATGATCTCGCCCTTGACGCCGAAATCTTCGAGAACGCCTTCGAGCAGGCGGGCATTCTGCTCCAGCACTTCCTCGCTCAGTGTGTTGTCGCGCACGATATTCTTCGGCTCCGCCAGAAGATGGACGGAGGGCAGCTGGAAGCCGTCGGCGGCGATGAAGGAGGCCTGCGCCTCGCGTGCCACGCGCTCGCTCGGCTTGGGGCGTGCGGAAGGGGCGGTTATTCTGGGCTGACCGCGTCCCGGTGCCTGTCTTGCGATAAATTTGGGGTCGGATTCATCGGCACTGTCGTCATCCGAGAGAATGCCATTGGGCAAGCGCTGCCCGTCTGCAGCGAAACGCGGCTCTCCGTCCATGTCGTCATCATCATCGAGCGCGATGGAAGGAGGTGACACCTGCCGGCGGGATGCAGCGCGTTCCTCGAAGGACGGCTCCGCACGCTGGTCGAGGCGGTTGATCGCCGTCTTGAGGCGGGAAGGCTCGTTCAACGTGCCGAATTCATATTCGTTGAAATCGTATGGATGTTCGAATTCATCATGCAGGGATTTCGACTTGATGCCGAACAGGCGGCGAAGACGGGCCTGGGTAATGTACCAGTAATGTGCGATTGCGCCGAAGGCGAGGATATTGGCGAAGAAACCCTCGCCGTCGTCATCATCTTCCTCGGCCTCCCGGGTGGCGCGCGCCTTGCTCGTAACGGGTGCGCGTTCTTCCAGTTCCGGGACATCTTCCGGGCCTCCCATGAGACCGGCGGCGAACAGCATCAGCCAGGCGGCGGGTGCTGCGAATATGACGCCCAGTACCGTTGCAATGGTGCCCGTCGGATAAGCGCCGATGAAAAGGGCCGGGAAGCGCAGGATCATATCGCCGATGACGCCGCCGATGCCGTTTGGCAGCGGCCACGTGACGGGCGCGGGAAAACAGCCGAGCGAGGCGGCGCAGACGATGGCGCCGGCAACCCAGGCGACGAGGCGGGCGGGTATCCGGTTGAACCTGCGTCCGGCGATCAGCGCGATCGCCCAGGCGATCATCGGCAAAAGCGAGATGATTGCGGAGAGACCGAGGAACTGCATCACGATATCGGCGAAGATCGCCCCGCCGTATCCCAGAAGATTGGTGGGCTGGTTTCCGGTGGCATAGGAGAGGCTCGGATCCGCCACATTCCATGTGGCGAGCGCGGCAATACCCAGCGCAATGGTGGCCAGCAACGCGAAACCGGCCAGAGCCATGATCTGCCGCACGAAAAACGCCGTCAGCACGAAGCGTGTGTGACGACCATCGAATGTCGGAGATTGCATTCTGCCCATGTCCCTGAACCCGTCGTTTTTGTGGTTTCGGCAAGATCCGGCAGGTGACCAGATCCCGGATTGACAGGGAAAACTAACCGCTCGCTGGTTAATGTCGTGTTAACCATGCGGTTTTTTGATGCTGCCAGAGCATTTCCAGTAAAAGTGCGACGCGGTTTTACGTTCGGAAAATGCGTGAAAACAAAGATCTAGAGCGCGTCCAACTATTCCGTTTAAACTGGATGCGCTCTAGCAGATTTGCGACAAAGAAAAAGGCCCGCCGGAGCGGGCCTTCTTTTGGGTAAGGGGATGGAGAACCCCTTTTCCCTGATTTTAGGAGTGGTAAGCGGCTTCGCCGTGGGTTGCGAGGTCGAGACCTTCGCGTTCCGCTTCGACCGGGACCCTCAGACCGACGATAACGTCGACTATCTTGTAGAGGATTGCCGAGACGATTGCGCACCAGACGATGGTGATGGCGACGGCGACGAACTGCGTCCAGACCTGCGAGGCGATGGAGAAGTCTTCCTTGCCCGTGCCGCCAAGTAGCGGCGAGGTGAAGATGCCGGTGCCGAGGGCGCCGATGATGCCGCCGATGCCGTGGACGCCGAAGACGTCAGCCGTATCGTCGTAACCGAACTTGTTCTTCACGACCGAGACGAAGAAGTAGCAGATCGGCGAGACGATGAGGCCGAGAACGATGGCGCCCATCGGGCCGACGGAGCCGGCCGCAGGCGTGACGGCGACGAGGCCGGCAATCATGCCCGAAGCAGCACCCAGCATGGAAGCCTTGCCGCGGGTGAAGCTTTCAACCAGCGACCAGGAAACGATGGCAGCGGCAGTTGCGAGGAAGGTGTTCATGGTTGCAAGAACCGCACCACCCGATGCTTCGAGGTTGGAGCCGGCGTTGAAGCCGAACCAGCCGAACCACAGCATGGCCGCGCCGACCATCGTCAGCGTCATGGAGTGGGGCGCCATCATGTCCTTGCCGAAGCCTGTGCGCTTGCCGACCATGATCGCGCCGATCAGGCCTGCCACACCGGCATTGATGTGAACGACCGTGCCGCCGGCGAAGTCGAGAGCGCCCATGCCGAAGATCAGGCCGTTCGCATCCCATACCATGTGTGCAATCGGGAAATAGACGAAGGTTGCCCACAGGATGGTGAAGAGGATGACGGCGGAGAACTTCACGCGTTCCGCAAAGGCGCCGACGATCAGCGCCGGTGTGATGGCCGCAAAGGTCATCTGGAAGGCGATGAAGGTGTATTCGTAGATCACCACGCCTTCCGAGAAGGTCGCCGATGTGCTGTCAAGCGACACGCCGGAGAGGAACAGCTTGCCGAAGCCGCCAAAATAGGGGCCAGTGCCGCCGCCGAAGGCGAAGGAGTAACCGTAGATCACCCAGACGAGCATCATCACTGCCGCGACGACCGTGCACTGCATGAGAACGGAGAGCATGTTCTTGGTGCGGACGAGGCCGCCATAAAACAGGGCGAGGCCCGGAATGATCATGAAAAGCACGAGGATCGTCGCGACATACATGAATGCGGTGTCGGCTTTTTCCGGAACAGGTGCTGCGGCCGCTGCTGCCGGCGCGGCTTCCTGGGCAAAGGCGATGGCCGGGGCCATCAGGGCCGCCACACCGGCGCCCAGCTTGCCGAGCGTTGAAAACTTGTTGAGTTGCATAGCTAGAAAACTCCCCTGTCAGCCGTGCTTCAAAGCGCTTCTGTGTTGGTTTCGCCGGTACGGATGCGCACGGCCTGTTCGATAGAGTAGACGAAGATTTTTCCGTCACCGATCTGCCCGGTCTTTGCCGCAGACGCGATAGCCTCGACAGCCTTGTCGACGAGGTCGGATGGAACTGCGATTTCGATCTTCAGTTTGGGAAGGAAGCTCACCGCATATTCCGTGCCGCGATAAATCTCGGTATGCCCCTTCTGGCGTCCGTAACCCTTTACCTCGGTCACGGTCAGGCCTTGGATGCCGACGCCGGTGAGCGCTTCGCGCACCTCATCCAGCTTGAACGGCTTGATAATGGCCATCACAATTTTCATCTGGTTTCCCATCCTTTGTTTGTCCTCGGCACGGAGCCGACTCTCCTTGCCGCTGGCAGATCAGTAACAGCGACTGCGGACATACATTCAAAGGGCGTGCCAGTTTTTCATCTGGCTTATAAGCTATTGAAATATAAAACTTATATGAAGGACGTCTGAAAAAGGGGCATTTGTCGACGGAATTTGCGTCTATTAAATGTGCGATTTCTGAGAAAAGCACATTATTTAATCATCTGCCCTTTTGCGGATCAAACCTTCCTGTGCGACGGAGGCGACCAGCTCACCCTGTCTGGTGAAAATATTGCCACGGGTCAAACCGCGGGCACCGGAGGCGCTGGGGCTATCCTGCTTGTAGAGCAGCCAATCATCCAACCGGCAGGGGCGGTGGAACCACATGGCGTGATCGAGGCTGGCCACCTGAATGGAAGGATCGAAGATCGTCGTTCCATGGGCGTAGAGCGATGTGTCGAGCAGGGTCATGTCCGACAGATAAGCCAGAATGGCCGACTGGAAATGCGGATTGTCGGGCACATCACCGACGGCGCGAACCCAGATATCCTGCTGCGGTTCCAGCTTTTCTTTCGAGATGTAATGGGTCAGTGAAACAGGCCTTATCTCGATCGGGCGCTTGTTGCTCCAGTATTTGCGGATCGAGGCGGGTGCCTTGGCGAGAAAGGCCGCCTGCATCTGCTCTTCGCTCATCAGCTTTTCGGGCGGCGTCACATCCGGCATTTTTATCTGATGGTCAAAGCCGTCCTCAAATATCTGAAACGACGCGGACATGGAAAAAATCGCCTTGCCATGCTGTATGGCGACCACGCGGCGGGTGCCGAAGCTGGAACCATCGCGGATGCGTTCCACCTGGTAGAGGATGGGCACCAGCGGATCGCCGGGGAGCATGAAATAGGCATGCAGCGAATGCACTAGGCGGTCGTCGTCCACGGTCCTCTGCGCGGCGATCAGGGCCTGCGCAATGACCTGGCCGCCAAAGACGCGCTGCCAGCCGATTTGCGGGCTTTCGCCCCGGAACAGGTTCTCTTCCAGCTTTTCGAGATCGAGCGTGGTGATGAGATTGGCCATCGGGTCTGACGTTTGCAAAGGATGCGACATTTTTTCGGCCTGCTCCGGCTGTAGGAAGACGTCACATGGTCTATAGTGCGCCGATGATGTGTGCACAAGATTTGAGGAGAAGCGCGATGCTAGACGTGGTGGTTGCAGGCGGCGGATATGTCGGTCTTTCCGTTGCTGTCGCAATTAAGCAGGCGGCCCGGCATCTCAATGTGCAGGTGGTTGAGGCAGCTCCCGAGGATGTCTGGAAGAAGGATGTCCGCGCCTCCGCCATCATTGCGGCGGCCACGCGCATGCTCGACGTTTTCGGCATATGGAACGAGATCGAACCGGAGGCCCAGCCGATCAACAAGATGATCGTCACCGATTCGAAGACCGCAGACCCCGTCCGTCCGGTGTTTCTGACGTTTGATGGTGTGGTCGAGGAGGGCAGGCCGTTCGCCCATATGGTTCCGAACGTTGCGATGGTCGGCGCTTTGCGAGGCCTGTGCGAGCGTCTTGGCGTTGAAATCCGCCATGGTCTCAGTGTTTCCGGCTTTACTACTGGGCCGCAATCGACATTGATCAGCCTTTCTGACGGCTCTTCCCTTGAAGCGCGGCTGCTCGTCGCCTGCGACGGGGTTCGCTCGGCGCTCAGGGATATGGCAGGCATCAAGACCGTGCAATGGAATTATGATCAGTCCGGGATTGTTACCACCGTCGAACATGAGCGGCCGCATGAGGGCTGCGCGGAGGAACATTTCCTGCCGTCGGGGCCTTTCGCCATCCTGCCGCTCAAGGGAAACCGCTCCTCGCTTGTCTGGACCGAGCGCACGGCCGATGCCGACAGGCTGGTCGCTGCCGATGATCTGGTGTTCGAGGAAGAACTGGAGCGCCGGTTCGGTCACAAGCTCGGCCCTGTCCACCCCGTCGGCCCTCGCCGTGCCTTTCCGCTGGGGCTAACGCTGGCGCGCTCCTTCGTTGCACCGCGTTTCGCGCTCGCCGGCGATGCGGCCCATGGGATTCATCCAATCTCGGGCCAGGGCCTCAATCTCGGCTTCAAGGATGTTGCAGCCCTGGCCGAAACCGTGGTCGAGGCCGACCGCCTCGGCCTCGATATCGGCTCCCTCAACGTTCTCGAGCGGTACCAGTCCTGGCGGCGTTTCGATACGTTGCGGATGGGTGTGACGACGGATGTGCTGAACCGGCTTTTCTCCAACGATGTCGGTCCCATCCGCATCATGCGGGATTTCGGGCTGGGTGTTGTCGATCGTTTGCCGGCGCTGAAATCCTATTTCATCGGGCAGGCCGCCGGCACGACAGATGCGAATGCGCCGCGTTTGCTCGCTGGCGAGGCGCTCTGATCCCGCGATTGCGGCTTGACAGCCGATTCCGGTATTTTTGGCGAAAGGCCGGTGCGGAAAGCATGAATCCGGGCAAGGACTTACCCGGATTCACAATCTGGTATGGGAAGCGCATTCGCCAACCAGATGCTGTAGAGAACAAAAGCTGAATCCCGTCGAGTCAGCGATTCGTATTCGATTCGTTCGCAGACTGTTCCGCAACCGAATCGATTCCATTTTCGCCGGATTCTTTTTATTCTCTCAACCGGCTGAATCTGAACGGAAAATTCGGTGCAGCAGGAGCTGCGGCCGACTTTACGGGCAAGGCCTATTGCCTTTGTCTTCGGGCATTGCCATGTGTGGTGCGTGCGGCCTGCATCAGCGATGGTGGGCGGCACGGCAAGCAGTGCAAGTCGATTCGCGGATAGTACGTTGAATTTTCGCCCCATGATCCTGAGCGGCCGCGGTGTCACGGCCGTTCTCGGCCCCACCAATACCGGCAAGACCCATTACGCGATCGAGCGTATGGTGGCGCATGGCAGCGGTGTCATCGGCCTGCCGCTGCGCTTGCTGGCGCGGGAGGTCTATACCCGCCTTGTCGAAAAGGTGGGTGCGCCGAATGTGGCGCTGATTACCGGCGAAGAAAAGATTTCACCTCCCAAAGCCAAATATTCCGTCTGCACGGTGGAAGCCATGCCGCGCGAAACGACGGCCGCATTTGTCGCGATCGACGAGGTGCAGCTGGCCGGTGATCTGGAGCGTGGCCATATCTTCACCGACCGCGTGCTGCATTTGCGCGGGCGGGAGGAAACGCTGCTCCTTGGCGCAGGCACGATGCGCCCGATCCTTGAAAAGCTCTTGCCAGGAATTACCGTTGTGGAGCGGCCGCGTCTGTCGCAGCTTTTTTATGCGGGCCAGAAAAAGATTACCCGCCTGCCGCAACGCACGGCAATTGTCGCCTTTTCCGCCGATGAGGTTTATGCCATCGCCGAACTGGTGCGTCGCCAGCGCGGCGGTGCCGCTGTTGTGCTGGGCGCGCTTTCGCCGCGCACGCGCAATGCGCAGGTCGGTCTCTACCAGTCCGGCGATGTCGAATATCTGGTGGCGACCGACGCCATCGGCATGGGCCTTAACCTCGATGTCGATCATGTCGCCTTCGCGCAGGACCGCAAATTCGACGGTTATCAGTTTCGCAATCTCAACCCCGGCGAGATCGGCCAGATCGCCGGCCGCGCCGGCCGCCATCTTCGCGATGGCACTTTTGGCGTGACGGGGCGCGTCGATCCCTTTGACGACGAATTGGTGGAGCGTATCGAGACCCATCAGTTCGACGCGGTGAAGGTGCTGCAGTGGCGGACGAAGAATTTCGATTTCTCCTCCATCGCCAATCTGCGTTTGAGCCTTGATGCCGCACCGGCGATCCAGGGACTTTCCCGGGCTCTGCCGGCGATCGACCAGCAGGCGCTGGAATATCTGTCGCGTTACCCTGAGATCATCGACGTGACGACGACGGATGCGCGGGTGGAAAAACTGTGGGAGGCATGCGCGCTTCCCGACTATCGCCGTATCGCACCTGCCCAGCATGCCGACCTGATCTCGACGCTCTATTTCGATCTCGTAAAACGCGGTGCTGTGAACGAAGATTTCATGGGTGAGCAGGTGCGCCGCGCCGACCGCACGGACGGAGAGATCGATACACTGTCTGCAAGGATTGCGCAGATCAGAACATGGACTTATGTATCGAACCGCCCAGGATGGCTTGCCGATCCGACACACTGGCAAGAAAAGACGCGGGAAATCGAGGATCGATTGTCCGATGCACTACATGAAAGGTTGACGAAACGCTTTGTTGATCGCAGGACATCTGTGCTCATGAGGCGCCTGAGAGAGAATGCGATGCTTGAAGCTGAAATCAGTGTAAATGGTGATGTCTTCGTAGAAGGACATCACGTCGGCCAGTTGGCCGGGTTCCGGTTCACGCCGGTGCCGGGAATGGAAGGGCCGGATCAGAAGGCCGTGCAGGCTGCGGCGCAAAAGGCGCTCGCGCTCGAATACGAGGCGCGTGCTGCGCGTCTGCATGCCAGTGGAAACGGTGATCTCGCTTTGAGCTCCGATGGTCTGGTTCGCTGGTTGGGCGAGCCGGTGGCCCGCCTTTCGGCAGGCGACAACATCATGAAGCCGCGTGTGATCCTGCTTGCCGACGAACAGTTGAGCGGCAATGCCCGCGATCATGCGCTGGCGCGTGTCGAACGTTTCGTCAATCACCAGATTGCGACCGTGCTGAAGGCGCTGGACGATATTTCCCGCGCCGAAGACCTTCAGGGTCTGGCGAAGGGGCTGGCGTTCCAGCTGGTCGAAAATCTTGGCGTTCTGTTCCGCCGCGACGTCACCGAAGACGTGAAGTCGCTGGATCAGGATGCGCGCGCCTCCATGCGCCGCTACGGCGTGCGCTTTGGTGCCTATCACGTCTTCCTGCCCGCGCTGCTGAAGCCGGCTCCGGCCGAGCTGGTCACGCTGCTCTGGGCCCTGAAGAATGATGGCCTCGGTAAGCCGGGTTATGGCGATCTCATTCCGGTTCTGGCCGCCGGCCGCACCTCCGTGGTGACGGATCCGACCTTCGAGCGCATGTTCTACAAGCTTGCCGGTTTCCGTTTCCTCGGAAAGCGCGCCGTGCGTATCGACATTCTCGAGCGTCTGGCCGATCTCATCCGTCCGCTGTTGCAGTGGAAGCCCGGCCAGCAGCCGCGTCCGGAAGGCGCCTATGACGGCCGTCGTTTCACGACGACGACTGCGATGCTTTCCATTCTCGGTGCGACGCTCGACGACATGGAAGAGATCCTCAAGGGTCTCGGCTACCGTGCTGACCAGGTGACGGCGGAGGAGGCGCAGGCCTTCCTCGCCAGCCAGACCGGTGCTGCGGCTACGGCCGCCGCTGAATCGGTGACGGAAGAGGAAAGCGCCGAGACCGAGCAGGATGAACCGACTTCGGAAGAGCAGTCGTCCGA
Organism: Rhizobium sp. X9; assembly: GCF_018873185.1. NCBI lineage: Bacteria > Pseudomonadati > Pseudomonadota > Alphaproteobacteria > Hyphomicrobiales > Rhizobiaceae > Rhizobium > Rhizobium sp. X9. The sequence continues at coordinate 2,733,998 of NZ_CP071311.1, read as the reverse complement.
GACGGCTGTTGCTGAAGCCGCCGAGGAAACACCGGTCGCGGAAGCCGTCAGCGAAGAAGCCGCGGCGAGCGAGACCGTGCCTGCGGAAAGCGCTGAGGCTGCCGAGCCGAAGCCTGTTCTTCTATGGCGTCCCGGCGGCCGCAACGAAAACCAGCGTAGCGAGAACCGTCGTCCGGGCAATCGCGGTCAAGCCCGCGATGGCGCGCGCGAGCAGGGCGAGCGTCGTGGCGAAGGCCGTCGTGACAATCGTGACGGCGCAAATCGCGAGGCCGCTAATCGCGGCGGCGAGGGTGAGCGCAAGCGTGATGGCGGACGCCCTGATCGCGGCAATCGCAACGATCGTCAGGATCGCGGCGAGCGCAAGGACAGGCCGGATCGCAACGACCGCAGCGGAAAACCGCAGGGTCAGCAGCGTTTCGAAGCCAAGCCGCCCCGCAAGGAGAAGCCACTAGACCCGGATTCGCCTTTCGCAAAACTCGCTGCTCTCAAGGAGCAGCTGAAGAAGTAAGCCTATGGGGAGCAAAGAACAGCCATTGGAGAGTACGCGTCAGCGTCTGGACAAGTGGCTGTTCTTTGCCCGCATGGCTAAATCCCGCTCGCTTGCCCAGGGCTACATTCAGTCGGGTCACGTCAAGGTCAACGGGACAACCATCCGCCAGCCCAGCCATGCGGTGAAGGCGGGAGACAGGCTCGATATCGGTTTCGAGCGCATGGACAAGGTCCTCGTCATCAAGTCCGGGGGCGAGCGGCGCGGGCCCTATGAAGAAGCCCGGCTTCTCTACGACGATCTGACGCCGCCACGGGCGCCTTCCGACGGGCTGAGCCCCCTGGAGCAGGCGATGCGAGAGCCGGGCAGCGGTCGTCCGACCAAAAAAGAGCGCAGAGCGCTCGACAAGTTTCTGTCAGACAGTGACGGAAATACAGATTAGAATAAACCTCCAGGTCAGGCCGGTTTTTCAGAATTGTTTATCCTTGCTATCTGAAGGCAAAGGCATTACGTCACTTGCGAAATTGCCCTGTCTGAATTCCGGGCGACGGCTTGTGTTCCGAAGCCCAAAGACCCGGCCTGCATATTCTGGAGTTCATCATGACATATGTCGTGACCGACAATTGCATTCGCTGCAAATATACCGATTGCGTTGAAGTCTGCCCCGTCGACTGCTTTTACGAGGGTGAGAATTTCCTCGCGATCAATCCTGATGAATGCATCGACTGCGGTGTGTGCGAACCGGAATGTCCCGCCGAGGCAATCAAGCCCGATACGGAGCCGGGTCTCGACAAGTGGCTGAAGCTGAATGCGGAATATGCAGCGATCTGGCCGAACATCACGATAAAGCGCGACCCCATGCCCGAAGCCAAGGAAATGGACGGCGTCGAGGGCAAGCTGGACCTTTATTTTTCCGCCGAACCCGGTCAGGGTGACTGAGTTTTCGACGGCCTATCGTCTTCGTACTATGATTTTGAGAGCCCTCGCAGCGCCAGCGCGAGGGCTTTTTGCTGAAGTTCAGCCACCTCGGCCGGATTGCAGCGTGGTCGAAAGCAGGGTCAGAAGGGCCACGCTTTCTTCCAGGCTTTGCCGCTGGCGGCTTTGCAATATGGCGGCCTGGAGGCGGTTCATCTCGCGGGCAATCGCCGCTGGCTGCCATGTGCGCAGTGCCCTTTCGATCATCGGCTTTCTGCGAAAATGGATGTGGCGTCCGAGCGTTTGCATGACCTGACCGGCCTGCTGCTTTTTCTCGTCCATTTCGGCCCGCATCTGGTCGAGCAGCTGGAATTGCTTGAGGCAACCCTGAAGCACCAGAAAAATCGGCGTCTTTGACGAGATGATCTTCTGGGTCGCGTGGAAAAAGGCGTTTCTGTCACCTTTGAGAATGGCGTCGACCGCGTCGTCAGCGGAAACCGTGCTGGCATCGCCGATGATCGCCAGCACGTCGTCTTCCTCGATCACTTCCGCGCCACGGCAGTAAAGCGCCAGCTTGCGGATTTCGTTGCGCGAGGCAATGCGGTCGCCGCCGAGCGATTCAATCAGTCTCTGCCGTGCGGCCGGCGCGATGCGCAGATTGTCGGCCGACAGCTCCTGATCGATCAGTGCGTTCAACGAGCGCGCATCATCCGCATAACAGGGGATTGCGGCGATCGAGCGCGCGGGTTCTGCGATCTTGCGCAGCCCGGTGCCTTTTTTGAGGTCACCCGCCTCGATGATTAGGAAACTTGCTTCGGGTGGTGTCTCGGCCAGTATCTGGAGCGCATCCACCAGTGCCTTCTCAGCCGACGCACCTTTGATCCAGACGAGTTTTTCACCACCGAAGAGACCAATGGCGTTGACCTCATCGAGGAGGCGGCCGGGATCACCCTGCAGGTCGGATGCGGCCAGTTTCAGTGATGCAAAGGCGTCATCGGGATCGATGCCGGTTTTTTTAGCGATGAGGTTGGCCCGCTCCGATACGAGGCCCCGATCTGGGCCATAGAGCACAAAAACGCGAAAGCGCTCCGCCGGGTTTTCGGCGAAGCGCTCAAACTCATGCGATTTTATCTCCGCCACGGCCGCGGTTCTCAGCGGCCGAGAGTGGCGGCGATATCGGTGCGGATGATTTCAGCCAGTTCGCGGGCCGCCCGGTTTTCAGCATCGCGGGTTGCCCTGATCTTGGCGAATTCCTGCTGCGGCAGATCCACCTGCGCCGTTACGCTGCGGCGTGCGGAGCGCAGGATCTGACCATCGGAAATACGGGTCAGAACGTAGTTGCCGGTCATCACCACACGGCCGGGATAGGGGCCGTCGTAATTGTTGTTCGCGCGGGTCGTCAGGTCGTAATTCTGCACTTCCGTCGTTGAGGAGCTAGAGCTTACGGAAATCTTGACGTTATACTGTGCCGTTGCCGGCTGGCCTGCGCCACCCGCCATCAGAAAGATCAGCTGATTGCGGACTTCCTGCCCAACTCTTCCACCGACGTCGGAAACGCTGACAGCCGCCAGCCTTTCCTTGGTTCCGGAAGCCTCGCCATAAAGCGGGCGCACCTGGCAGCCCGCCAGAAGACCAGCCATCATCACGACGGAAATTGCTGCCGCGACGCGGCTCCATCTCAAAAAAACGTCAGACAACAATGTTCACAATCCTCTGCGGAACCACGATGACTTTCTTGGGCTCGCCACCGGCAAGAATAGATTTCACGGCATCCAGCGCAAGGGCGGCCGTGCGGACCGCATCTTGATCCGCATCGCGCGCGATTGTCAATTCGCCGCGCTTCTTGCCGTTGACCTGAACGGGCATCACCACATCGTTTTCCTCGACCAGCGAGGGCACGAAAGCTGGCCATGGCGTCTGGGCGACGAGACCCGTGTTCCCCAGTGCCGACCAGCATTCTTCGGCCAGATGCGGCGTCATGGGGGCAATGATGCGGATGAGGATTTCGACGGCATCGCGTGCCGCTGCCTTCACATCATCCGGCTTGCCGCCCGCCGCGACATCGGCAAGCGGGCCGGCCAGGGCGTTGACCAGTTCGTAAACGCGGGCTATCGCCTTGTTGAAGGCGAGCTTGTCCAGATCTTCTTGAACGGCCTTCAGCGTCTTGTGGGCCGCCTTGGACGCTGCCAGGCCTTCACCTTCGGTCGCAGGCTTCGGCTGAACGTTCTTCAGTTCCTCGGCTGCTTCGCCGATGATGCGCCAAACGCGCTGGACGAATCGATTTGCGCCCTCCACGCCAGCTTCCGACCAGATGACGTCACGATCGGGCGGAGAATCCGACAGGACGAAGAAGCGCGCGGTGTCCGCCCCATAGGATGCGATGATGTCATCCGGGTCGACCACGTTCTTCTTCGACTTCGACATCTTCTCGATCGAGCCGATCTTGACTTCGGCGCCGGAGGACAGAAGGAAAGCCCGGCGAGCGCCGTCCGTCTCCTCTATGCGCAGGTCGGCGGGTGCTATCCATTCGCGGCCAGTGCCTTCGCCATGGCTGTAGGTCTCGTGCACCACCATGCCCTGTGTGAACAGGCCCTTGAAGGGCTCCTTGACGCCCACATGGCCTGTCTCGCGCATGGCACGGGTGAAGAAGCGGGAATAGAGCAGATGCAGGATCGCATGCTCGATGCCGCCGATATACTGATCGACGGGCAGCCAGTGGTTGGCCACCTTCGGGTCGGTTGGCTGGTCTTCCCACGGCGCGGTGAAGCGGGTGTAATACCAGCTGGAATCGACGAAAGTATCCATCGTGTCGGTTTCGCGACGCGCGTCATGGCCGCATTGCGGGCAGGCGACGTGACGCCACGTGGGGTGGCGGTCCAGCGGGTTGCCGGGCACGTCGAAGGTCACGTCATCGGGCAGCTTGACCGGCAGGTCCTTCTTCGGAACCGGCACAACACCGCAGACTTCGCAATGGATGACGGGGATAGGGCAACCCCAGTAGCGCTGGCGGGAGATGCCCCAGTCGCGCAGGCGGAAATTGACCTTGCGCTCAGCCTGCGGCGCATTGCCCAGCATCTCGGCGGAGAGCTTCTGCACGACTGCCTCAAAGGCGTCAGCCGTCTTCATGCCGTTCAGGAAGCCGGAATTGATCATAACTCCATCATCGGTGAAGGCTGTGTCTTCAACGGTGAAGCTTGCGGCATCGGGACCTTCGGGTGCGACGACGGCCACGACGGGCAGGCCGTATTTGCGGGCGAAATCCAGATCGCGCTGGTCGCCGGACGGGCAGCCGAAAATCGCGCCGGTGCCGTAATCCATCAATACGAAATTGGCGACATAGACGGGCAGTTCCCAGGTCGGATCGAGCGGGTGCACGACCTTGACGCCGGTATCGATGCCCTTCTTTTCTGCTGTTTCCAGCGCGGCCAGGGAGGTGCCATGGCGGCGGCATTCATCGCAGAACTCGGCGATATCGGGGTTGTTCGCCGACAATTCTTTTGCCAGCGGGTGGTCTGCGGCAATCGCCAGGAAGGATGCGCCGAACAGGGTGTCCGGACGCGTCGTATAGACGGTGATGTCGGAAAAACCTTCCGGCACTGTGCCAGCAACTGTCTGCCAGCGCAGCGACAGGCCTTCGGAGCGGCCGATCCAGTTCTTCTGCATCAGGCGCACTTTTTCCGGCCATTGGTCCAGCGTGTCCAGCTCGTCCAGCAGATCCTGGCTGAAATCGGTGATGCGGAAGAACCATTGCGTCAGTTCGCGCTGCTCGACCAGCGCGCCGGAGCGCCAGCCGCGTCCGTCGATCACCTGCTCGTTGGCGAGAACGGTATGGTCGACCGGATCCCAGTTGACCTTGGACTGCTTGCGGTAAACCAGCCCCTTTTCCATGAAGTCGACGAACAGCGCCTGCTGGCGGTGGTAATATTCCACGTCGCAGGTCGCGAATTCACGGGTCCAGTCCAGCGACAGGCCCATGGACTTCAGCTGGCCGCGCATGGTGGCGATGTTCTGGTAGGTCCAGTCCTTCGGATGAACCTTGTTCTGCATGGCTGCGTTTTCCGCAGGCATGCCGAAGGCGTCCCAGCCCATCGGGTGCAGAACGTTGAAGCCGCGCGCACGCTTGTAGCGGGCGACGACGTCGCCCATGGCATAGTTGCGGACGTGGCCCATGTGAATGCGTCCCGACGGGTAGGGAAACATCTCTAGAACGTAATACTTCTCACGCGGATCGCTGTTGTCGGTGACGAAAACCTTGTCTTCGTTCCATTTCTGCTGCCAGCGCGGCTCGGCGTCGCGAGGATTGTAACGTTCGATGGCCATTGTTCTGAATTCCGGGTATCGAGGGGAAAAATTTGCGCTGACCTTCACCATGAAACGACCGGGGCGTCAAGTTTGGCGGGGCGTCCGGGCGTTCAATCTTGGCCAGCGTGCCTCAAATGGTGCTAAACCCGCTTGGCATCAAGGCAATCGGCGTCTAGTTAGCTTGCGAATGGTTCAAATAAAGGTTCTGTGATGGAAATCGAAGCACGTCTTGAGGATGTCAGGCAGCGTATCGCGGAAGCTGCGGAAAAATCCGGTCGCAGGGCTGACGAGGTTACGCTCGTCGCCGTCTCGAAGACATTCGATGCGGAGACCATCCAGCCGGTCATCGACAGTGGCCAGCGCGTGTTCGGTGAGAATCGTGTTCAGGAAGCGCAGGGCAAGTGGCCTGGCCTGAAAGAGAAGACACCTGACATCGAACTGCATCTGATCGGTCCGCTGCAATCCAACAAGGCGTCGGATGCCGTCGCGCTGTTTGACGTCATACAGAGCATCGACCGGGAGAAAATCGCCCGTGCGCTGTCCGAAGAATGTGCCAAACAGGGCCGCAGCCTTCGTTTTTATGTGCAGGTCAATACGGGGCTTGAGCCGCAGAAGGCTGGCATCGATCCGCGCGAGACGGTCGCCTTCGTTGCTCTTTGCCGGGACGAGCTGAAATTGCCGGTGGAGGGACTGATGTGCATTCCGCCGGCGGAGGAAAATCCCGGCCCGCATTTCGCGCTTCTGGCAAAGCTTGCAAAACAATGCGGCCTCGAGAAGCTTTCCATGGGCATGTCAGGCGATTTCGAGACTGCCGTTGAATTCGGCGCCACCAGCGTGCGGGTCGGCTCGGCGATCTTCGGCGCGCGATAAACCATTCAACAAAAAACCCGGCACTGCGGCCGGGTTTTAAATGAATGCAAGACGTCCGATCAGTAGTGATCGTCCTCGTCTTCGTCCTTCGGTGTCGACTTCAGCGAGCTGAGCTTCTTGAAGACGGCGTCGGCATCGATCTGTTCGTCTTCCTCGCGCTGGAAGTTATAGTCCAGACCTTCCGTCACCGTTGCCGGCTGCAGCGTGTTGCCGAGTTCTTCGGCAGTCGGCAGCGGACGGCCGCGCGAGGCGCGTTCAACCTCGAGGTCGAGATCGATCTGGCTGCAGAGGCCAAGCGTCACCGGGTCCATCGGCGTCAGGTTGGCCGAATTCCAGTGGGTGCGGTCGCGAATCTGCTCGATGGTGGATTTGGTCGTGCCGACGAGGCGCGAAATCTGCGCATCCTTCAGTTCCGGGTGGTTACGAACCAGCCAGAGAATGGCGTTCGGACGATCCTGGCGCTTGGAAACTGGCGTATAACGCGGGCCGCGGCGCTTGGATTCCGGCACACGGACCTTCGGCTCGGAAAGCTTGAGCTTGTGGTTGGGGTTGCCTTCAGCGCGGGCGATCTCGTCGCGGGAAAGCTGTCCGGTCGCGATCGGGTCGAGGCCCTTGATGCCCTGCGCGGCTTCACCGTCGGCAATCGCCTTGACTTCGAGCGGATGCAGTTTGCAGAACGTGGCGATCTGATCGAACGACAGCGCGGTGTTGTCAACCAGCCATACAGCCGTAGCTTTTGGCATGAGCAATTGTTGAGCCATAGATACAGTCCTTCTGTCCGTCCGCGCCGGTGTCGCGGGCGTGGTATCAACCACTGATTTCCGGGATATTGGCGCTCTATAACCGGATTGCATCATAATTGCAATTCTTTGCAAAACAAATGCCTTTGTCTAATTGCCGTCAGTCATCGACCTGCTATGAATTCACCACATGCCTGAGGATGGGAGTCTCTCGGCGCGCGCTAAAACAAGACATACTTGGTTTCAGGAGGAGTTCATGTCTGCCAAAATCTATCCGGTGCTCAAATCGGCGAAGGCCCGCACGCTCATCGACAATGAGCGTTACCAGAAATGGTATCAGGAGAGCGTCGAGGATCCAGAAAAGTTCTGGGACAAGCACGGCCGGCGGATCGACTGGTTCAAGCCCTATACCAAGGTCAAGAACACGTCCTTCAAGGGACGGGTGCCGATCAAGTGGTTCGAGGACGGCCTGACCAACGTCTCCTATAACTGTATCGACCGGCATCTGAAGACGCATGGCGAGCGCACGGCGATCATCTGGGAAGGTGACAATCCCTATATCGACAAGAAGATCACCTATAACCAGCTTTACGACTATGTCTGCCGACTGGCGAACGTGCTGAAGAAGCACGGCGTGAAGAAGGGTGACCGCGTCACCATCTACATGCCGATGATTCCCGAGGCGGCCTATGCCATGCTCGCCTGCGCGCGCATCGGCGCCATCCATTCCGTCGTGTTCGGCGGGTTCTCGCCAGAGGCGCTGGCGGGCCGTATCGTCGACTGCCAGTCCACCTTCGTCATCACCTGCGATGAAGGCGTGCGCGGCGGCAAGCCGATCCCGCTGAAGGAAAACACCGACAAGGCGATCGATATTGCCGCCAAGCAATATGTCATCGTCAACAAGGTTCTGGTCGTGCGCCGCACCGGCGGCAAGACCGGCTGGGCGCCGGGCCGTGACGTCTGGTACCATCAGGAAATCGCCACCGTGAAACCGGATTGCCCGCCCGTGAAGATGCGCGCGGAAGATCCGCTGTTCATCCTTTATACGTCGGGCTCCACCGGCAAGCCCAAGGGCGTGCTGCACACCACGGGTGGTTACCTCGTCTATACGTCGATGACGCATGAATATGTGTTCGATTACAAGGATGGTGAGGTCTATTGGTGTACCGCCGATGTCGGCTGGGTCACCGGCCATTCCTACATCGTCTATGGGCCGCTTGCGAACTGCGCGACGACGCTGATGTTCGAGGGCGTGCCCAACTTCCCGGATCAGGGCCGCTTCTGGGAAGTCATCGACAAGCACAAGGTCAATATCTTCTACACCGCACCGACGGCGCTCCGATCGCTGATGGGGGCGGGCGACCAGTTCGTTACGCGTTCGTCGCGCTCCAGCCTCCGGCTTCTCGGCACGGTGGGCGAGCCAATCAATCCGGAAGCCTGGGAGTGGTATTACCATGTGGTCGGCGAGGACAAGAGCCCCATCGTCGACACATGGTGGCAGACCGAAACCGGCGGCATTCTCATCTCGCCGCTACCGGGCGCGACCGATCTGAAACCCGGCTCGGCGACAAGGCCGTTCTTCGGCGTGCAGCCGCAGCTTGTCGATGCCGAAGGCAAGGTGCTGGAGGGCCCGGCGGACGGCAACCTCTGCATCATCGACAGCTGGCCGGGCCAGTCGCGGTCCGTTTATGGCGATCACCAGCGCTTTATCGATACCTATTTCTCGACCTACAAGGGCAAGTACTTCACCGGTGACGGCTGCCGGCGCGATGAGGACGGCTATTACTGGATCACCGGCCGCGTCGATGACGTCCTGAACGTTTCCGGCCACCGCCTCGGCACCGCCGAGGTGGAGTCCGCACTGGTGTCGCATCACCAGGTTTCGGAAGCGGCCGTGGTCGGTTATCCGCATCCCATCAAGGGGCAGGGCATCTATTGTTATGTCACGCTGATGGCAGGCCAGAACGGTGATTATGCGCTGCGCGAAGAGCTGGTAAAGCACGTGCGCAACGAGATCGGTCCGGTCGCGACGCCGGACAAGATCCAGTTCGCACCGGGCCTGCCGAAGACCCGTTCCGGCAAGATCATGCGGCGTATCCTGCGCAAGATCGCCGAGGACGATTTCGGCGCGCTGGGGGATACGTCGACGCTCGCCGATCCGGCGGTGGTGGAAGATCTCATCGCCAACCGGCAGAACCGCACGGCGTCCTGATTTTCATAAAAAGGCTGCTTCGGCAGCCTTTTTTCTGGCCTGAGTTTTCCGCAAATAAAAACACCCGGAGGCGGAACCTCCGGGTGTTTTTCATTTCAGTCAGATGGGCTTACTGGCCGCGGATCTTCTTGAGGTCGGCCAGAACGGCGTCAACGACATCAGCGCCGATTTCAGCCTTGTGCTTTTCGTAGACGACCATCGACTTCTCGCGGATACGGGCCTGCTCTTCCGGAGACAGCGAGTTCACCTCAAGACCGGCAGCCTTGATCTTTTCCAGCGACTTCTGGTTCAGATCGCGGATGACCTTGCGCTCTTCGTCGCGGCCCACGACTGCGCATTCACGCAGGGCGGTCTGTTCTTCGGGCGTGTAGCTGTCGAAGATCGGCTTGGAGAAGAGGAAAAGGAACGGCGTGTAGGCGTGGTTCGTCTCGGTGATGTACTTCTGCACCTCGTAGAACTTGGAGGTGTCGATCGTCACATAGGGGTTTTCCTGCGCGTCGATCGCGTTGGTTTCAAGCGCCGAGAAAACTTCGCCGAAAGCCATCGGCGTCGCATTGGCGCCGAGGTTCTGGAAGGTGTCGAGGAAGATGTTGTTCTGCATCACGCGAACCTTGAGACCGGAGAAGTCTTCCCACTTCGTAACGGCATGCTTGGAGTTCGACAGGTTGCGGAAGCCATTTTCCCAGTAAGCGAGGTTCACGAGACCCTGCTCTTCCAGCTTCTTGTTCATCATGTCGCCGAAGGCGCCGTCCATGACGGCATCGGCTTCCTTGTCATTGGCGAAGAGGAACGGCAGGTCGAACACGCCAAGCGACGGGATGAGGCCGACGAGGGGCGAAGAGGACGTCACGACGGCTTCCTGAACGCCGGAACGCAGGGCCTGAGTTGCCTGAAGGTCACCGCCGAGAGCGCCACCCCAGAATGCCGTCAGCTTCAGCTTGCCGCCCGACTTGTCGTCGAGGCAGGCCTGCATGGCCTTGATACCGTTGCCGACCGGGTGGTCCTGGTTGATGCCGTTCGAAACGCGGATGTTGCGGCTGTTGAATTCGGCCATTGCCGGCGCTGCGGCGCCAACGGCGAAAGCGATGGCCGTGGTGGTCAGAAGAAGCTTTCTCATAATATCCTCCCTTGGATTGTGTTCGAGAAGCGGTTGCGGATTAGCGGAGATATTGCAGCGGTACGAGAACGATGTCCGGGAAAATCACGAGCAGCGCCAGGACGATGGTTTCGGCAACGAGGAACGGCCAGACGCCGACCGTAACCTTGCCGAGCGGGATGCGGCCGACGCCGCTGACAACGTTCAGAACGACGCCAACCGGAGGGGTAATCAGGCCGATGGCGTTGTTGATGATGAAGAGGACACCGAAATAGACCGGGTCGATGCCCGCCTGTTTGACGATTGGCATCAGAACAGGCGTCAGGATCAGGATGGTCGGCGTCAGGTCGAGTGCGGTTCCGACAATGAAGACCAGTACCATCATGGCGGCCATGAGAAGCATCGGGCGGTCGATCAGCGGCTCGATATAACCCGCGACTTCGTTCGGAATGTTCGCTGCCGTGATGAGCCATGCGGAGACGAGCGCCGCGCAAACCAGGAACATGATGATGGACGTGCTCTTGGCGGCGCGCAGAAGCACGTGGAACAGATCCGCCGGTTTCAGTTCGCGGTAGATCACCATGCCGACGAAAAGCGCGTAGGCAGCCGCGACGACGGCAGCTTCCGTCGGCGTCATGATGCCCGCCTTGATGCCGCCGAGAATGATAACAGGCATGCCGAGCGCCCAGCCGGCACGAGCAGTCACGAGCAGACGTTCCTTGCCCGAAGTCTTGGGCAGGGGCTTTACGTTGTCCTTACGCACCACGATCAGCCAGGCGATGATGAGCGATGTGCCCATCAGAATACCAGGAACGATGCCGGCGAGGAAAAGCTGAGTGATTGACACGTTGGCGGCAACACCGAAGACGATGAAGGCCATGGACGGCGGAATGACCGGGGCGATGATGCCGCCTGCGGCGATGAGGCCACCGGAGCGCGGAATGTTGTAACCGGCCTTCGCCATCATCGGGATCAGGATTGCGGCAAGGGCTGCGGTATCAGCTGCCGCAGAACCGGAGATGCTGGCCATGATGATGGCCGCGACGATCGCCACGATGCCGAGGCCGCCACGGATATGGCCGACGAGCGCGATCGCAAAGTCGATGATGCGGCGGGAAAGACCGCCGGAATTCATCAGTTCGCCAGCCAGAATGAAGAAGGGGATGGCAAGCAGCGTGAAGGTGTCCGCGCCCGAGATCATGTTCTGGGCGATGATCGCGGTGTTGAACATGCCCATGTACCACATGAGCACGACGCCACAGAACATCAGCGAGAAAGCGACGGGAACGCCAATCGCCATGGCTCCCAGAAGAGAGCCGACAAAAACGAAAAGTGTCATGGTATCAGCGCTCCGAAAGCTGTTCGATCGTGAGGTTCTCGCCCGCGAACTGGGCGATTTCGTCCTCTGTCACGCGACCGGTCACATAGCGGTACAGGCGTTCCAGTGCGATGATGAACATCAGGCCGCCGGTGAACATGCCAATGCCATAGACCCAGATCATCGAAAGCTTGGTGACGGGCGCATGCATGCTGGCATTGATGGCGGACTGCTTCCACGTTCCCCAGAAGAAGATGGCGGAACAGGCCAGAATGATGATGTTCGACGCAATCATGCATACGATGCGGGCGCGGCGCGACAGGAACATCACGAGCGTTTCAATGCCCATGTGGCTGTTTTCGCGGAAGGTCAGCACGGCGCCGATGAAGGTCAGCCATACGAAGAAATATCGCGACAGTTCTTCCGAGATGTTGATGCCGGAATTCATCGTATAACGCATGACGACGTTAACGAAGACCATGATCGACATGCCGGCGAGCAGCAGGACGAGAATGATTTCGAGAATCCGATAAAAGAGATTGATGGTCTTTTGCATTTTCCCCTCCCGAAGAAATATCTAGAGTAGCCCTCGTTTCGCCAGATTGCGCATCAGGGCCGTCGTGCCGAATGTCCATTCCGGGCATTCGTCGGTCGTCGTGACCCAATTGATCAGCTTGCCGAGCTTGGGCGTGGAGATTTCGACACGGTCACCTTTTGAATGGGTGAAACCGAGGCCTGGGCCATGGCGATCCTTCACCGGGGCGAACATCGTGCCAAGGAAAAAGACAGCACCGTCAGGATATTGATGGTTGCGGTTCAAGAGCTGCGAAGCGAGGTTTTCCGGTGTGCGGCTGATCGCTTCCATGGGGCTGACGCCCGTCATGGTGAAGCCGTCTTCGCCTTCGACCAGAAGCGATATCTGCGACTTCTTCACGTCTTCGATGGTGAAGTTGCCATCGAACAGGCGGATGAAAGGACCGATGGCGCAGGAAGCGTTGTTGTCCTTCGCCTTGCTGAGAAGCAGGGCGGAACGGCCTTCGAAATCGCGAAGATTGACGTCGTTGCCAAGCGTCGCGCCGACGATGCGGCCGTCGGAAGCGATGGCCAGCACCACTTCCGGTTCCGGGTTGTTCCACTGCGATTTCGGGTGAACGCCGATCAGCGCACCGCAGCCGACGGAAGCCATGGCCTGCGCCTTGGAGAAAATTTCCGCATCCGGGCCAATGCCCACTTCCAGATATTGCGACCAGAGGCCCATTTCCTGGAGCAGTTTCTTCACTTCGGCGGCCTTTTCGGAGCCGGCCTCAAGTCCCTTCAGATTGTCGCCGAGAACCGGTGCCAGTCTTCCGCGGATTTCCTGCGCGCGAAGCGGGTCACCCTTGGCCTGTTCTTCGATCACGCGTTCCAGCATGCTGTCGGCGAAGGTGACGCCTGCGGCCTTGACGGCCTGAATGTCATTGGGGGCAAGAAGTTCGCCGGCGGAGCCGTCCAGAAAGGCTTCAAGCGAGCCGAGGGCGACGAAAGTGCCGGTGTCGGCGAGCCGCTCCACCAGATCCGTCTTTTCCAGAAGTTCCGACATGGTGGGCGAGATAGAGGTGAGGTCGTAAAGGACGCCGTCCTTGAGCAGGACCGGGCAGGGACCGCCTTCGCTTTTCGACCAGACGCGGCCGACGAGCAGCGCGTTCTGGAAATCTTCAGGCAAAATTGCGGTAGCGTCGATGGACCTTGTGCCGGTCATGTAGTCCTCCCCTTCAGCCTCCGGACAATCCGCCTCCTGCGGTCTTATTGTCTGGATGTCTGACAACCTAATCCCATTCTTCTTAGTATGACTTTTCTGCCGAGTCTAGCGGTCTCGCGGACAAAATTATCGTCTTTCGCCTCTGGATTACCGGAAAGCCGTGAAACCTGTCCTATAGCTTTGCGGTTCGGTCCTTTATTCCACCCTCTAGAAAATATCCAGTTCGAGGTTAACCCGGCTTGCCGCGCCGATCAGGTGCTTGCGCATGGCGTTCTTTGCCGCAGTCGCATCGGCGCGTTCGACGGCCTCGTAGATGGCCACATGTTCAGCGATCGTCACCTCGAGAATTTCTCCGAAAACAGCGCGCGAGAAAGCGATGTTGATGGCGGAGCTGATGCGTTCCGCAATAAAGCCGAGAAACATCAGGAAATATTCGTTCTCGGTCGCTTCCGCCAAAATGCGGTGGAAGTCGAGATCGGCCGCAACGCCTTCCGTCGACCAGTCGTCGGCGGTTTTCATCTTTTCGAGCGCTGCCGCCAGGCGCGCCAATTGCTGTGGGCTGCGGTGAAGTGCGGCCAAGCCCGCGGCCTCGATTTCCAGCGGCATGCGAAGCTGGAAAAGATCGCGGAAATTTTCCGGGTCGTTCAGGCGGGACCGCTCGATGCGGATGGACAGTCTCTGCCGGGGATCGGTGACGAATGCGCCCACGCCTTGGCGCGTTTCGACAAAGCCCTCGTTACGCAGTTGCGCGATCGCCTCGCGAATGACCGAGCGGCTGACGCCGAAGGTTTTCGCCAGAACATGTTCCGTCGGCAGCCTGTCGCCCGGCCCGAGTTTCGAATCATTGATCTCGCGGGCGATCTCCGCGGCGATACGGCCGGGAAGATGGTCGTTGCGATGTATCTGATTGAACTCCAGCGTCATGGTTGCTCCCGTTCCACAGAAACGATTGGTTCGTTTTCTCCCGCGGCAGCGACTTCCTCCTTCGCCGCCAGCGGGGTTTTCAAAGGCGGCGTACCCGGACGCCTCTGCCATTCTTCGATTAGCTATCCGGTTGTAGGCTTATCTGGCAACCGGGATTCATCCGCAAATCGGGGTCGAAGGCGTTTTTCAGCCCCGTGATCATCCGGCGCTGCACATCAGATAGCCGGCTCTCGAAATCGGAGCGCTTCAGACGGCCGATGCCGTGCTCGGCGCTGATGCTGCCGACGTAGCGGTCGAGCACCTCGTTAACGAGTGTCTTCGACTTGTAGATGAAGGCGTCGCGCTCTTCCGGCGCCGAACCGTTGGGCGGCAGGACGTTGAGGTGGACGTTGCCGTCTCCGACATGGCCGTAGGAAACCGCGAGGCACTCCGGCAGCTTTTCCGCCAGTTCCGCTTCCGCCTCGGCCACGAAAGCCGCGAGTTTGGACAGCGGCACCGAAATGTCGGTGCGCATATGGCTACCGCGCAGCGCCTGGCCTTCGTTCATGCCCTCGCGGAAAAGCCACAGCGACTGCGCCTGCGCGCGCGAGGAGGCGATGACGCCGTCCAGCACCAGGCCGTCTTCCATGACGCCTTCGAGGAAGCGTCCCATCAGGTCCGCGGTATCGACCAGACCGGAGCCTGAAATTTCCATCAGAACATAGGCCGGATAATCGCCGGCGATCGGCATTTTGAGGTCGGGTATGGCCTCGATCGCCAGCGTGAAGGCGACGGGCGGCATGAATTCGAAGGCGGACATCAGGTCACAGCATTCGCGGCGGGCGCGACGGTAAAGCTTGATGGCGTCATCCAGCGAGTTGAGGCCGAGCAGTGCGGTCTCGACATGTTCGGGATTGGGGTAAAGCTTGACGGCAACGGCAGTGATGATGCCGAGCGTTCCTTCGGCGCCGATGAAAAGCTGCTTGAGATCGATGCCGCGATTGTCCTTGCGCAGCGTCGACAGGCCATTCCAGATGGTGCCATCAGGCAATACCACTTCGAGACCCAACACCAGTTCGCGGGTCATGCCGTAGCGCAGGACATTGATGCCGCCGGCATTGGTGGAGACGTTGCCGCCAATGCGGCAGCTGCCCTGTGCGCCAAGCGACAACGGGAAGAACATTCCCTCATCCTGAACAGCATCCTTGAATTCCGACAGAATGCAGCCGGCTTCGACGACGGCCGAAAAATCGTCGCTGTCTATGGTGCGGATGGCGTTCATGCGCTCGAGGCTCAGCACGACCTGCCGCTTCGGCGCATCGGGAATACCGCCCAGAACAAGACCGGTATTGCCGCCCTGGGGAATGATGGAGAGGCCGAGCTCGGCGCAGGCGCGAACCGTGTCGGAGACTTCCTTGGTTGACCGGGGGCGGATGACGGCCACGGCAGAACTGGTGACGTCGCCGTGCCAGTCGCGGCAATAGCGCAGCATGTCTTCCTGCGATGTCAGCAGCAAAGCCTCGCCGAGCCTGTTTTTCAACGAGAACCGCAATTCCTCGATATCGTGTTCGCTCACGATCGTCATTCCACCCTCTCCGTCCAATCCGCCCTAAAATACCCGGACAAGGGTCTTTCGCCCTTGCTTTTGCCGGTTTGTGAAAAAATACTATTTTCAATCCGATCATATAAGGTTATCAGACAACCTTACAAGCTAATTTATCGGTCGACTGGCCGATGATGTTTTTTCGGTCTCGGGAGAATGACCGGGACAAAGAGGAGGAAGACATGCATATCGCAATCATCGGCGCCGCAGGTATGGTTGGCCGCAAGCTGACGCAGCGTCTCGTCAAGGACGGATCGCTTGGTGGCAAGCCGATCGACAAGTTCACGCTTATCGACGTTTTCCAGCCTGAAGCGCCCGCCGGTTTTTCGGGTGTGGTCGATGCGCGCGCGGCGGATCTGTCTGCGCCGGGCGAAGCCGAAAAGCTGGTTGAGACCCGTCCAGACGCCATCTTTCACCTCGCTGCCATCGTGTCCGGCGAAGCCGAGCTCGATTTCGACAAGGGCTACCGCATCAATCTCGATGGCACGCGTTATCTCTTCGACGCCATCCGCATTGCCAACGGCAAGGATGGTTACAAGCCGCGCGTGGTCTTCACCTCGTCGATCGCCGTCTTCGGTGCGCCGCTTCCCTATCCGATCCCGGATGAATTCCACACCACGCCGCTGACCAGCTACGGTACGCAGAAGGCGATTTGCGAACTGCTGCTGTCCGATTACAGCCGTCGCGGTTTCTTCGACGGTATCGGCATTCGCCTGCCGACCATCTGCATCCGCCCCGGCAAGCCGAATGCGGCCGCTTCCGGCTTCTTCTCCAATATCCTGCGCGAGCCGCTGGTCGGCCAAGAAGCGGTTCTGCCGGTGCCGGAAAGCATTCGCCACTGGCACGCCTCGCCGCGTTCCGCCGTCGGTTTCCTGATCCATGGCGCAACGATCGACGTGGATAAGGTCGGTCCGCGCCGCAACCTGTCCATGCCCGGCCTCAGCGCCACCGTTGGCGAACAGATCGAAGCACTGCGCAAGGTTGCCGGCGAAAAGGCCGTTGCCCTCATCCGCCGCGAGCCCAATGAGATGATCATGCGCATGTGCGAAGGCTGGGCCCCCGGTTTCGAAGCAAAGCGCGCCCGCGAACTTGGCTTTACGGCCGAAAGTTCCTTCGAAGAGATCATTCAGGTTCATATCGAGGACGAACTGGGAGGTTCGCTGAAATGAGTATCAATGGGGAGGAGAAGAAGCGGTCGGTTGCCTTTATCGGCACCGGCCTGATGGGCGGGCCGATGGCCCGGCGTCTGCTGGGTGCCGGCTTTTCGGTTTCGGTCTGGAACCGCAGCGTCGAAAAGGCTGAGGCGCTGGTTGCCGATGGTGCGGTTCTCGCGGCATCGCCGGCCGAGGCCGCCAAGGGTGCCGATATCGTCATCACCATGCTGAGCGATGGCAAAGCCGTGGGCGAGGTGCTGTTCGAGGCCGGAGTGGCCGAAGCGCTGGAAAAAGGCGCGGTCGTAATCGACAGCAGCTCGATTGCACCGCCTATTGCGCGCGAACACTCCTCCCGGCTTAAGGCTCTCGGCATTCATCATATCGATGCGCCGGTCTCTGGCGGTGTGCCGGGCGCAACCGCGGGCACGCTGGCTATCATGGCCGGCGGGGACGAAGCGCTGGTGTCCGGTCTGTCCGACGTATTTGCGCCGATGGGCAGGCTTACCTATGTCGGTCCCTCGGGTGCGGGCCAGCTCTGCAAGCTCGCCAATCAGCAGATCGTCGCCATCACCATCGGCGCGGTAGCAGAGGCGATGATGCTGGTGGAAGCGGGCGGTGCATCGCGTGAAGGATTCCGCAACGCCATTCGCGGCGGTTTTGCCGAAAGCCGGATCCTGGAATTACATGGCGACCGCATGGTGAAGCGCAATTTCGTGCCGGGTGGTCCCTCCAAGTTCCAGCTCAAGGATCTGAACGGCGTGCTGGCGACGGCGAAGGATCTGTCTCTCAACCTGCCGCTTACCCAGCAGGTGACGCGGGAATTCGATGACTTCGTCGGTGACGGCGGTGCCGATATCGACCATAGCGGCATCCTGCTTTACCTCGAAAAACTGAATAACCGGGAACAGGGCTGAGGCAGGTTCATGAGCGACGAGAAGACACCGATGCCCCGCCTGCGGTCGCAGGACTGGTTCGACTATCCCGACCATCTCGACATGACGGCGCTCTATCTGGAACGTTTCATGAATTATGGCGTGACGCCGGAGGAGCTGCGTTCCGGCAAGCCGGTCATCGGCATTGCCCAGAGCGGCAGCGACCTGACACCGTGCAACCGCGTCCATGTGGAACTGGTCAAGCGGGTGCGCGATGGTATCCGCGATGCCGGCGGCATCCCCATCGAGTTTCCGACCCATCCGATGTTCGAAAACTGCAAGCGCCCGACAGCGGCGCTTGACCGCAATCTCGCCTATCTCAGCCTTGTGGAAGTGCTTTACGGCTATCCGCTCGATGGCGTCGTTTTGACCACGGGCTGCGACAAGACCACGCCTTCGGCGCTGATGGCGGCTAGTACTGTCGATATTCCGGCCATCGTCTTGTCCGGCGGGCCGATGCTCGACGGGTACCATGATGGTGATCTGGTCGGCTCCGGTACTGTCATCTGGCGCATGCGCCGCAAATACGGCGCGGGCGAAATCACCCGCGAGGAATTCCTGCAGGCGGCGCTGGAATCCGCGCCTTCCGTCGGTCACTGCAATACCATGGGTACGGCATCGACCATGAATGCCATGGCGGAAGCGCTCGGCATGTCGCTGACCGGCTGCGGCGCGATCCCTGCCGCTTACCGCGAACGCGGTCAGATGGCCTATCGCACCGGCCGCCGCGCCGTCGAACTTGTTGTCGAAAATATCAAGCCTTCCGACATCATGACGCGCGAGGCGTTTTTGAACGCTATCCGCGTCAATTCGGCAATCGGCGGCTCCACCAATGCCCAGCCGCATCTGGCGGCGATGGCCAAACATGCGGGCGTCGAGCTTCGCGAGGAGGACTGGCAGGTCCACGGTTACGACATTCCGCTCATCGCCAATGTCCAGCCAGCCGGTAAATGGCTGGGTGAGAAATATCACCGCGCCGGCGGCACGCCCGCCATCATGTGGGAGCTTCTGAAGGCTGGTAAGCTCAATGGGGGCTGTCCGACCGTGACTGGCAAGACCATGGCGGAAAATCTGGAAGGCCGGGAATCGACTGACCGCGACGTGATCCTGCCTTACGACAAGCCGCTGAAAGAGCGGGCCGGTTTCCTCGTTCTCAAGGGCAATCTGTTCGATTTCGCCATCATGAAGACGAGCGTGATTTCGGCGGAATTCCGCCAGCGTTATCTGAGCGAGCCGGGACGCGAGGGAATTTTCGAGGGTAAATGCGTGGTGTTCGATGGTTCGGAAGACTATCATGCCCGCATCAACGATCCAGCGCTGGATATCGATGAGCGCACCATTCTCGTCATTCGCGGGGCGGGGCCGCTCGGCTGGCCGGGTTCGGCCGAGGTCGTGAACATGCAGCCGCCGGACGCGCTGTTGAAAAAGGGCATCACCAGCCTGCCGACGATCGGCGACGGCCGGCAATCGGGAACGGCGGACAGCCCGTCCATTCTCAACGCCTCGCCGGAAAGTGCCGCAGGCGGCGGACTGGCATGGCTTCGCACCGGCGATGTGATCCGCATCGATTTCAATCAGGGCCAATGCAATGTGCTGGTGGCGGAGGCGGAGCTTGCAGCCCGCAAGGCCGATGGCATTCCCGCGGTTCCTGCGGATGCAACGCCCTGGCAGCGCATCTACCGCCAGTCGGTGACGCAGCTTTCGGATGGTGCGGTTCTGGAAGGGGCCGCGGATTTCCGCCGTATTGCCGAAAAGATGCCCCGGCACAATCATTAATATAGGACAAAATCCCCGGCCACGTCCGGGGATTTTTCTTTTCCGGGCGGTTTCGCAATTGACTGCGACCTCTTAATGTATCCGCAAATCCGCATCACAGGGGCAGGACATGACAGATATTTCGATGATAGAAGCCGCGCGTGGGCGCATCGGCAACCATGCGGTTCGCACACCGCTTCTCTCATCGCCTTTTCTGGACGAAATTGCCGGGCGGAAGCTGTTCGTAAAGGCTGAATGCCTGCAGAGAACGGGTTCCTTCAAGTTTCGCGGCGGCTGGTCGGCCGTCTCCGGCCTGCCAGCGGAGGTGCGCGCCAAGGGCGTGATCGCCTTTTCCTCCGGCAACCATGCCCAGGGTGTCGCACTTGCCGCCCGCCTGCACGGCGTGCCTGCCGTCATCATCATGCCGTCCGATGCGCCGAAAATCAAAATCGACAATACCCGTGCTTATGGTGCGGAGGTGGTGCTCTATGACCGGGCGAACGAGGATCGCGACGCCATCGGAGATCGCATTTCTCGCGAGCGTGGGCTGACGCTGATCAGGCCCTATGACGAACCGCTGGTCATTGCCGGGCAGGGGACGGTGGGGCTGGAGATTGCCGAACAGGGCGCGGAGCTGGGCATCGATGCGGCCGAGGTTCTGGTGCCCTGCGGTGGCGGCGGCCTCACCTCCGGCATTTCCCTGGCACTTGCAGCGAAAGCGCCGAACTACAAGGTCAGGACGTCGGAACCGGAGCGGTTCGACGATGTGGCGCGCTCCCTTGCCTCGGGCAGGATCGAGCGTAACGCCACGACATCCGGTTCGATCTGCGACGCGATCGTCACGCCGCAACCCGGTAACATCACCTTCCCGATCATGGCCGGGCTTTGCGGAAAAGGCATCGCCGTGACGGAGGAGGAAGCGTTGCGGGCCATGGTTCTCGCCTTCAACCGGCTGAAGGTCGTCGTCGAGCCGGGTGGCGCGGTAGCGCTGGCAGCGGCGCTGTTTCACGGTGATGAACTGGAGAGTGAAACCGTAATTGCCGTCGCCTCCGGCGGCAATGTCGATCCGGGCATCATGGCGGACGCGCTATCCCGATTTGGCTGAGATCAGGCCTCGAGCCGCATCGCGACCTCATTGGCGATCGCCAGCGATGCGGTCAGGCCGGGGCTTTCAATGCCGAAAAGATTGACGAGGCCGGCAAGGCCGTGTTTTTCCGGCCCGTCGATGCGGAAGTCCATGGCCGGTTCGTCGGGACCTGAAATTTTCGGGCGGATGCCGGAATAGGCCGGGGTGAGTGCATGTTCGGGAAGGCCTGGCCAATAGCGGCGTATGGCGTCGCCGAAACCCTCCATGCGGCGGGGATCGACGGCATAATCCACGGTATCCACCCACTCCACATCCGGCCCGAAACGCGCCTGACCGGCCAGATCAAGCGTCAGATGCACGCCAAGGCCGTGGGTGTGCGGTGCCGGGTAGATGAGCCGTGAAAAAGGTGACTTACCGGCCAGCGAAAAATAGCTGCCCTTGGCGAAACGCGCTTGCGGTATCGCATGCTCCGGCAATCCCTCGATCTTTTTGGCCACCATCGGCGCCAGAAGGCCGGCGGAATTGACGAGCAGCCGGCATGTCAGGCTGAGAGGCTCTTTTCCGCCCACATGAACCCGGAAACCCTCGCCGGTCGCTTCCGCCCTTTCGAAGGGGGCGTTGAGCGCAAGGGCCGCGCCATGGTCTTCCGCATCGCCGAGCAGGGCCAGCATATAGCCATGGCTGTCGATAATGCCGGTGGAAGGCGAGAGCAGGGCGGCTGCGCAGGTGAGGGCAGGTTCGAGCGAGAGCGCCTGCCGCGCGTCGATCAGTTCGAGGTCGTCGCAGCCATTGGCGTAACCCTTGTCCTTCAGTCCGACCAGCAGGGCCGTTTCCGCCTCGTCTGCCGCCACGATGAGCTTGCCGCAGCGGCGGTGCGCAACACCGTGGCTTTGGCAGAAGGCATAGAGCTGCTTCTTTCCCTCCACGCAGAGGCGGGCCTTCAGGGTTCCGGCCGGATAATAAAGCCCGGCGTGAATGACTTCGCTGTTACGCGAAGAGGTGGCGGAGCCGAATTCCTTTTCGCTTTCGAGGATGATGACGGAGAGGCCGCGCATTGCCAGTTCACGACCCGTCGCCAGTCCTATCACCCCGGCCCCGATGATGATGGCGTCGATATCCGTCATTGTCCTTGTCCGAGCCTGCCGATGATTTTGAACGGAAATGCCATCCGCCGCGTTGATCCTGCGCAATGGGTAGATTGATGCTTGCCGGTGGGCAAGTCGCGATCCGTATTTTTCCCGATGCACCGATCTTATGGAATTTTATCTCTACTGAAACGGTGGGGAATAAAGCTATTCTCTAGTGGAAATGAGCAGTGCCCGCTTCGAAGGGCCGATCAGGAAGGGAGTGTACAATGTCTTATTCCAAGGCAGGAAAAGTAAAAGACTTTGTCTCGCAGCCCCAGTCGCCGCGCAACTGGCGGGATTCTGTTCATGCGGCTCTTGTCGGTGTGTGCGTGGCTTTTGTCGCCGCCGTTATCTTCGGTCTCGTTCCCTGATCCTCCCGACTTTTCCCATCAGGAAGCTTGAGAATAAAAGGCCGGTCGCTCCTCCGACCGGCCTTTTCATGTTTATCGCGCCTTGAGATAGTCCTCTGCCAGATCGACCCAGAAAGCGGTTCCGATCGGCAGGATATCGTCGTTGAAATCGAATTTCGGATGATGCAGCGGCGGGTCGTTGTCGGTGCGCGCGGTGCCAAGGAAGAAATAGCAGCCGGGCCGCTTTTCCAGCATGTAGGCGAAGTCTTCCGCGCCCATCGACAGGCGCTGCATCTCAGCCACCTTTTCGGCCCCGGCAAAACGGCGGGCCAGATCGGCGACATAATCCGTTTCCGCCTTGTGGTTGACCGTCGCGTTGTAACCGCGCTCGTAGTCGATGGTGACGCTCATGCCGTAGCTGGCCGCCTGGCCTTCGGCGATCGCCCGGATGCGCTTTTCCAGCTCGTCGCGCACGCCTGCGTCAAAGGAGCGGATGGTAAGCAGCATCTCCGCCTTTTCGGGAATGACGTTGCTGGCAGCACCGGCATGGAATGCGCCGACGGTGACGACGGCCGAGAGTTGCGGATGGATGTTGCGGGACACCACGGTCTGCAAAGCCATGATGATGCTCGCGCCTGCAACGATGGGGTCGGCCGCGTCCTGTGGTTCCGCGCCGTGGCCGCCATAACCGTTGACGGTGATCCTGCATTCATCGACTGCGGCAAGGACCGGCCCGTCACGCAGCACGAATTGCCCGAAGGGTACGCCGGGATCGTTATGAAGGGCAAAAACCGCATCGCAGGGAAAGCGGTCGAACAGTCCGTCCTCGATCATGATGCGGGCGCCGCCGAAGTTTTCCTCAGCCGGCTGGAAGATCAGATGCAGGGTTCCGTCGAAATTCTTGCGCTCGGCGATGATCTTCGCCGCGCCGAGAAGCATGGCCGTATGTCCGTCATGGCCGCAGGCATGCATAACACCTTCGTTGGCGCTCGCATAATCCGCTCCGGTCTCCTCATGGATCGGCAGGGCGTCAATATCGGCGCGGATGCCGAGAGTTCGCGGGCTGTCGCCATGGCGCAGCGTGGCGACGATACCCGTTCCGGCAAGCCCGCGCGTCACTTCGTAGCCCATCTCCACCAGCTGTTCGGCAATGAAGTCCGAGGTTTTGAACTCCGAAAGGCCGATTTCCGGATTGCGGTGCAGGTGGTGGCGGATCGCCACCACATCGGGCATGTGATTGGCAAAGGATGCGATGTCTGCGGTCTGTCTGGTCATTTTCGAAGTCCCGGTTTTCGCCGCTTTTTTCCGGCGTCTTTCAGCAAGGACATAGCAGCATATGGCGTTGCAGGTAAGGGGTGTTGCAGCACCCGAAATGCCCTGAAATTCAGCGCTTGCATCGTGCCGCGACAGGTGGCATGGAACTATTGACGTCCTGGGGCATTAGCTCCTTTCGGATGTGGCGCGGGTCTTCTTGGCCCTGTGTTGCCCTTCAGGTTGTCAACGGGGGACTATCGGGCGTTGCGCGAACAATTTTCGCCGTCGAGGAGGGAGCGAAATCCGGTCGGAACGGCGTTGCCGTGCCGCAGGACAAAGTTTTCCTGTCGCCCAAAATCTCCCTTTCAGACCGATCCCCGGCTTTGCAGACATCTCGGAATGATTGCGCCGCGGGACATCGCGCCTGCGGATATGCGCCGTCTGACGATCCGCTCCGCAAGGCGGGCAGTCCGGTTCACCGAAGGTTCAGGATAAGTCATAAATATAGCGTGGCCCGATTTCGTGCGTGTTCCCGCCACGGACGAAAATGACGGTCAAGTCGAACAAGTATCCCTAAAGTTCAGAATACGAGCCCGATGTCATTTCATATTACCCCGACCGCCGCCGCCCGTGATTCCGAGACGAAGCAGATCGATCACAATGATTCGATCCGCGCGTCGTATATGACGGTCGAGGAACTGCATGATGCGGGCGCCGCGCTTTCCCGTGACGGTGCCGACAGCCTTCCAGGCTTCATGGAGTTCGATTTCTTCGAGCGTCATCGCGAGAACGAAAAGGAAATCCTCAGGGTTTATCGCACGACGGCGGTCGACGCGGAAAATGGCGCGACGATTACGCCCGCTGCGGAATGGCTGCTCGACAATCACTACGTCATCGAAGAGGCGATCCAGGAAGTCCGCCGCGATTTCCCGCGCAAATTCTATCGCCAGCTGCCGACCATGACGGTTGGCGGCGTGACGATCCCGCGGGTGATGGCGCTCGGCTGGCTTTATGTCGCCCATACCCACAGCACGGTTTCGCGCGAGAACATGACGGCTCTGGTGGATGGCTACCAGACCTCGAAGACGCTGCAGATCGGCGAATTGTGGGCGCTGCCGTCGATCATCCGTTTTGTCCTCATCGAAAATCTGCGCCGCATCTCCATCCGTGTGGAGCGCTCGCGCCGCATGCGCCAGAAGGCGAACGAGGTCGTTGACGAGATCATTCGTCTCAACGATGCGGAAGCCTCCGCAGCCCTTCTGAAGCAGGTCGATACGCTGGTCGACGACCCGACTTTCGCAACGCAGTTCCTCTATCGCCTGAGAAACGGCTCGCAGACATCTGGTTTTGCGGTGGCTTGGCTCGAAGAGCGCCTGCATGCCGCCGGCACCGACGCCGAAAACGTCATGATGTCGGAACATAATCGCCTGGCCTCCGGCAATGTGACTATGGGCAATATCGTCAAGAGCCTGCGCGAAATCGACGATACGGAATGGTCGGTATGGTTCGAGGAAGTCAGCCATATCGACAAGGTCCTGCGTGAGGAAACCGACTACGAGGTTCTCGATTTCGGTTCCCGCAACACCTATCGCAACACCATCGAGCTCCTGGCGCGTCGTTCCCCCAAGACCGAAGTGGAAGTTGCGCGCGCCGCCGTTGAAATGGCGCGATCCGATATGCCTGCGGAGGCGGCTGAAAACCAGCGCGTCAATGTTGGCTCCGTGCTTGTCGGCCAGCGCCGGTTTGAGCTTGAAAAGGCGCTGGGTTACCGGCCGCTGGTGTCGCAGCATATCGTCCGCTCAATGCGCAAGTTCAACTGGCTCGCGATCGCGGCGCCGGTGCTTATGATCACCGCGCTGGTCATGCTGGCGGTGGGCTGGTTCCTGGCGGAAGCGGGCATGCCGTGGTATGTGGTGACCGCTTTCCTGCTGATGTTCGCACTGCCTGCCTCGGAAGGCGCGACCGGCCTCTTCAACACGCTCGTCACATTCTTCGTGAAACCGTTCCGCCTGGTCGGATACGAGTTCAAGAACGGTATTCCGCAGGATGCCCGGACATTGGTCGCCGTGCCCTGCATGCTGACCAGCCGCGACAGCGTCGACGAGATGATGCGCAATATCGAGGTGCATTATCTCGCCAATCCGCATGGCGAGATCTATTTCTCGCTGGTGAGCGACTGGCGCGATGCGCAATACGAACAGTCCGACGACGATCTCGAGATTCTCGACTATGCCAAGCGCGAGCTTGCGGCGCTGAACAGCCGTTACGCTTTTGACGGCAAGACGCGTTTTTACCTGCTGCACCGCCGCCGCATCTACAATCCGGCAGAAGGCTGCTGGATGGGTTGGGAGCGCAAGCGTGGCAAGCTGCATGAGTTGAACATGCTGCTGCGCGGGGACAAGGACACGACGTTCCTCAGCGGCGCGAACATCGTACCGGCGGACGTCAAATACGTCATGACTCTGGATGCCGATACGCGCCTGATGCGCGACGCGGTGACCAAGCTCGTCGGCAAGATGCATCACCCGATCAACCGTCCGGTTATCGATCCGCAATCCGGCCGTGTCGTCGAAGGTTACGGCCTGTTGCAGCCGCGCGTAACGCCCTCGCTCACGACCGGCAAGGATGCATCCGTCTTCCAGCGCGTCTTCTCGATCAACCGCGGTATCGATCCTTACGTCTTTACGGTTTCCGACGTTTATCAGGACCTGACGTCCGAGGGCACTTTCACCGGCAAGGGCCTTTATGACGTTGATGCCTTCGAGGCGGCCCTGAAGGGCCGTATCGAGGAAAACTCCGTTCTCAGCCACGATCTGCTCGAAGGCTCGTTTGCGCGTTGCGCGCTGGTGACCGATGTGGAGCTGGTCGAGGATTTCCCGACCCGCTACGAGGTGGAAGTCTCGCGCCAACATCGCTGGGCCCGTGGCGACTGGCAGCTGCTGCCCTATATTCTCGACCGTGCCCGTGGCGTCACCGCCATCGGCCGCTGGAAAATGGTCGACAATCTGCGTCGTTCGCTGACGCCGATCGCCTGGTTCTTCGCTTCGATCCTCGGCTGGTATTTCATGGATCCGCTCGGCGCCTTGATCTGGCAGATCCTGCTGATCTTCTCGCTGTTCGTCGCGCCCACGCTTTCTCTGCTTTCCGGCCTCGTGCCGCGTTCCACCGACATCGTACCGCAGGCGCATTTCCACACCATCTGGTCGGAAATCCGCGCCACCAATGCGCAAGTCGCGTTGCGCATCGTCTTCATCGCCGATTCCGCCTGCATGATGACCGATGCGATTGCCCGTTCGCTTTACCGTCTGCTCGTCAGCCACAAGCTGATGCTGGAATGGCGTACCGCCGCCAGCATGCAGTCCAGCGCGCAGGGCGGCATCACCTATTATTTCCGTCAGATGTGGCATGCGCCCGTCGTTGCCATGCTTGGCCTTTTGTTTGCGGCGCTGCCCGGCGACAACGCCTTCCTGATCGGCATTCCCTTCACGCTGCTCTGGGTCCTGTCGCCTGCCGTTGCCTGGTATGTCAGCCAGTCGGCCGAAACCGAGGACCGGCTGTTCGTTTCGGAACATGTCTCCTTCGAGCTTCGCAAAATCGCACGTCGCACGTGGCGTTATTACGAGGCTTTCGTGACGCCGCAGGAAAATCACCTGCCGCCTGACAACTTCCAGGAAACGCCGGAGCCGATCGTCGCTTCGCGTACCTCGCCCACCAATATCGGCGTCTATCTCCTGTCCGTCATTTCGGCGCGCCAGTTCGGCTGGATCAGCTTTGCCGATACTCTGGAGCGGATCGAGAATACGATCCAGACCGTTGAAAAGATGGAGAAACATCGCGGCCATCTCTACAACTGGTATCATACCGACACCTTGCAGACGCTTGGACCCCGCTATGTTTCCGCGGTGGACAGCGGCAATCTCGCCGGCCACCTGATTGCGGTTTCGTCCGCCTGCCGCGATTGGGCGGAAGCACCCTCTGCCCATCTTCAGGGCAATCTGGACGGCATTGGTGATGTCGCCGGCATTCTGCGCGAAACGCTGAAGGCGTTGCCCGACGACCGCAA
This sequence comes from Rhizobium sp. X9, assembly GCF_018873185.1. Classification (NCBI taxonomy): domain Bacteria; kingdom Pseudomonadati; phylum Pseudomonadota; class Alphaproteobacteria; order Hyphomicrobiales; family Rhizobiaceae; genus Rhizobium; species Rhizobium sp. X9. Next base: position 2,706,092 of record NZ_CP071311.1, on the reverse strand, counting down.
GAACCTGCGTCCGCTGCATCGCCGCCTCGAAGAGCGCATCATCGGTTTCTCGAATGCTCTGGCCTCCGTCAAGCGCGAGCATGAATTCGCATCCATCCGCGTCATCAATCTTGCGGTGCTGGCACGCGACATCCAGAAGCTTGCAACCAATGTCGACCATGAGGTGAAGTCCACGCAGAGCGCGGAAGTGACCCGCTGGGCGCAGTTGCTCGTGGAATCCTGCGAGGCGCATATTTCCGACAGCGCCATCGACCTCACCAATATGGAGCCGCTGCGCCAGCGTCTCGCATCGCTGCGCGACCGCAGCCGCAATCTCGCCTTCTCGATGGATTTCACGTTCCTTTACCGCAAGGATCGCCGTCTTCTGTCAATTGGCTACCGCGTCGAAAGCAAGGAGCTGGATGAGGCCTGCTACGACCTTCTCGCCTCCGAATGCCGCCTGACCAGCCTCTTCGCCATCGCCAAGGGCGATCTGCCGACCGAGCACTGGTACCGTCTCGGCCGTCAGGTCGTGCCGATCGGCGCGCAGGGCGCGCTGGTCTCCTGGTCCGGCTCGATGTTCGAATATCTGATGCCGCCGCTCGTCATGCAGGAGCGTCAGGGTGGCATTCTCAACCAGACCAACAATCTGATCGTCAAGGAACAGATGAATCACGGTCGCCGTCTTGGCACGCCGTGGGGCATTTCCGAAGCGGCGTTCAACGCCCGCGATCACAATATGAATTACCAGTACACCAACTTCGGCGTACCGACGCTCGGTCTGAAACGCGGCCTTGGCCAGAATGCGGTGATCGCGCCTTACGCGTCGATCCTCGCCAGCCAGTACGATCCTGACGGTGCGTTGGAAAACCTCGACAAGCTGCGCAAGCTTGGCGCACTCGGCCAGTACGGTTTCCACGATGCGGTGGATTTCACGCCGACACGCGTACCTGACGGCAAGGTCTGCGCGGTGGTCTACAATTATTATGCCCACCACCATGGCATGTCGATTGCGGCCGTCGCCAACGTCGCCTTTGACGGCGTGCTGCGCGAACTCTTCCATTCAGACCCGGTGATCGAGGCCGCCGAACTGCTGCTGCAGGAGAAGGCACCGCGCGAAGTGCCTGTCATGAGCGCCAAATACGAGCCGGAGACCCCCGGCAAGGAGCAGGCCGACCTGCTGCGCGCGGAAGTGCGCTCCATCGCCGATCCGGCCGTCCGCGACCGCGAAGTGGTGTTCCTCTCGAATGGCCACTATTCGACGATGCTCACCTCGACGGGTGCGGGTTATTCGAAGTGGAACGGCCAGGCAATTTCCCGCTGGAAAGCCGATCCGACCGAGGACCGCTGGGGCACCTTCATCTTCCTGCGCGACACCACCAACGGACAGTGGTGGAGTGCGACGGCAGAGCCGCGCGTCATCGAAGGTGAAAAGACCAAGACGATCTTCACCGACGACAAGGCCGAGTTCCACAAGACGACCGGCGATCTGCAGAGCGTGGTCGAATGCATCGTTGCCACCGAGCATGATGCCGAAGGCCGCCGCGTCACCCTGCTCAATGTCGGTTCCGAGGATCGTTACATCGAAGTAACCTCCTATATGGAGCCGGTCATTGCTTCGGAGGACGATGACAACGCCCATCCGCTGTTCTCGCGCATGTTCGTGCAGACGGAGATTGGCCGGCGCGGCGATGTCATCCGCGCCTGGCGCAACCGCCGCAGCCCGAACGAGCCCGGCACCGTCATCGCGCATCTTGCCGCCGACAATGCCGGCCCGTCGCGCCCGACGGAATTCGAGACGGATCGCGCCAAGTTCATCGGCCGTGGCCGGTCGCTTGGCGAGGCGGCGGCTTTCGATGCCGGTGCCACGCTGTCCAGCACCGATGGCTTCACGCTCGATCCCATCCTGTCGCTGCGCCGCACCGTGCGCGTGCCGGCCGGCAAGAAAGTGAGCGTGATCTTCTGGACGATTGCCGCGCCGAGCCGCGAGGAAGTCGACAAGGCGATCGACCGTTACCGCCATCCGGACGCTTTTGCGCATGAACTCGTGCATGCCTGGACGCGTACGCAGGTGCAGATGCGCCATGTGGGCGTGACCTCTCAGCAGGCGGCAGCCTTCCAGCATCTCGGCCGTTATCTGACCTATCCCGACATGCATCTGCGTGCCGATTCGGAAACGCTGAAAACGGGCCTCGCTTCGCAGCGGGCGCTTTGGCCGCTTGCCATTTCGGGCGATTTCCCGATCTTCAGCCTGCGCATCAACGACGATATGGATATGGATATCGCCCGCGAAGCGCTGAGCGCGCATGAATATCTTCGTTCGCGCGGCGTGATCTTCGATCTTGTCATCGTCAACGAACGGGCTGCGTCCTACGCACAGGACATGCAGCATGCGCTCGATCACATTTCCGAGGCGCAGCGCCGCATCAATCCCGCCGATGGCGGTCGTCCGCACGTCTTCTCGGTGCGCCGTGACCTGATGGATGAAGAGACCTGGACCGCGCTTCTGGCGGCTTCCCGCGTCGTTCTGCACGTGCGCAACGGCAAGATCGTTGACCAGATCAACCGCGCAGTATCGCTGTTTGCGGCCCACCGTGGCCCCGACGCCGCGCAAGCGCGTCTACCTGTGCCGGCTTTCCCCATTGCGGAACCGGTCGAGGATGCGGGCGATCTCGATTTCTGGAACGGTTTCGGCGGTTTCGCCAAAAGCGACCAGGAATATGTCGTGCGCCTGCATGGCGGGCAGTCCACACCGCACCCGTGGATCAACGTCATCTCGAACGAGAATTTCGGCTTCCATATTTCGGCCGAAGGCGCCGGTTTCAGCTGGAGCCGTAATTCGCGCGACTATCAGCTGACGCCCTGGAGCAACGATCCGGTCATCAACCGGCCGGGTGAGGCCTTCTATGTCGCCGATGTGGAAACAGGGAAGCTCTATACGCCCTGTGCCGCGCTGTCGCGCGATCCGGAAGCCATGTTCGAAACCCGCCATGGTCTCGGCTACTCCGTGCTGACAGGCGTTGCGGATACGCTTGAAGTCGAGGTGACACAGACCGTTGACCGCGAAAAACCGGTCAAGTTCTCGCAGGTCATCGTTCGCAACAAGGGTTCGAAGAGCCGCCGTCTGAAGGTCTATGCCTATGTGGAATGGGTACTCGGCAATAACGGCCAGAAGTCCGCGCCGTTCATCCTGAGCAGACATGATGCGGGCAGCAATGCGATCTTTGCTTCGAATCCCTACAGCATCGATTACAGCGCCCGCACCTCGTTCCTCACGCTCGATAGCGAGGCAAGCGGTTTCACCACCAGCCGCCGGGAATTCATCGGCCGCTTCGGTACGCCGCAGGCCCCGCAGGGCATCGTGTCCGGTGCCGCACTCAGCGGCAGCACCGAGGTGGATGGTGATCCCTGCGCCGCCTTGATGCAGGAAATCCACCTGAAGCCGGGCGAAGAACGGCACATGACCTTCATTCTCGGCGATGCCGACAATGCGGAGGAGGCCGAAGCGCTGGTGAAGGACGTTCGCCAGGCGGATTTCCAGTCGGTGCTGGACGAAAGCAAGGCGTTCTGGACGGGCTTTACCGGCCAGTTGCAGGTTTCCACGCCGGATGCCGGCTTCAACCACATGGTCAACAGCTGGCTGCCCTATCAGGCACTGGCATGCCGTATCCTGGCGCGTACCGCCTTTTACCAGTCGAGCGGTGCCTTCGGTTTCCGTGACCAGCTTCAGGATACGCTCGCCTTCCTCCTTTATCAGCCAGATCTCGCCCGCAAGCAGATTCTGCGCGCGGCAGGCCGTCAGTTTGCAGAAGGTGACGTGCAGCATTGGTGGCTGCCTTTGACCGGTGCCGGCGTGCGCACGACGATCTCGGACGACGTTGTCTGGCTCGCTTATGCGATCAACCAGTATGTTTCCGCTACGGGCGATAGTGCCATTCTCGACGAAAGCATCCCCTTCATTAAGGGTCCGGCATTGATGCCGGGTCAGCACGATGCCTTCTTCCAGCCGGAGACGAGCGACAGATCCGCAAGCCTTTACGAACATGCGGCGCTGGCTCTCGATCTTGCCATCCATCGCACCGGCGAAAATGGCCTGCCGTTGATCCTCGGCGGTGACTGGAACGACGGCATGAACCGCGTCGGCGTTGGCGGAAGGGGCACCAGTGTCTGGCTCGGCTGGTTCCTGGCCGGGGCCTTGCGCGATTTCATCGAGATCGCCGAAAAGCGCGGTGATACTGACCGCGTCGGCAGATGGGCGTCGCACCGGGAAAAGCTGCGCAAGGCGCTGGAAACGGCGGGTTGGGACGGCAGCTATTACCGTCGCGGCTACTTCGATGACGGCACGCCACTCGGTTCCGCCGAAAGCGAGGAGTGCCGGATCGATTCACTCGGCCAGAGCTGGAGCGTTCTCTCCGGCGAGGGCGAGGAAGGCCGCTCGCGGCAGGCGATGGATGCCGTCATGGAGCATCTGGTCGATGAGCAGACGGGCATCATCCGCCTGTTCACGCCGCCCTTCTCGCGTGCGCCGCATGATCCGGGTTACATCAAGGGATATCCGCCGGGTGTACGTGAAAACGGCGGACAATATACCCATGCGGCGACCTGGGTGGTGCTTGCCCTTGCACGACAGGGCCGCGCCCAGGAGGCCTGGAACTGCTTCAAGCTGCTCAACCCGGTTAATCATGCCCTTGATGCGGCATCGTCTGAAACCTATCGGGTCGAACCCTATGTGGTGACAGCGGATGTTTATGGTGAGGGTGCCTATGCGGGTCGTGGTGGCTGGAGCTGGTATACGGGTTCGGCCGGCTGGCTCTATCGGGCTGCGATCGAGGGTATTCTCGGTATCACCCGAACCAACGGCAAGCTTCATATTGCGCCTTCGCTGCCGGAGGACTGGAGCGGTTTCTCGGTGAAGATCACGCTCGACGGGAAGGCAAAGGACATTGTCGTCAGCCGCAAGGCCGGTGCGGCGGAAGTCTCCGTATCCGTCGACGGCAAGCCGCTCTCGGCAGGTGATCGGGTGATCCCGTTCGACTGAGACGAAAGGTTCTCCGTTCGCTTTTAAAGCCAGGCTCCTGCGGTGACGCAGGGGCCTGAACTTTTACGGGATATGTCCGCTGCAGACCCACCTCCGTCATTCCGGCCCTGAGCCGGAATCCAGCCGACGCGCGTCTGCGCGACGGGAAGACTCCTTTCAGCCCAAGGACTTGGGCTGGCTGGATTCCGGCTCAGGGCCGGAATGACGGAGGTGGGTGTGCAGCGGCACCGATAATCGGGTCAGTAATCTTCTAACGGCTTTCGCAACAGGGGTTTCATACATGTTGTGTGAGTGTGCGTGAAACCGGTCCAAAGGTTTAGGCGGTTACTCGCCCGATTTAAGATCGTACTCGTTGCGTCGCGGAACGCACGAAGCGAATAAAGAAAAAGGGCGGAACATTGTGTCCGCCCTTTCTGTATTCCTTGCGCTATAAAGCCTTAGGAAGCTATCGCCTTTGGTCGAGGCTGGCCTTCGTCTTCGGTCAGCAGGCCGCTGGTGCGCAGCAGCGAGGTGAAGCGTCCGCCGCGCTGGCTGAGTTCGTCGAAAGTGCCCTTTTCGATGATCCGGCCCTGATCGAGGAACAGCACCTGATCGGCATCACGCACCGTGGAAAGGCGGTGGGCGATGATGAAGGTCGTGCGGTTCATTCTGAGCGCATCCACGGCGGCTTTAACGCGCGCTTCCGTTTCCACGTCCAGCGCACTGGTCGCCTCGTCGAGAACCAGGATGGGGGCATTCTTCAGGATGGCGCGGGCAATGGCGATGCGCTGGCGTTCGCCGCCGGACAGGCGGTTGCCGCGCTCGCCCACCTGAGTCAGGTAGCCATTGATGCGGCTGTCGATGAAATCCGTCGCCGCCGCTGCTGCCGCCGCCTCCACCACTTCCGCATCCGTGGCCGATTCGCGGCCAAGGCGGATGTTTTCGCGGATGGAGCGATTCAGGAGGCCTGCATCCTGGAATACGGTGGCGATGGAGTTGCGAAGCGAGTTCTTCGTCACGGTCGAAATATCGGTTCCATCTATCAGAATCTGGCCGGAATCCGGATCGTAGACACGCTGCAGCAGGTTGATGAGCGTCGTCTTGCCGGCACCCGTCGGTCCGACGATCGCGATGGTCTGTCCGGCCTTGGCCGTGAACGAGATGTCGTGAACACCCTGCTTGGTGTTGGCGAAACCGAAATTGATGTTACGGAATTCCACGGTGCCGGAGACGTTCGACAATTCGCGGGCATCACCCGGCTCTTCCCGTTCCTTGACGGAATCCTCCAGCACGAAGAAATCCTCGAGCTTGGCGCGCGCCTCGAAAATCTGCGTCACGAATTGGCGCATCTGATCGAGCCTGCCGATGAGAAGATTGGCAAAACCGATGAAGGCGATGACGTCGCCGACGCGCAATTCGCCGTTTTTCACCAGCACGGTGCCGATGACGAGGATGATCATCATCGAAACCGTCGAGGCCGTGCGGTTCAGCGCACTGGCGAAAGCCCACCAGTCAAGCACCGGATATTGCGCGCTCAGCAGTTTTTCGGTGAAGGATTTCAGCGCTTTCGTTTCGGCCTCGATGCGGTTGTAGCTGTGCAGCACCGACACGTTGCTGATGGAATCGCTGACATGGGCAAAAACGCTGTGATAGTGCTCCTCGACCGAAGCCTGGCCGTCCTTGGTCCGGCCCATCACCCACTTGCCGATGAACCAGTAGACGATACCGAGGCCGATCAGGACGAAGCTGAGGCGCAGATCCATGGCCATGGCTGTCGGAATAAGCAGCACGAGCGCCACGAAGGTTGCCAGATGCGTGCGCATGAATTCGAGCCAGAGGCCGAACAGCGTTTCGCTGGCGCGCAGCAGTGTGTGCAGCGCATTGGAGGTGCCGCGCTGATGGTGCCAGGACAGCGGCATCGAGATGATGCGCCCGAAGGCTTCCGTCAGCAGCGTCGCACGGCGGCCATGCGCCAGCCGGTCGGCCTCGCGGGCAACGGCGACATAGGCAACGGTGTTGAAGACGCCAAAGCCCGCCCACAGGATGAGGATGGACGTGACACCGGTGCCGGAAGAGATGGCGTCGATGATCCGTCCGAACAGCACGGGTTCGGCAATGGTTATCGCTGCAAGAATGACGTTGGCGATGACGACGACCGTGACACGCCATTTATGTACGGTCAGATAGCGCAGAGCGCGTGTGTAAACCTGAAACAAAGTCAAATTTTCAATCCAGTCCGGCGTCTTTTTCGAGCGGTTGATTGTTCGGTCTCAAGACAATCCTTTTTTAGCAAGGTTGCATGAGACGGCGAAATTTGTGTAATTATCGCTCTTTCTGTCTGAATGGCGGCTTAACAAACTGACCGCGTGTGCGAACCGAAAAAAACCGAACCTGATATTTCCAGAGGCGTCGTCACAAGATTTTGCATGTTCGTTTCAGGGATTGCTAACGATGACATGATCAATCTCATCCGACCGGCGCCCGAGTAACATGACGTCATCGCGGGACCATGTCCTTCGGTCATTCCTTTCAAGTCAAGCTCCGGGCCATGTGTCTTTAATGCACGATATCCTTCACTTCATCTCTGCGTGTTACCAGGCGGGAAGCGCCGACCGCGTTCGCTCTGAATTCGCAACGCTTATTCGCGAATATGGTTTCGAATATTTCCTCGTCAGCAGGCGAATGACCGGGGAGCTTGCCTCCACCGGCCAGATTCTCGCGCAACATCTCCCCGAAGGCTGGATCGAGGTCTACAGGGCCAAGAAATACAATCTCGTCGATCCCGTCCGCAAGGTGATCGGCATGGTGCACAAGCCGTTTCAATGGAAAGAGGCTCTCGAAGGCCTGCCCCGCGCCATGCATCGGAAAAGGGCAAGCGTGTTTTTTAACGATGCCGGCCGCTATGGCCTGCAGGGCGGTTATGCCTTTCCCGTGCATGGGCGCGCCGGATTTATCGGCGCGGTGTTCATTGGTGGTCAGGACAGGCAATTGCCCTCGCTCCAGGTCGAACTGCTGGATGCGGCCACGCGTGCGGTATTCTGGCGCCTGCTCGATCTTTCCGGTCAGGCTCACGGCCTCAACAATTCCCCGGATGTTTCCGCTCTCGAGTTGACGAAACGGGAAATGGAGGTGCTGACGCTGATGGCTGATGGCATGACCTCGACCGAAATCGGACGCCAGCTATCGATCTCCAACCATACGGTCGACTGGTATATCAACGGAATCCAGCGCCGGTTCAGCGCCAAGAACCGGCAGCATACAGTCGCGCTCGCTTTTCGCCACGGCCTGCTGAGCTAGCGGCGACAGGACGGTTCTCTCCCGAATTGCCCTTTCCAAGACCGGGTTTTGCTGCTTAATTCCGCAGTGCAGCAGAAATTTTGTTTTGGCGTGTGGGGAGACCGTCTTGAAAATATCGAAAATACTTGTTGCCAACCGATCCGAAATTGCGATCCGCGTTTTCCGGGCAGCGAATGAGCTGGGGATAAAAACCGTCGCGATCTGGGCGGAAGAGGACAAGCTGTCTTTGCACCGCTTCAAGGCGGATGAAAGTTATCAGGTCGGCAGGGGCCCTCATCTTGCCAAGGATATGGGACCGATCGAAAGTTATCTTTCGATCGAGGAGGTTATCCGCGTCGCCAAACTTTCGGGAGCTGACGCGATCCATCCCGGCTATGGCCTTCTGTCCGAAAGTCCTGAATTCGTAGAGGCCTGCAACAAGGCGGGTATCACCTTCATAGGACCGACGGCGGATACGATGCGCCAGCTCGGCAACAAGGTCGCCGCCCGCAATCTTGCCATTTCGGTTGATGTACCCGTTGTTCCCGCCACCGATCCGCTGCCGGACGATATTGCGCAAGTCGAGCGCATGGCTGAGGAAATCGGTTATCCCGTCATGCTGAAGGCCTCCTGGGGCGGCGGCGGCCGCGGCATGCGCGCCATCCGCAAGAAGGAAGACCTGGCGCGTGAGGTGACCGAGGCCAAGCGCGAGGCGAAGGCCGCCTTCGGCAAGGACGAGGTCTATCTCGAAAAGCTGGTGGAGCGCGCGCGCCACGTCGAGAGCCAGGTTCTCGGCGATACACACGGCAATGTCGTGCATCTGTTCGAGCGTGATTGTTCTATTCAGCGCCGCAATCAAAAAGTGGTCGAGCGTGCACCCGCACCTTACCTCAGCGAAGCGCAGCGCCAGGAACTGGCAGCCTATTCCCTCAGGATCGCAGCCGCGACCAATTATATCGGCGCAGGTACGGTCGAATATCTGATGGATGCCGATACCGGCAAGTTCTACTTCATCGAGGTCAATCCACGCATTCAGGTGGAGCATACCGTCACCGAAGTCGTGACCGGTATCGATATCGTCAAGGCGCAGATCCATATTCTGGAAGGTGCCGCAATCGGCACGCCGGAATCGGGCGTGCCGAAGCAGGAAGATATTCGCCTCAACGGGCATGCGCTGCAGTGCCGCATCACCACGGAAGATCCGGAACACAACTTCATTCCGGATTATGGCCGTATCACCGCTTATCGCTCGGCGTCCGGCTTCGGCATTCGTCTGGATGGCGGCACGTCCTATTCGGGAGCGATCATTACCCGCTATTACGATCCGCTGCTGGTCAAGGTAACGGCCTGGGCGCCGCAGCCGGACGAAGCGATCAGCCGCATGGACCGCGCGCTGCGCGAATTCCGTATCCGCGGCGTAGCGACCAACCTGACCTTCCTCGAAGCCATCATCGGCCATCCGAGTTTCCTCAACAACACCTATACGACCCGCTTCATCGATTCGACGCCGGAACTGTTCGCGCAGGTCAAGCGTCAGGACCGCGCTACCAAGCTGCTGACCTATCTTGCGGATGTTACGGTGAACGGCCATCCGGAAACCAAGGGCCGCGTCAGGCCGCCGCCGAATGCGGCGCAGCCAGTCGTGCCCTATATCGACGCGCCGACGCCGGATGGTACGAAGCAGTTGCTCGACCGGCTGGGACCGAAGGGTTTTTCCGACTGGATGCGCAATGAAAAGCGGGTGCTGGTGACCGATACGACGATGCGCGACGGCCATCAGTCGCTGCTGGCCACGCGCATGCGCACACACGACATTGCCGGCGTGGCGAGCGTTTACGCCAAGGCCTTGCCGCAGCTTCTGTCGCTGGAATGCTGGGGTGGTGCAACCTTCGACGTTTCCATGCGCTTCCTGACCGAAGACCCGTGGGAGCGTCTGGCGCTGATCCGCGAGGGTGCGCCGAACCTGCTTCTGCAAATGCTGCTGCGCGGTGCGAACGGCGTCGGATACAAGAACTATCCCGACAATGTCGTGAAATATTTCGTCCGCCAGGCCGCAAGGGGCGGTATCGACCTGTTCCGTGTGTTTGACTGCCTCAACTGGGTGGAGAATATGCGTGTCTCGATGGACGCAATCGCCGAAGAGAACAAGCTCTGCGAAGCAGCCATCTGCTATACCGGTGATATCCTCAATTCGGCACGCCCGAAATACGACCTGAAATATTACACCAATCTCGCCGCTGAGCTGGAACGTGCAGGCGCCAATATCATCGCCGTGAAGGATATGGCAGGGCTTCTGAAGCCTGCCGCTGCCAGGGTGCTGTTCAAGGCGCTGCGGGAGGCGACCAGCCTGCCGATCCATTTCCACACCCATGACACATCCGGCATTGCGGCTGCGACCGTGCTTGCCGCCGTCGATGCGGGCGTGGATGCGGTGGATGCCGCCATGGACGCGCTTTCTGGCAATACGTCCCAGCCCTGCCTTGGCTCCATCGTCGAGGCGCTGGCCGGGTCGGAACGGGATACCGGTCTTGATCCAGAATGGATCCGTCGCATCTCCTTCTACTGGGAGGCGGCGCGCAACCAGTATGCGGCTTTCGAAAGCGACCTCAAAGGACCGGCCTCGGAAGTCTATCTGCATGAAATGCCGGGCGGCCAGTTCACCAACCTCAAGGAACAGGCCCGTTCGCTGGGTCTGGAGAGCCGCTGGCACGAGGTGGCGCAGGCCTATGCCGATGCCAACCGCATGTTCGGTGATATCGTCAAGGTAACGCCGTCTTCCAAGGTCGTCGGCGATATGGCGTTGATGATGGTGAGCCAGGATCTGACGGTTGCCGATGTCGAAAACCCTGATCGTGAAGTGTCATTCCCGGACTCGGTGGTTTCGATGCTGAAGGGCGATCTTGGACAGTCGCCAGGCGGCTGGCCGGAAGCCCTGCAGAAAAAGGCGCTGAAAGGTGAGGCGCCCTACACCGTGCGTCCCGGTTCGCTGCTGCCGGATGCCGACCTCGATGCGGAAAGAAAGGCGATCGAAACCAAGCTCGAGCGCTCCGTGAACGACTTCGAATTCGCGTCCTATCTGATGTACCCGAAGGTGTTCACCGATTTCGCACTGACCGCCGAGACCTATGGTCCGGTCTCGGTCCTGCCCACTCATGCCTATTTCTACGGCATGGAGGATGGGGAGGAGCTGTTTGCCGATATCGAACGCGGCAAGACGCTGGTCATCGTCAATCAGGCCTCATCCGGTACGGATGACAAGGGCATGGTGACGGTGTTCTTCGAGATCAACGGCCAGCCGCGCCGCATCAAGGTGCCGGACCGCGCCCATGGCGCATCGGGTTCTGCGGTCCGCCGCAAGGCTGAACCCGGCAATGCGTCGCATATCGGCGCGCCGATGCCGGGCGTGATCAGCCGCGTCTTCATCAATCAGGGTCAGGAGGTGAAGGCCGGTGACGTGCTCCTGTCCATCGAGGCCATGAAGATGGAAACAGCGCTTCACGCCGAACGTGACGGCAAAATCGCCGAGGTTCTGGTGCGCCCCGGTGACCAGATCGACGCGAAGGACCTGCTGATCTCCTACGCCGAATGATGCGCTGACGCGTGACATTTTACTTTTCGGTATAAACGCCCGCCCTTTGGCGGGCGTTTTGCTGTTGCGCCTTTGCTAAAACTCAATTATGCATGTTCGTGCACGTTTATTCCTGTTTATGCATGAGTCCCGATGAACGATCATTTTGTCAGCGAGCGCCAGGCGCTCATCCTTGCGCAGTTGCGGCAAAGCGGCCGTGTGCTCGCACAGGATCTGGCGCAGAACTTCGGCGTTTCCGAAGACACGGTCCGCCGGGATCTGCGCGAGATGGCGGCACGTGGCGAATGCCTGCGCGTTTATGGCGGGGCTTTGCTTTCCGATAGCACGACGGTGCCGCTGAAGACGCGTATTGCCGAGGATGCCGACCGCAAGGCTTCGCTGGCGCGCGCAGCCATTCCACTTCTCGAGCCGGGCATGGTCGTTTTCATCGATGCTGGCTCCACCAATCTGGCCATCGCCAGAGCGATCCCCACCGGTCTTAACTTGACCGTGGTGACGAATACGCCGGCCATCGCCGCTGAACTGACGGGGCGGGCCGATATCGATCTGGTGCTGATCGGCGGCAAGGTCGATCCGGCCGTTGGCGCTGCGATCGACGCCATGGCTTTGCGGCAACTTGAATTGATGCGGCCCGATCTCTGTATTCTCGGCGTTTGCGGCGTCGCGGACGAGACCGGCCTTTCGGCGGATGTTTTCGAGGATGCCGTGTTCAAGCGGCTCGCCTGCAGCGCCAGCCAGCGGATTGTCGCCGCCGTTACCACGGAAAAGCTTGGCCACAGAGCGGCTTTTCACGTGCATGATTTTTCCCCGCCCCTTTCCCTGGTGCTCGAACATGATGCCGACCCGGCGCTGATCGAGGCGCTGTCGGCAAGAGGTGTACAGCTTCATTGCGGCGATGATGACGCCGTTCGATTTTCCCATGGTCAAGTCTGAAGGATATTGCCGATGAACGGCCCCACGACATTTTCGCCAACGGTGAAGCGCTCATCCTATCTGACGCGCCACAGGCTTGGTGTGTCCCTGCTGTTTTTGATGAACGGTTTCATGATGGGGTCCTGGGCCCCGAAGATTCCGGAGTTTGCGGCGCGTTTATCCCTAAGCGAAAGTGCGCTCGGCCTGATTATTCTGGTTTTTGGCATCGGTTCGCTGGTTTTCATGCCGATCGCCGGTTCCCAGATCGCCCGTTTCGGATCGCGCACGGTCAGTCTCGTGACGGCAGCGATCTTCCTGCCGACACTGCTTTTCATCTCCTGGGCAGGCACGATCTGGGCGGGAGTGATTGCGGTTTTCCTGTTTGGCGGTCTGACGGGAGCGATGGATGTGGCCATGAACGCCAATGCCGTGGCGGTCGAGCGTGACATGCGCCGCGCCATCATGTCGTCGTGTCATGCCTTCTGGAGCCTCGGCGGCCTGATCGGTGCCGGTCTTGGCGGTTACCTCATCACGGCAATCGGCGTTCAGGGTCACGCGATTGCACTGACAATTATCGCCCTTGTCCTGCTGGTCATTGCATGGCCGCGCGTTCTTGCGGATCGTCCCCATGCGGAAGAGGAGCGCCCGAAGGGCGGCCTGCCGATGACACCCCTGCCGTGGATCATCGGCCTGATGGCGTTGTTTTCGATGATCCCGGAAGGTGCGATCCTCGATTGGGGTGCTCTTTATCTGCGCAACGAACTCGGTGCTTCCGTCTCGCAGTCCGGTTTCGCCTTCGCTGCATTTTCCATGACCATGGCGATCATGCGTTTTGCCGGCGATCTGGTGCGCGACAGGTTCGGGGCCGTCCGGACCCTGCGTTTCTGCTCGGTCATGTCGATCACCGGTCTTCTGATTGCCGGTCTTGCGGGAAATTCCACTTTCGTGATTATCGGTTTCGCCATTGCCGGTATCGGTATTTCCAACATGGTTCCGATCGCCTTTTCGGCAGCGGGCAACATGCCCGGGCTGGCACCCGGCATCGGCCTGTCAGTCGTCACCACCATGGGTTATTCCGGCATTCTGGTAGCGCCCTCGGCCATCGGCTTCATTGCCGAACATACCGGCCTTGCCAGCGTCTTTCTCGCTCTGCCGTTGCTGCATGTGGTGGTTTTGCTGCTTTCGCGGCTTGCCCGGCACGCGGATGGTGCGGGCAAGGAATAGGCGTCTCGAATTTTGCCATGATTGCGGTAAAGTAGAAGCTCTTACGCGTTGGGTGTTGACAAGGAGGCCCCCTTGTTTCACCTCAATTGCCAGACCTTGCCGCAAGCTCCAGAGACCGCCATGACGTCACACGCCGATTACGACCCAAAGCCCCGCCGCGCATCCGTCGCCGTCGACGTGGGCGGCGTCATCGTCGGGGGCGGCGCGCCCGTTGTCGTGCAATCCATGACCAATACCGACACGGCGGATATTGACGCCACCGTGCAGCAGGTGGCGGCGCTTTTCCAGGCTGGTTCGGAAATGGTGCGCATCACCGTTGACCGGGACGAGAGCGCCGCAGCCGTGCCGAAAATCCGCGAGCGGCTGCTGCGTCTTGGCATGGATGTGCCGTTGATCGGTGATTTCCACTATATCGGCCACAAGCTTCTGGCGGATCATCCGGCCTGTGCGGAAGCTCTGGCGAAGTATCGCATCAATCCCGGCAATGTCGGCTTCAAGGACAAGAAGGACAAGCAGTTCGGCGAAATAGTCGAAATGGCCATCCGCTACGACAAGCCGGTTCGCATCGGTGTGAACTGGGGATCGCTTGACCAGGAATTGCTGACGACGCTGATGGACAAGAACAAGGAGGAGGGTTTTCCGCTCTCCGCCCGTCAGGTCACCCGTGAGGCCATCGTCCAGTCGGCGCTGATCTCCGCCGAGCTTGCCGAAGAGATCGGCCTGCCGCGCAACCGCATCATCCTTTCTGCCAAGGTCAGCCAGGTGCAGGACCTGATCGCGGTTTATTCGATGCTGTCGGAGCGGTCCAACCACGCCCTGCATCTCGGGCTCACCGAAGCGGGCATGGGTTCCAAGGGCATCGTCGCCTCTTCTGCCGCCATGGGTTATGTGCTGCAGCATGGCATCGGTGACACGATCCGCGTTTCGCTGACGCCGGAGCCGAATGGCGACCGCACCCGCGAAGTCCAGGTGGCGCAGGAATTGCTGCAGGTCATGGGTTTTCGCCAGTTCATTCCGGTCGTTGCGGCATGTCCCGGCTGCGGGCGCACCACGTCCACCGTGTTTCAGGAACTTGCCCAGAACATTCAGAACGACATTCGCAAGAACATGCCGCTCTGGCGTGAAAAATATCCCGGCGTCGAGGCGCTCAATGTTGCCGTCATGGGCTGCATCGTGAATGGCCCCGGCGAAAGCAAACATGCCGATATCGGCATTTCGCTGCCCGGAACCGGCGAGAGCCCCGCCGCTCCAGTCTTCATCGACGGCGAAAAGGCCCTTACCCTGCGTGGGCCCAATATCGCCGCCGATTTTGAAGCGCTTGTGATCGATTACATCGAAAAGCGTTTTGGCCGGAAAGATGCGGCGGAGTAAAGAGTACCGTGAAACCGGAATTCCACTGTCATACCTCCTGAACCCTTCGGAGCATCAAACTACATGATCAAGAAAATTGCGATCGTTGCCCTTTGCGCGACCTATCTTTCCTCCTGCACCACCACCGACCCCTATACGGGCGAGCAGAAGATGTCGAACACGGCGGGCGGCGCCGGCATCGGCGCTGTCGTCGGTGCTCTCGGTGGTCTGGCTGTCGGCGGGTCGCCGACGGGTCGCCGTAACGCAGCCCTCATCGGTGCCGGTATCGGTGCGCTTGCCGGCGGCGCCATCGGTAATTACATGGATGGTCAGGAAGCCGAACTGCGCGCCCAGCTTCAGGGCACGGGCGTTTCGGTTAGCCGCCGTGGCGACAGCATCGTTCTCAACATGCCGTCGAACATCACCTTCGCGACGGATCAGGATCAGGTCATTCCGCCGTTCTATCAGACGCTTGATTCCGTTGGCATCGTGCTGAACAAGTTCAACCGCACGCTGATCGACATCAATGGTCACACCGATTCCACCGGTAGCCCCGGCTACAATCAGGGCCTCTCGGAACGCCGTGCCGCCTCGGTTGCCAATTATCTTGGCGCACGCGGCGTCGATCAGCGCCGTATTTCGACGCTCGGCTTCGGTCCGTCGCAGCCGATCGCTTCGAATGCAACGCCGGATGGTCGCGCCCAGAACCGTCGCGTCGAAGTGCTGATTTCGCCGCTCAAGGGCTAAAGCGCACGTAGCTCTCCTACCGTCACCCCGGACTAGATCCGGGGTCCAGCGCGATCAAGTCCTTGATCGCGAAAGACTCCCGTCACGACGCAGACGCGCCGTGGCTGGATGCCGGATCTAGTCCGGCATGACGGAAGACGCTACGAGAACCTTGTCAGCTTTTTCGTTCAGCGATGAATCTTGCGGCCGCGATGAGAATCGCGGCCTTTTCGCCATAAGGGGCCAGGAGTTCGCCGGCTTCCGCCACCAGTTCCTGAAGCTTGCCGCGCGCCCAGTCCTCACCGCGCAGCGCCACCAGCGTTCCCTTGCCGCGTGCGGCGTCCTTGCCGGTTGCCTTGCCCATGGTGGCGGCATCGGCCGTCAGGTCGAGGAGATCGTCGGCAAGCTGGAAGGCGAGGCCGATCTTTTCACCGAAGAGGCGCAGTCTTTGCCTTTCGGAAATATCGCTGCCGGCGATGATCGCGCCGGCTTCGCAGGCGAAACGCAGCAGCGCACCGGTTTTCATAGCCTGCAATGTAACAATGCCTGCTTCGTCCGGAGCCTTCTTTTCCGCAGCGAGATCGAACGCCTGACCGCCGGCCATCCCGCCGATACCCGCTGCGCGGGCGAGTGACAGCACGAGAGCGGCCTTGCGATCTGCCGAGAGCGGATTTTCGTCCGACGCGATGATGTCGAAGGCGAGCGTCAGCAGGCTGTCGCCGGCGAGAATGGCGGTTGCCTCGTCGAATTTGCGATGCACGGTCGGCTGGCCGCGACGCAGATCGTCATCATCCATGGCTGGAAGATCGTCATGCACCAGCGAATAACAATGGAGGCATTCGAGTGCAGCACCGACATAAAGGGCAGCACCGGCATCTCCGCCCAAAAGGGCAGCGCTTTCAATGACGAGGAAAGGCCGCAGACGTTTGCCGCCGTTCAGCACACCATGACGCATGGCGTCGAGCAGGTTTTGCGGGCGCGTAATCTCATCCGCGCGCGCCTCTGCGGACAGCAGGCGACCAAGCAGGGATTCGGTCTTTGCCGCGTTATCGCGCAGCCGCGTTTCGAAATTCGTCATCTGAGCGTCCATGTCGCGCTCTTTGGCATGCCGCGCGGGGCCAGGCAACCTTTTCGTGATTCCTGAGGTCAACTGTTTGACCGGACTCGCCTTGAAGCCGGCAATGGAATATGAAAGGCTTCGATTGGTGCGGGGCTTTGACGAATATTGAGCAGTACGCCTGAAAGCGACGCAGATTACGCCGTGCTGGCGGAAGACCGGAGCAGTCCGAAGGTGGATTTTCGCACGTTGGCAAAGCGTATCTTCTTGACCTTGCTGGCATTGCTGATCCTGCCCTATCTGCTGATCCCGGTTTATGCGCTGCCTTTCATCCGGCCGGTCTCGACGCTGATGCTTGCCGATCTGGTGACCCTGCAGGGTTATGACCGGCGCTGGGTGCCTCTTGAGGATATTTCACCGCGCCTCGTTCAATCCGTGATGATGTCCGAGGACGGGCAATTCTGTTTCCATGGCGGCGTTGACTGGAACCAGATGCAGTCCGTCGTCAGCAATGCGCTCGACGGCGCCTCCACCCGCGGTGCCAGCACCATTCCGATGCAGACAGCCAAGAACCTGTTTTTATGGAACGGCCGTTCTTTCCTGCGCAAGGGGCTGGAACTGCCGCTGGCGATTGCGGCCGATTTCGTCTGGTCGAAAAAGCGTATGATGGAGATTTATCTCAACGTTGCCGAATGGGGGCCTGGCATTTACGGCATTGAGGCGGCGGCGCAACATCATTTCAAGGTGCCGGCTGCAAAGCTCAGTTCCCGTCAGGCAGCGCTGCTAGCCGTTTCCCTGCCCAATCCCATCGACCGTGTCGCCGGCAAGCCGGGTCGTGGCCTGCAAAGACTTGCCGGCCTTATAGAACGACGCGCCCGGGCCTCCGGGGCTTATGTCGGCTGCGTGCTGGACTGACGCCAGCCCGCTGCCTTAGCCCTTCTTGAAAATATAATCGGTTTCCTGACGCAGCGTTTCGCCCGGCCGAAGGATCGCGTGCGGAAAATCGGGGTGATTAACGGCGTCCGGCCATATCTGCGTTTCCAGACAAAAACCGGCAAAGGGGCCGTAGTGGCGGCCATCGAGACCCGCAACAGGAACGTTCAGCTTGAAGGCCGAATAGAATTGCACGCCGGGTTCGGTGGTGTGAACCTCAAGGGCGATATCGGAGGCGGGCGAATAGGCGCGGGCAACCTTGCGCTTGGCGCGACGCTCTGGCGAAAGGCAGAAATTGTGGTCGTAGAGAACCTGTTCGCCATTTTCCTTGCGCCGCATCGGCGTCGGGTGTCGCAGGTCGAAGACGGTGCCCTCGACGGAGCGTATTTCGCCGGTCGGTATCTGCTTGTCGTTGGTCGGCAGGTAAAAGTCGGCGGCGATGCTGATCTCGTGCCCAAGTGCGGTATCCGCGCCATCGAGATTGAAATAGGAGTGCTGGCAGACATTGGCGATGGTCGGCTTGTCAGTCACCGTTTCATAGACCACCGAAAGCACGCCGCCGTCGCGGATCGTATAGGTGGCGGTAACAGTGCAATTGCCGGGATAACCGGCGCGGCCATCGGGATCGATGATCTGCAGAACCGCATGGCTTTCGCCATGTTCCATCAGCATCCAGTTGCGTTTGCCCATGCCGTCGCTGCCGCCATGCAGGTGGCTGACGCCTTTTTCGTTCAGTTCCAGCTGGTATTCGTGCCCGTCGATCGAGAATTTGCCATCACCGATACGGTTGGCATTCCGGCCGGGGGTGGCGCCGAAATAGGACGAATATTTGTAGTCCTCGAAGGTATCGAAGCCGAGGACGAGCGGCGGCTGGTGGCCCTCAAGGCGCAGATCCTGAATGACCGCTCCCCAGGTGATAACCTTGGCCGTCAAGCCGCCCTTCGAGATGGTGACGCGCTCGACCTTTTCGCCGGTCGCCGTGAAACCGAAATTCTCCCGTGCCGCCGCGTCGCTCATGGCGTCCTTCTCCCGATATCTTTGAATTGCCGGCGGACGTTGCGTCATTTTCCGGCAATTCGCAATCCCGCAATTTACGCGGCGATTTCCCCGATGGATTCGAGATCGTAGGGCGTCGTCTGGTATATCTCGTTGATCCAGTTGCCAAAAAACAGATGGGCATGGCTGCGCCAGCGGTTGAGCGGGGCTAGTTCCGGATCATTGTGCGGAAAATAATCATGCGGCAGCTTGATAGGCACGCCGGCATTCGCATCGCGGAAATATTCATCCGAAAGCGAAGTGGAATCATATTCGACGTGGTTGAACATGTAGAGACGGTTGCCCGCTTTCTCATGCACCAGGCACACGCCCATTTCCTCTGACTCCATCAGGATTTCGAGCTCGGGGTGTTTTTCAATGTCAGTGCGGCGCACTTCCGTCCAGCGTGAGACCGGAACCTGGAAATCGTCCGAAAAGCCGTTCAGATAGATCGATGAAGGGCAGAGATTGCGGTGACGATAAACACCGAAAGCCTTTTCCTTCAGTTCGTATTTCGGCACACCGTGGAAATGGTAGATGGCGGCCATCGCGCCCCAGCAGACGTTCAGTGTCGAATGGACGTTGGTTTGCGTCCAGTCGAAAATCTTTTGCATCTCGTCCCAGTAGGTGACGTCTTCATAGTCCAGCATTTCGATCGGCGCGCCGGTGATGATGAAGCCGTCGAACTTGCGGTGGCGCACTTCCTCCCAGGTCTCGTAGAAAGACAGAAGGTGCTCTTCCGGCGTATTCTTGGCGCGGTGGCCGCCGATGCGTATCAGAGAAAACTCCACCTGCAGCGGCGAAGCACCGACGAGGCGCGCCATCTGCACTTCCGTCTTGATCTTGTTCGGCATGAGATTGAGAAGCCCGATCTGGAGCGGGCGGATATCCTGCCGGATGGCCGCCGTTTCAGTCATGACCCGCACACCCTCATGAACGAGGGTGTCGAAGGCGGGAAGCGTATCGGGAATCTTGATCGGCATGTCGAACTCTCTTTTCGGATGACGTAAAGAACGTTGCGAAAACAAAAAAACCGGCAGCGAAATCGCAGCCGGTCCCAGGAAATTGCCTTTTTCCTCGACCCTTTAGCGACTTCTTTAAAGTGGCTGCAAGCCGGTCGGCAAATCACCACTGAGGCGTTTCATAATCCTGAAGCCGACGAAAATCAATATCGGCTGATTTCGTCGGGTTTCTGCCTTTCCATTTTTGCCTGAGGTGCGATAAGGCAGGGCATGGATAGAGAACGCTTCACCATTCTGCTTGGCGGCGATGTGACGGTTACCGACCGCCTGAAGCTGGCGGTTGCGAACAGCCGTGTGATCGCGGCCGATGGCGGCATGCGCCATGCTGCACCGCTTGATCTTACGCCAGAGCTCTGGGTGGGAGATTTCGATTCCGCCAGCACGGAGCTGCTCAGCTCCTGGCCAAATGTGGAGCGCCAACCTTACCCGGCCGCAAAGGCCGTGACCGATGGCGAGATCGCAGTCTCGGGGGCTCTCGCCCGCGGCGCGGGTTCGCTGGTGCTCGTTGGTGCACTCGGCGGGGCGAGAAGCGACCATGCGCTTCAGCATCTTCTTTACGCGGTGGCGCTTGCTGAGCGTGGTCTAGACGTTACGCTGACCTCCGGCGAAGAGGAGGCTCGCCCGCTTGTTGCCGGTTCCCTCGATATCGATCTGCCGCCCGCTTCGCTGTTTTCCGTTGCCGGGCTCACCGCTCTTACGGGGCTTGATATCGGCAATGTGCGTTATCCGCTCAAGGATTTCGCGCTTGCTTTCGGCTCCTCCCGCACTATTTCCAATGTCGCGAATGGCGGGCTCGTGCATTTCTCGCTGAAAAGCGGAAAAGCCATCGTGCTCGCCCGCCCTTATGATCTGACCGGAGCCTGACGCCTTGGCACCCCCAATTTTGAAACTCGATGACATCAAGCTGACTTTCGGCGTGACCCCGCTGCTCGATGGCGCCAATCTTCAGGTGGAGCCGGGCGACCGCATCTGCCTTGTCGGGCGCAACGGTTCCGGCAAGTCGACCCTGATGAAGATCGCCGCAGGTCTCGTCGAAGCGCAGTCAGGCGAGGTTTTCCGCCACCCCTCCGCCACCATCCGCTATCTGGAACAGGCACCGGATTTTGCCGGTTACGATACCGTGCAGGCCTATGCCGAGGCGGGGCTCGGGCCGGGAGACGATGCCTATCGTGTCACTTATCTTCTCGAGCATCTCGGCCTGACCGGACAGGAACATCCGGAAAGCCTTTCCGGCGGCGAAGCGCGGCGCGCGGCTCTTGCCCGCGTTATGGCGCCCGAGCCCGATATTCTGATGCTGGACGAGCCGACCAACCATCTGGACCTGCCCACCATCGAATGGCTTGAAGGCGAATTGCAGCAGACGCGCAGCGCGTTGGTGCTGATTTCGCACGATAGGCGTTTTCTGGAGAAGGTCTCCACCTCGACCGTGTGGCTCGATCGCGGCCAGTCGCGCCGTCTCAATCGCGGCTTTGCGCATTTCGAGGAATGGCGTGACAAGGTGTTGGAAGAGGAAGAACTGGAGCAGCACAAGCTCGGTAAGGCCATCGAGCGCGAAGAACACTGGATGCGTTATGGCGTGACTGCCAGACGCAAGCGCAACATGCGCCGCGTGGGCGAGCTTCAGGCCATGCGCGCGGAATATCGCGGTCACAAGGGACCGCAGGGCGCGGTGCAGGCGACGGCTTCGGACGTGCGGGAATCCGGCAAGCTGGTCATCGAGGCCGAGGCCATCACCAAGTCTTATGGCGAGCGCGTGATAATCGCACCGTTTTCGCTGCGGGTGCATCGTGGCGATTGCATCGGTCTCGTCGGCCCGAATGGTGCGGGCAAGACCACGCTTCTGAAGATGCTGACCGGACAGCTTGAGCCGGACAGCGGCACGGTGAAGCTCGGCACCAATCTCGAGATAGCGACGCTTGACCAGAAGCGCGAAGATCTCAATCCAAACGATACGCTTGCCCATTACCTCACCGACGGGCGAGGCGATAATCTGCTGGTCAACGGCGAACTGAAACATGTGACGGGCTACATGAAGGACTTCCTGTTCCAGCCGGAACAGGCCCGCACGCCGATCCGCAACCTTTCCGGTGGTGAGCGCGCCCGTCTTATTCTGGCGCGCATTCTGGCAAGGCCGACCAATCTGCTCATCCTCGACGAGCCGACCAACGATCTCGATATCGAAACGCTCGATCTGTTGCAGGAAATCGTTGCGGGCTTTTCGGGCACCGTCATCCTCGTCAGCCACGACCGCGATTTTCTCGACCGTACCGTTACTTCCACCATTGCGCCCGCCAATCCGGACCAGCCGGATGGACGCTGGATCGAATATGCCGGTGGCTATTCGGACATGATGGCGCAGCGCAAGGGTGCGGCGGAAGAAAAACGCAAGGCGGAGAAGCAGGAAAGGGCGAAGGCCGCACCTTCCGCTTCCGCGTCGCAGGACCCTTCAAAGGCCAAGGCCAAGCTTTCCTTCAAGCAGAAATTTGCGCTCGAAAATCTTCCCAAGGAAATGGAAAAGGCGCAGGGCGAAATCGCAAAACGCGAGCAGCGCATGGCCGATCCCAATCTCTTTGCCAAGGATCCGGCTGCCTTCAACACGCTGGCGCAGGAAATGACGAAGCTGCGCGAAAAGCTCGAAGCCATGGAAGAAGAATGGCTGGAGCTGGAGATGCTGCGCGAGGAAATTGAGGGGTGACTGCGGTCGCGATTTCTTGACTAAGGTCTCATCCGCCTTTGACAGGGAGGCGGAATTGCCGTTTCCTGTGCGGGTTCGGAGGAGTTCAGAAAATGCGCATGATCTTCGTCAATCTGCCGGTCAAGAATATCGAGACATCCAGAAGCTTCTTCACGGCTCTCGGTTTCAGCTTCAATCCGGAATATTCGGATGACCGCACGCTTTGCATGATCGTTGAGGAGAACATCTTCGTGATGCTTCTCCAGGAAGAGCGTTTTCGTGATTTCATCAATGGCGATATCGCCGATGCGACGCGCAGCACCGAGGTGCTGACCTGTCTGACGGCGGGAAGCCGCGAGGAAATCGACCGGATGATCGCAACGGCGCTTGCCTCCGGTGGCAGCGACTGGAAACCCGTGCAGGATCACGGCTTCATGTATGCCGGCAGCTTTCAGGATCCGGACGGTCACGTCTGGGAACTGGTCCATATGACGGCGCAGGGCTGACGGCAGCCATCTTGCCAATCAGAGACGGCGGGACTACATCATCATCATGATCTAACGGGGTGTCTTTTGTGCTTGCGTGCAAAAGGCTGAGAGGCTTGCCAACCCGAAGAACCTGATCCGGTTCATACCGGCGGAGGGATTAGACGGCTTCAAGGCAAGCGGCTATTTCCCTTTTTGTTATGAGGAGATACCCGTGCGCCGTCGTCTTTTCCCGAGTTTTCTCGTTGCCGCTTCGCTGTTTCTGCCAGGTCCTGCCGCTGCGCAGGATAAACAGGAACTGACCGTCTACACCTATGAAAGCTTCGTTTCCGAATGGGGTCCCGGCCCCAAGGTGAAGGAAGCCTTCGAGAAGGTCTGCGGATGCACGCTCAATTTCGTTGGCGTGGCGGATGGTGTTGCGCTTCTCAACCGTCTGAAGCTTGAAGGCGCAGGGTCCAAGGCGGACGTCGTCGTTGGTCTCGACACCAATCTGGTCGCGGAAGCGAAACAGACCGGTCTCTTTGATGTCAGCGGCATCGATGTATCGGCGGCCAAGGTGCCGGGCGGTTACAAGGACGATGTTTTCGTGCCCTACGACTACGGGCATTTTGCCGTCATCTATGACACGCAGACGGTGAAGAACCCGCCGACGAGTCTCAAGGACCTCGTGGAAGGCGACCCCTCGCAGAAGATCGCCATTCAGGACCCGCGCACTTCCACGCCGGGGCTTGGCCTGCTGCTCTGGGTAAAGTCGGTTTATGGCGACAAGGCCCCGGAAGCCTGGGCGAAGCTCAGAAAGCGCATCCTCACCGTCACGCCGGGCTGGTCGGAATCCTATGGCCTCTTCACCAAGGGTGAGGTTCCGATGGTGCTCTCCTACACCACGTCGCCTGCCTATCACATGGTCTCGGAAAAGACCGATCGCTATCAGGCCGCGGCTTTTTCCGAGGGGCACTACATCCAGATCGAGGTTTCCGGCCTTCTCAAAAACGCGCCGCATAAGGAACTGGCGAAGCAGTTCCTCGCTTTCACGCTGACATCAGGATTTCAGGATGCCATTCCGGAAAACAACTGGATGATGCCGGTCGCTGAAACGTCCAAGCCTCTGCCCGAGGCGTTCTCCAAACTCGTCGTGCCGCAGAAGACATTCCTGATGGACCCGGAAGAGGTGGCGAAGAACCGCAAGGCCTGGATCGACGAATGGCTTGCAGCCATGAGCATGAATTGAGGAAGAGGCAAGCCCGCGCATGATGCTGCGTCGCGACTACAGGTGGTCGATCATCGCCGGAACGGCGGCCTTTGCCGCCGTTTTCCTGTTCATGGCGCTCGCTGTCGCGACCCTTCTGTCTTTCGATGCCGGTGCACCCGCCGCCGGCATCATGGATGCCTATACGCTGCGCATCCTGCGTTTCACGCTTTATCAGGCAACGCTGTCCACCGTTCTATCGATCCTTCTAGGCCTGCCGGTGGCGCTGGCGCTCTCCCGCCGACAAGATTTTCCGGGGCGGATATGGATCATCCGGCTAATGGCGGTGCCGATGGGGCTGCCGGTCATTGTCGGCGCCTTCGGCATCATCGCCATCTGGGGCAGGCAGGGTGTTTTGAATACGGCCCTTGTTTTTGCAGGTGCGGATGAGCCCTTCAGTATTTATGGCCTTTCCGGCATCCTCATCGCGCATGTGTTTTTCAATCTGCCGCTCGCGGTGCGGCTGATGCTGGCCGGGCTGGAGCGCATTCCGGGCGAATATTGGCGCATGGCCGCGAGCCTTGGCATGGGGCCGGTTGCGGTTTTCCGTTTCATCGAATGGCCGACGGTCTCGCGGCTTGTTCCCGGCATTGCCGGGCTTGTCTTCATGCTGTGCGCCACCAGCTTCACGCTCGTGCTTCTGCTGGGCGGCGGGCCAGCGGCAACGACACTGGAAGTGACGATCTATCAGGCGCTGCGGTTCGATTTCGATCCGCAGCGGGCGATTGCGCTTTCGGTTCTGCAGATTGCTCTCACGGCGATCCTGCTCGGCCTTCTTGCCTTTTTGCCATCGCCCGAGGCGGAAATTGCCTCGCTTGGCCGTCCCCTTCGCCGTTTCGACGGCAAGGGCGCTGGCGCCCGTCTTTGGGATGGGATGGCCATCGCTTTTGCGGTTCTGCTGATTGGCTTGCCGCTTGTCGCCATAACAGTCTCAGGGTTGGGGGCAGATTTGACGCGTCTTCTGTCGGCGTCGATCTTCCTGCGCGCGGCGGCGACCAGCCTTGCAATCGCCCTGCTTTCAGCAACTCTCGTCGTGCTCTGCTGCTTCGCAATCATAAATGCGCGCCAGGCTGTGGCTTCCGGACGGCATGCAGCCCGACCGCTGCGATTTCTGTCCAACACGCTCGGGGCGGGGTCTTCGCTTGTGTTGCTGGTGCCGCCCGTCGTGCTGGGAAGCGGGTGGTTCCTGCTGTTGCGGGTGTTCGGCGATGTCAGCTTTTATGCTCCCGTTCTGGTGGCGCTGATCAACATGCTGATGGCGCTGCCGCTTGCCATGCGGGTGCTGGAGCCAGCCTTCACCAGCCATTTTTTACGCACGTCTCGGCTCTCCGCCAGCCTTGGGCTTCAGGGACTAACGCGGCTGCGGTTTGCCGATCTGCCGGTTCTGCGGCGGCCTTTACTCATGGCGTTTTCCTTTGCCATGGCCCTCTCGCTCGGCGATCTCGGGGCGGTTGCCCTGTTCGGTTCGGAAAGTTTCGTGACCTTGCCATGGCTGGTCTATAGCAATATGGGCAGCTACCGCACCAATGATGCCGCCGGATACGCATTCATTCTTGGCATCGTCTGCCTGCTGCTTGCCGCCGGCGGTGTTTCACGGCAATCGCAATCAGCAAGGGCGAGCATATGACGGGCGATGAATTTGCCGTGGGGCTGGACAAGGTCACGCTGAGGCTTGGAACGCAGGATTTCGATCTTGATTGCACCTTCCCGCAAGGCCAGATGACGGCCGTGGTCGGGGCCTCCGGTTCGGGAAAGTCGACGCTCCTCAATCTCATCGCTGGTTTCGAGGTTCCCGATTCCGGGCGCGTCCTGATCGGCGGGCAGGACATGAAGGCGCTCGATCCTTCCGAAAGGCCGGTTTCATCGATCTTCCAGGACAATAATCTTTTCGCCCATCTCGATATCTTCACCAATGTCGCGCTCGGCATCAGCCCCGGGCTGAAACTGCGGGCGGAAGACCGGCAGAGGATCGACGTGGCGCTTACACGCGTGGGACTTGCCGGTTTTGACAAACGTTTGCCCGGAACGCTTTCCGGCGGGGAAAGGCAGAGGGCGGCGCTGGCGCGTGCGCTGGTCCGGAAAAAACCGGTCATGCTGCTCGACGAACCTTTCGCGGCCCTCGATCCGGGGTTGCGGGCGGGCATGGCCTCTCTGCTTCTGGACTTGCATGCTGAAACAAAAAACACGGTGATTATTGTCACCCACCATCCCGAAGACATAAAAAAGCTGGCGCAGCGGGTGGTTTTTCTTGATCGTGGCCGGGTCGTCTACACTGGCGCGACCGCAGATTTCTTCGCCACACAAAATGTGAAGGCGGTGGAGAGTTTTCTGAACGGCTGATCGCCTTATTTTCGACGCGCCTCGCTGGCAATCGCTTTAGATGACTTCAATGGCGCTAATTTGCACTTGCCAGTTTCAAGTTGTTGCCCGAGAAAAGACGAGAATTATTGCGTTCTTCAGGAATATTCCGGACTTGATGGATCGTTTTTACCGTTTCGGCATTCATGGCTCGTTGGGGCGAATCTGTTATTCTGGTCTGCAATTAACGGATGATCAGGAACGTTAGGGGCAGGCATAGAGAATGAGAAATAGCATGACTGCACAGGGGAGGCTCTTCTCCCGTTCAGGCCTTAGCCGTTCGGGCAGGATGGCTGCCGCGTGGTCTTTGCTGACGGCGTCCGCTGTGCTCCTGTCGTCGTGCCAGTCTCTCTTCAGCCCGGCCTACCAGTCCACCTTGCGCCCCTCGGACAATCCGCAGACCGTGGAAGAGGTGCAGAAGAACGATCCCCGTGCCCAGATGGGGGCGCGTGAACATCCGCGTATCGTGGCGAGTTACGGCGGTGAATATCGTGACGCGAAGACGGAGCGGCTCGTCGCGCGCATCGCGGGTGCTTTGACAGCCGTTTCGGAAAACCCGCAGCAGTCCTACCGCATCACCATCCTCAATTCGCCTGCCATCAACGCCTTTGCGCTGCCGGGCGGTTATCTCTACGTGACGCGCGGGCTTCTCGCGCTCGCCAACGATGCCTCGGAAGTCGCAGCCGTGCTGTCGCACGAGATGGGCCATGTCACCGCAAACCACGGTATCGAGCGCCAGCGCCGGGAAGAGGCGGAGGTGATTGCGAGCCGCGTGGTTGCCGAGGTGCTGTCGAGCGATCTTGCCGGCAAGCAGGCGCTTGCACGTGGCAAGCTGCGGCTCGCGGCCTTTTCGCGTCAGCAGGAATTGCAGGCGGATGTGATTGGCGTGCGCATGTTGGGTGAGGCCGGTTACGACCCCTTCGCATCGCCGCGTTTTCTGGATTCCATGGCCGCCTATGCGCGTTTTTCCTCGGCCGATCCGGAAAACGACCAGAGCCTCGACTTCCTTTCGAGCCACCCCAACACGCCGCAGCGCATCGAGCTTGCGCGCCGGCACGCCCGCGCCTTTGGCCAGGAGGGCCAGGTCGGGGATCGTGGGCGCGACTGGTTTCTGGATGGCATAGACGGCCTGCTTTATGGCGACAGCCCGCAGGAAGGGTACGTCAGGGGCCAGACGTTCCTCCACGGAACGCTCGGAATCCGCTTCGACGTGCCGGAAGGTTTCGTCATCGACAACAAGGTGGAGGCGGTGCTTGCAACGGGGCCGGGCGATATGGCGATCCGTTTCGACGGCGTGGCCGACCCGAAGCAGACCACCCTTGCAAATTATCTGACCAGCGGCTGGGTTGCCGGCCTGATACCGGAAACCGTGAAGGAAACGCAGATCAACGGTCTGGAAGCCGCTACAGCCCGGGCGACCGCCGACAAATGGGATTTCGACGTGACCGTCATTCGTGTCGGGCAACAGATATTCCGTTTCCTGACGGCGGTGCCGAAGGGCAATGCGCAGCTTGATTCAATCGCCAACGTGCTGCGCACAAGCTTCCGCAAGATGACTCCGTCGGAGATCGCTTCACTGAAGCCGCTGCGGGTGCGGGTGGTGACGGTGAAGTCCGGTGAAACCGTGGCGACGATCGCCGCGCGGATGATGGGGACCGACCGGAAGCTCGACATGTTCCGCATGATCAATGCGATGAGCGCCACCGCCACGCTTCAGCCCGGCCAGCGGGTGAAGATCATTTCGGAATAAAGCTCAAAGAAAAACCCCGGATCGCTCCGGGGTTTGCTGTTCAAGCCGTCGTCCGGCAATTATTGCCACTCACGCACATCGACAAAATGACCTGCGATGGCCGCTGCCGCCGCCATGGCGGGAGAGACGAGGTGAGTGCGGCTCTTGTAACCCTGACGGCCTTCGAAGTTGCGGTTCGAGGTGGAGGCACAGCGTTCGCCGGGCTTCAAGCGGTCGTCATTCATGGCAAGGCACATCGAGCATCCCGGTTCGCGCCATTCAAAACCGGCTTCGAGGAAGATCTTGTCCAGACCTTCCTTCTCCGCCTGTTCCTTCACGAGACCGGAGCCGGGCACAATCATGGCTGAAACGGTGGGAGCCACCTTGCGGCCATCGACGATCTTCGCGGCTGCACGCAAATCCTCGATGCGACCATTGGTGCAGGAACCGATGAAGACGCGATCGATGGCAATATCGGTGATGCGTGTGCCGGGTTTCAGGCCCATATAATCCAGCGCACGCCACTTGGACGTGCGCTTGTTTTCTTCCTCGATATCATCCGGATTGGGAACGATGCCCTCTACGGAAGTCACGTCCTCAGGTGACGAACCCCAGGAGACGATCGGCGGCAGGTTGGCCGCGTCGAGCACTACGACCTTGTCATAGTGGGCGCCTTCGTCGGATTTCAGCGTTTTCCAATAGGCGATGGCCTGTTCCAGCGTCTCACCCTGCGGTGCGCGCGGCTTGCCCTTGATGTAATCGAAGGTGGTCTCATCCGGTGCGATCAGACCGGCGCGGGCTCCGCCCTCGATGGTCATGTTGCAAACCGTCATGCGGCCTTCCATGGAGAGTGACCGGATCGCCTCGCCTGCAAATTCGATCACATGGCCGGTTCCACCCGCCGTGCCGATCTCACCGATGATGGCGAGGATGATGTCCTTGGCGGTAACGCCATCCGGAACCTTGCCATCGACACGCACCAGCATGTTCTTGGCCTTCTTCTGGATCAACGTCTGGGTCGCCAGAACATGCTCCACTTCAGACGTGCCGATACCATGCGCCAGCGCGCCGAAAGCGCCGTGTGTGGAGGTGTGGCTGTCGCCGCAGACGATCGTCATGCCCGGCAGGGTAAAGCCCTGTTCAGGGCCGACGATGTGGACGATGCCCTGGCGCTTGTCACGCTCGGAATAATATTCGACACCGAAATCCCTGGCGTTCTGCGCAAGCGCTTCCACCTGGATGCGGCTTTCTTCATTCTTGATGCCTTCCAGCCGGTCGGCTGTGGTGGGCACGTTATGATCAACGACAGCGAGTGTGCGGGTGGGCGAATGGACCGGTCGACCGGCGATGCGCAGGCCTTCGAAGGCCTGCGGGCTCGTCACCTCATGGACCAGGTGACGGTCGATATAGAGAAGACAGGTCCCGTCCGGATCACGATTGACGACGTGGTCGTCCCAGATCTTGTCATAGAGGGTGCGGGGCAGGGTGCTGGATGCGCTCATGGCTCTATTGCCTTGTCATGGAAAAGGTAAATCAGGGTTCAATACGGCGGTGGACAGCGTGGTGCTGTCAGGCGAGCCTAAGTCGGCTGTTGAGCGCCCCGGAAATGCGCGCGAAAAATCGTGCCGGCAGACGCTTGTGGTCCTGCAGCACATATACATTCTGCGCGAGACATCCGAATTTAGATCCCATGGCGGTCTTCATAGCAGATTGCCGGTTTCGCGGCAATATGAATGCACGCCGACCGTAAAACGCTGACGCGGCGACTTAAATGTGCGCCGCACCATCTGTTTGCGACCCTGAAGTGCCTGTTTTGCAGCCCTTTCACCATTGGTTATGATGCAATGCAACTTGCGTATTTTGCGCCGCACATATAGATGGGTCCCCTTATCATTTGCATTTCGACGAGCAATCGAAGGGAGGGAAAAGCATATGGTATCGGAAAAATCCCTTATCTCGAAGATCACCTGGCGGCTGATGCCGTTTCTTGGCCTTCTCTATCTCATCGCCTATATCGACCGGCAAAACGTCAGCTATGCCAAGCTGCAGATGGTCGATGCGCTGAGCCTCAGCGAATATGCCTATGGACTTGGCGCTTCGCTGTTCTTCATCGGGTATTTCATTTTCGAAGTGCCCAGCAATCTGTTCCTCAACCGTTTTGGCGCCAGCAAATGGTTCGCCCGCATTTTGGTTTCCTGGGGTGCCGTCACCATCGCGCTTGCCTATACGCAGAATGCCACGATGTTCTACATCCTGCGCTTCCTGCTGGGGCTTTGCGAGGCCGGTTTCTTCCCGGGCGTGCTGTTCCTGATGACGCTGTGGTTCCCGCGCGATTATCGCGGCCGCATGATCGGCCTGTTCATGATCTTCAGTGCGCTTGCCAATGCGATCGGCGCACCGCTCGGCGGCATGCTGCTCGATCTCGATGGTTTCCTTGGTTATGCCGGCTGGGAGTGGGTGTTCCTGGCAACGGGTATTCCCGCCGTCATCGCTGGTATAGCCACCTTCTTCTATCTGGATGATACACCGGAAAAGGCGAAGTTCCTGACCCAGGCTGAGAAGGACTGGTTGAAGAACCGCTTGGCCGAAGAAAACAAGGGCATGGAAGAGCATGCGGAGGACGGCTTCAAGGCCCTGATCAATCCGCGTGTGCTGTTCATGGCGCTTTGCTATGTCGGCTTTCCGCTGGCGGCCTATGGTCTCAGCTACTGGCTGCCGACGATCGTGAAGAGCTTCGGCGTTTCCAACACCGCCAATGGCTTCATCAACATCATCCCCTGGGTGATCGTGGCTGTCGCCCTCTTCGTCGTGCCTCTGGCAGCCGACAAGGCGAAGAACAAGACGCCTTATATCGTCGGCCCTGCCTTCGTCGGCGCGTTTTGCCTGCTGATGTCGGCGCTGCTCAGCGACCCGGTCCTGCAGTTCGCCTTCCTCTGTATCGCCGCTGCGGGCATTTTCGCCGGCCAGCCGGTGTTCTGGAGCCTGCCCGGCCGCTTCCTGAAGGGAGCGGGTGCCGCTGCCGGCATCGCCGCCATCAACTCCGTCGGCAATCTGGGTGGTTTCGTGGCGCAGAACGTGGTGCCATGGATCAAGGATCAAACCGGCAGCACGATTGCGCCAATGTTCTTCCTTGCCTTCTGCCTTGCGCTAGCAGGTGTGCTCGTCATCATCGCGGCGCGCAAAATGGGCAATCAGGCGGAGGCGGCCTGATTTCGGAAGGCGACAATGGGGGCACCTCGCCAGCTGTTGGGGCTTCTCGGTCATAGCTGTCTCTTGCGGCATCAACATAAAAAATTGTGGCCCGGACATGTGTCCGGGCCACTACTATTTAAGGGGTATTGTGCAGAAATTCTCTTTTAGAGAATTATGCAGTGAACCAGTCGCTGCCTGTCAGGTGAACACCCTCAAGAACGATTTTCTCGCCCTTGTGTGCGCCATCAACGTTGTAGCTTACAATGGTGTCTGCCTCATAGGTCGACACTGTCCAGTTGCTGATTGTCGTGCCGACCAGCTTCAGCTTGTCCATCGACGCATTGAAGCCGGTGATGGTGTCGGTAACAATGCTCTTGGCCATGTCGCCCAGATTGAAGACGAAGGTATCGGCGCCAGCGCTTGCAATGATGTGGTCGATACCCGTGCCGCCCGTTACCAGCGAAGAAGCAAGCTTTACGCCGCTGAGATCGATCGTATCGTTACCGGCGCCTGCGTTGATTGTGACGGAGGTGAAGCTGCCGTCGGTGACGCCAGCGCCACCGTTCACAACATTGGTGCCGGCAGCAATACCGCCCGTGCCCGCAGCAGAGGCGCTGTTGAACGCCGTGCCAGCCTTGACGGTGATGGTGTCGTTGCCTGCACCGGTGTCGATGTTGAAGGCGTTTACCCAACCACTGTCATTCGAAACGACGGAGACGGTGACCGTGTCGTTGCCAGCGCCGGTGGTGATATTGCCGCGTTTGGCGTTCAGAACTTCGACATTGGAAGAACCTGTGCCGCCAAGGTAAACGTCAACGTGAACGAAATCCTTGAACGAAAGATTTTCAGAGGTCTCGGACTTGGCGAGAACGTTTTTCACCGAGTTCCATGCCGACGTTACGTCAAAGGTGAAGCCGTTCTTGCTGGCATCGTATCCGACATCGACATTTCCGCCTGCACCACTGCCGGGAACCGCGACGGCCGCGACGTTGACTACGCCGGAATCGAGCGAGGAGCCGTTCTTGGTCTGCGTCGTGGATTCCGTGAGGAGCTTATAAGCTTCCTGATCGACCAGATTGGTGAGCGATGAAACCGTGGAGGCACCGCCATTACCGAAAGTTACTGTTAATGCCATGTTACTCTCCCATAAATTTTTGAGAATGAAATGATGTGAAATTTACTTTTGGATAAATATGCTTGTGATATCTAATCCATAAAAATTGACAGTACAATATATATTAAATTGTTTTTTTAGAAAAATTGATTTTTGATTCTCTCATGTCCTTTCGTGAAGATTTTACTAGGGGAACGGAATTTTTAAAGTAGTTTATTCCTGTATGAACGTTTCTCTTAGTCTATCCTGGAATGGTTTTACAAAATAAGAAAGAACGCTTCTTTCACTTGTCTGTATGAATACTTCTGCGGGCATGCCGGGATATAGTTTTCCGCCGGGAAGATGTTCCATTCCAGCTTTGCTTGGTTTGATGCGCAGCGAATAATAGGATGTTCCAGTTCGGGAATCCGTTTGCAGATCGGGAGCAACGACGGCGACCTCCGCGCTGACATCCGGCGTAGTACTTTGATTGAATGCCGTGAAACGAATGGTTACCGGCTGTCCCACGTAAATCTGGTCGATGTCTCGCGGAACTATGTTGGCCTCGATTGCAAGCTCTTCCTTTTCCGGCACCACGAGCATCAGCACTTCACCCGGCTGGATCACGCCATTTATGTTGTGCACCGAGAGCTGATAGATGCGTCCTGCAATGGGCGAGCGAATATCGAGGCGATCCAGCTGGTCGCGTGTTGCCGCAAGCCGTTCTTCATATTCCGCCACCGTCGCTTCGATCGACGTCAGATCTTTGGTCACCTCGGACTTGCGGTCTTCGTCAAGCTGCAGCAGCTGCAGGTCCAGTTCGCTCAGCTTGCCCACCGTCTGGGCCCTGGCCGCCATGTACTGGCCCTGCTGGCCTTCGAGATTGGAAAGCTGGCGCTTCAGGAGATTAAGGCGCTGAAGCGTCACGAGCCCCTTGCTGTAGAGCTCCTGCGTCTTGGAAACATCTTCCTTGACGATGACAAGCTCGTTGTCGGTCGCTCCCACCTGAACACCGAGGCCCCGGGCCTCATCGGCAAGCTGGTCCTTACGCGTCGCCAACTGCTTTTTCATGCCGCTCAGCGCGTTGCGGCGGCTGCTGAAAAGGCTCTGTTCGCTATCTATGAAAGTCTTTGCAGCCTTGGAATTCGTCAGAGCCTCCAGATCTTCTGGAACGGAAAAGGAAGATGCCTCGGCAAGCTCAGCCCCCAGACGCGCCCGGCGCGAATAGAGTTGTGCCAGCGTGTTCTCGACAATGGACAGGTTGGCCTGGACGATCGTATCGCTCAGGCGCAGCAAAACCTGGCCGGCGTCGACCCTGTCACCTTCGGCAACATCTATTTCGCTGACGATACCGCCGGAGAGATGCTGGATCTTCTTGGAATTGCCTTCCACAACAACCCGACCGGTGGCGACGACCGCGCCGGCAAGTTTTGCCAGAGCCGCCCAGCCTCCCAATCCAACCAGAAGACCGATAGCCAGAACGATAACCGCGGCCGAGTGTTTGGCGATAGACGCATGCGTCAAACCGGCTTTCTTTGTCTCAGCCATTTTCGCTCACCCGGTTTTCGATCTTGCGTGTTTCTTCCTCTGCTGCCGGTACCTGATGGATGTTCTGCCGCAGGATCTGCGCAAGCACCTCTTCCTTGGTGCCGAAGCGGAACATCCGGCCATTGCTCATCACCATCACGAGATTGATGCTTTCGATGGCGCTGGGGCGATGGGCAATGACGACGACGATGCCGCCCCGCGCCCTGATGTCACCGATGGCGTTGCGCAAAGCGGCCTCGCCTTCGCTGTCCAGATTGGAGTTCGGTTCGTCGAGAAGCACGAAGAAGGGCTCGCCGAAAAGTGCGCGTGCAAGGCCGATGCGCTGTTTCTGCCCGCCTGACAATGCCTCTCCGCGGTCGCCAATATAGGTATCGTAACCATTGGGCAGGTTGAGGATGAGCTCGTGCACCTGTGCGGCCTTGGCGGCGGATACAATGGATTCCGCCGTCGCATCACGGTCGAAGCGGGCGATGTTCTGCGCCACAGTCCCCGGCATCAGTTCCACCTGCTGGGGCATATAACCGATGGATTTGCCGAGAACTTCGAAATCCCACTGGTTCAATGCCGCCCCGTCGAAGCGCACGGAGCCACGCTCATAGGGCCAGATACCGGTTATGAGACGCGCCAGCGTGGATTTGCCGGAGGCACTGGGGCCAATGATCCCAAGACCATCGCCCGCATTCAATGTGAACGAAATATCGGCAACGGTGTCGCGCGCGCCATTGGGTGGGCCACCGGTTACGCGATCAACGGCCACGGTAAATTGTGGACGCGGCAGGGAAAGCGGCGGAGCGGGTTCCGGCACCAGTTCAAGAAATTCGTTGACGCGCTTCCAGCCCTGCCGCGCGGTCATGAAGCCGCGCCAGTTTGCAATCGCATGTTCAACAGGGCCAAGCGCCTTTGCCGAAAGGATCGAGCCCGCGATGATGCTGCCCGCTGAGGCATTCCCGTCGATAACCAGCACGGCGCCGATGGCCATGACGCCGGACTGCAGCAGCAGGCGGAATGTTCTGGAAATTGCACCGAGCATGCCTGCCGTATCTGACGTCGACAGGGTGACGGCGCGGTACTGGTTATGCAGACCGTCCCACATCGATGTCACCGCCCCCATCATGCCCATGGTTTTGATGGATTCGATGTTGCGCTGGCTGCTGCCGACGAGGGCGTTTCTCTGCCCACGCACGGCATAAGCCTGCTTGGTTGCCCTTTCCGTCAGCCAGTTGGTCAGAAGCGTCAGTATAACCAGGACGACCGCGCCGCCAAGCACGGCAAAACCGATCCAGGGATGCAGGGCAAAACAGATCAGCAGATAGATCGGCAGCCACGGAATATCGAAAAACGCGCCGGGGCCGGGGCCGGAAAGAAACTGACGCATCTGATCCAGATCGCCAACGATCTGCAGTCCGTCGACTTTAGCGGAGGCAACCAGCGGCGCACTGATCGACGCCCTGAAAAGCTTCTGGTTGAGCGCGTCATCCATATTGTCCGAGATGCGTGCCAATATCCGGCCTCGCAAAACATCAAAGCCCATCAGAAAGGCATAGAGGACCACAAGGAGGACGACCAGAGCCACAAGAGAAGGAATACTCTTGCTCGGCAAGATGCGGTCGTAGACCTCCAGCATGAAGAGAGAGCCTGAAAGATGAAGTATATTCATCAATGCGCTGGCAAGGCCAACAGCAAAAAAAGCGCTCTTATTTTTTGTTAAAAAAGAATTAAAAAAAAGCATATCAACACCTAAAACTGCATGAAAATTGCACAATAAGTGAAATTAGGCAATGCTGTTCGAGTAAGACCTAAAGCAATATGCTTTTTGAACTCGGCCGGTCGATGTATTTTGAAGGGCGTGGACGCGAAAAAGGCCGGTCCCGCTGCGCCGCGTTTCGGATCTCCCTGATATTTTTGCGCAACAAAAAAGGCGGCCCGAAGACCGCCTTTTCGTCAATCCATCTAAATGGAAATCTTATTCCGCTGCAGTTTCCGCAGCCTTCGCTGCTTCTTCCGCTGCCTTGGCTTCTGCTGCTTCGGCTGCTGCCTTCTCGGCGGCGAGAGCCTGTGCTGCTGCTACCTTTTCAGCTTCCAGACGTGCCTTTTCTTCGGCAACGGCCTGACGCTCGGACTCGTTCAGCTTGCGGGCGCGGGTACCGGTGTTTTCAACGATACGGGCAGCCTTGCCGCGACGGTCGCGCAGGTAGTAGAGCTTCGCGCGGCGAACCTTACCGCGGCGAACGATCTCAACGCCTTCGACCAGCGGGGAGTAGATCGGGAATACGCGCTCGACGCCTTCGCCGTAGGAGATCTTGCGAACGGTGAAGCTTTCGGAAAGGCCACCGCCGGAACGGGCAATGCAAACGCCTTCGTAGGCCTGAACGCGGGTACGGTTACCTTCCGTCACGCGAACGTTGACGCGCAGCGTGTCGCCCGGAGAAAACTCAGGCAGGGTACGCTTTGCTTCGATCTTGGCAGCCTGTTCGGCTTCCAGCTGCTGAATGATGTTGGTCATGTTAACCTCTGATTTCTTCTGAAACAGCCAGAGCGCTCAACGTTCGTCCGTTGGTCAATGCCTTCGGACCATGCCTTGCGGAAGGAGCGGGTTCGCCATTCTTTGATTACGGTTAAAGGGGAAAACCCCAATTCCACGCGGGCACATACACGAGGCAGCGCCATTTGTCATCCCTTTCATGACAATATTTTATCAATTCTGCGTCGCACTCGGGTGGTTGCGAAGGCGCATTCCTCCGGCTATGGCATGAATACCTTGGGAGGGGCCATGTCAGTTTTCATCGTTCTCATGCTGTTTGCGACCGGTTTCCTGTCGGGCGTCGTCAATGCGATTGCCGGTGGCGGCACCTTCCTGACCTTCGGAGCGATGACGCTTGCCGGCCTGCCGCCCATCGTCGCCAACGCCACGTCGGCGATCGTGCAGTTTCCGGGCTACATCACGTCGGTGATCGCCTACGGTCCGGAAATCCGTGCGCATTGGCGTGAAGCGATCCTCCTGTCTGCGGTTTCCGTCGTCGGCGGGCTGGCAGGGTCGCTGCTTCTGCTCTCGCTTGACAATCCCTCCTTCCGCCAGCTGGTGCCTTGGCTGCTTCTGGCGGCGACCGTCGTTTTCGCTGCCGGCCCATGGCTGCGGCCCAAGGCCAGTGCGGAACGGTCACCTGGTAATCTGCCGAGCCTCGTCTTTCAGGGGCTCGCCTCCATCTATGGCGGTTTTTTCGGGGCAGGAATGGGCATCATGATGCTGGCCATCCTCGGAATGACCTCGGGCGGCAGCTACCATCATCTGAACGCGCTGAAGAACCTCCTGTCGGTGGTGATCGCCGTCATCGCGATTACGATCTTCGTCAGTGGCGGCGTCGTTTCCTGGTGGGCGGCTTTCATCATGTTCCCGGCGGCTGCACTTGGCGGATATGCGGGCGTGCACACGGCAAGGCGGGTGCCGCAATGGATCATCCGCTGGCTGGTGATCGCGGTCGGGCTGATATTGACGGTCTATTACTTCGTTTCGACCTGAGCTTTTTTGAGAAGATCTGGCCGTCTTTCCTTCGTCAGCGCCAGCGCCTGCTCGTGCCGCCATTTGTCGATGACGGCATGGTTGCCGGAGGTTAGAACGGCAGGAATGTCACGGCCTTCCCAGACCTGTGGCCGGGTATAATGCGGGTGCTCCAGAAGCCCGCCTTCGAAGCTTTCATGAA
Source organism: Rhizobium sp. X9 (assembly GCF_018873185.1). Taxonomy (NCBI): domain Bacteria; kingdom Pseudomonadati; phylum Pseudomonadota; class Alphaproteobacteria; order Hyphomicrobiales; family Rhizobiaceae; genus Rhizobium; species Rhizobium sp. X9. The sequence goes on along the minus strand of NZ_CP071311.1, from coordinate 2,667,949 downwards.
CACCGGACAGATCGTTGCCCATCACGCCCGGCAGAATGCGGACGATGGCGTCCAGAAGCGTCAACGCCGCAGGTTCACCGCCGGAGAGGATGTAGTCGCCGATCGACACTTCCTCCAGCCCGCGTGCCTCTATGACCCGCTGGTCGACACCTTCGAAGCGTCCGCACACGATGATCGCGCCGTCGCCCGCCGCCAGTTCGCGCACACGGTCCTGCGACAGTGGCTTGCCGCGCGGGCTCATCAGCAGGCGCGGTCGGGTATCGCCATTGGAAACATGGTCGATGGCGGCTGCGAGAATGTCGGGTTTCAGCACCATGCCGGCGCCACCGCCTGCCGGGGTGTCGTCGACGCTTCTGTGCCTGTCGGTGGCGAATTCGCGGATCTGCACGGCCTCAAGCGACCATTGCTCGCGCTCCAGCGCCTTGCCCGCCAGCGAATATCCCAGGTGCCCCGGAAACATTTCCGGGTAGAGCGTGAGAACGGTAGCCTTGAACGTCATGGTTTTATTTCTTGCCGAACGGCGATCCGCCGGTTTCGTCTTTGTCGTCCGGATTGTCGATCAGGCCGGCAGCCATGGGATCGATGAGAATACGGCCGCCTTCCAGATCGATTTCAAGCACGGCAGATTCGGAAAACGGAATGAGCGCGGGTCGGCGGCCAGCGCCTTTGAGTTCCAGCAGGTCACCCGCGCCGAAATCGTAAACGGCGCTGACGGCGCCATAACTTTTGCCTTCGGCATCGACGGCTTCCAGCCCTTCGAGATCGGCATAATAAAACTCGTCGTCATCAAGTTCGTCGTCGGGAAGGTTGTCGCGGTCGATGAACAGTTCCAGACCGTTCAGGCTTTCCGCCGCATTGCGATCGTTGACGCCCCTGAAACGGACGACGACCACATTCTTGCCCTCGCGAACCTCCAGAATTTCGAAGATACGGCCATCGGCGGTGACCAGATTGCCGTATTCGCCGAGCGCCATCGGATCGGCCGTATAGGTGCTGACACGGACTTCGCCGCGCAGACCCTGCGCGCCGCCGATCTTTGCCATGAGTACCGGGTTTTCCAGCTTTGCCATCGGGCCGTCCGTCTTCTGGTGTTGGTTGCGTCAGCTTTAAGGTTTGTTGACGCCAAAATAAACAAAAAACGGGCGGCATGGAAAACCACGCCACCCGTTCTTCAAAAGATTCCGCGCAGATTATTCTGCGGCAGAGGCTTCCGCAGCAGCAGCGGCTGCATCTTCAGCCTTCTGCTTCTTTTCTGCGACGCGTTCCAGGGCGCGCTTGCCCGGCAGTGCCTTTTCCGGGTTGCTGCGAGCGGCGCGCTCGGCAAGGCCGGCCTCTGCGAGGAAGCGCAGAACGCGGTCGGTCGGCTGTGCGCCCTTGGCGATCCATTCCTTGATGAGGTCAGCCTTCAGCTCAACGCGCTGCGGGTTGTCCTTGGCGAGCATCGGGTTCCAGGAACCGACCTTCTCGAGGAAACGGCCGTCGCGGGGCGAACGGGCGTCAGCAACGACGATCTGGTAATACGGGCGCTTCTTGGAACCACCGCGTGCGAGACGAATTTTAAGTGCCATTTTATTTACTCCTTAGGATGGCTTGTCCGCCGTTCAGGCGGTCTTTTCGGTGCCGCCATGTTCGGCGGCGATTGCTTCATGATGCCGGATGACTTCCTTGATGATGAAGTTCAAGAACTTCTCGGCGAAATCCGGGTCCAGATTGGCATCCTTCGCCAGATGGCGAAGGCGTTCGATCTGGTATTCCTCGCGCGCCGGGTCGGCCGGCGGCAAATTGTACTTTGCCTTCAGCACGCCCACCGCCTTGGTACAGCGGAAACGTTCGGCAAGAATATGGACCAGTGCGGCATCGATATTGTCGATCGACTGGCGGTATTCGGAAAGCTGGGTTTTCACTTCTGTATTGTTCACCGGTGTCCCCCTCACTTCTTTTTCGGAAAGCCGGGCAGGCCCGGCATGCCGCCAAGACCGGGCAGCTTGGCGCCACCCAGACCCGGCAATCCGCCCGGCAGACCACCAAGACCGGGCATTGCGCCCGGCTTGCCGAGACCGGCGGCTTCAGCCTGCTTCTGGAGCGCTTCAAGCTGCTTCGGATCGATGTTCGACAGATCAGGCATGCCGCCACCAAGGCCACCGAGGCCCATCTTGCCGGCAAGGCCGCCCATCATCTGCTTCATGATGCCGCCTTTGCCCTTGCCGCCCATGGCCTTCATCATGTCGGCCATGCCGCGATGCATCTTCAGAAGCTTGTTGATTTCGGCGGCATCCGTGCCGGAACCGGCGGCGATGCGCTTCTTGCGGCTGTGCTTCAGAATGTCGGGATTGGCGCGTTCCGCCTTGGTCATGGAGGAGATGATGGCGATCTGGCGGTCGAACATCTTGTCGTTCATGCCGGCCGAAGCCATCTTGTCCTTCATGCCGGCCATGCCGGGCATCAGCCCCATGATGCCGCCCATGCCGCCCATCTTTTGCATCTGGCGAAGCTGGTCGGCCAGATCGTTGAGGTCGAACTTGCCCTTGGCCATTTTCTCGGCCATGGCGCGGGCTTTTTCCGCATCGATGTTTTCGGCGGCCTTTTCGACCAGCGAGACGATGTCACCCATGCCGAGAATACGGTCGGCGATACGGCGCGGATGGAACTCGTCGAGTTCGTTCATGCGCTCGCCGATACCGATCAGCTTGATTGGCTTGCCGGTAACGGCGCGCATGGAGAGGGCCGCGCCGCCGCGTCCATCGCCATCCATACGGGTCAGCACGAGACCGGTGATGCCGACGCGCTCATCGAAATTGCGCGCGAGATTGACGGCGTCCTGACCGGTCAGCGAATCCGCGACCAGCAGGATTTCATGCGGGTTGGACTTCTTCTTGATGTCGGCCATTTCCAGCATCAAGGGTTCGTCGATATGGGTGCGGCCGGCGGTGTCGAGAATGACGACGTCATGGCCGCCGAGTTTTGCAGCCTGCACGGCGCGTGCGGCGATATCGGTCGGCGACTGGCCGGCGATGATCGGCAGCGTGTCGACGCCGGTCTGGACGCCGAGCTGGCGAAGCTGTTCCTGGGCGGCGGGACGGCGCGTGTCGAGAGATGCCATCAGCACCTTCTTCTTCTCGCGGTCCGTCAGGCGCTTGGCGATCTTGCCCGTCGTGGTTGTTTTACCAGAACCCTGCAGACCGACCATCATGATGACGACCGGGGCGGCCGCATGCAGGTCGATCGAGACGCCTTCGGTGCCGAGCATTTCGACAAGTTCGTCATGCACGATCTTGACGACCATCTGGCCAGGCTTGATGGACTTCAGGACGGCGGCACCAACAGCCTTTTCACGCACCCTGTCGGTGAAGGAACGCACGACTTCCAGCGCAACGTCCGCTTCCAGAAGCGCACGGCGAACCTCGCGCAGGGCGGCGGCAACATCGGCTTCCGTCAGCGCGCCACGGCCGGTCAGTCCATTCAGAATGGAACCAAGGCGGTCCTGGAGGTTTTCAAACATCGTTTCTTCCTTCTTCGTTCCGGGGTCTCCGAAACGTCGGTGCTTTCGCTGGCAAAAACAAGACGCAAAGCCAAAAAGCACCCGAGGGCGCATCGCGCTGTCGGGTGTTGACCTCCGGGATCTCTTTATACCTTTGCGGGTCCCGGTCGGCGGCTTGGAGTCGTGAAACTACCAGCTGATTGGCGGGGATAAACAGGAAAGTGCGGGAAAAGTCAAGGCGGTGCCGGTTTTCAGCCGCGCGGCCACGCATTTCATCTTTGCGTGATCGGCTGCAAGCCGCGATTGGCGCCGCTTGAACGGCACCATTCCGCTCCCTATACCTTTAGCATGAACCGTCGAAACTTCTTTCGTTTTTCAACTCTTGGATTGCTCGCTGTGGCGGGCGGTGGGCTGTTTGCCCGCCGTTCGAACGCCAGCGCCTATTATAGTGGCCCGATCTCCGATCATTTCGACGGGGTGCGCTTCTTCAACCCCGGCGGTTCGCCGCCCGGCAATTTCATGGGCCTGCTCAAATGGCGCTTCAACGGCGAGCGCGCAACATGGCCGGAAGATTATCCGAGCCCCTTTCCTTTCGCGAAGCCAGAACCGCGGATCGACGGAAAAGATATTCGCGTGACCTTTGTCGGTCACGCCTCCTTTCTCATCCAGACGGCGGGGCTGAATATCCTCATCGATCCGGTATGGTCGCAGCGTACCAGCCCGTTCAGTTTTGTCGGTCCCAAACGCGTCAATGCGCCCGGTATCCGCTTCGAGGATTTGCCGCCCATCGATCTGGTGCTGGTGACGCATAATCACTACGACCATCTAGATATGGAAACGCTGAAGCGGCTGCATGTGGCGCACAAACCGCTTTTCGTCACGCCGCTCGGCAATGACGCAATCATCCGTACGGGCGTCGAGGCGGCGCGTATCAAGGTGGGGGACTGGGGCGATGTCGTGGAGACCGGTTCGGTCAAAATTCATTTCGAACCCTGCCACCATTGGTCCGCGCGGGGTCTCAACGACCGGCGCATGGCGCTCTGGGCGGCCTTCGTCATCGAAACGCCTGGCGGCAAGATCTACCATATCGGCGATACGGGTTTTCACGAGGGCCTCAATTATCACGCCGCGCGCAAGAAGCACGGCGATTTCCGTCTCGCCAACCTGCCTTTCGGCGCCTATGAGCCGCGCTGGTTCATGAAGGGCCAGCACCAGAACCCGGCGGAAGCCGTGGAAGGCATGAAGATCTGCGGTGCTGCGCATGTCTGCGGCCACCATTGGGGCACGGTGCAGCTTACCGATGAAGCGGTGGATGCACCGCTTGCGGCGCTCAAGACAGCACTTGTCGGGCAGGAGGTAGAGGAGAGCCGTTTCCGGCCGATGCGCCCCGGCGAGGTTTTCGACGTGCCTGCCGCCTGAGCGGCTCACCGGTTTGCGCCGCAACAGTCTGGTAATTTGCCGTCCTTTCCGCCATATAGGGCGAAAGCGCGAGGCAAAGCCCGTGTATAATCCGGTTTTCAGATAATTCAGGTTCAAGGCGATGGCGGATACGGTCGAATTTGCGAAGATGAACGGGCTTGGCAACAAGATCCTCGTTGTCGACATGCGCGGCCGCAAGGACATGGTGACGCCCGCCGCAGCCATTGCGCTCAACGCCGATCCCACCACCCAGTTCGACCAGATCATGGCAATCCACGATCCCCGTATCGGCGGCACCGATGCCTTCATCGATATCCTCAATTGCGATGGCACGAAGGCGCAGGCCTGCGGCAACGGCACGCGCTGCGTGGTGCAGGCGCTTTCCTCGGAAACCGGCAAGACCAGCTTTACCTTCCAGACGGTGGCGGGCATCCTCAACGCCGTCGAGCATGAGGACGGCATGATTTCCGTCGACATGGGCCTGCCGCGTTTCCGCTGGAGCGACATTCCGCTTTCCGAAGAATTCCACGATACGAGCCGCATCGAGTTGCAGATCGGGCCGATCGATGCGCCTATCCTGCATTCGCCCGCCGTCATGTCGATGGGCAACCCGCATGCGATTTTCTGGGTGGATCGCGACCCGATGAGTTTTGATCTGGAACGGTTCGGACCGCTTCTCGAAAACCACCCGATGTTCCCGGAAAAGGCCAATATCACGCTGGCGCAGGTGATTTCCGACAGCGCGCTTCGCACGCGCACCTGGGAGCGCGGCGCGGGGCTGACACTTGCCTGCGGTTCCGCCGCCTGCGCTGCCGCCGTTTCCGCCGCGCGCACCGGTCGCACAGCTAAGAAGGTCACCATCGATGTCGCCTCCAGCCCCGTACGTGTGCCGCTGACCATCGACTGGCGCGAGGACAACCACGTCATCATGACCGGCCCGGCCGAATGGGAATGGTCCGGCGTTGTCGATCCCGTCACCGGCGTCTGGTCGCGGGATGTCGCGGCCGAACAGGGGGCCATATGAGCGGCGTCGAGGTCATAACCTTCGGCTGCCGTCTCAACACCTACGAATCGGAAGTGATGCGGGCGGAAGCCGAAAAGGCCGGGCTCAACAATGCCGTGCTGGTCAATACCTGTGCGGTGACGGGTGAGGCGGTGCGACAGGCCCGCCAGGCCATTCGCCGGGCGCGGCGCGACAATCCGCATGCGCGCATCATCGTTACCGGCTGTGCCGCCCAGACGGAAAAACAGACCTTCGCCGAAATGCCCGAGGTGGATGCGGTGCTGGGCAATGAGGAAAAGCTGAAAAGCGCCTCCTATCGCGCGCTGCCGGATTTCGGCGTTTCGGCGGAAGAAAAGCTGCGCGTCAACGATATCATGAGCATCAAGGCGACCGCGCCGCAGATGGTCAAGCACATAGACGGGCATGTGCGCGCCTTCATTCAGGTGCAGAACGGCTGTGACCATCGCTGCACCTTCTGCATCATTCCTTATGGGCGCGGCAATTCCCGCTCCGTGCCGATGGGTGCCGTGGTGGATCAGGCGCGCAGGCTGACGGAAAGCCGCTATTGCGAGATCGTTCTGACCGGGGTGGACGCCACGAGCTATGGCGCGGACCTGCCGGGCGAGCCTTCCCTTGGTTACCTCGCGAAGACGTTGCTCAAGCAGGTGCCGGACATCCTGCGGCTGCGGCTTTCCTCCATCGACAGTATCGAGGCCGACCACCATCTGATGGATCTTATTGCCGGTGAGCCGCGTTTCATGCCGCATCTGCACCTCTCCCTCCAGCATGGCGACGACATGATCCTGAAACGCATGAAACGCCGTCATTCTAGGGCTGATGCCATTCGTTTCTGTCACGAGGTGCGGTCGCTCCGGCCGGATATCGTCTTTGGCGCGGATATGATCGCCGGTTTTCCGACCGAGACGGAAGAGATGTTTGAAAATGCTGCGACGCTTGCGGAAGAATGCGGCATTTCCAGCCTGCATGTGTTTCCCTATAGCCCGCGCGCCGGCACGCCTGCTGCACGCATGCCGCAGCTTGACCGCGCCTTGGTGAAGGAGCGGGCCGCGAGGCTTCGCGAGCGCGGCGAGGCGCTGAGGCTCGCGCATCTGCAAAACATGGTCGGCTCGGTGCAGACGATCCTCGTTGAAAACAACGGTTTTGCGCATACCGACAATTTCACGCTGGTGGAGGCACCGCATCTTGCCCCGCGCACTCTTGCGCAGGTTGCGATTACCGGCCACAACGGCAAACATCTGAACATGAAGCTTCTGGCGGCGGATGCGGCCTGAAGCGGTACGAGATTAAGACACGGGAACAACCATGGCCCTCGGCTTCATCAAAAAAGTCTTCTCGTTCGGCAAGGATAAGGCCGACGACAGGCCGCACGAGGATTCCGCGCCCGAACACGGCAAGGAAAACGCCTCTTTCGAAGAAGCGTTGAGCGAGGCCGAAGCGCATAACCCTGTCGATGTGGATCCGGTTTCGGAACTGGAGATGGAGACGGCCGGCGGACCGGCTCCGGACGAGACGGCGGATGTTGTCCTTTCCGAAGAGGATGAGGATGCGCCGCTGCTGCCCGGCGCCGAGCTTTCCGGCGATATGGGTATCGTGCCGTTGTCGCTGTTGCAGGCGGAAGCCGCGGCCGAAGAACAGGTAGAACCTTCGCCGGACGTTGTGGATGCCGTGCTTCATGCGGATGCGATGGATGCGCTGCTGGATGAGGCCGAGTCCATAGATGCCGTCGAACCACCCGCCGTGCCACAGGCTTTACCGAAGGGCTTTTCATCGGCAAGTGAGCGTGAAGAGCCTGTTATCGCTGCGCCGGAGCCGAAGCTCAGCTGGTTTCAGCGTCTGAGGGCCGGGCTTGCCCGCACATCATCGCAACTGACCACGCAGATTTCGGCGCTGTTCACCAAGCGCAAGCTGGACGAGGATACGCTTGATGAACTGGAAGACCTTCTGATCCAGTCGGATCTGGGTGTCGAGACCGCCATGCGCATCACCGGCGCCCTGTCGTCCGAACGTTATGGCAAGGATGTGAGCGGCGAGGATGTGGCGCGCATCATGGCCGGCGAGATCACCAAGGTCCTGAAGCCCGTCGCCAAACCGCTGGAACTGGATCTTTCGCACAAGCCGCATGTCATTCTTGTCGTCGGCGTGAACGGTACGGGCAAGACGACGACGATCGGCAAGCTTGCCGCCAAGCTTTCGGGCTCCGGCCTCAAGGTCATGCTCGCGGCTGGCGACACGTTTCGAGCTGCTGCAATCGAGCAGCTCAAGATCTGGGCCGACCGGACCGGCTCGCAATTCATTGGCACCAAGCTGGGTGCGGATGCCTCTGGCCTGGCTTATGATGCTTACGAGCAGGCGCGGGCGCAAAAAAGCGATGTACTCATCATCGACACGGCCGGCCGCCTCCAGAACAAGACGGAACTGATGGCGGAGCTGGAAAAGATCGTGCGGGTGCTCGGCAAGCTCGATCCGGATGCGCCGCACACCGTGCTGCAGACGCTGGATGCGACGACCGGGCAGAACGCCCTGAACCAGGTGGAAATATTCCGCAATGTTGCGGGTGTTTCGGGCCTGATTATGACAAAATTGGATGGCACGGCGCGGGGCGGTATCCTCGTTGCCATCGCCGCCAAACACAAGCTGCCGGTTTATTTCATCGGTGTGGGTGAAGGTGTGGACGATCTGGAGCCCTTCGAGGCGGAAGATTTCGCCAAGGCCATTGCGGGAGTTTGAGTATGGATATCGAAAGCAATTCCAAGGAAAGCGAAAAGATGGTGGCGGAAATCAGCCCGCTCCTGAAATTCGTGCTCGAGCTTGGCCCGCTTATGGTGTTCTTTTTCGCCAACTCCCGCGGCGAGTGGTTGGCGTCGACTTTCCCCGTGCTGACGGAGTTCGGTGGGCCGATCTTCATCGCCACCGGCCTGTTCATGATCGCAACGGCGCTCGCGCTTTCGGTTTCATGGGTGCTGACGCGGAAACTGCCGATCATGCCGCTGATATCAGGCATCGTGGTTTTCGTGTTCGGTGCGCTGACGCTCTGGTTGCAGAACGATACTTTCATCAAGATGAAGCCGACCATCGTCAACGCCCTGTTCGGTGTCATCCTGCTTGGCGGCCTGTTCTTCGGCCAGTCTCTGCTGGGTTATGTCTTCAATTCCGCCTTCAAGCTGAACGATGAGGGCTGGCGCAAGCTGACCCTGCGCTGGGGTGTATTTTTCCTCTTCCTCGCGGTGTTGAACGAGGTGGTCTGGCGCATGTTCTCCACCGACACCTGGGTCGCCTTCAAGGTGTGGGGCACGATGCCGATCACCATCATCTTCACCATGGCGCAGATGCCGCTCGTCATGCGCCATTCTGTCGAGCCTCTCGGCAAGGACGAAAAATGACAGTTGCGGAGATGCCGGCTTCCCGTTCGCGTTCGCTCAAATGGTTCGGCGTGGCCGCCGGGCTACTTCTCCTGCAGATCGTCATCCTTTATTTCATGGGCCGCATTCCCATTTGCGAATGCGGTTACGTGAAGCTGTTCGAACCGGGCGTGAACACGCCGGGCAATTCCCAGCATCTGGCTGACTGGTATACGCCGTCGCATATCATCCATGGCTTCCTATTCTACTGGTTCGCCTGGCTGCTGTTCCGCAACAAGCCGCTTTCCATGCGGCTTTCGCTTGCTGTTCTGGTGGAAGCGGCATGGGAAATCCTCGAAAACTCGCCTATCATCATTGATCGTTACCGTACGGCGACCATGGCGCTGGGTTACACCGGCGACAGCATATTGAACTCGGCGATGGACACGGTTTTCATGGCGCTGGGTTTCCTTTTCGCAGCCCGCATGCCGGTGTGGCTGACGGTGGTGATCGCCATCTTCTTCGAAATCTTCACCGGATGGCTGATCCGCGATAATCTGACGCTGAACGTGGTCATGCTCGTCTGGCCCGTCGAGGCGATCAAGGAATGGCAGAACGCGCTCCCGCAAATGTGAACATATCTGCCGGGGCATGCGGCGGAAAGGCACGAAAACCCCGCGCCATATGCAAGTTTTCTTAAGGGCATTGCGGTAGTGTCCGGGCTCAAAGGCTCGTCTTTCCGTCCGGCAGAACACTGTGCAAGATAATTTCGCCTATCTTCTCCCCTTCATCATGCTGACATTCGGTGTGGTGTTCCTGTTCCTGCAGAGGATCGGCCACGCTTCGGCGCGATATTGGGGTTTGGGATATCTTTCGGCGGCCTTTGGTTTTGCCGCACCCCTGGTGCTTGGCGGTTTGCCGTTCGAAGTTCAGGCGATCGTCTCGAACCTGTTGTTCTTTTCTGCGTTTTTTCTCTACGGCCACGCGCTGCTCACCCATTTCGGACGGCCGCTTTATACGACGGCGCGACTGTCCATCGTAGCTGCGGCGGTTCTGTTGGTCTCGTTCCATGTCTTCGTCACACCGGATCTGAAACGTGAGCTGGTCATCGGCGATCTTGTCTGCGCCCTGCTGCTCGCCATCCCGGTCTGGATCGTGCGGAGGCGGCCTTTGGCGCTTGCCGACAGGCTGATGGTGGCGATCGCGTCGCTCGTGGTGCTGGAGACGCTGGTGCGCATCGGCATGTTGCTGGTGATGACGCCGAACGGCTCGATGATCGAACTCAGCGAATTCTTCGAATCCGATTATGCTTTCTACATGCAGCTTGCCGCGAGCATATTCGGCTTCCTTCTTGCGCTTTCCGTGCTTGCGAGCCAGATTTCCGTTACCGTTGACCGGCACCTGCATGCGGCGGAGCACGATCCGCTGACGGATGTGCTGAACCGCCGCGGCTTCGACCGGCGCGTGCCCGATTTTCGCAATGATACGCCGGATGGTGCCGTCATTGCCTGCGACATAGACCATTTCAAGCGCATCAACGATGTCTACGGTCATGCTGCGGGAGATATCGTTCTCATCGGCCTTGCCGATCTTCTCAGGCGAAATGCGCCTGAAGATGCGCTGGTGGCCCGTTTCGGCGGTGAGGAATTCGTGGTCTTCCTGCCCGGCCAGACCGCTGCCTTGGCCGGACAGCTCGCCAATGGCATGCGACTTGGCCTCTCGTCGCTCGATTGGCGCAACCGCGGCGTGGCGACACAGATCACCGCAAGCTTTGGCGTCTCGGCCGTCGCGAGAGGAGATCATTCCATTCACGATGCCATCAAGCGTGCCGATGACAGTCTCTATGCCGCAAAACGTGGCGGTCGCGATCAGGTCGTGCTGGAGGGCATACGTCTTCCCGCGACCGCTGAGGTCCCGTCGCTCAGGGTAGTTTCCAAAGTGTGAGGTTTTTCGACCCGGGTGTTATTTTCCGGCGGCGGCAGCAATGGCCGGCAGCAGGTCGCGTTCGACGCTGCGGGCATCGAATGGGCCGACCTTTTTGTAAAGGATCGTGCCGTCCGCGCCGACCAGATAGCTTTCGGGAATGCCATAGACACCCCAGTCGATCGCGGCCTTGCCGTTTGGATCGACGCCTATCGCAGCGAAGGGATTGCCGAGTTCGCCGAGGAAGCGCAGCGCGTTGTCCTGCTTGTCCTTGTAATTGATGCCGACAACGGTGATGCGGCTGTCTTTGGCCAGTTCCTGAAGCAGCGGGTGCTCCTGACGGCAGGGAATGCACCAGGAAGCAAAGACGTTGACCAGAGTCAGCTTGCCCTTGATGGCGGCATCGGTGAGCGCCGGCAGGTTGGAGCCCTCCAGCGGCGGCAGCGACAAACTCGGCGCTTTGGTGCCGATGAGAGCCGAGGGAATGGCGCTGATATCCAGCCCGTTCACGTCCTGATCATAGAGCATCTTGCCGGCGACGAGGGCAAAGCCGCCGAAAAGCAGAAGCGGCAGCAGCGCCAGCGCATATCGTGCGCGGCCGGTGGCTTTGGCCTTTGTATTCTGGTCCTGGCCGGCCTGCGTCATGGCGCGTCACCCGCAGAACCGGCTTTCGTCCTGCGGCGAACGCCGGATGCTTCCAATGCTTTCAGTTCCCGTTTACGCGCCTGACCGTCTAAAACGACCCAGGCGATGAGACAGAGAACGACAAGGCCGGTCGCCGCATAGGACATGCCGATATAAAAGGCGTGCGTCATCACCTCAGCCCTCCCGGTTTGCCATGCGGGCGGCAAGGCGCCGTTGCGCAGCCACGCGCCGGCGCCAGATTTCATTGCGCATGGCAGCGATGTGCAATGTGAAGAACAGCAGCGTGAAGCCGATCGCCATGGTCAGAAGCGGCCAGAGAAATTCCGCATCAATGGCGGAACCGCCCATGCGGATGACGCTTGCCGGCTGGTGCAGCGTGTTCCACCACTCGACCGAAAACTTGATGATGGGAATATTCACGAAACCGACAAGGATCAGCACGGCGCTGACACGGGCGGCTCTGGAGGGGTCGTCCATGGCACGGTTGAGCGCGATCAGCCCCAGATACATCAGGAAAAGCACGAAAACGGAGGTCAGCCGCGCATCCCACACCCACCAGGTTCCCCACATGGGCTTGCCCCAGAGGGAGCCGGTGACCAGCGCAATCAGCGTGAAGGCGGCCCCGATGGGGGCGGCGGCCTTGTGGCTAACATCCGCCAGCGGATGACGCCAGACGAGGGTGCCAATGGCCGAGACGGCCATGACCGTATAACACATCATGGCCAGCCACGCCGAGGGGACATGCACATACATGATGCGCACGGTGTAACCCTGCTGATAATCGCCCTCGGTCGTAAAGGACAGATAAAGGCCTATGGCCAGCACCAGCGCTGTCAGAACAACGAGCCAGGGCAGAATGCGTGCGGCAAGCGCCAGAAACCGCGTGGGATTGGCGAGATCGCTGAATTTGGTGATGGCGAAAGTCTGCTCGTTCATGCCGTTTGTGTAACCCGAGAATGGCCATCCCGCAATTGATCCCTGTCAATCCGGGATCGTCTGGCCGGTTTCATCAATCCATAACATTGCGCAACGCCAAAGCGGCAAAGAAAGGACCGGTTACGGCTGAAAATAATGTGATCGCGCAGAGAATGAGGAATGGCGGCATAAAGGGCGCCGGGTCCTGCACCGCCGCATAGGAGGCGCTGACGCCGAAGATCAGGACCGGAATGGCAAGCGGCAGGACGAGAATGGAGACCAGCAGACCGCCACGCGGCAATGCCACGGCGACGGCGGCGCCCACAGCCCCGATGAAGGTAATGGCGGGTGAGCCGACGAGAAGGGTCAGCATCACCGCGCCGATCGCCACTTCATCCATATTCATGAAAAGGCCGAGCAACGGCGAAGCAAGCACCAGCGGCAGGCCGGTTGCGACCCAATGCGCCAGGCATTTGACGAGCACGGTCAGGACCAGCGGGTTTTCCTGCATGAGAATGAGGTCGAGGGAGCCGTCATCCCGTTCCGCCTGAAAAAGCCGGTCTAGGCCGAGAAGGGCGGACAGAAGTGCGCCTATCCAGACGATGGCAGGGCCGATGCGGGCAAGCAGATTGAGATCGGGTCCGACGCCGAAGGGGATGACGGCAACCACGGTCATGAAGAACAATACGCCGATCAGCGCGCCACCGCCGGCACGGATGGAGAGTTTGATGTCACGGAGGAAAAGGGCGGTCATCGGGGTGCCCTCGTGTTCGCGGCGTGACCCCCCTCTGCCCTGCCGGGCATCTCCCCCTCAAGGGGGGAGATCGGCAGGAGGCACTTTCGCCACTCCATCCGCAAACTTCGAGATGGGCGAAACCTCGCCGCAGATCGATCTCCCCCCTTGAGGGGGAGATGCCCGGCAGGGCAGAGGGGGGTATGTCCCGCGCGCCTACCCATCATGCCCAAGCCTCCACACCCGCAAACCCCGTCATCTGCAATTCACGAGCATTCTCCAGTCCCAAAGGCTGATGGGTAGCAGCCAGGACGATGCCGCCTCTCCCCAAGTGGCTCTGGACCAGACCGGTAAACATCCCGTCAGCCGCCTTGTCGAGCGCCGCGGTCGGCTCGTCGAGAATCCACACCGGCCGCCATGCAATCAAAAGCTTCGCCATGGCAAAACGCCGTTGCTGGCCGGCGGAAAGATAACCGAAGGGCAGATGGGTGATGCCGGCAAGGCCGACGATTTCCGCCGCCTCATCGATCTCCACACCCGCCCCACCGGAAAAATCGCCGAGGAAGTCTTTCCAGAATCTGAGATTTTCCCAAACGGTCAGCTCCGTTTTCATCGCATTGCGATGGCCGAGATAGTGACAGGCCTCCGATGGCCGCATGTCCATTTCTATCCCTTTGCCGGCTATCTTTATGCGCCCCTGTTCGGGGCGCAAAAGACCGGCCACGGTACGCAGAAGCGTCGATTTTCCCGAGCCGTTTCGGCCCGTCAGGACCAGTGCGTCGCCGTCGCTTAACTTGAAGGAAACATTCATGAATATGAAATCTTCACCGCGCCGCACGCCAAGATTTTCCGCCGTCAAATCCATGCCGCGTTTCCGTATAAGATTTTCATCGTGTCGCACAAAAAAATCGATTTGATTTCCTGAATGGTCTGGCACGTTTCTCCGAAATTATCTATATGGGTGTCAACCACGCCAGCGGCCGGCGTGAACATCATCTTGCGCCGGACCTGAATGTTACGAGGAGTAACTTTCACGTGCGGACAGCGGAAATGGTCGTACCCGCATCCTGATGTGCATGAGTGCATAGGTGTCCGCACGCACGTGTTGGCTATCAGAGTAAGCGGGGTTTTATCCATGCCCAAATCACTCGACAGTTTCAATTGTCGTTCCGTCCTTACCGTGGATGGTAAGGAATACGTCTATTTCAGCCTTCCCAAGGCTGAGGCAAATGGCCTCAAGGGCGTATCCAGGCTGCCCTATTCCATGAAGGTGCTGCTCGAAAATCTGCTTCGTTTCGAGGACGGCCAGTCCGTCACCAAGCAGCATATTCTGGCCGTTGCCGAATGGCTCAACAACAAGGGCCTGACCGAAACCGAAATCGCTTATCGCCCCGCCCGCGTTCTGATGCAGGACTTCACCGGTGTTCCAGCCGTAGTCGATCTTGCAGCCATGCGCGACGCCATGGTGTCGCTTGGCGGCGACCCGGAAAAAATCAATCCGCTCGTCCCCGTCGATCTCGTCATCGACCACTCGGTCATCGTTGACGAATTCGGCACACCGACTGCGTTTGCCCGCAACGTAGAGCTCGAATATGAGCGCAATGGTGAGCGTTACCGCTTCCTGAAGTGGGGCCAGCAGGCATTCAAGAATTTTCGCGTGGTGCCGCCCGGTACGGGTATCTGTCACCAGGTCAACCTCGAATATCTCGGCCAGACCGTCTGGACGAAGGAAGAGGATGGCGAAACGATTGCTTACCCGGATACCTGCGTTGGCACGGATTCGCATACCACGATGATCAATGGTCTCGGCGTTCTCGGCTGGGGCGTTGGCGGTATCGAGGCTGAAGCGGCGATGCTCGGTCAGCCGGTCTCCATGCTTCTGCCTGAGGTCATCGGCTTCAAACTGACGGGCAAGGTGAAGGAGGGCGTGACCGCGACCGACCTCGTGCTGACCGTCGTGCAGATGCTGCGCAAGAAGGGCGTGGTTTCCAAATTCGTCGAATTCTTCGGCCCCGGCCTTGATTCGATGACGCTGGCCGACCGCGCCACCATCGGCAACATGGGTCCGGAATATGGCGCGACCTGCGGCTTCTTCCCGGTTGACGGCGAGACCATCAACTATCTGACCATGTCCGGTCGCACCAAGGACCGTATTGCGCTCGTCGAAGCCTATTCGAAGGCGCAGGACATGTGGCGCACCGGCGACGGTTCGGACCTCGTTTTCACTGATACGCTGGAACTCGACCTCGGCGATGTCGTGCCCTCCATGGCCGGCCCGAAGCGTCCGGAAGGCCGCCTGCCGCTCGAAACCATTGCGCCGAATTTCGCGACGGCTCTCGAAAACGACTACAAGAAGCCCGGCCAGCTCCACAGCCGCTATGCGGTTGAGGGCGAGGAGTTCGATCTCGGCCATGGCGATGTGGCGATTGCCGCCATCACCTCCTGCACCAACACTTCCAACCCCTCGGTTCTCATCGCTGCCGGCCTTCTCGCCCGCAACGCCGTTGCCAAGGGGCTGAAGTCCAAGCCGTGGGTGAAAACCTCGCTCGCGCCGGGAAGCCAAGTGGTTGCCGAATATCTCGACAAGTCCGGTCTGCAGAAGGACCTCGACACCATCGGCTTCAACCTCGTCGGTTTCGGCTGCACGACCTGCATCGGCAACTCCGGCCCGCTGCCGGCGCCGATCTCCAAGACGATCAACGACAAGGGTCTGATCACGGCTGGCGTTCTTTCGGGCAACCGCAACTTCGAGGGCCGTATTTCGCCGGACGTTCAGGCGAACTATCTGGCCTCTCCGCCGCTCGTCGTGGCCTATGCGCTTGCCGGCACGGTCCAGAAGGACCTGACGAAGGAGCCAATCGGCGACGATCAGAACGGCAATCCGGTCTATCTCAAGGATATCTGGCCGACCTCGCAGGAAATCCAGGAATTCATCCTGAAATACGTCACCCGCGAACTTTACGAATCGAAGTACGCTGATGTCTTCAAGGGTGACGCGAACTGGCAGGCCGTTCAGGTTCCCCCGGGCCAGACATATGCCTGGGACGACAAGTCGACCTATGTTCAGAACCCGCCTTATTTCGTGGGCATGGGCAAGACCGGTTCCGGCCTCAAGAATATCAAGGGCGCGCGCGTTCTTGGTCTCTTTGGCGACAAGATCACCACCGACCACATTTCTCCGGCCGGTTCGATCAAGGCCGCTTCGCCGGCCGGCGCCTATCTGACGGAGAATGGTGTGGCCGTTGCCGACTTCAACCAGTACGGCACGCGTCGTGGCAATCATGAAGTGATGATGCGCGGCACCTTCGCCAATATCCGCATCCGCAACCACATGCTCGGCCCGAACGGCAAGGAAGGTGGCTACACCATCCACTATCCGTCCAAGGAAGAGATGTCGATCTACGACGCTGCCATGAAATACAAGGCGGAGGGCGTTCCGCTCGTCATCTTCGCCGGTGTCGAATATGGCAACGGTTCTTCCCGTGACTGGGCGGCGAAGGGCACCAACCTGCTCGGCGTCAAGGCCGTGATCGCACAGTCCTTTGAGCGTATTCACCGTTCGAACCTCGTGGGCATGGGTGTCGTTCCCTTCGTTTTCGAGGAAGGCACGACCTGGGCAAGCCTTGATCTGAAGGGGGACGAAATCGTCGAGATCGACGGTCTCGAAGGTGAGATCAAGCCGCGTGAAAAGAAGATCGCCAAGATCACCTACAGCGACGGTTCGGTTAAGGAAGTTCCGCTTCTTTGCCGCATCGATACGCTGGACGAAGTGATCTACATGAACAATGGCGGCATTCTGCAGACCGTTCTTCGCGATCTGGCTGCCTGATCAAGCATAGACCAATAAAAGGCGCCGCGAGAAATCCCGGCGTCTTTCCTGTTTCTTCGTCTGTTTTTTTGTGATTGCCGCTCACCCCTTCGTGACTTTCTATTGAGGGGGAATAGACGTTATTTTCCGGTTTGCATCCCGGCGGGATTGATCGCATCAATTCGTCTGGATATCTTGCCGGACAAAGGTTTTTGTAATGCCACTGAAATTCCCCCTGTCGATATGTCTTCTCGGCACGTTCCTCGTCACATCCGCGCATGCGCAGGAGGCAGTGAAGGGCGTCGTTGAATTGTTCACATCGCAGGGATGCTCGTCTTGCCCGCCGGCGGACGAGGCTTTGCGCAAGATGATCCAGAAGGGCGATGTCGTCGGTCTCTCTTATCATGTCGACTACTGGAATTATCTCGGCTGGGCGGATTCGCTTGCATCGAAGGAAAATACCGAACGGCAATATGGCTATATGCGCGCGCTTGGCCGCAACGGTGTCTATACGCCGCAGGCCATTCTGAACGGTCGCGATCATGTCAAGGGTGCCGATGTTCGCGGCATTTATGACCGGCTTGATGCATTCAAGCGCGAGGGGCAGGGGCTGAACGTGCCGGTCTCGTCAAAATTTGCCGGGGACGAGGTGGAGATCGATATTGGCGCCGGCAACGGCAAGGCCGATGTCGTGGTTGCCTATTTCACGCGCGAGCAGACGGTGGATGTGCAGAAGGGCGAAAACCAGGGAAAAAAAATGTCCTACTGGCACAGCGTCTATGATGTGCAGACCGTCGGCATGTGGGATGGTTCGCCGATGACAGTGAAACTTCCGGCGAGTGTCGTTGCAAAGGTGAAAAAGGGTGGCTGCGCCGTCCTGCTGCAGACGGCTAATGCCAGCGGCGATCCGGCGGCTATCGTCGGCGCGAGCATTCTTTTGGGAAATGAAACCCCCTAATCGCCTGTCGGGCGATGGAAGATCCGGTCCGGGCATTGGGGGCTGGGGGTAAAGGGTCAATGCACCGGACCGGGTCATCTTGGTGCCTAGGCATCAATTGACAATAGGACTATTCCACCCAATTCGGGCCATGGTTTGACCGAAATACGGCAGGCCATGCTAAAATGGCTGCCTAAATGGTTACCATTTTTTACCCCTGCTTTTGCGGCAGGCAGCCTCCCTGGTGGCTTTGG
The DNA here is from genome assembly GCF_018873185.1 of Rhizobium sp. X9. Classification (NCBI taxonomy): domain Bacteria; kingdom Pseudomonadati; phylum Pseudomonadota; class Alphaproteobacteria; order Hyphomicrobiales; family Rhizobiaceae; genus Rhizobium; species Rhizobium sp. X9. Next base: position 2,649,475 of record NZ_CP071311.1, on the reverse strand, counting down.
TGGGAGCCATTTTATGTAGTCGCCTCTCGATTTTGGTGTCGTTCCAAGATTGTAAAATGCCTTCGGATCATTGCCGATGCTGTGTCTTACGGCGCGGGCGAGGCTTGCAATTTCGCCGTCACGGGCTCACATTAAGTGGATGATTTGGGTGGAATCGGAGGTATTGGATGACCGATCAACCGGATGTGCAGCAGGTGCAGACTGCTTCACGCGACAATTCCACCGTTATCGATCTCCGTGAATACAAGAAGAACAAGGACCCTTTGCCGGTCACCTTTCACCGGCGCGAGCTGGATGCGATCCTGCGCATCTATGGCCGGATGGTGGGAGAGGGCGAGTGGCGCGATTATGCCATCGACCACTTGCGGGAAAAGGCGGTATTTTCGGTCTTCAAGCGCTCCGGCGAAATGCCGCTCTACAGGATTGAGAAAAACCCCAAGCTGGCAACGAAACAGGGGGCCTATAGCGTGGTCAATACGGACGGCCGCATTCTCAAACGAGGTCATGAGCTTCCGCAGGTTCTCAAGGTTTTCGACAAGGTCTTGAAGCTCATCGAGTGAGCTTCAGACCGGCGGGGTGCGTACTTGCCGCCGGTTGAGGACAAGAGAATTCGGAGGCCGTCAGGTTTCGATTGCAGGTAAATAAAAAGGCGGCCGATGGGCCGCCTTTCGCATGTTTGCCAGTCGGGTTCCTACCCTTACTTGTCACGGTTGCCCATGAACTGCAGAAGGAACATGAACAGGTTGATGAAGTCGAGATAAAGCGTCAGCGCACCCATGATGGCTTTGCGGCCAGCCACGGCAACTTCGTCGCCATCGAAGTACATTTCCTTGATCTTCTGCGTGTCATAGGCGGTGAGGCCTGCGAAGATCAGCACGCCGATCGCGGAAATCGCGAACTGCAGCGCAGAGGAGGCGAGGAAGATGTTGACGATGGATGCGATGATGAGGCCGAATAGACCCATGATCAGGAACGAACCCATGCCTGAAAGGTCTTTTTTCGTCGTGTAACCGTAAAGCGAGAGCGCGCCGAACGAGGCAGCGGTCACGAAGAACGTCTGTACGACGCTCTGGCCGGTATAGACCAGAAAGATCGAGGACAGAGACACACCCATCAGCGCCGCATAGACCCAGAAGGTCATCTGGGCGGCGGAAACGCTCATGTTCTGGATACGGAAGCTAAGGAAGAACACCAGTCCGAGCGGTGCGAGCATGACGACCCAGCGCAGCGGCGACGCATAGAGCAACTGTGCGAAAGCCGGATTGGTGGTCGCGAGCGTGAAGGTAGCGAACGCCGCAATGCCGGTGATGACCAGAGCCAGCGCCATCAGGTTGTAAACCTTGAGCATATAGGCGCGAAGACCTTCATCGATCATCGCACCAGTCTGTGCACGGGTCTGCGCCATGCGGTTCTGGTAGTTATTGAAGTCAGCCATTGTTTCCTCTTTTGAGCTCCGTAATTGCTACGGTGTCGGGATACCTCCCGGGCGCCGCTGCGGAGCTTCAGCAAGCCTGCCCAAGAATATGATGGCAGAACGTGTCCGATACAAGGCCTTTTCCGGTCGAAAAGACACCATATGCGCGAAAAGCGCTCACGTTTCGGCGATCATTACAAAGAATTAATCGTTAAAGTTAAGCGGCGCACAACCGATGATTATTCACCCGCCTGCCGCAAAACCGGAGCGGCTTTCTGTCCGAGAATTCGCCAGGTACCGATGAGGCCGATACCCACCGTCATGACGAGGGCGACGACGAGCGTGCCTATCGCCACATCCGGCAGGAAGGTGGAGGGCAGTTTCATGATGCGGGCAATCACGAACCATGCCGAGACGCCACCGGCGAAAAGTGCGAAAACGGCGGTGGCGAGACCGAGCATCATGTACTCGTAGGAGAAGGCGCGGATGAGCAGATTGCGCGTGCCGCCCAGCGTTTTCAGGATGACCGCGTCATGGGTGCGGGCGCGGTTTCCGGCGGCAAGAGCGCCGGCGAGAACGAGAACCGATGCTATCAGGGCAACGGCCGCCGCGGCACGAATGGCAGTGGCAAGCTGGCCGACCAACCGGTTGACGACATCGAGGGCGTCCTTCACGCGCACGCTGGTGATCGTCGGGTAGGCGTTGGTGACGGCGCGCAATATCTGGCCTTCATCACTTGCGGATGCGGAAGGGTCAGCGAGTGTCGCAAGCCAGGCATGCGGTGCGCCGCGGAACGTGTTTGGCGAAAACACCATGACGAAATTGATCGACAGGGATTCCCATTCGACATTGCGCAGATTGGCGATCTTCGCCGTGATGCTGCGGCCGAGCACGTTGACGGTGACGCTGTCGCCGATCTTGAGGCCCAGTTCCCGCGCCTCTTCCGCCGCAAAAGAGACCAGCGGTTCGCCGCTATAGTCCTGTCCCCACCACGTTCCTTCCGTCAGTGTCGCGTTTTCGGGAATATCCTGCGAATAGGTAATGCCCCGATCGCCGCGCAGCACCCATCGACCGGCCGGCGGCACATCCATTTTTGTCACATCTTCGCCGTTGAGCGCGAGGATCCGCCCGCGCAGCATCGGCACCTCGGTCAGCGTGCCTTCCGGCGCTTCCCGCTTCAGGAGATCGCGGAAGCCCTGCAGCTCGCTGCCCTGAATATCCACGAAGAAGAAATTCGGCGCGCGGTCCGGCAGGCTGTCCGTCAGTTCGCGGCGCAGATTGCCGTCGATCAGCGTCAGGGTCACGAGCAGGGTCAGGCCAAGGCCGAGGGAGAGCACGACCGAGGGTGTGAGCGCACCCGGCCGGTGAATATTGCCAATCGCCAGGCGAAGGGCGGCGGAATGAACGCGTGGGCTGCGTTTGGCGATGGCCTTCACGCCAGATGCCACGAGCCGCAGGACCACGAAAGCGAAGGCGATGGCGGCGAGGAAGACCGAGGCGATGAAACGGTCTTCCGCCGAAAATATGGCAAGTGCTGCGAGCGCTGCCAGCAGCAGGCCGGTGGTGGCCAGATAGGGCCAGGACGGCCAGCTGCCCTCTTCGAAACCCTGTTCGCGGAAGAGCGCCGTCGCCGGGACCTCGCGTGCCTGACCGAGAGGCACGATGGCGAAGGCAAGCGTCGTCAAGAGGCCGAACAGCGCGGCGAGACCGAGTGCGCCGGGGTAGAAGGCGAGTTCTTCCGGCACCGGAAGCACGCCTTCCAGAAAGCGCATGGCGACCAGTGGCGCGATGGCGCCCACCGCAAGGCCGATGACGATGCCGACAACGGCAATGAAGGCGATCTGGAAGAGATAGGTCATGGTGACCACGGAGGCCGGTGCGCCCAGGCATTTCAGCGAGGCAATCGTGGTGCGCTTGGAATCGAGAAAGGCGCGAACGGCGTTGGCGACGCCGACACCGCCGACGATGAGGGCGGTAAGCCCCACCAGCGTCAGGAATTGCGAGAAGCGGTTGACGTTTTCGGTGAGCGAGGGGGCTGCGCGGTCGCTGGTGCGGATGGACCAGCCGGCATCGGGGAACGCCTTGTTGGCCGCGTCGGTCATCGTTGTCCGTGCTGCCGGGTCGTCCAGCCGGATTTTATAGGCATGTTCGACCAGGCTGCCGTTCTGAACGAGACCCGAGGCAAAAAGGGCATCGCGGCTGACCATCAGCCTCGGTGCAAAACCGAAGCCATCGGACAACGCGTCCGGTTCGTCGACCACGGTGCCGGTCAGTTTAAGCTTCGCATTGCCAAGCAGGATTTCATCGCCGACCTTGATGCCGAGCCGTTCGAGCAAAAGCGGCGCAGCGATTGCGCCATAGGTGTCGCCGGTCGCGGCCAGAAGCTCGCTCAGCGGCCGATTGGGATCCGCCACGAAGGTACCGTAGAGCGGATAGGCGCCATCGATGGCCTTCACTTCCGTCAGGGTCTGTTCGGAACCGTCGGCGAGGCGCGCCATGGAGCGCAGCCCGGTGGAAACGGCGATCTTGCCGAGGCCGTCGAGATAGGCCCTTTCCTCTGCGGTCGCCTCCCTGTTGCGCAGTTCGAAACGCACATCGCCTGCCAATATGGACTGGCCTTCCGTGGCGATGGCGCTGGTGACGGCGCGTGACACGGAATTGACGGCTGCAATGGCGCCGGTTCCGAGCGCGATGCAGGCGAGGAAAATGTAAAAGCCGCGCAGGCCGCCGCGAATTTCCCGCCGCGCGAGCCTCGCGGCGTTCCGGATATTGGCGAAAGACGGGAGAAAGGAGCCGATCATGCCGAGACCGCCCGCGCCATCTGGGCCTTGGCGCTGTCACCCTCTATTTCGCCTGAGCGCACCTTGATCTGCCGTGAGCAGCGGGCGGCAAGCGATGGGTCATGGGTGACGAGGACCATGGTCATGCCGCGTTCGGCCTGTTTTGTAAAAAGAAGATCGGCGATCTGCTTGCCGGTATCTGTATCGAGATTGCCCGTCGGTTCATCGGCGATCAACACGGCGGGGGAGGGGGCCAGCGCGCGGGCGATGGCGACACGCTGCTGCTCGCCGCCGGAGAGTTGACCGGGATAGTGGTTGAGGCGTTCGCCCAGACCGACGGCCACGAGTTCCCGTTTGGCGATCTCGAAGGGGTTCGGAACATTGGCCAGTTCCAGCGGAACGGCGACGTTTTCCAGCGCTGTCATGTTTGCGATGAGATGGAAGGACTGGAAAACGATGCCGATATTCTTGCCGCGGAAATCCGCGAGCGCATCTTCGCCGAGCTTGTGCAGCTCCGTGTTCGCGATGACGATCTCACCGCTATCAAGCCTCTCAAGCCCGGCAAGCACCATCAGAAGCGTCGATTTTCCCGAGCCGGACGGGCCGACAATGCCAACCGCCTCGCCTTCGCCGATGGCGAGATCGATGTTCTTGAGAACGTGAACGGAGGCGGCGGCGTTGCCGAGCGTGAGGTCGGCTTTCTTCAGCTCTATGATGCTTTTCGTCACAATTCTCGTTCCTATATATGATGAAAACAGTCTGGCGGTGTCGATGCGGTCGGTATTTCAGACAATGTGAACCAAGTTAGGAAAGCCGTGATGAGATTTAAAGCTGCCCTGTTTCACTTCATCGTCATTTTCGCCGCCGCCTTTTCTGCCTCTGTGGCCATGGCTCAGGAGCGGACATTGCAATTGGTCGGCCTCGGCGACAGCCTGATGGCCGGGTATCAGCTGCCTCCTAACGACAGCTACACCGCACAGCTTGAAGCTGCATTAAAAGCCAAGGGCATCAATGTCACCGTCACCAATGCCGGTGTGTCCGGAGATACCTCGTCCGGCGGTCTGGCGCGGGCGGAATGGTCCGTTCCTGATGGTACGGACGGGGTCATTCTGGAACTCGGAGCCAATGATGCGCTGCGTGGTATTGCGCCGGAACAGACCGAAAAGAACCTCGACGCCATCATTTCCGGTTTTCAGAAGCGCAATATAGCCGTCTTGCTGGTCGGCATTATGGCGCCGCCGAATATGGGCGAAGATTATGCCAAGCGCTTCAATCCGCTCTATCCTCAGCTTGCGGAAAAATACAACCTGCCGCTTTATCCCTTCTTTCTGGATGGCGTGGTGACAGATGACAAGCTGAAGCTGGATGACAAGATGCACCCCAATACGCAAGGAGTTGCCATGATGGTCGAGAAATCTTTGCCGGCTGTTGAAAGCTTCATCAAGACAATCGGTGCGCAAAAAAAATAAGCACTTGCGCCCGCCTGCATTGCGTGATTCGCTATGCTTGTTCTGCCAAGAGATTCGGGGAGCTCGCCATGCCGAGACTGTTTACCGCCCTCGAAATTCCGCGCAATGCGGCTATGAGCCTCTCATTGTTGCGCGGTGGTCTGCCGGGAGCCCGGTGGATCGATGTGGAGAATTATCACATAACCCTGCGTTTTATCGGTGATATCGACGGGCGGACCGCCGATGAGGTCGTTGACCGGCTGGATCGGATCGAAAGGCCGGAATTCCAGCTCAATCTCACCGGCATGGGTTCCTTCGGTTCCAAGAAACCGCATTCCATCTGGGCAGGGGTTTCCCCCTCACCGGAAATGCATGCGCTGCAGGCCGAGGTCGAGAGAATTTGTCAGAGGATCGGTCTCCCACCCGATCCGCGCAAATTCATGCCACATGTGACGCTGGCGCGGCTGCGCTCCTCGCGTCTGGACGATGTGGTGCATTATCTTTCCGGACGCGGCAACTTCCGCACCTCGCCCTTCACGGTCGGCCGTTTCGTGCTGATGTCGTCGAAGGAATCGGTGGGCGGCGGGCCCTATATCGTTGAAGAGGCCTTCCCGCTTCACGAGGCGCGATCCAGCTCCATCTTTTCGAGCAACGAGCTGCATCCCGCCAAAAGCATGTTGTAGACGGTTAGAAAGCCGTCTTCACCGCCGAAATATGGATCGGGGACGCTATCGCGGCGTCCCGACGCATAGTCCAGAAAAAGGTGGATTTTGTGCTTGCGGTTTTCCGGCGCTTTTTGGAGCAGCTTCGCCAGGTTGCTCGTATCCATGGCAAGGATCAGATCGAAGGTTTCGAAATCGACCTGACTGACCTGCCTTGCCCGTTGCCGGGAAATATCGATGCCATGCTTGCGGGCCACCGCAACCGATCTGCGGTCCGGGGCGTTGCCCGCGTGCCAGCCACCCGTTCCGGCGGAATCGACGGTGAGTTGGTCTGCGACACCTTTCAGTTCGGCAAGATGGGCAAAAACGCCTTCGGCGAGGGGTGAACGGCAGATGTTGCCCATGCAAACAAACAGAACGGATGTGCGTTTCATGAGGATTATGGGTCGCTCCGGCAATTCAAGCGTGCCATGGTTGTGCCGGTACGGCAGGCGCCCTGTCACGCGGAGGTGAAAACATGAAATATCCCAGACTTGAGCAGGACGCCATCCGGCAGGAGCTCTTAAAACTTGAAGGCTGGTCGTTACGGGAAGATGGCGCGGCGATCGTCAGATCTTTCAAGTTTTCGAGTTTTGCGGAGGCTTTCGGTTTCATGGCGGAGTCCGCTCTTGTGGCGGAAAAGCTCAACCACCACCCGGAATGGTCCAATGTCTACTCGCGGGTGAAGGTCTGCCTCACCACGCATGATTCGCAGGGCGTGACCGAGCAGGATTTTCTTCTGGCCGGTGCCATGCAGAAGGCTGCCGCCGGCCGGGGGAATTGAACGCTGGGCCATAAGTCCCATATAATAGCCGTGACCGGAGGACCGTCGATCATGGATGATGTGAAAATCGGTGAAATTCTTCTGCCCGGCGAAAACGACAGGCAGGAAGAGCGCGAGAGCGTCGTGCGTGCCAAATTCTGGCCGAAGCTGAAGCGCGTGATGACGAAGGTGCCGTTTGCGCGCGACGCGGCGGCTGCCTATTATTGCGCGATCGACCGCGACACGCCGCTGCGCGCCAAGGGCATCATTCTTGCTGCTCTCGCCTATTTCATCATGCCGATGGATGCCGTGCCGGATGTGCTGGCGGTCATCGGTTTTACCGACGACATCGCGGTTATCACCGCCGCCCTTGCCATGATCCGCGCCCATATCAAGATGGAACATTACGACGCCGCGGACGCCATGCTGAAAAGACAGCAGGAAGCCGGGTAACGTGTCTGTGATGTGCCTGCCCGGTCGAGCCCAGCAGGTGACAAATTCTTGCCTGAATTTGTGTGTCATACACATGACGGAAGGACGTGCCTCGCCCTTCTCCTCAGGGTGCTGGGAGTCGCCGATCTGTAACACTGCAAGACGTTTCGGCATTTTATGCGTGTTGTTGACGGTTTGGTAACCGCTTCCTGACCACAATGAGAAAAGACGATCCGCACCTGAACGTGGCCGATCCATAAAATGGAGCCCGCCGCTGCTTCGGGCCAATGGAAGACAATAACCCGGCAGGAAATTCTATGTTTGTAAGAAGTGTAGCAACCGCAGTGGCCATTTTGCTGACCAGCGTCGGCGTAGCATCTGCACAGTCGCCCACGCGCATCCAGCAGTTCAATGCATGGGGTGCCTATTCGTACAAATCGGGCAACAGCACCGTCTGCTACGTTCTTTCCATTCCGACCGCCAAGGAACCGGCGAGCGTCGATCACGGTGATATCTTCTTCATCGTGTCGCAGCGTCCGGGCCAGAACATCTCCTATGAGCCGCAGGCCATGGTGGGTTACCCGCTGAAGCAGGGTTCAAAGGTCAATGTGACGATCGACAACAAGAACTTCGTCATGTTCACCAAGGACAAGGCTGCCTGGGTTGAAAATGCTGCCGAAGAACCGGCTCTCGTGGCTGCGATGAAGGGCGGCAAGTCGATGACCGTCAAGGCCGTCTCCGGCCGCGGCACCGCGACGTCCTATTCCTATTCGCTCTCGGGCATTTCGGCCGCTCTCAAGCAGATCGAGAGCTGCAAGTAATACTGACACTCTGTCAGCTTGGTGGATGGCCGGTCATGGATCGGCCATTTGCGTTTTTACCAGTTTGATGCTAAACGCGCGGCAACATTGACAGGCGGATGCGCGAAAAGTGCTCCGCCTTTGATTTTCTCGACATGCAGACGATTTTCCGCCTATCCGACAGGCCGGTCGTGCGATGCATGGAATGATGGGATAGCGTGATGTCCGTAATGCAAGCCCCTGCCGGCCTGGCAGTCAAAACCCCGCTGATCGCCAATAGCGATCTCATGTCCGGCAAGCCGTCGCTGATCGGCCTGACGCGTGAGGACATGGGTGAGGCGCTGGCCGAAATCGGCGTGCCGCAGAAGCAGGTGAAGATGCGCGTCAGCCAGTTGTGGAACTGGCTTTATGTGCGCGGCGTCTCGGATTTCGACAATATGACCAATGTCGCCAAGGAGCTTCGCGAGAAGCTGAAGGCGGCCTTCACTATCGCCCGCCCGGAAATCGTCGAAGAGCAGATCTCCAATGACGGTACCCGCAAATGGCTGATGCGTTTTCCGCCGCGCGGTGCGGGACGTCCCGTCGAGATTGAGACTGTCTATATTCCCGAAGAGGGTCGCGGCACGCTGTGCATTTCGAGTCAGGTGGGCTGTTCGCTGACCTGTTCCTTCTGTCACACCGGCACCCAGCGCCTGGTGCGCAATCTGACGGCTGAGGAAATCCTCTCCCAGCTTCTGCTGGCCCGCGATCGGCTCGGCGATTTTCCCGATGGTTCGACACCGGTTGGCGCCTATGTGCCGAGCGAAGGCCGCAAGGTCTCCAACATCGTGATGATGGGGATGGGCGAACCGCTCTATAATTTCGAGCATGTGAAGACCGCGCTTCTGATTGCCACCGATGGCGACGGCCTGTCGCTCTCCAAGCGTCGCGTCACGCTCTCCACCTCCGGCGTTGTGCCGGAAATCTTCCGCACCGGGGATGAGATCGGCGTGATGCTGGCGATTTCGCTGCATGCGGTGCGTGATGAGCTGCGCGACATGCTGGTGCCGATCAACAAGAAATATCCGCTGAAGGAGCTGATCGAAGCCTGCCGCAAATATCCCGGCCTTTCCAATGCCCGCCGCATTACCTTCGAATATGTGATGCTGAAGGATGTGAATGACAGCCTGGAAGACGCAAAGATGCTGGTTCAGCTTCTGAAGGGCGTTCCGGCCAAGATCAACCTCATCCCGTTCAATCCATGGCCGGGCACGAATTACCAGTGCTCTGACTGGGCGCAGATCGAGAAGTTCGCCGATTTCATCAATCAGGCGGGTTATGCCTCGCCGATCCGCACGCCGCGCGGCCGCGACATTCTTGCCGCTTGCGGTCAGCTGAAGTCGGAATCGGAGCGCATGCGCAAGACGGAGCGGCTGGCTTTCGAGGCGATGATGATCGCCAACCACGGCGCTGATGACTGAATAAGTCACAACTGCGCCAGAAAGCTTGGCTTGCGGCGGTTCTACGATTGATTTCGGGCTGTCTTGTTTCTAATAAGACGGCAATAAGAAACCAACTGGAGGATACCCATGCGCGCATTTATTCTGGCGCTCGCAGCAGCGAGCGCCCTCGTTCTGCCGGCCAAGGCTGAAAACGTCACCGTCGCCGTCACTGCCATCGTCGAACATCCGGCGCTTGACGCAGCACGTGATGGCGTCAAGGCAGCCCTTGCGGAAGCCGGTTACAAGGAAGGCGAGAACCTCAAGTTCCTCTACGAGTCCGCGCAGGGCAATCCCGGCACCGCAGCGCAGATCGCGCGCCAGTTCGTGGGCGATGCGCCTGATGTCATCGTGCCGATCTCCACGCCGTCGGCACAGGCCGTCGTTGCGGCGACGCGCGATATTCCTGTCGTCTTCACGGCCGTTTCCGATCCGGTCGGTGCACAGCTCGTCAAGAGCATGGAAAAGCCCGGCCGCAACGTGACCGGCCTTTCCGACATGCTGCCGGTTGGCGAGCATCTGGCGCTCATCAAGGAAATTTCGCCGAACGCGAAGTCCATCGGCTTCATATACAACTCGGCCGAGGCCAACTCCGCGTCCACTCTCGCACTGCTGAAGGCTGAAGCCGAAAAGGCCGGCCTGAAGATCGTCGAATCCGTCGCCACCAAGTCCGCTGAAGTTCAGGGCGCGACACGCGCGCTGGTCGGCAAGGCGGACGTGATCTACGTTCCGACCGACAACACCATCGTTTCCGCTTTTGAGGCGGCAGCCGGCGTTGCAGCGGAAGCCAAGATCCCGCTTTATGCCGCCGATACGGATTCCGTTGCGCGCGGTGCGGTTGCTGCCCTCGGCTTCAACTATTTCGACGTTGGCAAGCAGACCGGCGCCGTGGTTGTCCGTATCCTCAAGGGTGAAAAGCCGGGCGATATTCCGGCAACCGTTGCTGTCGGCACGGATCTGGTGATCAACAAGAAGGCCGCTGAAAAAGCCGGCGTCACCTTCCCGGAAAGCGTGACCAAGCGCGCCACCAAGGTCATCGACTAACAACCGAACTTCGGGCGGCGGCAACCCGCCGCCCGCTTTGCGCGGCACGAAAACAATGCCCGCATCCGCCGACGTGGCGGCAATAACAAGGACATTACCGTGAGCCAAATCGCCTTCTGGGGTGCCGTGGAGCTGGGACTGGTCTTCGCTTTCGTGGCGATCGGCGTCTATCTCGCTTTCCGCGTGCTTGATTTTCCTGATCTGACCGTTGACGGTTCGTTTCCGCTCGGCGCTGCCGTGGCGGCCGTACTGATCATTTACGGTCTCAATGCCTGGGTCGCGACGGCGATTGCGATGGTTGCGGGTGCAGCCGCCGGCATCGTTACGGCCACGCTGAACGTCCGCTTCAAGATACTCAACCTGCTTGCGTCGATCCTGACGATGATCGCGCTATTTTCGGTCAATCTCCGTGTGATGGGGAAACCGAATGTGGCGCTGCTCAATCAGGATACGATGATCTCGCCATTTTATGGTCTTGGCCTTTCCGAATATCTCGTGCGGCCGCTCTTTGTCGGCGCGCTGGTGGTGATTGCGGTCATTCTCGTCTGGCGTTTCCTTGAAAGCGATGCCGGCCTTGCCATGCGGGCAACGGGCGCCAATGCGCGCATGGCGCGGGCGCAGGGTGTGAAGACCGGCAACCAGATCTATCTCGGCATGGCGCTTTCCAATGCGCTGGTGGCGCTCGGCGGGGCGCTGTTTGCGCAGACCAACGGTTTTGCGGATGTGACCTCGGGTGTCGGCACCATCGTCGTCGGGCTTGCGGCCGTCATCATCGGTGAAACGCTGTTCGGCGCACGGGGCATTCTGATTGCGCTGATCGGGTGTGTTTTCGGCTCCATCGCCTATCGCCTTGCCATCCAGCTTGCTTTGTCGAGCGATGTGCTGGGCCTCAAGGCATCCGATCTCAATTTCGTAACGGCGGTATTGGTGGCCATCGCATTGATCCTGCCCCGACTGCGCCGCGGGGGAGCAACATCGTGATTTCCCTTTCCGATATTCAGGTTGTCTTCGGGCGCGGCACGCCGCTGCAAAAGCAGGCGCTGGCCAAGATCGATCTTACCATTGAGACCGGTTCCTTCGTGACCGTTATCGGCTCGAACGGTGCCGGCAAATCCACGCTGCTCGGCGTTCTGGCCGGCGACGTCCTGCCGACGGCCGGAAAGGTGACGATCGGCGGCGCCGATGTCACCCGCAAGCCGACCGCGAGCCGCGCGGGAAGGGTGGCGCGCGTGTTTCAGGACCCGCTGGCGGGCAGCTGCGGCGCGCTCACCATCGAGGAAAATCTGGCGCTTGCGGCATCACGCGGAGAGCGTCGCGGTTTGTTGCCGGCGCTTGGGCGCGGCAGACGGGATTTCTTCAAGGAGCGGATCGCTTCGCTCAATCTCGGCCTGGAAAATCGCCTGAAGGACCGTATGGACCTGTTGTCCGGGGGACAAAGACAGGCGGTCTCGCTTGTCATGGCGACGCTTTCCGGCTCGGATGTGCTGCTGCTGGATGAACATACGGCAGCGCTTGACCCTGGTATGGCGGAGTTCGTGATGGAACTGACCCGCAAGGTGGTCTCCGAGCGCAAGCTGACAACGCTGATGGTCACCCATTCCATGCGCCAGGCGCTGGATTATGGCGACCGCACCATCATGCTGCATGCCGGTGAAATCGTGCTCGACGTATCCGGTGACAGCCGCAAGGGGCTAGAGGTCGAGGATCTGATCGACATGTTCCGCAAGATACGTGGGCAGACGCTAGATGACGACGAGTTGTTGATCGGCTGATCGTTTCAAAAGGCGCCTTCGGGCGCCTTTTTTGTTTGCCGTCAGCGCGCCTGGGTGAAGAAAATCTTGAAGGCGAAAATCGAAAAGACGCCGGCGATCGTATAGTCCAGCCCGCGCAGCACCTTCCTGTTGCGCTGCAGCCAGGCGGACAGGACATCGGCGGCGATAACGATGCCGATGCCGATCGGCAACGCCACTATTATGGACCAGAGCCCAAGGAAAATCAGCTTGCCGGTGACGTGCGGATCGGAGGCGCTGACGAATTGCGGCAGGAAGGTCATGAAGAAGATGATGATCTTCGGGTTCAGGAGATTGACCCAGATGCCGTTCAGCAGGGCGGATTTCAGGGAGGCCTGCGTTTTCTCGCCGGTGGTCTTGACCATCACGAAATCCGAACCCTTGCGGATCGCCTGAATGGCGAGCCAGACGAGATAGGCGGCTCCGCCGGTCTTGAGGACCATGAAGGCGGTCGGTGAGGCGACGATGAGGGCGGCAACGCCGAAAGCGACGAGCATCGTGTGCACGGTAATGCCAATATTGGTTCCGAGAAGCGTCATGAAACCAGCCGTGCGGCCTTCGCGCAGGGACCGGCTGATCCACAGCGTCATGTCGGGTCCCGGCGTTACCGCCAGGAGCAGAATGGCAATGGTGAAGGCGGCAAGTGTTGGCAGGCTTGGAACGAAATCCATCGCGGCACCCATGAAATCTGGAGATTGCCGTTGCTTAACGCGATTTCGCGTTTCTGCCAATGTTTTTGCATGCCGATGAAATGGCGGGCAAAGCCGAACCGGTCATGGCGAAAGCCACCGCAATTTTCAAATCGCGGTGGCTCCAGACATTCAGTTTTTCAGGAAGCTGGTGAAGGCGGCGGAATATTCCGTGTGCCAGCGTGACAGCGGTGGACGGTTCTCGACGATGTCCTGAGCCGCCCAGAGAATGCGTTTCTCATCTGTGGAGCGATCCACCTCGCCATCCGGGCAGAGAATGTAGAAATCGCCCTTGCCGATGCTTTCGACCATGAAGTCGACGGTCTGTTCGCCGGTCCACGCCCCTGCCGGCTTTTCCGTCCTGCCATGGGCGGTAAGGCCCGTAAAGACGAAGCCAGGGATCAGGAGATGGGCGGAAACTGCGCCGTTCGGAATATTGCGCAGCTCATGCTGAAGCGCTTCCGTGAAGGCTTTGACGCCCGCCTTCGAGACATTATAGGCGGGATCGCCGGGCGGGGTGGTGATGCCCTGCTTCGAGCCGGTATTGATGATGAGCGAGGCCTCGCCATGGGCGATCATGCCCTGTCCGAAGACGCGGCTGCCGTTCACCACGCCCATCAGGTTGACGTTGATGACTTTTTCCCAATTGGCCTGCGGGCCGAAAATGGCGCTTCCCGGCTGAATGCCAGCATTGTTCATCAGCACGTGAACCCGCCCGAAACGCTGGATGACAGCACGTTCCAGCGCTTCCAGCTCATCGAGTTTCGAAACGTCGGTTGGAATTGCGACGATCTGCGCCTCGCCGTCCTTTGCGAATGTCAGAATATCCGCATGCGCTGCGGCGAGCCTGTCGCCGTCGAGATCGGCGAGCACAACGCTCATGCCGAAACCGGCGAATTTGCGCGCGGCGGCAAGTCCGATGCCGGATGCCGCACCGGTGATGACGGCGACATTATCTTCCTTGAATGCGGGGTGGATGGTCGTCATAGGTTTCTCCTTCGCGTCGTTTTGTGCTGTTTCCAGCCGTTTGCAACGTTGCCTGAACCCTGAGTGGCTTCATTCACGGTCTTCAAGTCGATCGAGACGCTCCCATGTTAAAGCGCGAAATTCCATAATGCATGTGACAATCCCTTCGTTCCAGTCATGAAGAGCCGGTCGCTTGCATTTGGCCATTCGCGCCATTCGATGTTTTGTCGCGCATCTTTTCGGAAAATCGCTTCACAGTTTTGGGGTTGCACTGTAAAAGTGCCGAAATCCCAAGGAAATGGCGGTGTCTCGATGCCGTCTTCATGCAGATGGACATCATTATGGCACTCCCGAAAGACGTTAAGAAAGTCGTTCTCGCCTATTCCGGCGGCCTCGACACCTCGATCATCCTGAAGTGGCTTCAGACGGAACTCGGCGCTGAGGTCGTGACCTTCACCGCCGATCTCGGCCAGGGCGAAGAGCTTGAGCCGGCGCGCAAGAAGGCCGAGATGCTGGGCATCAAGGAAATCTTCATCGAGGACGTCCGCGAAGAGTTCGTACGTGATTTCGTTTTCCCGATGTTCCGCGCCAACGCCGTTTATGAAGGCGTCTATCTGCTTGGCACCTCCATTGCCCGTCCGCTGATTTCCAAGCACCTGATCGAGATCGCCAAGAAGACCGGCGCCGACGCCATTGCGCATGGCGCCACGGGCAAGGGTAATGACCAGGTCCGTTTCGAACTTTCGGCTTATGCGCTGAACCCGGATATCAAGATCATCGCCCCCTGGCGTGACTGGACGTTCAAGAGCCGTACCGACCTCCTGAACTTCGCCGAACAGCACCAGATCCCTGTTGCCAAGGACAAGAAGGGCGAAGCGCCTTTCTCGGTTGACGCCAACCTTCTGCATTCCTCCTCCGAGGGCAAGGTTCTGGAAGACCCGGCACTGGAAGCTCCGGAATATGTGCATATGCGCACCATCTCGCCGGAAGCGGCCCCGGACAAGGCAACCGTCATCAAGGTCGGTTTCCGCAAGGGCGATGCCTGCTCCATCAACGGCGTTGAAATGTCGCCGGCCACGCTTCTTGCAACGCTCAACAATTACGGTCGTGAAAACGGCATTGGCCGTCTCGATCTCGTTGAGAACCGTTTCGTCGGCATGAAGTCGCGCGGCGTTTACGAGACGCCCGGCGGCACCATTTTGCTGGCCGCGCATCGCGCCATCGAGTCCATCACGCTTGACCGGGGTGCTGCCCACCTCAAGGACGAGCTGATGCCGCGTTACGCCGAACTGATCTATTACGGTTTCTGGTTCTCGCCCGAGCGCGAAATGCTTCAGGCCCTGATCGACAAGAGCCAGGAACATGTGGAAGGCGAAGTGACGCTGAAGCTCTACAAGGGCAACGTCATGGTAACCGGCCGCGAGAGCGCCAAGTCGCTCTATTCCGACGCGCTGGTAACCTTCGAAGACGACCACGGCGCTTACGACCAGAAGGATGCGGCGGGCTTCATCAAGCTCAATGCGCTGCGCCTGCGCACCCTGGCCAAGCGTAACCTCAGCAAGTAATTTTCACTGAGGTACAGATAAGAAAAACCCGCAGGCGGGAACGCCTTGCGGGTTTTTTCACGTCTGTCTTTTGGAGACGATCCTGAAGCCGATGTAGCTTGCGACTGCTGTAAACTCCATCACCGGGATGATGATACCGAAGCCGGTCAAGGGCGAGCCGATCAGGGAGGCCGTGGCCCCGCCCGCAAAACCCGATCCCATCTGGATGAAACCCATCATGGCCGATGCCGAACCGGCAATGTGCGGGAAGGGCGCAAGCGCGGCCGTTACCATCGAGGGCGTCAGCAAGGCGATGCCGACTGTCGCTACCGCCACGGGCGCCATGATGGAGAGGAAGGATGGCGGCACGAGAAATACGGACAGCATGATGAGAAGCCCACCCGTGCCGGAAAAACAGAGGCCAAGTACGACCGAGCGCCGGTCGCCCAGCCGCGGTGCGATATAACGCAGGGCGATGGAGCCGAAGAAATAAGCGCCGGTCTGCATCAGCATGCCAACGCCGAAGGCTGTGGGGGACATGCCGACTTCGTTGATAAGGATGAAAGTCAGCATGGTCGCCTGCGCATAAAGCGCGCCTATGGAGCCGCCGAGCACGAGCGCGGCCAGAAGAAAACGCGGTTGCGCCAGCAATGCGCCATAGGCTGACAGGAGGTGGCGAGGGCGGATCAGGTTTTTATCCGGCCTCGTCGTTTCGCGCAGGAAAAACACCACGGACAGGATGGCGATAGCTCCAAGGCCGGCCATCAGGAAAAATACCGATTGCCAGCCGAAAGCCGCAAGCGAGAGACCGCCGATCGTCGGGCCCATGGCGGGACCGACGGCCAGCATGATGCCGATGAGGTTCATGATGCTGGAGGCTTCCGCGCCGGTGAACTGGTCGCGTACCACGGCGCGCGCCACCGTCATGCCGACGGAGGCGCCGATGCCCTGGACAAGCCGGGCGAAGAGCAGCACTTCAATCGTCGGGGCAAGGATGGCGAGCAAGCCGCCGCCGAGAAAGATCGACAGGAAGACGAGGCTCGCCTTGCGCCGTCCGAAGGCGTCGGATGCCGGCCCGGCAAGCAACTGCGCGATGGCGAAACCGGCGAAATAGAGGGAGAGGCTGAGTTTTACGGAGGACTCTGTTGTTGCGAAAACCCGTGTCAGCTCCGGCATGGCCGGCGTGTAGATCGCCATGGAAATGGGCGCAAGCGCCGTCAGCAAAGCTCCAAGCATTGCCGTGCGCTTTGTGGACATGATCGTTTTTGACGACATTGCGATCAGCAGTTCTGGCCAGGCTGTTCTGGCTGCAGATTGTTGCGCAACGTCTGCAGGAAGCTGCGGAAGAGCGCAACTTCCTCTTCGTTCAGCCCCTGTGTGGCATGAAGAACGAGCTGGTCGATTTCCTGCCGCACGGCTTCCAGCATTTCGGTAGAAGCCTTCGTCAGCACGATGCGCTTGGAACGTCTGTCCTGCGGGTCCTGCTGGCGCTCGATGAGATCGAGAGATTGCAGCTTGTCGAGATAGGCGCAGATCGTCATGGGTTCGATCCCGAGGCGGGCGGCGATGTCCGACTGCTTGCTGCCATCGACAACGGCAACCGTCAGCAAGGCTCTCGCCTCGCCGGGGGTCAGGCCCAGTCCGGCTTCAGAAATACGGCGCTCAAAAGCACTGTTCAGCAGCCGCGCGCCGCTGTTCAACAAAAATGCCAGTGAGTCTTTTTCGCGTTTCGTGCCCATGCTTTGCCTTTTCGTAAGTCAGCCTTACTAAATTCCGGGCGATAAGCAATGGTACGCAAATCATATTGTCGAAAATCGAGTAAAGTATTTGTCAATTAGGGTGCAGCATGTGCCGCACCATTGCGATAATCATCACGTCGAAGTTAAAAAAAACAGCACATCCTGCATTTTCTCTATGTCATCCGCAGTGCCGATGGACCGGGCAATCTCCACCTTGTGGGAAAAATAGGTCTGAAAGTCGAAATCCGTGTCGTCCGTCACGTCGGTTATATCGATCACGTCGCCATTGGCGTTCAGTGTCTGAGCGGGCAGTTCTGACGAAAGCTCAAGCCAGGTCTCATGGCTTATTTTCCCCGCGTCGTAATACTCCCGAGCGATTTCCCGCAATTCCCGGGGGCTGACACGGGTGAAGTCGATGCGATTGATCGTCTCTTCGAAGCCGGTAGCTGTGTCGGACTGGGCTGCCTTGCCGAAATCGGTGCTGTCTACAGGTCTGGCGTTTCTGGAATTGTCTCTGAAAAGGAAATTATTAGAGGCCCTTAAAGAATAAATCTCCATAATACATATCTCCATCATGGGATATTATTGCGATGAATCAGACCATGCCGTTGCCCGGCCGGTCAATACTTGGCGGCGACGGCATCTGGGTATTCCACACCAAAATCCGGCATATTGAATTGGTGGTGGAGGCGTGCCCATATGGGCTTAAACCGGAATTGTACAAGGAAGATGAAATGCCATCCAAGACCGCGCCCTATCCCGCACTCGTTACCTGGAACGGTTACAACGGTCTGCCAAAATTCGAAGCGGTCAAGGATGAGGATTTCGGCCCGGCCTTCGACGCAGCACTTCTGTCTCACGAGCAGGAAATCGATGCGATTGCCGGCAATCCACAGGCACCGACCTTTGAAAACACCGTGACGGCGCTCGAAATCGCAGGTGATGAGCTTTCGCGCATCTCGGCCCTGTTCTGGAACAAGGCGGGCGCTCACACCAATGGCAACATCCAGGCGCTGGAGCGGGAAATCGCGCCGAAAATGTCACGGCACTATTCCAAGATCGGCATGAACGAGGCGCTGTTCAAACGCATCGATGCGCTGTGGGAAAAGCGCGAGTCGCTTGCCCTGACAAATGAGGAAAAACGCGTTCTCGAACGGCATTGGAAGGGCTTCGTGCGCTCCGGTGCCAAGTTGCAGAAGGACCGCCAGGAGCGGCTCGCCGCGATCAACGAAGAACTTGCCGGCCTCGGTGCCAAGTTCGGGCAGAATGTGCTGGCGGATGAAAAGAACTGGAAGCTTCTGCTTTCTGCGGAAGACGAGCTTGCCGGCATTCCCGGTTTTCTGCGAGACGCGATGGCGGGTGCCGCACGCGAGCATGGTGAAGACGGAAAGTTCGCCGTCACCCTTTCCCGCTCCATCATCGAGCCATTCCTCACCTTTTCCGAGCGCCGTGATTTGCGCGAACAGGCCTTCAAGGCATGGGTGGCGCGTGGTGAAAACGGTGGCGAAACCGACAATCGCGATATCGTCCACCGCACGCTGGAACTGCGCGAGGAAAAAGCGAAGCTTCTCGGCTATGAGAATTTCGCGGCCTACAAGCTTGATGACACGATGGCGAAAACGCCGGATGCGGTGAACGGCCTTCTGGGGCAGGTCTGGGAAAAGGCCGTGCTGCGCGCGGGTGAAGAAGAGGCGGAGCTTGCCGCCATCATCACGCAGGAGGGCAAGAACCACGAGGTCATGCCCTGGGACTGGCGTCACTATGCCGAAAAACTGCGGGCGCAGAAATTCAGCTTCTCAGAGGCTGAGTTGAAGCCCTATCTGCAGCTGGAAAAGATCATCGACGCCTGCTTCGATGTGGCCAACCGGCTCTTCGGAATTCGGGCTGTCGAGGTCAAGGATGTCGCTGCCTATCACCCGGATGTGCGGGTTTTCGAAATCCGAGACAACAACGGCGATCTGAAAGCCATGTTCCTTGGCGATTATTTCGCCCGCCCCTCCAAGCGTTCCGGCGCATGGATGAGTTCGTTCCAGTCGCAGCACAAGCTGCCTTTGAAGAACGGCACGGTCGGCGAAATACCGATCATCTACAATGTCTGCAATTTCGCGAAACCGGCCGAGGGAAAACCGGCGCTGCTGTCGCTGGACGATGCGCGCACGCTGTTTCACGAATTCGGTCACGCCCTGCACGGCATGCTGTCCAATGTCACCTATCCTTCCGTCTCAGGAACGGGTGTCTCGCGCGATTTCGTCGAATTGCCTTCGCAGCTTTACGAGCATTGGCTGACGGTTCCGGAAATTCTGGAAAAATACGCGCTGCATTACGAAACCGGTGCGCCGATGCCGAAGGCCTTACTGGACAAGGTTCTGGCCGCCCAGACCTTCAATGCCGGTTTCAGCACGGTCGAGTTTACTTCTTCGGCAATCGTCGACATGGCGTTCCACACCCGGGAAAGCGTGAGCGACCCCATGGTCGTGCAAGGCGAGGTGCTGTCCGCCCTCAACATGCCGAAGTCCATCGTCATGCGGCACGCGACGCCGCATTTCCAGCACGTGTTTTCCGGCGATGGCTATTCTGCCGGTTATTATTCCTACATGTGGTCGGAAGTGCTGGATGCTGACGCCTTTTCAGCCTTCGAGGAGACCGGCAATCCCTTCGACGGCGAGATGGCGCGCAAGCTGAAGGATAATATCTACTCGGTTGGCGGCTCCATCGATCCGGAGGAGGCCTATCTTGCTTTTCGGGGCAAGATGCCGAGCCCGGACGCCATGCTTTTGAAGCGCGGCCTCGTATAACAGCCCGGTATAAAGACTGTCATATTTCTGAGCTAGAACCTGAGCGCAGGGGCCTTATGACAAGGCCCCCCCTTTCGCATTTGCAAAAAAAAGGTTATGAGCGCGCCAAACTAAATTGGCGTATCTCCTGATAGTAGCGCCCAACCTCAGAGATTTTGAACAATGGCACTTCGCAACATCGCGATCATCGCGCACGTTGACCATGGAAAAACGACGCTCGTGGACGAGCTTCTGAAGCAGTCCGGCTCGTTCCGCGACAACCAGCGTGTCGCCGAGCGCGTGATGGATAGCAACGATCTCGAAAAGGAACGCGGCATCACCATTCTCGCCAAGGCGACCTCGGTGGAGTGGAAGGGTGTTCGCATCAATATCGTCGACACCCCCGGCCACGCCGACTTCGGCGGTGAAGTCGAGCGTATCCTGTCGATGGTGGACGGCGCGATTGTTCTGGTCGATAGCTCGGAAGGCCCGATGCCGCAGACCAAGTTCGTGGTCAGCAAGGCGCTGAAGGTCGGTCTTCGCCCGATCGTTGCGATCAACAAGATCGACCGTCCGGATGGCCGCCATGAAGAAGTCATCAACGAAGTCTTCGACCTCTTCGCAAATCTCGATGCCACCGATGAGCAGCTCGACTTCCCCATCCTCTACGGTTCCGGCCGTGACGGCTGGATGAACGTCAACCCGGAAGGTCCGAAGGATCAGGGTCTTGCGCCGCTGCTCGATCTGGTTCTCGAACATGTTCCGGAGCCCACGGTTGAAGAAGGTCCGTTCCGTCTGATCGGCACGATCCTTGAAGCCAACCCCTTCCTCGGCCGTATCATCACCGGCCGCATCGCCTCCGGTTCGATCAAGCCGAACCAGGCCGTGAAGGTGCTTGGCCAGGATGGCAAGACGATCGAAACCGGTCGTATTTCCAAGATCCTCGCCTTCCGCGGCATCGAGCGCACTGCGATTGACGAAGCCCATGCGGGCGATATCGTCGCCATTGCCGGTCTGTCCAAGGGTACTGTTGCCGACACCTTCTGTGACCCCTCGGTCACTGAAGCGATGACCGCACAGCCGATCGATCCGCCGACCGTCACCATGTCCTTCATCGTCAACGACAGCCCGCTCGCCGGCACCGAAGGCGACAAGGTAACGTCGCGCGTCATCCGCGACCGCCTGTTCAAGGAAGCCGAAGGCAACGTTGCGCTGAAGATTGAAGAAGCCGAAGGCAAGGATTCGTTCTTCGTGTCCGGCCGTGGCGAATTGCAGCTGGCGGTTCTGATCGAAACCATGCGTCGCGAAGGTTTCGAGCTCGCCGTTTCGCGTCCGCGCGTCGTCATGCACAAGGATGAGAACGGCACCCTGCTGGAGCCGATCGAAGAAGTCGTGATCGACGTCGATGAAGAGCATTCCGGCGTCGTCGTTCAGAAGATGTCCGAGCGCAAGGCTGAAATGGCCGAGCTTCGTCCTTCCGGCGGCAATCGCGTTCGTCTGAAGTTCTATGCCCCGACTCGCGGCCTGATCGGCTACCAGTCGGAACTTTTGACCGACACGCGCGGCACGGCAATCATGAACCGTCTGTTCCACGACTATCAGCCCTTCAAGGGCCAGATCGCCGGTCGCGTCAACGGCGTTCTCCTGTCGAACGGTTCGGGCGAGGCAGTCGCTTACGCCATGTTCAACCTGGAAGATCGCGGCCCGATGATCATCGAGCCGGGTGAGAAGGTTTACGCCGGTATGATCATCGGCATTCACACGCGCGACAACGATCTTGAAGTGAACGTGCTGAAGGGCAAGCAGCTGACCAACATCCGCGCCGCCGGCAAGGATGAAGCCGTGAAGCTGACGCCGCCGATCCGCATGACGCTCGATCGCGCCCTTTCCTGGATCCAGGAAGACGAACTGATGGAAGTGACGCCGAAGTCCATCCGTCTGCGCAAGATGTTCCTGGACGCCAACGACCGCAAGCGTTTCGAAAAGGCAAAGCTCGCTGTCTGATCGCGGCTTGTCGTCACGAATTTGGAAAAACCCGGCTTCGAGCCGGGTTTTTTTATGCCCATGTTTTTATTTGTGCATGAGTCGAAAGATGCTTGTGCCAAAGGTTAAGGATGCGTTAATTTTTATCGGTCGTCCACATGAATAGGCTGTGGGTAAGCTTGCCGGCGTTAACCTTTATGACTGGTAAGTTTCCGTGGCCGGGGCCAGAATCGCGTTATGAAAACGTTATCCATCGATGTTCGCCGGGCCGAACCGCATGATGCGCGCGCCATCTCCGAGGCGCACCGTCTGTCGTGGCAACAGGCCTATGCGGGGCTTATCCCGCACAGGCCGCTGACGCAGATGCTGGAGCGCCGTGGCGAAGTCTGGTGGAAGAAGGCGACCAAAGGCTCCGCTACCATGCTGGTGGTGGAAGTGGCCGGTGTGGTTGCCGGATATGCGACACTGGGCCTCAGCCGCGCGCGCGGGCTGCCGCATGATGGCGAGATTTATGAACTTTATCTGCGGCCGGAATATCAGGGCATCGGACTCGGCTCGTTGCTATTCACCGAAGCGCGACGGCTGCTGAGATCGCTCGGATGCAACGGCATCGTTGTGTGGTGCCTTGAAGACAGCGACGTCGCCAATCGGTTTTTCCGTTCGCATGGCGGCCGGGATATTGCCGAGGGCATGGAAGACTTCGACGGCAAGTCACTGCGCAAAGTCGGCTTCGTCTGGAACTGATAAAAGTGCCGGTGGATGCCGCCCGGTTTGGTTTTTCCTGCCGGCCATGCGCAATCGCGATACCCTCAAATCTTGCATTCTGCCTTATCCGCCCAAAGCCATGTTGCAATGCGGCGACTTTCCCAGTATCGAAAACCAAATCCAACCCGTCGAATTGAGGGAAGCGAATGCGTATCGATGCAATTTCCATAGGCAAGAACCCACCGGATGACGTGAATGTTATCGTTGAGGTGCCGGTCGGTGGCCATCCGATCAAGTATGAAATGGACAAGGACGCCGGTGCGCTGATCGTCGATCGTTTCCTCTACACGCCGATGACCTATCCGGGTAACTATGGCTTCGTGCCGCACACGCTGTCCGACGATGGCGACCCGATTGATGTTCTCATCTGCAACACCCGTCCGCTGGTTCCCGGCTGCGTGATCAACGTTCGTCCCATCGGCGTGATGATCATGGAAGATGACGGCGGCAAGGACGAGAAGATCCTCGCTGTGCCGGCTCCCAAGCTGACGCGCCGTTACGACAAGGTCCACAACTACACCGACCTGCCGGAAATCACGCTGAAGCAGATCGAGCATTTCTTCGAGCACTACAAGGATCTGGAGCCCGGCAAGTGGGTGAAGATGGGCGGCTGGCAGGATGTCGACGTCGCCAAGAAGCTGATCGTCGAAGCCATTGAGCGCTACAAGGCGCAGGGCTGATTGGCTTAACCTGTCAGCTTTTTAAAAAGCTTTTCGAAATCCTCCGGGTCGGTATCGATCCGGAGGATTTTTTTACGCGCTGTTTCGCCTGAAATGACGGTGATCGTAGATTTGGGCAGGCCGAGTTTTTTTGCCAGCAAAACAATCAGGGCCCTGTTCGCCTTGCCACCTTCCGGCACGGCGCTGACGCGGACTTTCAGATGCGCGTTTCCGTCCGCATCCTGTTCCACGCCGTCAATCGCATCCCGCCCGCCATTCGGCGTGAGGCGAACCGACAGGCGGACATGACCATCGTGCTTTTGCCAGAGGCCACTCAAACGGTCATCGGATAAAGCGTGTTCCACATGAAGGAGCGGATGAAGAAGATGATCAGCAGCAGGATGATCGGCGAAATGTCGATGCCGCCGAGATTGGGCAGAATGCGGCGGATGGGGCGCAGGGCCGGTTCCGTGACATTGACCAGGAAACTTCCAATGGCATTCACGAACTGGTTGCGGGAATTGATGACGTTGAAGGCGTAAAGCCAGGAAAAAATGGCGCTGGCAATCAGCACCCACGTATAGAGGTTCAAGGCCAGATCGATGGTCTGAAACAGGGCAAGCATCAATATCTCCGTATCTTGGTTGCTAGACATTTAGACATTCGCTCGTGAACCGGCAAGTGTTGCGCCAGGAGGGCTGGCGATTCTTGTCGTATCGCTCTATTGCAAACGTCTCATATTGTCTTGCGAGCACCCAGCCGATGTCCCTGCCTTCTGCCGAAAACCGCTTCGGTGCATTCCGGCACAGTTCCTATCGCCGTTTTTTCAGCGCCCGGTTTTTCTCGGCCTTCGCCATTCAGATCGTCAGCGTTTCCGTCGGCTGGCAGATGTATGAGGTCACCGGCAATGCATTTTATCTCGGTCTGATCGGTCTTTTCCAGTTTCTGCCGTCATTGCTTTTGATCCTCGTCACGGGAACAGTCGCCGACAGGCATAACCGCCGGCGTATCATGGCCATCTGCCTCGTGATCGCGGCCGGCTGCGCTGTGGCTCTGCTTGGCTTGACGATAACGCACAGCTTTTCGCCCTGGCCGGTCTTCGCCATTCTGGTTGTGTTCGGCATAGAGCGGGCATTCATGGGGCCGGCTGTGCAGTCGCTTGCACCCAATCTCGTGCCGGTCGAGGATTTGCCGAATGCCATTGCCTGGAATTCCTCGTCCTGGCAAATGGCATCCATTCTCGGCCCCGTTGCCGGCGGTCTGCTTTATGGGCTCGGCGCATCCGTTGCCTATAGCGTGGCATTCGTGCTCTTCATCGTGTCCGCGACGCTGGCCGTGACGATCCGGAAGCCTGAGCAGCGCGGTCCGGCGAAAGCCATCAGCCTCGAGACCATGCTGGCGGGATTCAAATTTATCTCGCAGGAAAAAGTCGTTCTCGGCGCCATTTCGCTCGATCTTTTTGCCGTCCTGCTGGGCGGCGCTGTCGCTTTGATGCCGATTTTTGCCAAGGAAGTGCTGACACTCGGACCATGGGGTCTCGGGCTTCTGCGTGCGGCACCCGGTATCGGCGCAATTACAGTTGCGGTCATTCTGGCATTCAGGCCCATCCGCCACAATGCCGGTCTGCTGATGTTTGTTGGTGTCGGGTTTTTCGGTATTTCGACGGTGGTGTTCGGACTTTCCGAAACCGCATGGGTGTCGATTGCCGCATTGGTGGTGATGGGCGCATCGGACATGGTGTCCGTTTATGTGCGGGAAACGCTGATTGCACTCTGGACGCCGGATGAGGTGCGCGGGCGCGTGAATGCGGTGAACATGGTCTTCGTCGGAGCCTCCAACGAGCTGGGAGAATTCCGCGCCGGCACCATGGCGCATGTGGTTGGAGCCGTGCCCGCCGTCGTCATCGGCGGGACGGGCACGCTTGCGGTCGCGGTCATCTGGGCGCTCGGCTTTTCAAAGCTGCGCAGGATCGACAATCTGGATGCGCCGAACTGACGGCGGATTGCCTCAGCGCTGCGCCTTGCCTTCGAAAACCAGATCAAGGAAATTGCCGAGCCAGGAACGGAGCGGCGTGTCGAACAACATGCGTCCTTCGAGATGCTGGCTGCCCACCTGTGCATTGGGCATGCCGAAACGCTGCGCGCCGCGCACCACCCAGCTGTGCATCATGGCGCGGGTCAATTCGGCATGAAATTGCAGGCCCCAGGCGTTCTTTCCGTATCTATAGGCCTGATTGGGATAGGTTTCGCCCGACGCCAGCAGCTCGGCCCCTCGCGGAAGCTCGAAGCCCTCGCGGTGAAAATGGTAGACCATCTTCGGCCAATGCGGCATCAGCAGCCGCCCGTGTTCGGTGGCGTGAAGCGGATACCAGCCGATCTCCACCTTGCCTTCCCTGTCAGCCTCCACCTTGCCGCCCAGATGTTTGGACAGCATCTGCGCGCCGAGACAGATGCCGAGAAAGGGCTTGTTTTCCTTCAGCGGCACCTTCAGCCAGTCAATTTCGGCTTTGACATAATCATGCGGGTCATTGGCGCTCATCGGGCCGCCGAAAATGATGGCGCCCGCATGTTTCTCCAGCGTTTGCGGCAGGTCATCGCCGAGCGCGGGGCGCCTTATATCCAGCCTGTAGCCCTTTTCCACCAGCATCTGGCCGACGCGGCCGGGCGTGGAACGTTCCTGATGCAGGACTACGAGCAGTGAAGGTTGTTTTCCCTGTTGCCTGGAAGGGTCAAACAGCATCGTCTTCGTTTTCGCTTTCTTCAGCGGGCCCGGACCTCGTGGCGGCCTGCTGACGTTGCAGAACCCTGTCGCGTACGGAAACACCGAGCAGATCGGCCACTCGCCAGATCACATGGTCTTCCATTTCGCTTCGTTCGCCGTCAGCGTAAACAATATCCCAGAGGATGCCAATAAGCTCCACACGCTGATCTTCGTCGAGATGGCGGCGGATATCGGTGGTGAAGCGGTAATAGTCGACGGCTTCCTTGCCGGCCTCCTGGCCTGCGGCAAGAAGCGCGTCCAGCTTGCCGGCGTCGAGACTGTAATAGTCCTGGAGGATTTCGCGAAGGCGGTCACGCTCGCTTTTCGAGACGGTGCCATCGGCTTCCATCACCTGAAAGCAGAGGGCGGCGACCGCCACCCTCAGATCATCCGGGCTGAATTCATCCGTATGCTGGCCAACGAGGTTCTGAATAAACGACTGGATTTGGTTGAACATCGATAGCCTGTTCGTCAGAAGAGTTTCAAGCGGGTCTTTGGTTCGGTTTCGACGCCGGGCTTTTTGACGCCCGGGTCATCCGGCGCCCCGCCGAAAAACGGCACGGGTTCCGCCTTCACATCCGCTGCATCCGCTTCCACCGGCGCCTCGATCGTTACCGGCCTGTTCTCCTTGGGGGCCGATACGACCGGCTTGACCTCAATCGGCTCGGCAGGTGCGGGTTTCGGCTCCACACGCGCCTCAGGTGCGGCCGGGACAACGATCGTTGCGGGGGCTGGTTCGGCCCTCGCTGGTGCGGCGGCAATCGCATTGTCTATCGTCATGTCTTCGACGGGACCTTCCAGCTGGCCGAAAGGCGCTTTCCATTCAAAGGCGTCGAGGCGGCCGGTGACCGGCGAGACGGGCAGCCATTTTTCCGAAACGATGTTATCGGCCACCCAGGCCGGATCTCGCGGTGCGCGCAGCGCCTGCGCCATCCAGTAGCGGACCCGTCCCTGATCGCCGGTTTCGGCCTCCTCGATATCGGCCATCAGCAGGAAGATGCTTTCGCGTGGCTCGATGCGGGCGGCGGCCTCCGCCTTGGCTCGCGCCTTGGCAAATTCCTTGGCGTCGAGTGCGGCCTGCGCCACGGCAAACAGGGATTCGATGTTGTTGGGCTTCAGGCTTTCAAGCCGTTCGGCGCGTTTCAGGCGGTCAATAGCCGTATCGCCGCTGCGCGCCCGCACATAAAGTTCGGCGATCTGCGGATGCGGATCGGTCTTCCAGACCGGCTCCAGAACCGTTGCCGCCTTGCGCAGATTGTCTTCGCGAAGATAGGATTTTGCCGCGATCAACGCTGCCGGCACAAGGCTTTTCGCGAGCTTGAGAGCATGTTTTGCATCCTCGCGCGCACCCACCGGATCGCTTTCCAGCTTCTCGCCGGCCTTTGCCGTCAGCAGCACCGCTTTCAGCCGTTCCGCCTCACCGCGTTCGATGACGCCTGCCGCCTTCTGCTGGTCGAGGAGGCGGATCGCGTCGTCCCATTGTCCATTGCGGCAGCGGTTTTCCAACGTCGCCTGCGCTGCCCATGGCAGGTAAGGGGCTTTTTCCGCCGCGTCCTCGGCATATTGCTGGGCCGCCTCATAGGCTCCCTGACGGCGGGCCTCGATATAGAGGCCGCGAAGACCAAGTTCGCGGGTTTCCGGATCGCGGGCCATCGCCTCGAATTTGCGTCGCGCCTCGTCATATTTGCCTTCGATGAGATCGGCCTGCGCATCGAGCAGATGGATCAACGGCTCCTGATCGGCGCTGAGCAGCCCCTGCGTGCGGGCCGTCATCTTGCGGGCGAGAATGGCGTTGCCGGCACCGGCGGCGATAAGGCCGGTGGAAAGCGCCTGATAACCGCGGTCGCGCTTGCGGGCGCGAAAATAGCGCCGGGCAGCGTTCGGCGATGTCCATACGGCATTAACGATCCACCAGACCAGCATCACGGCGGCAACCAGCGCCGCAATGATGGAAGCGGCGACCATCAGGCTCATTTCGATCAACTGGCCCTGCCAGACGATGGAAAGGACACCGGGCCTGTCCGCGAGCCAGGAAAAACCGAAACCGAGCGCCAGAACGATAAGGGCGAAAGTCAGAATTCTGGTCATGCCTTACCCCTGCCTGCCGGTGCTGGTGATGGCGCGGTTCAAGGTGCCTCCCACCAGGTTTTCAACCTCGATGCGGGCATCGAGGGACTTTTTATAGTCGGCGGATGCTGTCCTGGCGGCCTCGGGAAGCCCGTTCCATTCAAGCGCCGCACCCTGCAGATCACCGTTGCGCAGCTTGTTTTCCATGCGCGCGATCATGGCGTCGGGGGTCTCGCCTTCGATATTTCCGACCGGGCGCACCTTCACCAGCGAAAAGGCGCTTTCCGTCAGGCGCTCAACGATGCCCTGATTGGGATCAGGCTGGTTGATGGCGGACAGCATCGCATTGGCGACATCAGGGAACTTCTGCATCAGTTCCGAGCGCGACGGCACACCGGTCGCAGCAAAGGATTGCAGCGATGCAATGGCGGGATCGTCGGGGATCACTTTCGAGAGCGTATCGAGTTCGGTCAGGAACGGCCCGCCGCGATCGATCGCTGCCTTCAGCCCGGCAGACGCGATGGCGCGGGCGACTTCGATATCGTCACGCGGCTCGTTGATCTTGGCTTCCGCGTCAGTAAGGCGACGCGTCAGGTCCGCCGTCGCCGAGGCCTGTGCGGATCGCTCCGACTGGAGTGTGGATTCCAGCGCGGCTATTTTTTCCGAAAGCGCATCCACCTGTGGCGCCTCGCCCTTTGTGCTCTCGAGGGTGGCGATGCGTTGTTCCAGAGCCGAGGTGTCTCCGGTGCTGGCCGGAACATTGGCGAGCTGCTGACGCAGGCTCCCCAGATCGGTTCTCAATGCGGCGATCTCATCGCTTCCGGCTTTACCCGCATTAAATGAGGGCAGGATGCCGGCATATTGCATGCTGCCGGCAGCAGCGAGGGCCACGAGGCCGCCGACGATGCCCGCTGCGATCAGGCCGGAGGTTGCTGCCTGTTTGCGCTCGGGTTGCTGCGTCGTGGAGGGTCTGGCCGGTCCCGATGACGGGGCGCTGGTCGAGGGTCTTGCAGTGGCAGTCGCGCTTCCGGATGCGGCAGAGGCCGATGAAGTGGAAGCAGAAGTCGCAGGCTTTGCGCTGGCTGCGGCAGCGGCGCTTGTTCCGATGGTGCCCGTGGCGGGTTTCGCATCGGTTTTTGGCGGAACAGGCGTCGGCGAAACGGCCTCTGTCTGTTTGTCCGTCGGCTTCTCTCCCTGCGGCCTGTCGGCTGCGGGCTCTGCCTTGTGGACGTTCGGCTCGGGCTCGATTGGGGTCTTGTGTGGCTGGTCCCAAACCGGCGCAGGGTTGGCCGTTTCGGCTACCGAGGGCTTCTGGTCCGGAACGCTTGGTTCTGCAGCTGTGGCCTGTGCCTTCTCGCTGGTCCTATCATCAGTATTGGCAGCGTCCACGTCGGCGGAAATTGCTTTCACGTCTTTTGCGTCCAGGTCGATGGTGACCGGTTCGGCTTTGGACTTGGAGTGGCGTGGCGGCTTTCCCGATACCATGACAACCTCATTTCTGCCTGCAATAGTCTAAACCTAGTCAGTGACGGCGGCAAAGGAAAGAGGCGAGCCTGAATTAGGTTCCCGAGTTGCGGTGAAGAAGTTCAAACATCGCCGCCTCGTTCGCGCTTTCTGCCGCCCCTGCATTCTCACGGAAGATTTCCGGAACCAGCGAAAGCACATTGCGGCTGATGCAGACGAATTGTGTAGAGGCCAGCGCCGCCACATATTTTTCCGCAGACGCGTGACGGAAAAATGCCTTTGCCGCTTCCGATGAATAGAGCAGCACCACATCGGCAGCTCTCTTCAGAAGCACCGTTTCGAGCATATCTTCCGAAAGATCTGACGGCTGCATTTCGTAACAATCGACTGCCCGGAAGGGGATCCCGGCAGCAGCAAGACCATCTTCGAAGACGGAGCCTCGTGGCGTACCGGCGAGATAAAGCAGGGGGAGGCCGTTCTTCAGAAGGGAGCGATGCTCCGCGACGAGCGCAGCGAGAGCCGCCGCATCGCCAGAGGCTGTGAAGATATTGCTGAAGCCGATTTTTTCTGCCGCCTCCGCCGTCGCCTCACCGACGGCGAAGAGCGGTTTTGACAGATGGGGTACAAGTCGGTCGCGCATGGTCTCCAGCGACCGCAGGGCCTCGGCGCTGGTGACGGCGATAGCCGATAGCGGGTCCGATAGCGCCGGGATGGCGTGCTCGCCGTAGTGGACGGGATGAAACAGCGGAAGAAGCACTGGCTGGTGGCCGAGGGCTTCAAGCTTTGCGGCCGTCTTTTCGCCCGAACGATGCGGCCGGGTGACGACGATCCGCATCGGCTCAGCTCCAGCCGTCGAAAAAGTTGCTGCCGGCCCGGGCGCGCACGTCTTCGCCGGCCTTGCGGCCCAAAGCTTCGGCATCCTTGCGGGCCCCGGAAATCTCGACGCCGTGGCTCGTCTGTCCGTCCGGGGTGAGGATCAGGCCGGAAAAATGCAGTTCCTCACTGTCACAGGTGGCGTAGCCTGCAATCGGGGTGCGACAGGAGCCATCGAGGGCTGCCAGAAAGGCACGTTCGCAGGTCACGGCATCATAAGTGGGCATGTCATTGATGGATGACAGCAAATCGTCCATGCGATTGTCACCGATACGGCTCTCGACGCAGATCGCGCCCTGCGCGGGGGCAGGCGGAAAATCCTTCGGGTCGAGGATTTCCGTCGGGACGCTATCCATGCCCAGCCTCTTCAAGCCGGCAAAGGCGAGAAGCGTGGCGTCCGCCTGCCCTTCTTCCAGCTTGCGCAGGCGGGTTTCCACCTGGCCGCGGAAGATGATGACGCTCAGATCCGGCCGCAGTCGCCGGATCAGCGCCTGGCGGCGCAAGGAGGCAGAACCGACCACGGCGCCCTGCGGCAGTTCCAGAAGTTTCGGTGCGGTGCGGCCGATGAAGGCGTCCCGCATGTCCTCGCGCGGCAGGAAGGCGGAAAGATGGAGGCCGTTGGGCAGAACGGTCGGCATGTCCTTGGAGGAATGGACGGCAATATCAAGCTCGCCGGACAGAAGCTGGCTCTCCAGTTCCTCCGTAAACAGGCCCTTGCCGCCGATCTCCGACAGAGCGCGGTCGGTTATCCGGTCACCCTTGGTGGACAGCACGACGATTTCGAACATCTCTTCCGGCAGATCATGTGCCGCCATCAGCCGGTCACGCGTCTCGTAAGCCTGTGCGAGCGCCAGAGGGCTGCCGCGCGTGCCGATTCGGAAAGGTTTTGTTTGCATCCGCGTCTATCCATTGTTACCGGAGTTGTCTTAGACCAACTCAGCGCATGATCGCAATGAACGAACAGAATTGATGACCCCCTTTCTTCGTATCCTCGGCATAGAGACAAGCTGTGACGAAACCGCTGCATCCATTGTGGTTCGGCATGCGGACGGCCATGGCGAGATCGTCTCCGACGTCGTTTTGTCGCAGCTTGAGGAACACAGCGCCTATGGTGGCGTGGTGCCTGAAATCGCCGCCCGCGCCCATGTCGAGGCGCTGGACACGCTGGTGGAAGAAGCGCTGGAGCAGGCGGGTGTTACCCTTGCCGATGTCGACGCCATTGCGGCCACATCCGGTCCGGGCCTTATCGGCGGCCTGCTGGTGGGCCTGATGACGGGCAAGGCGATTGCCATGGCAGCAGACAAACCGCTTTACGCCATCAACCATCTGGAAGGCCATGCGCTGACGGCGCGTCTGACCGATGGTCTGTCTTTCCCCTATCTGATGCTGCTGGTGTCCGGCGGCCACACCCAGCTGGTGCTGGTGCGCGGCGTCGGCGAATACGAGCGCTGGGGCACCACCATCGATGATGCGCTGGGGGAGGCCTTCGACAAGACCGCGAAGCTTCTGGGGTTGCCCTATCCCGGCGGACCTGCCGTTGAAAAGGCAGCGGCGAAAGGCAATCCGGACCGTTTTGCGCTGCCGCGTCCGATGGTCGGTGAGGTGAGGCTCGATTTTTCCTTCTCCGGCCTCAAGACGGCGGTGCGGCAGGCGGCGACCGCCATTGCCCCGCTCTCTGAGCAGGATATTGCCGATATCTGCGCTTCCTTCCAGAAGGCGGTGTCGCGCACCCTGAAAGACCGTATTGGCCGTGGCCTTGCGCGCTTTAAAGAGGAATTTCCGCATCTGGAGACGGAGCCTGCTCTGGTCGTGGCCGGCGGCGTCGCCGCCAATCAGGAAATCCGCCAGACGCTTCAGGCACTTTGCGATGCCCATGGCTTCCGTTTTGTTGCACCGCCGCACCGGCTCTGCACCGACAATGCCGCGATGATCGCCTGGGCGGGGCTGGAGCGGATGGCTGAGGGCAAAAAAGCCGATCCCCTTGAGATACCGCCGCGCTCACGCTGGCCTCTCGATGGCAATGCGGAGACATTGATCGGTTTCGGCAAAAGGGGAGCCAAGGCCTGATGCAGCGGGAAAAAATCGTCGTCATCGGTGCTGGCGCCTTCGGAACCGCGCTCGCCGTCGTCATCGCGCTGGAGAACCGGCATGATGTGACCCTGCTCGGCCGCGATGCGTCCCTGATGGCCGATCTGAAGGTTGATCGTATTCACGAGGCTGTCCTGCCGGGTGTCGACCTCCCGGATGCGCTTGCGTTTTCCGTCGAGCCGGATGTCCTGGCCGATGCAGGCATTGTCCTATTCGCCATGCCCTCGCAGGCCCATGCGGATGCGGCCCGCCATTACGGTCCCTATCTGGCTAAAGATTGTATCATCGTTACCTGCGCCAAGGGCATAGACCGGGTTTCCGGGCGTCTGCTGACCGAGCTTCTGGAAGCGGAACTGCCGCATCATCCAATCGCCGTTCTCTCCGGTCCGGGTTTCGCCGCCGATATTGCACGCGGACTGCCGACCGCGATGGCGATCGCGGCGGAAGATGCTGTCATCGCCGAGCGGCTGGCGACAACGATTTCCGGCAGAACCTTCAGGCTTTATGCCTCCACCGATCGCATCGGTGTGCAGCTTGGCGGCGCGCTGAAGAATGTGCTCGCCATTGCCGCTGGCATCGTTGAGGGCGCGGGTCTCGGTGATTCCGCCCGGGCAGCGCTGATTTCGCGCGGTCTCGCTGAAATGTCGCGGCTGGTCGTCGCCATGGGCGGCAAGGCGGATACGGTGCGCGGTCTTTCAGGCCTTGGTGATCTGGTCCTGACCGCCACCAGCCACCAGTCGCGAAACCTGCGTTTCGGCATCGCTCTTGGCCGGGGCGAGGGCAAGGATATGTCCGGCGGGCTGGTGGAGGGCGCCTTTGCGGCAGCCGTTGCCGCCCGGCTCGGCGAACATCACGCTGTCGACATGCCCGTCACCGAGGCGGTAGCGGCCATCATAGACGGTAATCTGGATGTGGCGAGCGCCATGCAACAATTGATGACACGGCCCATCACCACGGAATGAGTGTGGCCTCTGAATAGTTTTTACGCATGTCCTGGTCCCAAAACCGCTGACACTTTTATAGGACATGCGCCAGCGAGGAGAAAAAAATGCTGTTTGCCTTTATCTGCAAGGACAAGCCCGGCCATCTGAATGTGCGCATGGACACGCGCCCGGCCCATCTGGAGCACCTGAACAAGCTGAATGCCGAGGGCACGCTGAAGATTGCCGGCCCGTTTCTGGACGCCGAAGGCAAGCCCAATGGCAGTCTGGTTATCGTCGAAGCCGCGGATATCGAGGCCGCGAAGGCGCTTGCCGATGCCGACCCCTACGCCAAGGCCGGCCTGTTCGAAAGCGTGGATGTGAAGCCCTATAACTGGGTCTTCAACAATCCGGGAGCGTGATGGGTCATGGCGAATTACTGGCTTTACAAGTCCGAGCCGTTCAAATGGTCCTGGGAAATGCAGAAGGCCAAGGGCGAGGCCGGCGAAGAATGGACCGGCGTGCGCAACTATCAGGCCCGCAACAACATGCGCGCCATGAAAATCGGCGACAAGGGTTTCTTCTACCACTCCAATGAGGGGCTGGATGTCGTCGGCATCGTCGAAGTCTGCGCCCTTTCGCATCCGGATTCGACCGCAGAGGGCGACCTGAAGTGGGATTGCGTGGATATCCGCGCCGTATGCGACATGCCGCAGCCGGTTTCGCTGAAGGATGTGAAGGCCAATCCGAAACTGGAGAAGATGTCTCTGGTCACGTCCATGCGGCTTTCCGTGCAGCCGGTGACGGAAGAGGAATATCTCGAGGTCTGCCGCATGGGTGGTCTCGCCAATCCGCCGAAATCGCCAGACTGAGCTTTCGGTGAGGACCGATCCCGAACGCTTCATTCTTGACAATACCGGCATCATGCATCCGCCGCATGTGCCGGAATTGCGCCTTCATCTGGCAAGCGAAGCCCATGAGCTTTGGCTGAAGACGGAGGAGGAGCTGGAAGAGATCGGCCTGCCTCCACCTTTCTGGGCCTTCGCATGGGCCGGCGGGCAGGGGCTTGCGCGCTATGTTCTCGATCATCCTGAAAGTGTCTCCGGCAAGCGCGTGGTGGATTTCGCCAGCGGTTCAGGGCTGGTCGCCATCGCTGCCGCCAAGGCGGGTGCCGCTGCCGTCATTGCCGCCGATATCGACCCCTGGACGGAAACGGCCATCCGGCTGAATGCTGCTCTCAATGGCGTGGATGTCGATTTTACCGGGCGCAATCTGGTCGGGACGCCGGTTGAAGCGGATGTTCTGCTGGCCGGCGACGTGTTTTATGACCGCGCCTTTGCCGATCTTCTCGTACCCTGGTTCCTGGAACTGACGGCGAAAGGCGTGAGCGTGCTCGTCGGTGACCCGGGGCGTGCCTATCTGCCCAAGCAGCGCCTTGTCGCAGAGGCAACCTATCAGGTGCCGGTGACACGGGCTCTGGAAGACAGTGAAGTCAAAAAGACCACCGTCTGGCGTTTTGTCTGACTATATTTGACTTACGGCCGGATGATGCAGACGCCATGCTCATAGGCGCAGGCGTCGCCGGCTGTATCGGCATGAACATTGATGATTTTCGCTCGGGGGGCCAGTTGCGTGCCCGTCGTGGCGACTGCAACTCTTCCTGAAAGACCACCGCCAATAGCAAAGTAATTGCCGTTGCCGCGAACCCGCAAGGCCGATATCGCCCCCACATAGGTGCCGCCGTGGAGGGTTGACGGCAAGCCGTCGGTGGAGAAACTGTCCTGCGATTGCCGATGCTGATTATCGTGGCGTCCGTTAAAATTCTCTGCCGTCGCAGCAGGCACTGCGGTGAAAATGATACCTGCCGCCAGCATGACCAGAGCGGCGATTCGATGCTGTAACATGAGCCTTATTCTCCGGATTTTTTCAGTTAATGAATAGTAAATTACACGATTCATGAATTACGTAAAGGTAAATATTTTGAGGGTGTAAATCTTGGAAATGCTCGATTTTTTATTTTCGAGCAAAAAAATTCCAAAAAAAA
Source organism: Rhizobium sp. X9 (assembly GCF_018873185.1). Lineage (NCBI taxonomy): Bacteria > Pseudomonadati > Pseudomonadota > Alphaproteobacteria > Hyphomicrobiales > Rhizobiaceae > Rhizobium > Rhizobium sp. X9. The sequence continues at coordinate 2,613,490 of NZ_CP071311.1, read as the reverse complement.
TTCGTGAACCAATCGATTAAATTGGAATCGGTCATGAAATGTGCTTGTCGTGATGCTCCCATGTGATTAAACGTCGCGGTTGGTGCAATGCACATTCTTTCGTCATGTGCTGTTGCTTGGGGGCGCCCTATCTCATGGGCGCACGGGAAAACGCCGCGAGGTTCTGATGGCGAATGCGACTAATAACCGGCCTCTGTCGCCGCATCTTCAAATTTACAAGCCGATTCCGACGATGGTTGCGTCCATCGTGCACCGCATCACGGGTGCTGCACTTTACTTCGGAACGCTTCTGGTTGCCTGGTGGCTTATCGCACTTGCTTCCGGCCCGGCCTATTATGACTGGGTCAGCTGGGCGATGGGGACGATCATCGGCAAGCTTATCCTGATCGGATACACCTGGGCTCTCGTTCACCACCTGCTGGGCGGCCTTCGCCACTTCATGTGGGATCTCGGCCATGGCTTCGAAAAGAACTTCAACACGAAACTCGCCAAGGCGACCTTCGCAGCGTCGATCTGTCTGACCGCGCTCATCTGGGTCATCGCCCTGATCGTGCGCTGAGGAGATTTATCATGGATATGCGTACACCTCTCGGAAAGGTTCGCGGCCTCGGCTCCGCCAAGGAAGGCACCGACCATTTCTGGCGTCAGCGCCTGACGGCGGTCGCCAACGTTCCGTTGCTCATCTTCTTCGTGGTCTTCCTCATCCAGTACGCCGGCGCGCCCTATCCGGAAGTCGTCGCCGCGCTGTCGAACCCGCTCGTCGCCGTTATCATGGGTCTGGTGCTGGTTTCCGGCCTCATCCACATGAAGCTCGGCATGCAGGTCATCATTGAAGACTATGTTCACGCCGAGGTTTCGAAGCTCGTTCTTCTGATGCTCAATACGTTTTTCGCGGTTCTCATTGGCGGTCTTTGCATCTTCGCCATTCTGAAAATCGCATTCGCAGGATAAGTCCGCCATGGCATCGATCAGTTCACCTTCCCAGAATGGCAAGGCCTACACCTATGTCGATCACTCCTATGACGTGATCGTGGTGGGCGCCGGCGGCGCGGGTCTGCGCGCAACGCTCGGCATGGCGGAACAGGGTTTCCGCACGGCCTGCATCACCAAGGTTTTCCCGACGCGCTCGCACACGGTCGCGGCGCAGGGCGGCATCGCCGCATCGCTCACCAATATGACGCCCGACTGTTGGCAGTGGCACCTTTACGACACCGTAAAGGGCTCCGACTGGCTGGGCGACGTCGACGCGATGCAATATCTCGCCATGGAAGCGCCAAAGGCGGTCTATGAGCTGGAGCATTACGGCGTGCCGTTCTCGCGCAATGCCGAAGGCAAGATCTACCAGCGCCCGTTCGGCGGTCACATGCAGAATTACGGCGAAGGCCCGCCGGTGCAGCGCACCTGCGCTGCCGCCGACCGTACCGGCCACGCCATCCTGCACACGCTTTACGGCCAGTCGCTGCGCAACAATGCGGAATTCTTCATCGAATATTTCGCGCTCGATCTGATCATGTCGGCAGATGGCCGCTGCACCGGCGTCGTCGCATGGAACCTCGATGACGGCACGATCCATCGCTTCTCCGCCAAGATGGTGGTGCTGGCGACCGGCGGTTACGGTCGTGCGTATTTCTCGGCGACCTCCGCCCATACCTGCACCGGCGACGGTGGCGGCATGATCGCACGTGCCGGCCTGCCGCTTCAGGATATGGAATTCGTTCAGTTCCACCCGACCGGCATTTACGGCGCGGGCTGCCTGATTACCGAAGGTGCGCGCGGCGAGGGCGGTTATCTCGTCAATTCCGAAGGCGAGCGCTTCATGGAGCGTTATGCGCCTTCCGCGAAGGACCTTGCCTCGCGTGATGTCGTGTCGCGCTGCATGACGATGGAAATCCGCGAAGGCCGCGGCGTCGGCAAGAACAAGGACCACATCTTCCTGCATCTCGATCACCTTGATCCGGCGATCCTGCACGAGCGTCTTCCGGGCATTTCCGAAAGCGCCAAGATTTTCGCCGGCGTCGACGTGACGCGCGAGCCGATCCCGGTTCTGCCGACCGTTCATTACAATATGGGCGGCATTCCGACCAATTATTGGGGCGAAGTGCTCAACGCCAACGCCGAAAACCCGGAACGCATCGCGCCCGGCCTGATGGCCGTTGGCGAAGCCGGTTGCGCCTCGGTTCACGGCGCGAACCGTCTCGGCTCCAACTCGCTGATCGACCTCGTGGTCTTCGGTCGTGCTGCCGCCATCCGTGCAGCCCAGGTCATCGACCGCGATGCGCCGGTTCCGGCTCTCGACACGGCGGCCTGCGACAGGATCATGGAACGCTTCGACAGCCTGCGTTACGCCAATGGCTCGACGCCGACGGCGGTGCTGCGCGACAAGATGCAGCGCGCCATGCAGGACGATGCGGCCGTGTTCCGTACGCAGGAATCGCTGGAAAGCGGCTGCCAGCGCATTTCCGCCATCTGGAGGGAGCTGCCTGATGTCAAGGTCACCGACCGTTCGATGGTCTGGAACTCCGATCTGGTCGAGACGCTCGAGCTGCACAATCTGATGGCCAACGCGATCACCACGGTCTACGGCGCGGAAGCGCGCAAGGAAAGCCGCGGCTCGCATGCCCGCGAGGATTTCGTCGATGGTCCGTTCGGCGGTCGCGACGATGTGAACTGGCGCAAGCACACCCTTGCCTGGGTCAGCCCCGAAGGTGACGTCAAGCTCGACTACCGCCCTGTTCATACCGACCTGATCGCCGACGGCATCGATCCCAAAAAGATCGAGCCGAAGGCTCGCGTCTACTGATTTGAGGAACTGGATATGGTTGAACTCGCTCTCCCCAAGAATTCCCAGATCAGCGAAGGCAAAGTCTGGCCGAAGCCGGATGGTGCCAAGAACGTTCGCGAATACCGGATCTATCGCTGGAACCCGGATGACGGCCAGAACCCGCGCATCGATACCTATTATATCGATGTCGACGATTGCGGGCCGATGGTTCTCGATGCGCTTCTCTACATCAAGAACAATATCGACCCGACGCTGACGCTGCGCCGCTCCTGCCGTGAAGGCATCTGCGGCTCCTGCGCCATGAACATCGACGGCACCAATACGCTCGCCTGCACCAAGGGCATGGAAGAGATCAACGGTACGGTGAAGGTCTATCCGCTGCCGCATATGCCAGTCGTGAAGGATCTTGTTCCTGATCTGTCGAACTTCTACGCCCAGCACCGCTCCATCGAACCCTGGCTGAAGACGGTTTCGCCGACGCCCGCCAAGGAATGGAAACAGAGCCATGAGGACCGTCTGAAGCTCGACGGTCTTTATGAGTGCATTCTCTGCGCCTGCTGCTCCACCTCCTGTCCCAGCTACTGGTGGAATGGCGATCGTTATCTCGGTCCGGCCGTTCTGCTGCAGGCCTATCGCTGGCTGATCGACAGCCGCGATGAGGCAACCGGCGAGCGTCTCGATAATCTCGAGGACCCGTTCCGTCTTTATCGTTGCCACACCATCATGAACTGCGCGCAGGCTTGCCCGAAGGGCTTGAACCCGGCCAAGGCGATCGCGGAAATCAAGAAGATGATGGTCGAGCGTCGCGTCTGAAGGCGATTCGCCTGGACGGAAAATCTATCGGGTCGCGGTGTGGACTGCGGCCCTTTTTTACAACCGGGTGCGGGAAATTTCGGTAAAAATCGACCGAAATTGTAATTATCCCGGCCATCGCTTGCGCAAGATAAGGCTTTGGTAATAATTCAGCCTTCTTGTTTGATCATGGTCTTTCCGGAAGCGAGAGAATCGGGAGCTTGATATGCAATTCAGATATGTGGTGACGGGCCTTGCGGTTGTAATGAGCCTTGCCGGTTGCCAACGTACCTCCTACGATTACAACAACAATAGCGGCAGTAATCCCGGTTATACGCCGCCGCTGCAGGCTCAGCCGGTTCCGTCCGTTCAGTCTGGCGCGCTGCCGCCACCCGGCGGTGCGACGGGCAGTCAGTTCCCTTCGGCGCCCGCTTCTGCGACGCCTGGCGGCACTGATGTGGCCTCTGCCGCTCCGCCGACAACGGCGCTCGATGTCACCAAGGAATCCATGGTCGGCAACTGGCGTGTTTCCAACGGCGGCGCCAATTGCGACATGTTCCTGACACTCACCAATCTCGGCAGCGGTTCGCGTGGCGGTACGCGCGGATGCTCCGGCGAGTTGACGGCGATGGGCTCCTGGGAAGTGTCCGGCAAGATGGTCCTCTTCAAGAACCGTTCGGGCGATACGATCGGCCGCGTCTACAAGAGCGCCGATGCGCGCTTTGACGGCACGACCAATAGCGGCCAGCCGCTCAGCCTCAGCCGATAGAGCATTTCCGGTGTATCCGGATCGCCCTGCCTGTTCTGAGCCATTCCATTCGTCGCGGATGCCTGTCGGCGTCCGCGACCGGAGCGCTTTTCCATGAAGCCATTGCCCGACTACAATCATAGTGTCGTTGAACAGCTCAACGCATTAACGGCAGCTGGCACCTTGCAGGCGGATGCGGCACAACTCGGCGTGGCGGCTCACCTCGACCGTATCCTTGCCGATCTGAAGGCACGCAAGCCCGCCAAGAAAAAAAGCGCGCTCGGCTGGATGTTCGCGCGCAAGGCCGGTCCGGCTGCGCCCGTCAAGGGATTGTATGTCTATGGCAGCGTCGGCCGCGGCAAGACGATGCTGATGGACATGTTCTATGAGATGGCGCCCGTCACTTCCAAACGGCGCTGCCATTTTCACGAGTTCATGGCGGATGTGCATAATCGTGTGCATGCGCATCGGCAGAAGCTGAAGAATGGCGAAACCAAACAGGCAGATCCCATTCCGCCTGTCGCGGCTCAACTTCTGGCGGAAGCGGAGCTCCTTTGCTTCGACGAGTTCACCGTTACGGATATTGCCGATGCGATGATCCTCGCCCGGCTGTTCAGCGAACTCTTCGCTAATGGCTGCACTCTGGTAACGACATCCAACGTCGTTCCCGACAATCTCTACAAGGACGGGCTCAATCGCGGCCTGTTCCTGCCTTTCGTCGAGTTGCTGAAGAAATATGTTGAGGTCGTGACGCTCGACAGCCCCACCGATTACCGGATGGAAAAGCTGGAAAGCCTGCCGGTCTATGTCACGCCGCTCGACGGTTCGGCGGATCAGGCGATGGACATGGCCTGGCGTCACATGACCGGTGGCCACCTTATCGCGCCAACGGAAATACCGATGAAGGGCCGCTCTATTCTGGTGCCACGCGCCAGTGGCCGTGTGGCGCGCTTCTCCTTCTCCGATCTTTGCGAGAAGCCGCTCGGGGCTTCCGACTTCCTGGCCATCGCCAATCGTTTCGATACGGTCTTCATCGACCATATCCCGTTCTTGAATGCGGACAAGCGCAACGAGACCAAGCGTTTCATCATCCTCATCGATGCGCTTTACGACCACAGCGTCCGGCTTTTTGCCTCCGCTGCCGCCATGCCGGAAGACCTGCTCGGCAAGCGCAAGGGAACCGAAGGCTTCGAGTTTGATCGCACCGCCTCGCGGCTGTTTGAGATGCGCAGCGCGGATTATCTGGCGCTGCATCACGAAAAACGGCAGAAAGTTTGACACTTTCGTGACGCATTTTCTTACGTTTACGTAAGAAAATAATGATCTAAACGATTGAAAATATTCATCACAAAAGAATCTGTTGCCAATTTTGGCCAATGGGGCTAATCGAAGTCCGACAATTTGGCTGCCGGTTTGGCGCGGTGAAATTGAATTGAAGCTCAAGAGGAAGCATTCGATGGCTCGCAAAAAAATTGCACTTATTGGTTCTGGCATGATCGGCGGCACGCTGGCACATCTCGCCAGCCTGAAGGAACTGGGCGATATCGTCCTCTTCGATATTGCCGACGGCATCCCGCAGGGCAAGGGTCTGGATATTGCCCAGTCCGGCCCGGTTGAAGGCTTCAATGCAAAGCTCACCGGCGCTTCCGATTACGCCGCCATCGAAGGTGCTGACGTCTGCATCGTCACCGCTGGCGTTGCCCGCAAGCCGGGCATGAGCCGCGACGATCTTCTCGGCATCAACCTCAAGGTCATGGAGCAGGTCGGCGCCGGCATCAAGAAATATGCCCCGAATGCTTTCGTCATCTGCATCACCAACCCGCTCGACGCCATGGTCTGGGCGCTGCAGAAGTTCTCCGGCCTGCCGAAGAACAAGGTCGTCGGCATGGCCGGCGTTCTCGACAGCGCGCGCTTCCGTCTTTTCCTCTCCGAAGAATTCAATGTTTCGGTTGAAGACGTCACCGCCTTCGTTCTCGGCGGCCACGGCGACACCATGGTGCCGCTCGCACGCTACTCCACGGTTGCCGGCATTCCGCTGACCGACCTCGTCAAGATGGGCTGGCTGACCGCCGAGCGTCTCGAAGAGATCGTACAGCGCACCCGCGATGGCGGTGCGGAAATCGTCGGCCTGCTCAAGACCGGTTCGGCTTATTACGCACCGGCTGCCTCGGCGATCGAAATGGCTGAATCCTACCTCAAGGACAAGAAGCGCGTCCTGCCCGCCGCTGCCCATCTTTCGGGTCAGTATGGCGTTGACGATATGTATGTCGGCGTTCCCACCATCATCGGTGCCGGCGGTATCGAGCGCATCATCGAGATCGAGCTGAACAAGGAAGAAGAAGCAGCCTTCCGCAAGTCCGTCGGCGCTGTCGCCGGTCTTTGCGAGGCCTGCATCAACATTGCTCCGTCGCTGAAGTAATAGCCTCTAGCGGCTCCAAACAGGGATTATTCCATGAATATTCACGAATATCAGGCCAAGGCTCTTCTGAAGGGCTACGGCGCGCCGGTTGCTGAAGGCGTCGCCATCCTCAAGGTCGAAGAAGCCGAAGCTGCTGCAAAGCAGCTTCCCGGCCCGCTCTACGTCGTCAAGAGCCAGATTCACGCCGGCGGCCGCGGCAAGGGCAAGTTCAAGGAACTCGGCCCCGACGCCAAGGGCGGCGTTCGCCTGGCAAAGTCCATCGAGGAAGTCGTTTCCCATGCCAAGGACATGCTCGGCAACACGCTGGTAACGGCGCAGACGGGCGACGCCGGCAAGCAGGTCAACCGCCTCTACATCGAAGACGGTGCCGACATTGCCCGCGAACTCTACTGCTCGCTGCTGGTTGACCGTTCCGTCGGCCAGGTCGCATTCGTGGTTTCCACGGAAGGCGGCATGGACATCGAGGCTGTCGCCCACGACACGCCGGAAAAGATCCACACCATCGCCATCAACCCGGAAAAGGGTGTGAGCGACGCTGACGTTGCCGCGATCTCCAAGGCTCTCGAGCTTGATGGCGTTGCTGCGGAAGACGCCAAGGCGCTGTTCCCGATCCTCTACAAGGCCTTCAACGAGAAGGACATGGCTCTCCTCGAGGTCAACCCGCTGATCGTCATGGAAAATGGCCATCTGCGCGTTCTCGACGCCAAGATGTCCTTCGACGGCAACGCGCTGTTCCGCCATGACGATGTCAAGGCGCTGCGCGACGAGACCGAAGAAGACGCCAAGGAAATCGAAGCCTCCAAGTGGGACCTCGCTTACGTTGCTCTCGACGGCAACATCGGCTGCATGGTCAATGGTGCAGGTCTTGCCATGGCGACGATGGACATCATCAAGCTCTACGGCAAAGAGCCGGCTAACTTCTGCGACGTCGGCGGCGGCGCCGGCAAGGAGAAGGTTGCGGCAGCCTTCAAGATCATCACGGCTGACCCGAAGGTCGAGGGCATCCTCGTCAACATCTTCGGCGGCATCATGAAGTGCGACGTCATCGCCGAAGGCGTGATTGCCGCGGTGAAGGAAGTCGGTTTGCAGGTTCCGCTCGTTGTTCGCCTCGAAGGCACCAACGTCGAACTTGGCAAGAAGCTCCTGAACGAATCTGGCCTTGCGATTACGGCTGCTGACGATCTGGACGACGCAGCCAAGAAGATCGTCGCGGCGATCAACGGCTAATTGAGGGACCGGAAATAATGTCTATTCTTGTTAATAAAGACACGAAGATCCTTGTTCAGGGTCTGACCGGCAAGACCGGCACCTTCCACACCGAACAGGCGCTTGCCTATTACGGCACGCAGATGGTCGGCGGTATTCACCCGAAGAAGGGTGGCGAAACCTGGACCGGTTCCAAGGGCGAAAGCCTGCCGATCTTCGCAACGGTTGCCGAAGCCAAGGAAAAGACCGGTGCAGACGCATCCGTGATCTATGTTCCGCCGGCAGGTGCAGCAGACGCCATCATCGAAGCCATCGATGCGGAAATTCCGTTCATCACCTGCATCACCGAAGGTATTCCGGTGATGGACATGGTTCGCGTCAAGGCTCGCCTCGACCGCTCCAAGTCGCGCCTGCTCGGCCCGAACTGCCCGGGTATCCTGACGCCGGAAGAATGCAAGATCGGCATCATGCCGGGCTCCATCTTCCGCAAGGGTTCGGTCGGTATCGTTTCCCGTTCGGGCACGCTCACCTATGAAGCCGTGTTCCAGACCTCCAATGAAGGCCTCGGCCAGACCACGGCTGTCGGCATCGGCGGCGACCCGGTCAAGGGCACCGAGTTCATCGACGTGCTGGAAATGTTCCTCGCCGACGACGCCACCCAGTCGATCATCATGATCGGCGAAATCGGTGGTTCGGCTGAAGAAGATGCGGCGCAGTTCCTGATCGACGAAGCCAAGAAGGGCCGCAAGAAGCCGATGGCCGGCTTCATCGCAGGCCGTACGGCTCCGAAGGGTCGCACCATGGGTCACGCCGGCGCTGTCGTTTCCGGCGGCAAGGGCGACGCAGAGTCCAAGATCGCAGCCATGGAAGCAGCCGGCATCAAGGTCTCGCCCTCTCCGGCGCGCCTCGGCAAGACGCTGGTTGAAGTCCTCAAGGGCTGAGACCACATGAGACCGGTAACGGGCGGCGCGGCTTCAACGCTGCGCTGCCCGATGCCGCAAGAACGACAGACAGAACGGCATACCGCCCCGGCGGCAGACAGCAATAATCAAAGCGGCAGGCTGGTCAAACAGCCCTAACGGCATCGAGGAGGCGGACGGACAAGTCCGCAAGAACACAATGGCAAGGCAAGAAGCGAACGAGCAGTTTCAGATCACGTCGTTTCTGGACGGCGCGAATGCAGCCTATATCGAGCAGCTCTATGCCCGGTACGAAGAGGATCCCTCTTCCGTGTCGCCGGAGTGGCAGAGCTTCTTCAAGGCGTTGTCCGATAATCCGGAAGACGTGAAGAAGGCGGCCAAGGGCGCCTCCTGGAAGCGCGCCAACTGGCCTATCCCGGCCAATGGCGACCTGGTATCCGCTCTCGACGGCAACTGGGCCACGGTCGAGAAGGCCATCGAAAAGAAGGTTCAGGCGAAGGCCGAGGCGAAGAGCGCCGATACCGGCAAGGCCGTCAGCCCGGCTGAAGTGCTTCAGGCGACCCGTGACAGCGTCCGCGCCATCATGATGATCCGCGCCTATCGCATGCGCGGCCACCTGCACGCCAAGCTCGACCCGCTGGGCATCGCCAGCGCCGTTGAGGATTACAACGAGCTTTCGCCGAAGTCCTACGGCTTCGAAGAAAGCGATTACGACCGCAAGATTTTCATCGATAACGTTCTCGGTCTCGAATATGCGACCGTGCGCGAGATGGTCGATATTCTCGAGCGTACCTATTGCTCGACGCTCGGCGTCGAATTCATGCATATGTCCAACCCGGAAGAAAAGGGCTGGATCCAGGAACGCATCGAAGGCCCGGACAAGGGTGTCGCTTTCACGCCGGAAGGCAAGAAGGCCATTCTTTCCAAGCTGGTCGAAGCCGAAGGTTACGAGCAGTTCCTCGACGTGCGTTTCAAGGGCACCAAGCGTTTCGGCCTCGACGGCGGTGAATCGCTGATCCCGGCGCTCGAACAGATCATCAAGCGCGGCGGCCAGGACGGTCTGGAAGAAGTCGTGCTCGGCATGGCCCACCGTGGCCGTCTGAACGTTCTCACCAACGTCATGGGCAAGCCGCACCGCGCCGTGTTCCACGAATTCAAGGGCGGTTCGTTCAAGCCTGACGACGTCGAAGGTTCCGGCGACGTGAAGTACCATCTCGGTGCTTCCTCCGACCGCGAATTCGATGGCAACAAGGTTCACCTGTCGCTGACGGCCAACCCGTCGCACCTTGAAATTGTCAACCCCGTCGTCATGGGCAAGGCGCGCGCCAAGCAGGACCAGCTTGCCAAGGCATGGGACGGCGACATCATCCCGCTGTCCGAACGCGCCAAGGTGCTGCCGCTGCTGCTGCACGGCGATGCCGCTTTTGCGGGTCAGGGCGTGGTTGCTGAAATTCTCGGCCTTTCCGGCCTGCGCGGTCACCGCGTTGCCGGCACCATGCATTTCATCATCAACAACCAGATCGGCTTTACGACAAACCCGGCCTTCTCGCGCTCGTCGCCCTATCCGTCCGACGTTGCCAAGATGATCGAGGCACCGATCTTCCACGTCAATGGCGACGATCCGGAAGCGGTTACCTATGCGGCAAAGGTTGCCACCGAATACCGCATGAAGTTCCACAAGCCTGTCGTCATCGACATGTTCTGTTACCGCCGCTTCGGCCATAATGAAGGCGACGAGCCGGCGTTCACGCAGCCGAAGATGTACAAGGTTATCCGTGGTCACAAGACCGTCGCGCGCATCTATGCCGACCGTCTGATCGCCGAAGGCCTGATCAACGAAGGCGAATTCGAGAAGATGAAGGCCGACTGGCGCGCGCATCTCGAGCAGGAATTCGAAGCGGGCCAGTCCTACAAGCCGAACAAGGCCGACTGGCTGGACGGCCAGTGGTCGGGTCTGCGTGCCGCCGACAATGCCGATGAGCAGCGTCGCGGCAAGACCGGCGTGCCGATGAAGCAGCTGAAGGAAATCGGCAAGAAGCTGTCGACCATTCCGGAAGGCTTCAGCGCCCACCGCACGATCCAGCGTTTCATGGAAAACCGCTCGCAGATGATCGAGACGGGTGAGGGCATCGACTGGGCGATGGCGGAAGCACTTGCTTTCGGTTCGCTTGTCGCCGATGGCCACAAGATCCGTCTTTCCGGTCAGGATTGCGAACGTGGCACCTTCTCGCAGCGCCACTCGGTTCTCTACGATCAGGAAACCGAAGAACGTTACATCCCGCTCGCCAACCTTTCGCCAACGCAGGCCCGTTACGAAGTCATCAACTCGATGCTTTCGGAAGAAGCGGTTCTCGGTTTCGAATATGGTTATTCGCTGGCCCGTCCGAATGCGCTGACGCTCTGGGAAGCCCAGTTCGGCGACTTCGCCAACGGCGCGCAGGTGGTGTTCGACCAGTTCATCTCTTCGGGTGAACGCAAGTGGCTGCGCATGTCCGGTCTCGTCTGCCTTCTGCCGCACGGTTATGAAGGTCAGGGTCCGGAGCACTCGTCCGCCCGTCTGGAGCGCTGGCTGCAGATGTGCGCCGAAGACAACATGCAGGTTGCCAACTGCACGACGCCGGCCAACTACTTCCACATCCTGCGCCGTCAGATGAAGCGTGATTTCCGCAAGCCGCTGATCCTGATGACGCCGAAGTCGCTGCTGCGTCACAAGCGCGCCACCTCGTCGCTGGCGGAGCTTGCGGGTGAGTCCTCCTTCCACCGTCTACTGTGGGACGATGCTGAAGTCATCAAGGACGGCCCGATCAAGCTGCAGAAGGATTCGAAGATCCGTCGCGTCGTCATGTGCACGGGCAAGGTCTATTACGATCTGCTCGAGGAGCGTGAAAAGCGCGGTATCGACGACATCTACCTGCTGCGCGTCGAACAGCTCTATCCGTTCCCGGCCAAGGCGCTCATCAACGAGCTTTCGCGTTTCCGCAATGCGGAGATGGTCTGGTGCCAGGAAGAGCCGAAGAACATGGGTGCGTGGTCGTTCATCGATCCTTACCTTGAATGGGTTCTGGCGCATATCGACGCTAAGTACCAGAAGGTCCGTTACACGGGCCGTCCGGCTGCCGCCTCTCCGGCGACCGGCCTGATGTCCAAGCATCTGGCGCAGCTAGCTGCGTTCCTGGAAGACGCGCTGGGAGAGTGAGAACTCTCCCGCATCGCCCCGCAAAAAAGACACCTGAATAACGGAACTAGATCATGGCCACTGAAATCCGCGTACCAACCCTCGGCGAATCCGTCAGCGAAGCGACCGTCGGCACCTGGTTCAAGAAGGTCGGCGATACCGTCAAGGCCGACGAACCTCTCGTTGAACTGGAAACCGACAAGGTTACCGTCGAAGTCCCGGCACCCGCCTCCGGCGTGTTGACCGAAATCGTCGCGCAGAATGGCGAAACCGTCGGTCTCGACGCGCTTCTCGGCCAGATCGCCGAAGGTGCTGCCGGCGCTGCGACCTCCGCACCCGCTGCCGAACCGGCAAAGCCTGCTGCTGCCGCAGCTGCCCCGGCCCCTGCGGCTACCGCTGCTCCGGCAACGGGTTCCATGCCGCCGGCACCTGCCGCCGGCAAGCTGCTTGCTGAAAACAACCTGTCTGCCGATCAGGTCGACGGTTCGGGCAAGCGTGGCCAGGTTCTGAAGGGCGACGTTCTCGCTGCCGTCGCCAAGGGCGTTTCGGCACCTGCCGCCGCTCCGGCTCCGGTTGCTGCTGCTCCCCGTCCGGTTTCCGCCGAGCAGGATCAGGTTCGCGAAGAGCGCGTGAAGATGACGCGCCTGCGCCAGACGATCGCCCGTCGCCTGAAGGATGCGCAGAACACCGCCGCCATGCTGACCACCTATAATGAGGTGGACATGAGCGCCGTCATGGACCTGCGTAACCGCTACAAGGACGTGTTCGAGAAGAAGCATGGCGTCAAGCTCGGCTTCATGGGCTTCTTCACCAAGGCCGTGACCCACGCGCTGAAGGAACTGCCGGCCGTCAACGCTGAAATCGACGGCACGGACATCATCTACAAGAACTATTGTCACGTCGGCATGGCTGTCGGCACCGACAAGGGTCTCGTTGTTCCCGTTATCCGCGATGCTGACCAGCTCTCCATCGCCGGCGTTGAAAAGGAACTGGGTCGCCTCGCCAAGGCAGCGCGTGACGGTTCGCTCGGCATGGCCGACATGCAGGGCGGCACCTTCACCATCACCAATGGCGGTGTCTATGGTTCGCTGATGTCTTCGCCGATCCTCAACGCGCCGCAGTCCGGCATCCTCGGCATGCACAAGATCCAGGAGCGCCCGGTCGCTATCGGCGGTCAGGTCGTCATCCGTCCGATGATGTATCTCGCGCTCTCCTACGATCACCGTATCGTTGACGGCAAGGAAGCCGTGACCTTCCTCGTCCGCGTTAAGGAAAGCCTCGAAGATCCGGAACGCCTAGTTCTCGATCTCTGATCGGTCTTGCTTTTCGTTTCGGCGGGGTTTCAATTGAGGCCCCGCTGAAATTCCATCAGGAGAGCGAACGTGCAGCCGACATTTCTTGCCGCTTCACCCTTTCTACCGCTGATCGGTCTCAGCGTCCTTCTGCTTGTGGTGCATATCATGCTGCAGGGAATGACGGCGACGCGGGAATTTGGGATGGACTGGAATGCCGGCCCACGGGATGCGGAGAGGAAGCCTGAAGGCAGGTTCACCGGCCGGGCAGCACGCGCCTCGGAAAATTTCCGGGAAACCTATCCCGCTTTCATCGCGCTCGCCTTCGGTGTCATCATGGCCGGCGATCCGTCCGGGCTGGCACTCACCGGCGCATGGATCTGGCTGATCTGCCGGGTGGCCTATATTCCACTTTATCTGGCCGGTGTGCCTTATATTCGTTCACTGGTCTGGCTCGGCTCGATGCTCGGCCTGCTGCTGATGCTCTTCGTGTTGATGTTCTAGAGGCTGGTTTCCGATGCATCAGTATTTGATCGAACTTGCATCCCTGATGGCGATCTTCGCTTTCGCAATCGTCTCGCCCGGCGCCGATCTGGCGATGGTCATGCGTCAGGCCATGGTACATGGGCGAAAACAGGCCATCATCACCAGCTTCGGCGTGGGCACATCGCTGATGTTCCATGTCACCTATACGATCCTAGGACTTGGTCTCATCATTTCCCAGTCGATCTATCTCTTTAATATCGTCAAATGGCTGGGTGTTGCCTACCTCATCTATATCGGTATCAAGGCGCTGCGCGCCGGCAAGACCGAATTGCCGGAGGTCGGTGCGGATGGTGTCGTGCCGGTCAAAAGCAGGCAGACCGCGCTCAAGGCCTTCACGCTCGGTTTTGCCGCCAATGCGCTCAATCCCAAGCCGGTGTTTTTCTTCCTGTCGATCTTTTCGACGGTGGTTCATGCGCATACACCCGTCACCATCAAATTCGGATATGGCCTCGTCATGGCAAGCTGCCTTATCCTGTGGTTCGTCGGGGTCAGCCTGTTCATGACGACGCCCCGCATGCGCGCCGCATTTCAGCGCGCCAGCCAATGGATCGACCGCACCAGCGGCGTGGTCTTCATCGCACTCGGTATAAAACTCGCAACGGAAAAAGCGGCCTGAGTTTCAGGTCAAACGGAAGCAGGGCGGTTCAAAATCCTGCCCGATATCAATCAGGAACAGAAACATGGCATATGATGTAGTTGTAATCGGTACGGGTCCCGGCGGTTATGTTTGCGCGGTCAAGGCGGCACAGCTCGGCCTGAAGGTCGCTGTCATCGAAAAACGCGCGACCTATGGCGGCACCTGCCTCAATGTCGGCTGCATCCCTTCCAAGGCGCTGCTGCATGCGTCCGAAACCTTTGCGCATGTCGCCCATGGCGTCGATACGCTCGGTATCGAAGTTGCCGCTCCGAAACTGAACCTCGACAAGATGATGGCCCACAAGGACGGCGTGGTGAAAGCCAATGTCGACGGCGTTTCCTTCCTGTTCAAGAAGAACAAGATCGATGCCTTCCAGGGCACCGGCAAAGTGGTTTCCGCCGGCAAGGTTTCCGTCACCAACGACAAGGGCGAAACACAGGAAATCGAAGCGAAGAACATCGTCATCGCCACCGGTTCTGATGTTGCGGGCATTCCAGGCGTCAAGGTCGATATCGATGAAACCGTCATCGTCTCCTCCACTGGCGCGATCGCTCTTTCCAAGGTTCCGGAAAAGCTGATCGTCGTCGGCGGCGGCGTCATCGGCCTCGAGCTTGGTTCGGTCTGGTCGCGCCTCGGCGCCAAGGTGACCGTCGTCGAATATCTCGACAATATTCTCGGCGGCATGGATGGCGAAGTTTCCAAGCAGGCGCAGCGTCTGCTGGCCAAGCAGGGTCTCGATTTCAAGCTCGGCGCCAAGGTGACGGCTGTTGAAAAGACTGCTGGCGGCGCAAAGGTTGTGTTCGAACCGGTCAAGGGCGGTGCTGCTGAGACGCTGGAAGCGAACGTCGTGCTGATCTCCACCGGCCGCAAGCCCTACACCGAAGGTCTCGGCCTTGCGGAAGCCGGCGTCGTGCTGGACAGCCGTGGCCGTGTCGAAATCGACGGTCACTACAAGACGAATGTCGACGGCATCTATGCGATCGGCGACGTGGTGAAGGGTCCGATGCTGGCGCACAAGGCGGAAGACGAGGGCGTTGCTCTCGCGGAAATCCTCGCCGGCCAGCGAGGCCATGTGAATTACGATGTCATTCCGGCAGTCGTCTATACGCAGCCTGAAATCGCTTCCGTCGGCAAGACCGAAGAGGAGCTGAAGGCCGCTGGTATCGCCTACAAGGTCGGCAAGTTCCCCTTCACCGCCAATGGCCGCGCCCGCGCCATGCAGGTGACGGATGGTTTCGTGAAGATCCTCGCCGACAAGGAAACCGACCGGGTTCTCGGTGGTCACATTGTCGGTTTCGGCGCTGGCGAGATGATCCACGAGATCACCGTGCTGATGGAATTCGGCGGTTCTTCGGAAGATCTCGGCCGCACCTGCCATGCGCATCCGACCATGTCGGAAGCGGTGAAGGAAGCGGCACTGGCGACTTTCTTCAAGCCGATCCATATGTGATCGACGTTGGAGCGCTGAACATGAAACTGCTGTGCAGTTTCAGTCTGATGCTCCAATATTAAATTTCAGCCATCTGCTGAACCCCGGCTTGCCATGCAGGCCGGGGTTTTCCATACTCGCGCCACAGCCTGTCTAACCTTTTGATAAAAGGCAATAAAATGGCGTCTTCCACTCAAGTTTCATTTTCCGTTCCACAGCGCGTCATCCATTGGGCGATGGCGCTTCTGATCTTCTTCAATCTCCTGTTTCCGGATGGCATGGCCCATGCGTATCGGCTGATGCGGCGGGGTGAAACGCTGACGCCCGACCAGATTTCGTCCGCCAATATTCACGCCTATGTCGGCTTTGCCATTCTGTTCCTTGCTGTTCTGCGCCTCTGTCTGCGGTTCTTCCAGGGGGTGCCGCCGCACCCCGCCGAGGAACCGCGTGTCTTTCAGATCGCCGCAAAGGTGGCTCATTTCACCTTCTATGCGCTGTTCCTCATCCTGCCATTGTCCGGCATCGCCGCCTATTACTTTGGTGTTCAGGCTGCGGGGCAATTGCATTCGGGCCCGTTCAAGGCACTGATGTGGGTGTTGATCGCCGGCCATCTCGTCGCTGTTCTGGTTCACCAGTTCTATTGGCGTACCGGCGTCCTGAAGCGCATGACGCACGGCTGAGCGGCGGTTTGCCGCGTTTTCGCATCAACAGGAATATAGGATAGTGCCTTTGCCGCGAAGGGCGGCAAAAAGGGGTTACGAATGCCGGATTTCGAAGGAATATTACCGGGTGCTGACTGGCGGGATAGCTATCAGGGAGAGATGGTGCAGGGTGCATGGAGTTCGCTCGATGTGAGCCGACTTCTTCTCGATCATCCGCCGGCGTGGATCGGCAGGCTCATGGCCCTGCGCAACCGTATCGTGTCGCTTTTTGGTCTCAAGACAGTTGAACACGCATCCGGAACCTCGGCGGGAGGGTTCCCCATCGTGTCAACCACCCCGGACCGGACCGTTCTTGGTTTCGACGACAGCCATCTCGATTTCCGCATCGTTGTAGATTTGGAGGAGAAGCATGATCTGCCGATCGTCCATGACCGGCGGATCGTGAAAGTCACCACCATCGTCAGGCGCAAGACGTTGTTCGGGCGTATTTATCTGTTGGTTGTCGGTCCGTTTCATCGCCGCATCGTGCCCGCGACGATGCGGCCGTTTTGCAGGGACATCCAGCCCGTCAGGACATGAGCGCGAGTTTTAATCGACCCGTGTCAGTGTGAAACCCTGCGAGCGCAGGAGCTCGACAACGCCTTCCTCGCCCGGCAGGTGCAGGGCGCCAACGGCCATGAAGACATTGCCCTTGCCAAGCTCGGGCGAAGCCCGCTCCGCCATGACGTGATTGCGGTCGGTGATGATGCGTTGCTCGAAGGCGGCGTAACCCTGGTCGCTCTCTTCCGGTTTCTTGGGGTCGAGGCTTTTCAGCATCGGCATCGTCATGCCGATATCGCCGCTGACATAGAGATCGGTCATGGTCGTCATGATGTCGTCCATGCGGTCGCCCAGTTCCAGCGTTTCGATGAGCGCCTGAAGATGAAACTCCATGGGTAGCTCTGACATGGCCGTCAGCTGCTCGACCATCGTTTCCAGCCCGACGAGACGTTTCCCGTCAGCGACCGCGTCTTCGGCCAGCTTCTTGTCGAGGAAGGACAGGCCGGTGGCCTTGCGGGCAAATTCGCAGGCGGGAAGGGCGACGAAGCTCGACAGCATCCATGGCTTCATGCGCGAAACCGCGTTCAGCGGAATGCCGCGCTCCTTGAGGCCCTTTTCAAGGCGGGCAACATTGTCGGGGGACAGGATGTCGGTGATCGACTTGCCGTCGAGAAACATGGTGAGTTCGGGCCGGGTCAGCAGCGATGCGGCAATCTTCTTGTCGTCAACGATTTCGTCGGATTCCACGATGACCGTCGCAGCCTTGTCGAAGGCAGGTGCGGCGGCGGCAGGCATGCCCAGAACACGCGGATCGGTGATGTGCATGGTGCCGAGAAGAAAGGAGGGTTCCGTTCCGGCTTTTTCGATGCGCCAGAAGTTGCCCTTGCCGTTCGGGATCGCGGCCGCTTCCTGTTCGATTTTCGCAAAGCCCTGCGGATCGTTTTTGCGCATCTCCACGAGAATGTCGCTGCCGGTGCAGCTTATCTCCTGTTCGGCCGCTTGCGCCTCACCCAGCGAGAGCAGAGTCGCGAGCAGGATTGCGACGGCGGCGACGTGCATGGCTGCGAGCAACCAGAGCAGGGCATCGCCGGTCTTGCCCATCAGGGTGGCGGTGAGATTGTGTGGCTTTATCAGGCTTTGCATAGGTACCATCCGGTTCTTGTTTTCTTATAGAACGGTGGCTTGGACGTCTGGTTAATGACTATGGTTAAGCATTTCCTGCTTCATGCGCGCGGGTGGGCATTATCATATATTTCCAGCAATCTTGCGGTATCGACGCCGGTGTAGATCTGCGTGGTGGAAAGGCTGGCGTGGCCGAGCAGCTCCTGAATGGTGCGAAGATCGCCGCCGCCGGCCAGAAGATGGGTGGCGAAGGAGTGGCGCAGCGCATGCGGCGTGGCGTTTTCAGGCAGGCCGAAAGCGCCGCGCAATTTCTGCATTTCGCGCTGGATGATGGCAGGCTGCAGCTTGCCGCCGCGCGCACCGAGGAACAACGGCTGATCCGCCGCCAGATGATACGGGCAGAGTTTCTTGTAGGCTTCGACCGCTTCCGTTACCACCGCCAACAGGGGAACGATCCGGGTCTTGTTGCCTTTGCCGGTGATGCGAAGGCTGCGCGCACCGGGCGGGAAATCGGCCGGAATGAGCCCCAGCGCTTCTGAAATGCGAAGGCCGCAGCCATAAAGCAGCGAGAGGACGGCGGCGTTGCGGGCAGCAATCCACGGCTCTTCGTTCAATTGCGCCTCGGCGGTGGTGATTTTCAGCGCCTGCCGGTCGGTCAGCGGCTTAGGCAGTGATTTTGGCTGTTTCGGCGCGCGCATGGCAGTGGCGCCCGCCGCATTCACCAGACCTTTCTTTTGTAGATAGTGAAGAAAGGAGCGCAGGCCTGCCAGATGGCGACCAAGTGAGCGTGCGCCGGCACCTTCCCTGCGGCGGCTGGCCAGAAAGGCACGAAGATCGACCGGGCGCAGATCGGCTATATCCGCAATGGCTGTGGGCTTGCCAATATAACCGGTGAGGAATGTCAAAAACTGGCGGGTGTCGCGCTCATAGGCCTCGACGGTGTTGTCTGAAAGACGACGTTCGCCCGCGATCGAGGCAAGCCAGGACTGGCGCTCGTTCAGGAGATCGGGTTCGGCAAAAGTCAGGATTTCAGTCACGGGACGCTCCATTCCTCTCCTCAAAGCTATGCTCTTATGGTCAGCATTTGGTTAAGGCCTGCGTCTGCGCTTTCTATCTGGCGTGGACTTTGCGGGAGCCAGACATTACATCCGGGCGGTTTCCTTTTTCACCTCGCCGGGGCATGGTCGCCACATCATGGCAAAAGATTCGTCCGATCTGTTTGGGGCTCTGTTCGACCCGCCGTCGCCCACGCGCACGGTGCCCGTTCTTGTGCCCATGCCGGCGCCGGGACCCTACAGTTACGCCGTGCCTGAAGATATGGTCGTGGAGACCGGCTCCGTCGTTCAGGTGCCGCTCGGCCCGCGGCAGGTCTTCGGCGTGGTGTGGGACGATGCCGGAGAAAAGAGCGTCGATCCGAAGAAGCTGCGGCCCATCACCAAAAGTTTCGAGTGCCCGCCGCTGAAAACGGAAATGCGGCGCTTCATCGACTGGGTTGCCGCCTATACGCTTTCTCCCCCCGGCCTTGTGGCACGCATGGCGCTTCGAGCGCCCGCCGCCTTCGATCCCGAGCCGATGATCGAGGGACTGCGACTGACCGAAGGCAGGCCGGAACGTCTGACGCCTGCCCGCGAGAGGGTGATGGAACTGGCGGCCGAGGGGCACGGCTGGACGAAGAGCGGGCTTGCCCATGCAGCCGGCGTCTCCACCAGCGTTGTCGACGGTCTCGTCAAGCAGGGTGTGTTCGAGACGGTTTTTCTGCCTGCGCCGCCCGTGGTCGCTGAACCTGATCCTGATTATGCCGAGCCTCGACTGGAAGGCCCCCAGAGACAGGCGGCATCGGAAATTCTTGAGGATGTCCGCAAGGGCGGTTTTCATGTTTCGCTGATCGACGGCGTGACCGGCTCCGGCAAGACGGAGGTCTATTTCGAAGCCGTGGCCGAGACGCTGAGGCAGGGCAAGCAGGTCCTTATCCTGCTACCCGAAATCGCGCTAACGGCGGCGTTTCTGGATCGATTTCACGATCGCTTCGGTGCACGGCCGGCGGAATGGCATTCGGATCTGTCGCCGCGCATGCGCGAAAAGGTCTGGCGGCAGGCCGTGACGGGCGAGGTGAAGGTGGTTGCCGGTGCCCGCTCGGCGCTTTTTCTCCCCTTCGACAATCTTGGTCTCATCATCGTCGATGAAGAGCACGATCCGGCCTACAAGCAGGAGGACCGCGTCTATTATAATGCCCGCGACATGGCAGTGGTGAGAGCAAGGATCGCGGATTTCCCGGTGGTGCTGGTGTCCGCTACGCCCTCGGTGGAAAGCCAGGTCAATGGCAGTTCTGGCCGCTACAATACCATCCACCTGCACACCCGCTTCGGTGATGCGGCGATGCCCGACCTGCACCTTGTCGATATGCGCCGTCATCCGCCGGAAAGGGGAGGGTTCCTGTCACCCGTCCTGCTGCGCGGCATCGGCAAGACTATCGAGAAGGGTGAGCAGGCTCTGCTTTTCCTCAATCGCCGGGGTTATGCGCCATTGACGCTCTGCCGGGTCTGCGGCCACCGTTTCCAGTGCCCGCAATGTTCCAGCTGGCTGGTGGAGCACCGGTTCCGCAACCAGTTACAATGCCACCAGTGCGGTCACAGCGAGCCGACGCCCGACCATTGCCCGGAATGCGGTACCTTCGATCATCTGGTCGCCTGCGGGCCGGGGGTGGAGCGGATCGCTGAGGAAGTGGAGAGACATTTCCCCGAGGCCCGGACCATTGTCCTCTCTTCCGATCTCATGGGCGTCAAGCGGCTGCGTCTGGAGCTTGAGGCCATCGTCAAGGGGGAGGCCGACATCGTCATTGGCACGCAGCTCGTCGCCAAGGGACACAACTTTCCCCTGATGACGCTTGTCGGCATTGTCGATGCCGATCTCGGCCTTGCCAACGGTGATCCGCGCGCGGCGGAGCGGACGTTTCAGCTGCTCTCGCAGGTGACAGGGCGCGCCGGGCGCACGGGCTTGAAGAGCCATGGCCTGTTGCAGACCTATCAGCCGCAGCATCCCGTCATGCAGGCGATCGTTTCAGGGGATGCATCGGCTTTTTACGAAAGGGAGATCGTGGAACGGGAAAAGGCCGTTCTGCCACCCTTCGGGCGTCTTGCCTCGGTCATTGTCTCCGCCGATACTCGTGCCGAGGCCGAAACCCATGCGCGGGGCTTAAGGGCGGCAGCACCGCAGGTTACGGGCATCATGCTGCTTGGCCCGGCCGAAGCGCCGCTGGCGCTCATCCGTGGTCGGCACCGCTTCCGTCTGCTGGTGCACGGGCGGCGCAATTCCGACATGCAATCCTTCCTTCGAACGCTCCTGGCAAACGGGCCGAAGGAGCGGGGCAGCGTGCATGTACAGCTCGATATCGATCCGCAAAGTTTCCTTTGAACTTTATCGACAGGGGCGTTTTCCCGCTGTCATGACCGTGTCATAACGCAGCAGGCGAAAAGAATGATTTGGGGAACGAGATGGAGTTTTATTTTCCCGCCGAGTTCGGCGAGCAGCTGGCCTTTGGAGCGGCTGCGATATCGGCCGTGATCGGCCTGTTTTTCATGTTTGCACCGGGCATGACGCTGCGCGCCTTCGGCCTGCAACCGGCTGGCGAGCGCAGGGACGGTTACACGCTCGTGCGCTCCTCGCTTGCCGGTTTTTATCTCGGCCTCGGCGCTGCCGCTCTGCTTCTGGCGCAGCCGATGGTCTATCTTGCTTTCGGCGCGGCCTTCGCCCTGAGTGTCTTCGGTGGCATTCTCTCCATTCTCTCCGATGGAGGCGCAACCATGCGAAATTGCTTACTCATGGTTGTGCATTTTCTCCTGGCCGCATTGTCGTTGAGCTACGTGTTTGGACTGGTCTAAACCGGGCTTTTTGGCTTTTCTGCCGCACCAGACCCGCATCCTGAGCGAAATCGGAAAATTTAAACGCATTCCCCCTTGCCCAAACGGCGCTTTCCGCTATTACGCGTGTTGCGAGTCCCGGCGTCCTATGCTAGACGGACCGCGAAATTGGGAAAAGGCAGGGGGGAATTCCGGTCTTTTTCGGGGAAATTGAAACGATTTCAAGAATTTGATGCGGTGGATCGCCACCGTTGATAATCTTGGACGATTAGCAGGGAAAAAGTGCCCGTGGCAGATACCTCCCATGGAACATCCGGTGTAGCGGAAAGGTATGCGTCGTCGCTTTTCGAGCTTGCTTTGGAAGCGGGTGCGGTCGAAGCGGTTGGAGCCGATCTGGACAAGTTCGGCGCACTTCTCGACGAGAGCGACGATTTGAAGCGTCTGGTTGCGAGCCCGGTGTTTTCCGCCGAGGATCAGTTCAAGGCAATCACCGCAATCTGCGAAAAGGCCGGCATTGCGGGTCTTGCCGTCAATTTCCTCAAGGTTGTTGCCAATAATCGCCGTCTCTTTGCCGTTCCCGGCATGATCCGCGCCTACCGCACCATTGCCGCTGCCCATCGCGGCGAAATCACCGCCGAGGTCACCTCGGCACATGCGCTCGACGAGGCGCAGGAAACTGAACTGAAAGCGGCGCTGAAGAGCGTTACCGGCAAGGATGTGACGATTTCCGTTACCGTCGATCCGTCGATCCTCGGGGGCCTGATCGTCAAGGTCGGTTCCCGCCAGATCGATACGTCTCTTCGCACCAAACTTTCCACCCTTAAGCTTGCACTGAAAGAGGTTGGCTGATGGATATCCGCGCCGCGGAAATTTCCGCAATTCTGAAAGATCAAATCAAAAATTTCGGCAACGAGGCGGAAGTCTCGGAAGTCGGTCAGGTGCTTTCCGTCGGTGACGGTATCGCCCGCGTTTACGGCCTCGACAATGTTCAGGCTGGCGAAATGGTCGAGTTTCCCGGCGGCATTCGCGGCATGGCGCTCAACCTCGAAGCCGACAACGTCGGTGTGGTTATCTTCGGTTCGGACCGTGACATCAAGGAAGGCGACACCGTAAAGCGGACTGGCGCTATCGTTGACGTTCCCGTCGGCCCGGAACTGCTCGGCCGCGTCGTTGACGCGCTTGGCAACCCGATCGACGGCAAGGGCCCGATCAATGCCGCCAAGCGTTCGCGCGTTGACGTCAAGGCTCCCGGCATCATTCCGCGCAAGTCGGTTCATGAGCCGATGTCGACCGGCCTCAAGGCCATCGACGCCCTCATCCCGGTTGGCCGCGGCCAGCGCGAACTCGTCATCGGCGACCGCCAGACCGGCAAGACCGCGATCATTCTCGACACGATCCTGAACCAGAAGGCCATTCACGATAATGGTCCTGACGGCGACAAGCTTTATTGCGTTTACGTCGCTATCGGTCAGAAGCGTTCGACCGTTGCCCAGTTCGTGAAGGTTCTGGAAGAGCGCGGCGCGCTGCAGTATTCGATCATCGTTGCTGCTACCGCTTCCGACCCGGCTCCGATGCAGTACCTCGCTCCGTTTGCTGGTTGCGCCATGGGTGAATACTTCCGTGACAACGGCAAGCACGCTCTCATCGGCTATGACGACCTTTCCAAGCAGGCCGTTGCCTATCGTCAGATGTCGCTCCTGCTGCGCCGTCCTCCGGGCCGCGAAGCTTATCCGGGCGACGTTTTCTACCTTCACTCCCGTCTTCTGGAGCGCGCTGCGAAGCTCTCCGACGAAATGGGCGCTGGTTCGCTGACGGCTCTGCCTGTTATCGAAACCCAGGGTAACGACGTTTCGGCGTTCATTCCGACCAACGTGATCTCGATCACCGACGGCCAGATCTTCCTTGAAACCGACCTGTTCTACCAGGGCATTCGTCCGGCCGTTAACGTCGGTCTGTCGGTTTCGCGCGTTGGCTCCGCCGCCCAGATCAAGGCGATGAAGCAGGTTGCCGGTTCGATCAAGGGCGAGCTTGCCCAGTATCGCGAAATGGCCGCCTTTGCCCAGTTCGGCTCGGACCTCGACGCGTCCACGCAGCGCCTGCTCAACCGCGGCGCCCGCCTGACAGAGCTTCTGAAGCAGCCGCAGTTCTCTCCGCTCAAGACGGAAGAACAGGTCGCGGTGATCTTCGCCGGTGTCAACGGCTACCTCGACAAGATCCCGGTCGCACAGGTCGGCAAGTTCGAGCAGGGTTTCCTCTCCTACCTCCGCTCGGAAGGCAAGGCGATCCTCGACACCATCCGCACGGAAAAGGCAATCAGCGACGATACCAAGGGCAAGCTCAAGGGCGCTCTCGATACCTTCGCGAAGTCTTTCTCGTAATTAGGGCTCTTTTACTCGGACGGATAACGGATGCCTTCACTTAAGGATCTGAAAAACCGCATTGCCTCCGTGAAGGCGACGCAGAAGATTACCAAGGCGATGAAAATGGTCGCCGCGGCGAAGCTTCGGCGCGCCCAGGAAGCTGCGGAGGCCGCCCGGCCTTATTCTCAGCGCATGAGCGCCGTTCTTGCCAACATCGCCAAGGCGGTTGAGGCGGACGTTGCTCCGGCGTTGATGACCGGCACCGGCAAGGACGACGTGCATCTGCTCGTCGTCTGCACGGCCGAACGTGGTCTTTGCGGCGGTTTCAACTCGCAAATCGCCCGTTTTGCCCGCGATCAGGCCCGCAAGCTGATTTCCGAAGGCAAGACGGTCAAGATCATCACGGTCGGCAAGAAGGGTTATGACAGCCTTCGCCGCGAATTTGCAGCCAACATCATCGAGCGCATTGAACTGCGCGACGTGAAGAAGGTCGGTTTTGAAAACGCCGACCAGATCGCCAAGAAGGTGATCTCGCTCTTCAACGCGGGTGAATTCGACGTCTGCACTCTGATCTATTCGGAGTTCAAGTCCGTCATCAGCCAGATCCCGACCGGCCTGCAGCTCATTCCGGCCGCAACGCCTGTTGTGGAAGAGGATGAAGTGACGCAGAGCGCCGTCTACGAATACGAGCCGGATGCGGCTTCTATTCTGGAAGACCTTATTCCGCGCAACATTTCGGTTCAGGTTTTCCGGGCTCTGCTCGAAAACGTTGCCGGTGAAATGGGCGCCAAGATGAGCGCGATGGATAATGCAACGCGCAATGCCGGTGAGATGATCAACAAGCTGACGCTTTCCTACAACCGTCAGCGCCAGGCTCAGATCACCAAGGAACTCATTGAAATCATTTCGGGCGCGGAAGCGCTCTGAGGTAAGGAAAGAGGGTAAGGATAATGGCTAAGGCAGCTACCCCCAAGAAAACCGCAGCGGTGAACGGCGCGGGCAAGGTTACCCAGGTTATCGGCGCTGTTGTCGACGTGGCGTTCGAAGGCGAACTGCCTCCGATCCTGAACGCGCTCGAAACCGAGAACAACGGCAACCGCCTCGTTCTGGAAGTCGCGCAGCATCTCGGCGAAAACGTCGTACGCACGATCGCCATGGACTCGACCGAAGGTCTTGTCCGCGGTCAGCCGGTCAGCAACACGGGCGCTCCGATCGAGGTTCCGGTCGGTCCTGAAACGCTCGGCCGCATCATGAACGTCATCGGCGAGCCGGTTGACGAAGCAGGCCCGATCGTTACGGCCAAGAAGCGCGCCATCCACCAGGATGCGCCGTCTTACGTCGAGCAGTCGACCGAAGCACAGATCCTCGTCACCGGCATCAAGGTCGTCGACCTTCTGGCTCCTTACGCCAAGGGCGGCAAGATCGGCCTGTTCGGCGGCGCCGGCGTTGGCAAGACGGTTCTCATCATGGAACTGATCAACAACGTCGCCAAGGCGCACGGTGGTTACTCGGTATTCGCCGGCGTGGGTGAGCGTACCCGCGAAGGTAACGATCTCTACCACGAAATGATCGAGTCCAACGTCAACAAGCTTGGCGGCGGCGAAGGCTCCAAGGCTGCGCTCGTTTACGGCCAGATGAACGAACCGCCGGGTGCCCGCGCCCGCGTCGCCCTGACCGGTCTGACGATCGCTGAAAACTTCCGTGATGAAGGCCAGGACGTTCTGTTCTTCGTGGACAACATCTTCCGCTTCACGCAGGCTGGTTCGGAAGTGTCGGCTCTGCTCGGCCGTATTCCTTCGGCCGTGGGCTACCAGCCGACGCTCGCAACGGACATGGGCCAGATGCAGGAACGCATCACCACCACGAACAAGGGTTCGATTACCTCGGTTCAGGCTATTTACGTTCCCGCCGATGACTTGACCGACCCGGCACCGGCCACCTCGTTCGCGCATCTTGACGCAACGACGGTTCTGTCGCGTTCGATCGCCGAAAAGGGTATTTACCCGGCTGTTGACCCGCTCGACTCCACCTCGCGCATGCTCGACCCGATGATCGTCGGTGAAGAGCACTACGAGGTTGCCCGTAAGGTTCAGTCGACCCTGCAGCGCTACAAGTCTCTCCAGGACATCATCGCCATCCTCGGCATGGACGAACTGTCGGAAGAAGACAAGCTGACGGTTGCCCGCGCCCGCAAGATCGAGCGCTTCCTGTCGCAGCCGTTCTTCGTTGCTGAAGTCTTCACCGGTTCGCCGGGCAAGCTCGTTGCGCTCGAAGACACGATCAAGGGCTTCAAGGGCCTGGTCAACGGCGAATACGACAACCTGCCGGAAGCCGCTTTCTACATGGTCGGTTCGATGGAAGAAGCCATCGAAAAGGCAAAGAAGCTGGCTGGCGAAGCTGCCTGATCATGAATTGGCGGGCGCGTGGTTCAACCGCGCGCCTTGCCAGCAATGACGGCGAAACCGAAATGGTGAGGCCGGCGTTGTAAAAGACAAGTCCGTGACGCCCGCGTAATTGAAAAGAAGTGAATAGCCATGGCTGACAGTTTCAAATTCGATCTCGTTTCCCCGGAACGTCTGCTCGTTTCCGAAACGGTTACGGAAGTCGTCATCCCGGCTACGCTGGGTGAGATGACGGTGCTGGCCAATCACGCGCCGACCATGACGACGATCAAGCCGGGTCTGGTGACGGTGAAGTTTGCCTCCGGTGAAACGCATAAATACGTCGTTTTCGGCGGTTTTGCCGATATTCTTCCGACGGGCTGCACGCTTCTGGCGGAATCCGCCGTTTCGGCCGACGATATGTCCCCCGATACGCTGCAGAAGCGCATCGATGCGGCCAAGGCTGAAATCGAAGAAGGCAATCACCACCACGAGCATCTGACCAAGCTTGAGAAGCATCTTTACGAACTGACGAACCTGCATGAGGTTCTCGTCGCTGCTTGAAAGCACCGGGCGGGTTCGAAAGAATGACTGCCCACACAATATCAAACCAGAAAAGCGGCCGCTTCGGTCGCTTTTTTGTTTTAAGCCGGTGCCTGTCTCTCGGGATGAGGGGAAGAAGTCCCCCTCCGTAAGGTCCCTGCCTCGATCGACGCGCTCAACGGCCTGAAATAGATTCCGATTTTCCGGGCCTTGGGCTAGAGGTGATGTTGAGAAGAAATGCAGCTTCTGTCAGCCGCGAGCGGAGAGAGGTGCCTTCTTGCAATGGAGGGATGATCGTGTCGGCAAAGGCAAGTTACCGAAGGGTCGCAAGAACTGCCCTGCGACAGGGCATAGTCGCCGCGGGTGAGCGATCCGTGCCGGAAGAGGTGCCCGTTGCCTTTTCTTATGGTGGCAGCACCCATGCCGTGATGATGGCGAGCCCAGCCGATCTTGTCGATTTCGCCATCGGCTTCAGCCTCACCGAGGGTATCATATCGGCGCGTTCGGAAATCCTCTCGGTAGAGGTGATTGAAGCAGGGCAAGGCTTTGATGTTCAGGTGGATCTGCGGGATGCGGAAGCAGACGCCCTGCGGGCGAGACGGCGGCATATGGCGGGACCGGTTGGCTGCGGTCTTTGCGGTATCGAATCCATCGAACAGGCCGTGCGCCTCGTGCCCGATTTGAGTGGCGCGGAACTATCCGTTGAGGGTCACGAGATCGTCGCCGCAATGAAGGCGCTCAATGATGCGCAAGACCTCAACCGCGAAACGAGGGCCGTTCACGGTGCGGGGTTCTATAATCCCGAAAAGGGTCTGCTTGCTGCGCGCGAGGATGTCGGCCGCCATAATGCGCTCGACAAGCTTGCCGGCGCTGTCGTCAACGCCGGCATATCAGCCAGGGCGGGCATCTTGGCTGTCACCAGCCGCCTGTCGGTGGAAATGGTTCAGAAGACGGCGATCCTCGGCAGTCCCGTTCTGGCGGCAATTTCGGCCCCCACCGCGCTTGCCATTGAAACCGCCGAGAGAGCAGGCATCACGCTTGTCGCTTTGGTGCGGGGTGAAGACTTCGAAATCTTCACCCGTGCGGACCGCATTATTTTATAACGCCAGGGGCCACCATCTGTCGGTGGCCTTCCGGCCTGGTGCGCTGTTAATATCTAAAACTCCGCCCATTCTGCCGCCACGTTCCCATGAGATCTCGCTGCGGAATATCGCTGTTGCGGTGCTGGCAGCCTGGTGACGATGGCTGGCTTTCTGTCGCCCGATTGCGCAGACGATGGCGAAGCCACATGCGAGATTCTGAACTGACGCAGCAATTCGTGTAGCGTTTCAGCTTCATTGGCGAGGCCGTGGCTGGCGGCGGTGGTTTCCTCCACCATGGCGGCGTTTTTCTGGGTTGCCTGATCCATGACGTTGACGGCCTGGTTGATTTCCCTCAGCCCATTCGCCTGTTCGCGCGAGGCTTCGACGATGGCCGAGACATTGGCATCGATTTCGCCCATCTGGGACTGAATATCCCGCAGAGCGCCGCCGGTTCTGCCGACCAGATCAACACCATTGGCCACCTGTTCGCGCGAGGTGTTGATAAGGGACTTGATCTCCTTGGCCGCAACGGCGGATCGTTGTGCAAGTTCCCGGACCTCCTGTGCCACGACGGCGAAACCCTTGCCCGCTTCACCGGCACGGGCAGCTTCGACGCCTGCATTCAGGGCAAGAAGATTGGTCTGGAAGGCGATGTCGTCTATGACGCCGATAATGTTGGTGATTTCGCCGGAGGAGCGCGAAATCGCATCCATGGCGGAAATTGCCTGCTGAACGATTTCACCGGAATGCTCGGCATGATCTTTCGTGCGCAGCACCAGCTTCCCGGCTTCGCCGGCGCGCTGGCTGGCATCGGTGACGGTGGTGGTGATTTCTTCCAGCGCGGCTGCGGTCTGCTCCAGCGAGGCGGCCTGCTGTTCGGTGCGTTGCGAGAGCTGATCCGCAGCTATGCGTATCTCGCCCGAGCCGGATGCGATTGTCGAGGCGTTGTGGGCGATCGTCTGCATGGTGGTCTGGAGCTTGCCGACCACGTCGTTGAAGTCGTGCCGAAGCTTCTCCATGCTTGGCACGAAGCTATTGTCGAGCCGCTGCACCAGATCGCCCTCGGCCAGCGCCTGCAGGGCATCGGCAAGAACCGTAATGGCGCTCATGCGCGGCGTGACGTCGGTTGCGAATTTTACGACTTTCACCACCTTGCCCGCCTCATCCAGCACCGGATTATAGGCGGCTTGGATCCATATCTCCTTGCCGTTCTTTCCGTAGCGTACGAACTCGTCAGAAATGAATTCTCCCGATGCCAGCCGCGGCCAGAAATTGGCATAGGCCGGAGACGCTGCGTAAGCGGGATCACAGAACATGCGGTGGTGCTTGCCCTCGATTTCCTTGAGGTCGTAATTCACCGTAGCGCAGAAATTCGGATTGGCGGTGATGATCGTGCCGTCGGGGAAAAATTCGATGGTGGCCTGAGAGCGGGAAAGCGCCTCGAGCTTGCCGGCGTCTTCGACGGCCTTGATCTTCTTGGCGGTGATATCGGTCGCGATCTTGATGACCTTGTAGGGTTTGCCCGAACGGAAGACCGGATTGTAGGACGCTTCGATCCAGATGACCGAGCCGTCCCTGCGGATGCGGCGATATTCCTTGGCCTGAAATTCGCCTCGGCCGAGGGATTCCCAGAATTCCTGATAGCTGCGCGAGGCTGCAAGATCCCGGTCGCAGAAGATGCGATGATGTTTGCCGACGATCTCGGCGAGCTCATAGCCGAGCGCCTTGCAGAAATTGCTGTTTGCCGTGAGAATATTGCCTTTAAGATCGAATTCTATAACCGCCTGCGATCTGGATATCGCATCGAGCATGTTTCGGTTATCTGCGCTTTTCCCTAACCCCAGCATTGGACGTCCCCCAAATATCGGTCCACGGTGCGGCGAACTACACTGTTATGCGGTTCACGCCGTATTAGTTTGAACATCGGACAGGTTCTGCCGCCGAGGCGGCAATTCAGGCACTTGCGACTTCTTGGCCTCGGTCGGGCATCCTTTTAGTGTGTACTGATCTTCGGCCTTTAATATTAGATATCTATAATATTAAAATGTTCTTATTTGATAAAATGAGATCAGCACAAAAAACAAAAACCGCCGGGCTTGTGCTCCGGCGGTGCTGTCTTATTGTCGATAATCGAAGCGAAGGGCTGCTTAGGCCGCGAGATCTTCCGCTTCTGTCCCCTTGAACATCTTTGCAAGGTTCAGGAAGCAGATCATGCCATGTTCGTTGGCGATGATGCCTTCGGAATAGGACTTGTCGAAAGAGGCGGAGATTTCCGGAACCGGCTGGACCTGATTTGCCGGGATCGTCAGAATGTCGGACACGCGGTCGACGAGCATGCCGATGACCATGTTGTGCACTTCAGCCACCACGATGGCGCTTCTCTCATTGGCGACGGTGCTCTTCATGCCGAGCTTGTGGGCCAGATCGATGATCGGAATGACCGAGCCGCGCAGGTTCATGACGCCGATGACGTCTTTCGGCGCGTGGGGAATGGGCGTGGAAGGCGCCCAGCCGCGAATTTCGCGAATGGTCGTCGTCTTTACGCAGAATTCCTGATCATGCAGGCGGAACGCGATGATTTCGAGCGTCTCACCGCCAAAATTGGTAGAGTTAATCATTGCCATCAGAATTCTTCCCAATGCTCGCTGTGGAGGCCGGCGCAAGTGCACCGACACTTGCATATGCGGATTTGGCGTTCTGCCTGGTGCCTGAACAGCCGGAAACAATATTTCCGTCTTCATTCAATGATTCTTACCATGAGATGGTTTCGCAAACCTAAATGCGGACCGGCCTCGGAGCGTTTTCGCTTTTCTTCGAATCGCGAAAACACTCTCCCTTTGATTCTGCGCATTGTCCGGACGTAAAATCGCTACGCACTTTTACTGGAATGCTAGTATTCCTTCTCGTAAAATATGCCGGCAGCGCCTTCGCCATCGCCGCCTGCTTCACCGCGCAATTTCACACCGCGCCCGACATCGAGGTTGATTATGGCTTTGGCGCCGGAATCGCCGCTTTGCTGCAATTCGAGATAGGTTCTTTCATTGAGATATTTGCCGGCGGAAACGCGGGCCTGGCCTTCGGAATCCGTCGAGATATCAAGATCGTCGACGCCGAGATTGCTTCTGAGCTTGTCGAAC
Organism: Rhizobium sp. X9; assembly: GCF_018873185.1. Classification (NCBI taxonomy): domain Bacteria; kingdom Pseudomonadati; phylum Pseudomonadota; class Alphaproteobacteria; order Hyphomicrobiales; family Rhizobiaceae; genus Rhizobium; species Rhizobium sp. X9. The sequence goes on along the minus strand of NZ_CP071311.1, from coordinate 2,581,860 downwards.
AGCGAGGTGGAGCGTCCGCCGGCAAGCTGGGCGGCGGCATCCGCCAGCCGTGCGATCTGCAGGGCGGAGAGTTTCGACATGGACTGACCGAAGATCAGCTGGGCCATGACTTCATCCTGCGGCAGGGCAGGGGCCGAGGAGAAGGCGAATGTAGGGTCGTTGGCATTGCCGGAAACCGCGACCGTGACGGTGGTTGAACCGACCGTCGAGTCCGCCTTCATATCGAGAACCGGGATGAGGCCGCCACCGAAGCTGATGTTGCCGGTGGTGAAATCAAGACGACGGGTGAGGATTTCCAGCCTGCCGCGACGCATTTCAAAGCCGCCGGAGATGACGGGAACGGCCGCCGTGCCCCGGATCGTCAGATTGCCCGTCAACTCGGCGTCGATGCCGCGTCCGCGTACGAAGATGCCGCTTGGGGCGTTCACCTGCAGATCGAGATTGATGGTGGAGGAACTGCCGCTGCCGCCCTGATCGCCACCCAGTGCTTTTGCCTGCGCGCGTACCTTCGGTGGGGCATTCTTGTGTTTGACGTCGATTTCCGTCAGTGAGGCCGGAAGCTTTTCGGGAATGGTGATGGCGCTCCTGTCCAGCGTCAGGTTGCCGCCGAGCACGGGTGAGTTCAACAGCGGGCCTTTCAGCGTCAGCGTACCGCTGACCACCGTCGTTACCAGCGTGCCGTCATTATAACCGGCGCGATCCAGCGTGATCGAAATATCTGCGGGGAAGCCCGAGCCACCGGCTATGCCGACGCTGCCGGTTCCCGAGATTGTGCCGCCGCCTGCCAGCTTGCCCGTCAACCGGGAAATGACGGCGCGGTCGCGATCGAAAGTGATGGTTGCACCCAGTCCATTGACGGTCAGGTTCCGGCGCACGTCGGTCAGGCGCGTGCCATCTGTGGTGATGCTACCGGTCACGACGGGTGCGGATGCGCTGCCGGAAATCTTCACGTCGATGGCGGCTGTGCCATTCACATCGAGGCCCTGGGCGGCGGTCTGCGCGGCAACCGCAGAGAAGGGCAGCCTTCCGGTAAAGGCCATGGAAAGCGGGCGATTGCCGGCAATGCCAAGGGAGCCGCCGCCCGCAAGCGACATGCCGCCCTGACCGGTCACATTGGTGTCGATCTGCAGCGTACCGCCGGCAAAGCGGCCGTTCGCCTTGATGCCAAGCGCTGCAAGCCCGGCGGCGCGGGTCTGCGAGACCTCGGCATTCGCCCAGTTCAGATTATAATCAACCGAGGGGTCGGATGCCGCCCCCTTGGCGCTGACGGTGCCGGATATGCTGCCGGCCGCATCCAGCCCGGCGGCGAAGGCGTTTGCCAGGCTTGCGGGAAGCGAACGGATATCGGCATTGATGTCGAGCGTCGATCCGGCAGTACCGTTGACCTCGACGCGCCCGTCGCCTGTGATGATGGTCAGACCGGAAATGCGGGCCGTGCCGTTCTCGATCGCGATGGTGCTCGGCTTTTCGAGCCGCACGGCGATGCCCTTGGGGGCGGCGGAAAAGGCGTCGATCCGCACGGTCATCGGCGAGCCGCCGGTATCGGCGCTGCCTTTTGCCACCAGCGGCGCATTGTCGTAGCGGCCGTTGACGTCGAATTGCGTTGTGGTGCCGGAATGGCCGATGGTCGCGTTCAGTGCGGAAATCGATGCAGCACCCGCATTGACGCTGTCGGCACTGACCTTGCCATTGATGGCGAGCGCCTGCAGGTCATCGATGGAGATATCGGCAGCCAGCTTGGAGATCGTCGTCGTGCCCTGACGGATGGTGCCGCCATTCGCCTTTATCGTTGCGGCAATCCGGTCATTTTCGTTGCTCAGCGCTATATCGCCGGCAACGTCGCCTTCCGCCTGTTGTGCGGCAAGGGCTGCCAGCAGAGCCAGATCCGGGAAGTTGAAGGAAAGATTGCCGGAAGGGAGGAACTGCTGCGAAAATTGCAGCTGCCCGTCCAAGATATTGCGGCCCACCGCGACGTGAAGCTCGGGGATCGCCGTGCCGTTTTCGGTCTGCACCACATTGGCGTTGGCGTCGATCTTCTGCTGGTCGAGGCTGCCGCTGGCCGTCAGTTTCGCCTGCGGGGCCTTGGGATCGGCCTTGCCAGAGGCATTGACCTTCAGCGCTTCGAGTTTTCGTCCGGCAAGGATCGCACTTTCGGAACTCAGGGTGACATTGAAATCAGGTGCGGCGAGCGCGCCGCTGGCTTCGATTGCAAAATCGGCAACGCCTTTGGCCTGCGGCGTCAGCTTTTCGAGCGCCGGAAATTTACCTGTCAGATTGGCGCTCAACGCGTCGTTTTCGAGGCTGACATCGCCGGCCGCTTCGATCGTTCCGGATTTGACCACGAGGTTCTGAACGCTGGTGCGCCCGCCAATGATCAGGTCGATATCGCCCTGGAGAGCGATGGTGGTATCGAATTTTTCGGCAAGCGCCGGCGGCAGGGTGGCGGGCAAAGCGAAAAGCTGCACGCTGGATGTCAGGCGATTATTGGCAAGGTCGAAACTGCCGTTCAGCGTTCCGCCCACACTGGCGCTTTCCAGCGTCGCGCCGTCAAAGCCAATGGCGGAAGAGGTGAGGCGGAGCGGCGCCTTGATGGTGACGGGCGCGCGCACGAGCCGGTCGATATCCGGGCTGACGAAGGACGATTGCGCGACGGAAAGGACGGTCTGGATGGTGCCGCTCTGGTCGGCAATATTGAGATCGGTGCTTTCCGCCGTCAGCTTGATATCGTCAAGCTTGCCTTGCGGCAAAGAAAGGCTGCGCAATGACGCCGTGGTCTTGAGATGTGCGGCATCGGCGTTGCCTTTCAGCGAAAGATCAAGCCCGTTGATGAGGGCCTGAACCTCGCCATTGTTCAGCGGCCAGCGAAAATCTACCGGACCCGCTGTGCCGATGAGGTTCGCACTAAGATCGTTCTGACCGTTTGGATCGACGATGCCGGAGGCCGTCAGCAGCAGGGTGCCGGTTTCCAGCGTGCTGCTGCCGATTTCTATGCGGTTCTGCGGAGAAAGCGTGGCGTTCGCATCGAGTTTCGTCTCGCCGGCAAAAAGCTGGCGGAAGGCAGGGGGCAGAAGCAGATCCGGCTGGCCGCCGCCGGCAATCTCGATGCGGCGTGTGCCGTCGTCGGCAAGAAGATGGCGGCCCGTGACATTGAGGATCTGGTTGCCTGCGACATTGCCGCGCAAGGTGCCGGTCCAGTCGGAAAGCGGCCCTTCGCCGTTCACGTCGATAGCCACGGCTGGCGTGCCGGGAAGGGAAAGCAGCGTGGCGAGAAGCCCGCCCTCTGGCTCTTTCATCTCCGCTTTCAGCTTCAGCACATTTTCATTCGGAAGAAATGCGACATCCGCATTGACGGAGGCATTGGGAGCATTCAGCCGGTTGGCCGTGAGCGACAGCCGCATATCGTCCTGCGCCGCCTTCAGATTGCCTTCGGTCGTCAGGTCGAAGGGGCGCCCGAGAAGCGACTGCCCGAGGCTGATATCGGGAAAGCTGAAATTATCGATGGCGATTTCGATTGGCAGCGAGGAATTGCCGGCGCTTTTCGTCGCTGTTTCCTGTGCGGGAAGCGGCTTACGCTCGACATCGATCGATCCGGCCGACACACGGTCGGCATGGAAAGTGCCGGCAAGCAGAGAGAGCGGCGACCAGTCGACGGCAATCTGGTTTACACGGGCATAGGCTCCCTGCCGGTCCGAAAGGGTGACGTTGTCGAGCCGCAGGCGGCCAGTCAGAAGACCGCTGGGCGGGGATATTTCAATCGTCTGATCGGGCGTGGATACGAGCGATGAAATCTGTTTTGCGGCAATTCTGGCACCCATCGGTGTAAAACCGACGAACAGAACCGCAAGCAATACCAATACAACGCCGCACAATGCAGCGTAGCCCAGCCATTTCAGCAATCGAATCAACGTTTTCATCAAGGGTAATCTACACTCTGTTGTAAGGGTGTTCGACTGCGGCGTTTAAAAAGACTGGCCGATGCCAGCATAAATGCCGAAACTGTTGCCGCCATCATATTTATCAAGCGGCATGGCAACATCGAGACGCAGAGGCCCGAAGGGCGTCGCGTAACGCAGACCAATACCGGCGCCAGCCCGGATATCGGAGAAATCGGGGGTCACTTCGTCCGAAACCACGCCGGCATCGATGAAAGGCACGATGCCGATCGTATCAGTGACCTTGATGCGGGCTTCGACGGAGCCTACCACATAAGAGCGGCCGCCGGTTGCATCCCCGTCTGCATTATAGGGCGATATTTCCTGGTAGCTATAGCCGCGAACCGAGCCGCCGCCGCCGGCGTAAAAACGCCGGGTGGTCGGTATGTCCTGCAGGTCGCTGCCGCCGACCAGCACGCCGCCCGAAAGCTTTCCGGCCATGATCAGCCGGTCTTCGGCGCCGAGCCCCTTGTAGCCCGTGATGGAGCCTTCGAAGGAGGAAAAGAACGTGCCGTTCAGCGCCTCATAGCTGGGCTTCGCCGCTACCGATGCACGGAAGCCTTCGGTGGGGTTGAGCTTGTCGTCGCGTGTATCGCGCACGAATTCCAGCGGTATGGAGGTGGTCAGATATTCGTTCTTGCCGAAAGCATCTTCGGTATCGGCCCATTGGACCTCAAGACCGGCGGCCGCGGTGTCCGTATCGTTCAGCTCATAGCTGAAACCGGCCGTTCCCGTCAGCGTCTTCGCCTCATAGGTATCGGGATGCTCGGTCTTGGCGATAAGGCTGGTCTTGAATGTAGTGCGCGGATTGAACATACCGGGCTTGGTGAAGGTGATGCCCGCCGAATAATCCATGCCTTCGACGCTGGATGCTTCGGCGATGCGCGAAACCGAGCCCTCGATGCGCAGCGATTCCGCCTGTCCGAACAGGTTCCGGTGGCCCCAGTAGCCCTGGAGGCCGATACCTTCGGTGGTGGAATATTGTGCACCGACACCGAAATAACGGTGCTTGCCTTCCGACACCTCGATGGTGAGCGGAATGGTGCCGTCGCGCGAAAGCGTTCCGGCTTCCTTGATTGTCAGGCTGGAAAACACGCCCAGCTGGCGCAGCCTGTCCGCAGCCTTGCGCAGCTTTTCCGGCGAATAGGGCTCACCGCCATTGAGGCGCGAATAACGGCGGATGAAGTCCCCATCGACGGTTTTTTCACCGGTGACGGTCACCTCTCCGAGGGGGGCAATAGGCCCGCCTTCGGCGGCCATGGTAATGTCGACCGTATTCGTCGCGTGGTTTGCGACCGCCTCGCGTTTCGTCAGCTTTGCAAGCGGGCGGCCTTCGGCTTTCAGATCCTCGATCAGCTTGTTGCCGGCGCGGATGATTGCCAGAGATCCGGCATCGCCGCCGGTGATGAGACCGTATTCTTCAAGGTTGCGTCCCGTCACATCGCCTTCAAGGCGGACGCTGCCGAGCGTGAATTTAGGACCCGGCGTCACCGTTATGACCACCGGTACGGGTGCGCTGTGGTCGAACACAGGATTGGGGGGCAGATCGTCCACGTCCTTGCCGGCGACGGTGACCTTGACGATGCCGCCATACCGCGCGTTTTCATAGAGAGCTGCGATCAGCCTGTCCCTGTCATCTCTTGCCTTTATGAGAAGGCCAAGATCGCCGGAGGCGGGTTTGTCCTTGTCTGCCAGAAGGAGCGAGCTGTTCTCGAGGCTGCCTGTCAACGATTTGTCGGCATCGGGCGCGTTGAGCGTGACGGCATATTTGACCGGATTGATAACCTCAACCTCCGGTTCTTCCGAACCCCAGAGGCGCACACCGAACAGTTTGAAGGCAAAGGCGTCGCGGGCAAAAGCCGGATACAGGGCGAACGCCATGGCAACCGCAAGAGCGGTGCCAGCTTTCCGATACGCAATACCTGTCTTCGGGTTAGTCCGTTTTCTTCGCATAAGCTGCTTTATGGTTGAGCATTTATTTTGGCTCTAACCCGTTTCCTGTCCGTTAACATTGCAATTTAATCATAAATAAACGGCGTTGAGGACCCTTTGGCTTGCGTTTTGCCCGTCTTAACGCAAAAAGCCCCGGGTGACCGGGGCTTCTGTGCAACGGTATTTCGCGATGCGATTAACGGCAACGCGCCGTGTAACGCTGACCGTACTGGTCGCGATAATAGCAATAGCCCGGCTCGGATGCATTGCCGATCAATGCGCCGCCTACGCCGCCGATCGCTGCGCCCACTGCCGCGCCACGAACATTGCCCGTGATAGCGCCGCCAAGGACCGCACCGGAAACGGCACCGATCGAAGCTCCCTTTTCAGTCTGCGTGCAGCTTGCAAGCGACAGGCCGACCAGCGCAAATATGATTGCCTTTTTCATGAAACTCTCTCCAACGTTACAATGAGCTCTTCGGCTCGGTAGGCGTCCCATATTTATCTGCGGCGACTGCTACCTCCGACCGCCACAGATAACTAACAATTCGATGCCGTTTAGGGAAGCCTCGAGTTCAGGCATTCCTCCGAGCGTAAATCGATTGCGTCCCAAACAACGGCGCGTCGCGAAAAAGGTTACAAAATTCGCGGTTTTTTGATGTGAATCAATTTTGTACTTTTCATTGGGTTCTATAAACGGTTTATTGGAATGGTTCAAAACAACGGCGAATTGACGCAGACGCGGTTAAAGTGGCCCAAAAGGGTTGACGGTCCCGATGTCGGGGGAGAAAACGATCTGGTCAATTCTGGAGCATGGCATGGACTTCGAGGCATTTTTCACGGCGGAACTGCAGAGCCTGCATTCTGAGGGACGCTATCGCGTTTTTGCGGATATCGAGCGCCAGCAGGGCAATTTTCCCCGCGCGACACGGTACAACGCCAATGGCGAGCGCAAGGACGTAACGGTCTGGTGCTCCAACGATTATCTCGGCATGGGCCAGAACCCGAAAGTCATCGAAGCCATGAAAGCCGCCATCGATCACTGTGGCGCGGGTGCGGGAGGCACCCGGAATATTTCTGGCACCAATCATTACCATGTCCTGCTTGAACAGGAACTTGCCGATCTGCACGGCAAGGAATCGGCGCTGATCTTCACCTCGGGTTATGTGTCCAACTGGGCGACACTCGGTACGCTCGGCCAGAAAATTCCCGGCCTGATCATTTTCTCCGATGCGCTGAACCATGCTTCGATGATCGAAGGCATCCGTTACGGCCGTTGCGAGCGGGTGATCTGGAAGCACAATGATCTCGAAGATCTCGAGGCGAAACTCAAGGCGGCCGATCCGAACGCGCCGAAGCTCATCGCTTTTGAGTCTGTCTATTCGATGGACGGCGATATCGCGCCGATCAAGGAAATCTGCGATCTCGCCGATCGTTACGGCGCCATGACCTATCTCGATGAGGTTCACGCCGTTGGCATGTACGGACCGCGCGGCGGCGGAATTGCCGAGCGCGAAGGTCTCATGGATCGCCTGACGATCATCGAAGGGACGCTCGGCAAGGCCTTCGGCGTGATGGGCGGTTATATTACCGGCTCTACGGCGGTCTGCGACTTCATCCGCTCCTTTGCCTCCGGTTTCATCTTCACGACGGCCCTGCCGCCGTCGCTTGCCGCCGGCGCGATTGCCTCGATCCAGCATCTGAAGGCAAGTCCCTTCGAGCGCGCCCGCCATCAGGATCGGGTGCGCAAGCTGCGGGGTCTTCTCGACGCGCGCGGCATTCCGCATATGGACAATCCAAGCCATATCGTGCCCGTGATGGTCGGTGATGCTGCCAAATGCAAATGGATTTCGGATATCCTGCTCGACAATCACGGCGTCTATGTGCAGCCGATCAACTATCCGACCGTGCCGCGCAAGACAGAGCGCCTACGCATCACGCCGACACCGCTGCATACCGATGCCGACATCGAGCAGCTGGTCGGTGCATTGCACCAGCTCTGGTCGCATTGCGCGCTGGCTCGTGCAGTGGCCTAAGGCCGCAGTTCAAATATCAAGAGAAGAACGGGGCCGCGTTTACGCGGCCTTTTCTTTGGTGGCGATCAGTTCGCGCGCGTGGTCCCGGGCTTCGTCGTCCGCCGCGAACACATCGTCAATCGTTACGCCGGATCGGCCATCATGCATACGGTCCATGACCGTTTCGACGATCTCGGCCATATCGAGAAACCCGATGCCGCCCTCGACGAAGGCGTGAAAGGCGGTCTCCTCGGCTGCGTTCAGAGCCGCGCCCTGCAGGCCCCCGCGCTCCAGCGCCGTGCGCGCCAGACGGAGCGCCGGGAACCGGTTCTCGTCGGGCGCTTCGAAATCGAGCCGCGCCAGTTTTGCAAAATCCAGACGCTCGACATTGAGATTGCCGCGCTCGGGGTAGGTAAGGGCATAGGAGATGGCGGTTCGCATATCGGGCGACCCGAGTTGTGCGATGTAGGAGCCATCGCTGTAACCGACCATTGAATGCACGATCGACTGCGGGTGGACGATCACCTCCACCTGATCGGGCCTGAGGTCGAAGAGGTATTTCGCCTCGATCATTTCCAGACCCTTGTTGAACATCGAGGCGCTGCCGATCGATACCTTTAACCCCATCGACCAGTTGGGATGGGCGCGGGCGATATCCGCCGTAACATTGGCCATCTGTTCACGCGACCAGGTGCGGAACGGTCCGCCGGAAGCCGTGAGTACGATGCGCTCCACGGCCTGTTTGTGTTCGCCCGTCAGGCACTGGAAGATCGCGCTATGTTCGCTGTCGACCGGGATCAGCCTGCCGCCGCCCTGTTTGACCGTGCGCAGGAAAACATCGCCCGCCGAAACAAGGCATTCCTTGTTGGCAAGTGCTATATCCGCGCCGCGCCGTGCGGCCGTCAATGTCGGGGCCAGACCGGGTGTTCCGGCAATCGCCGCCATCACCCAGCCTGCCTCCATCGAGGCCGCCTCTTCGAGGCCGGATTTGCCTGCTGCAACCTTGATGCCGGTGCCGGAAAGTGCGGATTTCAGCGCCTCGTATTTGTCATCCTCGGCAGTCACCGCGAGCTCAGCGCCGAATTCGCGCGCCTGTTCCGCCAGAAGGGTGATGTTGCCTGCGCCGGTGAGCGCCATGATCTCGAATTGGCCACGGCCCCCCAGCTGACGCACGACATCCAGCGTGTTCGTTCCGATCGAGCCCGTCGAACCCAATATCGTCAGCTTGCGTGGCATTTCACTGGCAGTCGTCATCTTCAGTCCGTCGGTCGTTTCCGGTTCGCACCTTCCGGTGCATGACATTCCCCGAAACCGCTACACAGTTTCGGGCGACATGCATTAGCCTCTACTCGCGAAAACCAGCCATAACAAGGACAAAGCCCGGCTATTGTTTTTGTGGACGGCAAAGCCATATGCAAGAAAAACGATGAGAGGATATTGATGCGACGTTTCCTTGTTTCCAGTGGTTGGATTTTTGCGGCAAGCATTGTGCTGGTTCTGGTCTTTATTCCTTTCGACCCGCGCCTTTCGGAACGTGCCCAGGCCCTGCCGGGAACGATCGTTTCCTTCAATCGCTCCATTACCGATTTCGGAACATTCAGCTGGATGCTCTATTCCACGGGGGCTCTCGCAATCCTTGCCTATGTCGGCGCGCGCGTTTTGCAGGCGCGGACCTATGCCGGGCAGCTGCGAACCGCATGGCGGCTTCTCGCTTATTTCTTCCTGACGATCGGTACGGCCAGCATTCTCGTCCACACGCTGAAATTCCTGATCGGGCGGGCGCGGCCGGAGCTTCTTCTGGAGATGGGCGCCTACAGCCTCACGCCCTTCACCGGCGACAATCTCTATGAAAGTTTCCCCTCCGGCCATTCGACCGCTGCCGGGGCATTTTTTGGCGTCTTCGCCATGCTGATGCCGCGCTTCCGCTGGGTGTTTCTCCTGCTTGCCCTGGTCATCGGCGTTTCGCGCGTCATTGTCGGTGCGCATTATCCAAGCGATGTCGCCGCCGGGCTGTTGCTTGGCATGTGGACTGCCATGGCCTTCGCCTTTATCTTCGCCCGATCCGAAATGCTTTTTCGCTTCGATGCGCACGGCTGGCCGCAGCCGAAAAATGCAACCCTTCCGGCGGCGGATTCACGATAAAGACCTTTAAAGGGACGGAAACGGGGGAAGGTGATGGAAGAAGCGAAAGTCGTAGCGGAAAATGACGGTAGTGGTGTTCAACACATCCGCACGTCGGTCGTCGTGGCGGGCGGCGGGCCGGCCGGCCTGATGCTCGGCCTGCTCCTTGCCCGCAGCGGCATCGATGTCACGGTGGTCGAGAAACACGGGGATTTTCTGCGTGATTTTCGCGGCGACACCATCCACCCTTCCACGCTGGAATTGATGGAGCAACTGGGTTTTATCGATGAGTTCCTGAGTCTGCCGCATACACGCGCGCCACGGCTGAACGCAGTCATTGGCGGCGAGCGCATCACGATCGCAGATTTTTCGCGGCTGCCGGTCCGGCATCGCTTCATTGCGTTCATGCCGCAATGGGATTTTCTCAATTTCATCGTCGGCAAGGCCGGGCAATATGAAAATTTCCGGCTGCTGATGAATGCGCCGGTGACCGGCCTGATCGAGAGGGACGGGCGTATTGGCGGTCTCATCGTCAATACGCCGGAAGGCGCGATCGAGATCGCCGCTGATCTGGTGGTGGGCGCGGACGGCCGCAATTCCATCGTCCGAGAGGCGGCTGGCCTCGAAGTGCAGCGCTTCGGTATACCGACCGAAGTGCTGTGGTTGCGCCTTTCGAAACAGCCGGGTGATCCAACCGAAACCATGGGGCATGCGGGCTCGCAGCAGGGTTTCGTGATGATCAACCGCGGCGACTACTGGCAATGCGGTTATGTGGTGCGCAAGGGCTTTTTCGCGGACATAAAGCTGCAGGGAATTGAAGCCTTCAGGGACAGGGTCGCGGAAATCTGCCCTTTCCCGCGCGAGAGGCTCGATGAACTCAAAAGTTGGGATGACGTGCATCTCCTGACCGTTCGTATCGACCGGTTGAAGCGCTGGTGGAAACCAGGCCTCATCTGCATCGGCGACGCGGCCCACGCCATGTCGCCTGTTGGCGGTGTCGGCATCAATCTCGCTGTTCAGGACGCCGTGGCCGCGGCCAATGTGCTCGTGCCGGTGTTCTTGTCCGGCCGGGCCGTTGCCGATGATGATCTCGCCGCAATCCAGAAACGCCGGTCCTTTCCGACCAAGGCCACACAGTTTCTGCAGCGGATGATGCGTATCGGCCGCAAGAAAGAGCAGGCGGATACGGATAGGGTGGAAAAGCCCAAAGGCCCGCCCGCCTTTGTGCGGGCGATCATGCGATTTCCGCTTTTTGCCCATTTGACAGGCCGGCTGGTGGGGCTGGGCTTTCGTCGGGAAAAGATCAAGACGGTGTAACGCGGCTTAAGCCGCGTTCCCGATTTCCTTCGCATATTTCAGCCCGATAACAGCCGAACCGATCAGACCCGGCTCGATCCGGCAAATGGCGGGCACGACGAGCGGTCGGTTGAAGCGCCTCAGAATGCGGCTCCTGACGGCCTCGTCCAGAGCGCCCACAAGTTCCCTGGAATTCGAAAGCCCGCCGCCGACCGGGACGATGGTCGCGCCGGTGACATTGATCACCATTGCCAGCGGTGAAGCGAGAATATCGATGAGAACATCGATGGTTCTGGCGGATTGTGCGTCGCCCGCCTGCCATGCGGCAATAATATCCTCACTGGTCAAATCCTGCCGGTGAAGATGCAGATGCAGCTTTTCCATGCCGCGGGCGCTGCCGATCGCGTCGACGCAGCCGGTAAGGCCGCAACCGCATTCGAAGCGCGGCAGCGAGACCGGCGGGTTGCCCGCCAATGTCGCGGCCACCGGGCCGTGGCCCCATTCACCGGCAAAACCACCATCGCTATTGATGAGCTTACCGTCGATCACCAGCCCGCCGCCGACACCCGTTCCGAGGATGACGCCGAAGACGACGCGATGACCCTGTCCGGAGCCGATCTCCGATTCGGCGATCACGAAGCAATCCGCGTCGTTCGAAACGATGACGGGAAGGTTGAGCGCCTTTTCGAGTTCGTCCTTCAATACTGTACGGTGAATACTGGGAATATTGGCAACGGTGGCCTTGCCCGTTTCCGGATCGATGACGCCAGCAATCGACAGCGAGACGCAGCCGGGTGTGCCGCCGCTCTCGTCGATGACGGATTTCAGGCCGGCGGCGAAGTCTTCAAAACTGGTTTTCGGTGTCGGTATGCGCGGAACGGGGCGAATATCGTCCGGGGCATGGGCAATTGCGCCCTTGATGGTCGTTCCGCCAATATCGAAACAAACAATCATTGTTCACACTCCGGAACGCTTGGCATCATAGATTTTTTCTCCTGATATCCATGTGGAATGCATCTGGAGGTCTGGTGTCAGCATGACGAAATCAGCATCGAAACCGGGCAGGAGTTTTCCCTTGGCTGACGCGCCGATTGCCTCCGCCGGGTAGGCGGATGCCATTCGCAGGGCTTCTTCCAGCGGTGTTTCCATCTTCTCATGCATGAAGCGGATGCAGGAGAGCATGTCGATATCCGCGCCTGCCAGCGTGCCGTCGGCCAGTGTCAGCCGTCCGCCGTTGCGATAGACGCGCCGGCCATTCAGCTCGAAACCGTCATCATCGGTCCCGATAGTGGACATGGCATCGGTGACGAGGAAAATACGGGCCGGGCCATTCTTGGCACGAAGTGCAATGCCGATTGCAGCAGGGTCGACATGAAAACCATCGGCGATCAGCCCGCAATGCAATTTGCCGTTCGAAAGTGCGGCTCCGACCAGCCCCGGTTCGCGGTGGCCAAGCGGGCTCATGGCGTTGAAGAGATGGGTCACCATGGATGCGCCGGCTTCAGCATAGGCAGTCGCCACATCGAGGCCCGTGTCGGTGTGGCCGAGGCTGACGATGATGCCGGTGTCCCTGAGGGCCTTAACCTGTTCGACTGTCACGTTTTCGGGGGCAATGGTTGTCAGCACGAAGGGAAGTTGCGCCTTGCAGCCGGTCAGAACTGCAAGATCGGCCGTCTCCATCTTGCGGATCAGCGCCGGATCATGCGTGCCCTTGCGCGCAACGGAAAGATGCGGCCCTTCGAAATGCAGACCGAGGAAACCGGGCACCTGCGCCTTGCCGGCGGCAATGCCCGCCTGCGCCGCCTTGGAGGTCACGTCCGGCCGGTCGGTGATGAGCGTGACCATCAGCGCCGTGGTGCCGAATTGCGCATGAGCGGAACAGATGCGGGCAATGCCTGCCACATCCGGCTGGTTGTTGAACATGACCCCGCCGCCGCCATTGACCTGGAGGTCGATGAAGCCCGGCGCGATCAGCAGCCCATTCACATCGATCGTCTCGGCGTCGGCGGGTACGCTGTCCGAAATTGCGGCAACATGCCCGTCGCGGGTCAGAAGCACCTTGTCATCGTGCCACACGACGCCATCGAAAATGCGCGCGCCGATAAATGCCTTGATGCCGCTCATTGGGTTTCCGTGACCTTCTTCAATGCCACGGGCGCATCCGGGTTGAAGCCTCTTGCACGCGACAATTGCTCGATGAAGCCATAAAACGGTGCGATCAGCAGCAAGGCATCGGTCAGCGGATGATTGGTTTCCACGAAGGGCAGGGGCTTGGCCGGGCTGCCCTTGGCGGAAGTGACGAAAACATTCGCGCCTTTCTGAGCGAGATTTGCGGCAATATCCGTGACGGAGGTTTCGGCGCGGTCGCGCGCAGCAAAGGCAATGACCGGAAACTTCGGCGCAACCAGCGAGACCGGGCCGTGCATGACTTCCGCCGAAGAATAGGCTTCCGCATGCAGCTCGCAGGTTTCCTTGCACTTCAACGCGGCTTCTGCGGCAATCGCAAGGGCGGGACCGCGACCCAGCATATAAAGCGATTCCTCGCCCTTCACCGCCTCAGCGATCTGGCTCCAGTCAAGCGCAATGGCTCTCGCGAAGTTCTGCGGCAGGGCGCTGACGGCCTTGGCCAGCAGGGTGTCTTCCGTCCATTCGGCAAGGATCGCAAGGCCCGCGACAATGGAATTGACGAAGGATTTGGTTGCGGCAACGGCTTTTTCCGGTCCTGCCTGGATATCGATCGCCTGATTGGCCGCATCGCCAAGCGGAGAGGGCAGGGTGTTGACGAGAGAAAAGGTGAGCGCGCCGCCCTTGCGGGCGCTTTGTGCCAGGGCAACGATGTCAGGGCTTTTACCCGATTGCGACACGGCGAAGGCCGCCGCCCGCTCCAGCCGCAGTTTCGTCTGGTAGATGGAAGCGAGCGACGGTCCGAGAGAGGCCACCGGAAGGCCGGTCTGCAATTCGATCGCATATTTCAGAAAATGTGCAGCGTGGTCGGAAGAGCCGCGCGCAATCGTGACGATAACGGCGGGATCGCGGGCCTTCAGCTGGCTGCCGGCCTCGTGGAAATCATTTTTCGCATTGTCCAGCAGACGGGCGACGGCATCGGGAATCTCGTTGATTTCCTGGCGCATCAGGGTTGTCATCGTTTTCTGTCCTTGGTCGATTTGTTTCAGTCGGAGGTCATCGTCAGTTCGGCGACGAGGTCATAGGCGTCGCTGCGATAAAGGGCGCGGGATATTTCCATGAGGCGTCCGCTTTCCAGATATGCCATGCGCTGCACGGAAAGTGCAGCCGAGCCCGGCGGAACGCCAAGCAGCAGGGTTTCCTCGTCCGTCAGGTTGCGGGCGGAGATGCGCTGGATGGCGCGGACCGGGCGAATGCCGTTTTTCTCAAGCTCCAGATAAAGCGAGTTTTCCACCAGTTGCGGGTCAGGCAGAATATCGCCCGGCAGGCTGGTGACTTCGAGCGCGATCGGCTGGTCGTTGGCAAGGCGCAGTCGCGTCAACCGTGCAACCATGGCGGATTGGGACAGGCCGAGAGCCATCATCTCGTCACCTGTCGGATAAAACAGGCCCCTGTCCAGCCAGCGCGTGCTTGCGGCCATGCCGCGGCGGCGCATGTCCTCGGTAAACGAGGTCAGCTTGGTCAAGGGCTGCTGCATGCGGGTGATGGGCTTGACGACAAAGGTGCCCGAACCGTGCCTGCGCACCAGAAGCCCATCACGGACGAGATCGTCCACCGCCTTGCGCACCGTGACACGGCTGACGCAGGCGCTTTCGGCAATATCGCGCTCGGGCGGCAAGGCGTCGCCATGTTTCAGGCGGCCGGCATTGATGGCATCTTCAATCGTCTGACGCAGTTTCAGGTAAAGCGGGCCACCGCCCCCCGATTGCAGGTCGTCCAGATTAAGCGCTGCGCCGTTCATGCATAACCTCTGTCACAATCGATGTGGCGAATTTTGGCTATACCATAAGCATCGCAATCGGCAATACCAAAATAGAACCATTAGCGTATTTGTACGATAAATCGGTGTTTTTTTCGAGTTTTTGCTGAATAATCGGGCTATGTGCTTGATATTTTCGCATTAACCAAAAAAAATTTCCCACTGCAGGAATTGCTCTAGACGATTGGCATTTTTTTGGTATTGTTTTTTTGCGTTGGTGGCTGCAGCGGTCTGTTTCGCTTGCGCTCCGACGGGAAAGTCGATCTCCGGTCCTCCGCAGGGTTGGCGAAATCGAATTTAGCTTGACCGTTGTGAAAATTAATTTCATCGTGGCAGGAAATTATCGCAGATATGTGAATAGCCAGCACAGAAATGGTTACTTCTGCGAAAATGAATTACGAATGAACAGGGAACAAAGTTCATGAAGGTGGGAATTATCGGACTCGGATTCCGTCTCGGTTATCTGGGCTACGTTTTTCATGAGATTGACAAGGACTTCGAGATCGTCGGTTACGTCGATCCCGCGCCGGCTGGTCTTCCGGGTCTCAAGGAAAAAGGCATTTCGGCCGGCAAGGCCTATGACAGCCCCGAGGCGCTGATCGCCGGCGAGAAATTCGACCTCTTGATGATCGGCTCGCCGAACCATATGCATCTTGATCATATCCGCATCGGGCTTGAAGCCGGTTGCACCATCTTCTCCGAAAAGCCCATCGTCGTCAGCATCGAGGAAAGCCTCGAGCTCGCCCGGCTGCTCAACAAGCATGGTCATGAGCGGCTGCTGGTGGGTCTGGTCCTGCGTTATTCGCCGCTTTACCGCGATCTGCGCGCCGCGCAGGCCGAAGGCAAGCTGGGCGATGTCGTTTCCATCGAGGCTTCGGAACATATCCCGCCCTATCATGGCGCGTTCTTCATGCGCGACTGGCGGCGTTACGAAAATTATTCCGGCTCTTTCATGCTGGAAAAATGCTGCCACGACCTCGATCTCTATAATGGTGTTGTCGGTGCGCGGCCGCGTTTTGTGTCGAGTTTCGGCGGGCGCAAGAGCTTCACGCCTGCGAATGCCCCACAGAATGACGGCATCAACGACATGGAGGTCTACCATCGCAAGCCGAGCGGCTGGATGGGCTCGGAAAAGGTCTTCGACAGCGACGGCGACATCATCGATTACCAGACGGCGATCGTCGAATATGAGAACGGCGCGTCGCTTGCCTTCCATACCAATCTCAACGTTCCCGACGATTTCCGCCGTTTCTGCGTCATTGGCGCCAAAGGCATGGCGGAGGGCGATTTCGTGCGCGGTTTCCTGAACGTGCACAATGCCCGGACCAACGAAAAGACGGTCGCCAAGACCTATTCGGCGGCGACCGTGCTCTCCCAGCATTATGGTGCTGACGAACAGATGGCCGAGGACGTGATCGATCATATCGTCAAGGGCACGCCACTGCCGGTTTCCGCACTTGATGCCATCGAGGCCGGCATTCTGGCGCTTGCCATGGATGAGGCGCGCCACGGCCGCAAGGTGGTGGATCTCAAGCCGGTGTGGGAGGAATACGATCTGGCGCTCCACGGGCAGCCGAAGACGCCTGCGGCGAAATCGGCTTAAGGGGGCGCGGCGATGGATGCGAAACGCAGCGCGGTCGTCTTTGCCTGGCTTCTTCTTTTGCCGGCACTTCTCTACATCACGGTTATCGTTGCTTATCCGCTCGTCGATACCTTCATCCTGTCCTTTACCGATGCGTCGCTCAGAAAAACGACGAATTGGGTAGGCTTCATCAACTACGACAAGATCTTCAACGCGACTTTTGCCGATGTCATCACGCGGACCTTTATCTGGACGTTCTTTTCCGTCTCGATAAAGATGATCATCGGCACATTTGGCGCGGTGCTTCTGAATTCCGCCGTTCCCGGCCGTGCGCTGTTTCGCATCCTGACCATGCCGCCATGGATCGTGCCGATGGCCATCGGCATCTTCATGTGGGGCTGGATGTATAACGGCCAGTTCGGCATGATTTCCGGTGTTCTTCAGAACCTGGGTCTCGTGAATGGACCCGTCGCTTTCCTCGCCTATGGCAACACGGCCTTCTGGGCGACCATCATTACCGACGTGTGGATCGGCGTGCCGATGGTGACGCTCTATCTGCTGGCGGCAATCCAGGCCATTCCGCAGGACCTCTATGAGGCGGCCTGGACGGATGGGGCAAGCCGCGCCTACCGCTTCCGCCGCATCACGCTGCCGCTGATGCTGCCCGCCATGATCACCATGTCGATGATCTCGCTGATTTCGACCTTCAATTCCTTCGACATCATCTGGATCCTGACGCAGGGCGGTCCGACCGGCCAGACGACGACCATGATCATCGACACATACAAGACGGCGATCGGTTCTTACAAATACGGTGAGGGTGCCGCCCGCGCCGTGCTGATCTGCATCTTCCTGTCGATCTTCACCTATTTCTACTTCCGCATCACCAGCCGTATCTCGCAGGAGGCCAGCCGATGACCGACAAGAATGCGATGATCAACCGCTACAGGTGGTATGAAATGGTCGGGATCTATTGCGGCATCGCCGTGTTCCTGACCTTCGTCCTGGCGCCTTTCGTGGAAGGATTTCTGGTTTCGCTGAAACCGCTCAGCCTGCTGTTTTCCTCGCCGTATAAATTCTGGCCGGAGAACGGTTCCTTCGAGGCCTATAGGACCATGTGGGTCAGCGTTCCCGGCTTTGCCCGCTACGTCTTCAACTCCTTCTTCATTTCGACGATCTCGACGATCATCGTTCTGCTTCTGGTGGTACCGGCCTCCTATGCTTTCGCCCGGTTCCAGTTTCGCGGTCGCGGGCAATTGCTCGGCGCGTTTCTGGCGATCAACATGTTTTCCGGCGCGGTCCTTCTGATCCCGCTTTACCGGCTGATGCGCAATATGGGCGTGCTGAACACCTATCTGGCGATGATCATTCCCGGCGCCGCCTTCCTGATCCCCACCGCCATCTGGCTCTTGCGGACCTACATGCTGCGTATTCCACGTGAGCTGGAGGAAGCGGCCTATGTGGACGGCGCGAGCTATTTCTATACCTTCCGCCGGGTGATCCTGCCGCTTGCGATGCCCGGCATCGCGGTCGTCTCCATCACCACCTTCATCGGCGCTTATGCCCAGCAGTTCATCTTCGCGCTCACCTTCAATTCCAAGACCGAATATATGCCGCTGCCCATTGGTCTGTTCGCTTATTTCGGTCGTCAGGAAGTCATCTGGAATGAGTTGATGGCAGCCAGCTTCGTCGGCATTGCCCCGGCCATGGTCGTCATCTTCTTCATGCAACGATATCTCGTCAGCGGTCTGACCGCCGGCGCGGTGAAATAATCAACAATCGGAACGACCACCAGAAAATGGGAGACTACCTATGGCACTGAAACATTACGGATTGGCGCTTTGCGCTTTCGCATTTGCCGGTTCCACTGCCCTTGGCACGGTGACGGCGCATGCCGCCGACAAGGAGATCAGCTGGATCTATTGCGGCGACAAGATGGACCCCATCCATGAGAAGTATATCAAGGAATGGGAAGGCAAGAATGCAGGCTGGAAAGTCGTGCCTGAAGTCGTCGGCTGGGCTCAGTGCCAGGACAAGGCAACCACTCTCGCTGCTGCCGGCACCCCGGTCGCCATGGCCTATGTCGGTTCGCGCACGCTGAAGCAGTTCGCGCAGAACGATCTCATCGTTCCGGTGCCGATGACGGAAGACGAAAAGAAGACCTATTACCCCAACATCGTCGACACGGTCACCTTCGAGGATACGCAGTGGGGCGTGCCGGTCGCTTTCTCGACCAAGGCGCTCTACTGGAACAAGGACCTCTTCAAGCAGGCCGGCCTCGACCCGGAAACACCGCCGAAGACCTGGGCGGAAGAAATTGCCTTCGCCAAGCAGATCAAGGAAAAGACCGGCATCGCCGGTTACGGTCTTCCCGCCAAGACCTTCGACAACACCATGCACCAGTTCATGCACTGGGTTTACACCAATAACGGCAAGGTTATCGATGGCGACAAGATCACTGTCGACAGCCCGCAGGTTGTTGCAGCCCTTACGGCCTACAAGGACATCACGCCCTATTCCGTCGAAGGTCCGACCGCCTATGAGCAGAACGAAATCCGCGCCATCTTCCTCGATGGCAAGGTTGGCATGATCCAGGCCGGCTCGGGTGCTGCAACCCGCCTGCAGGAAACCAAGATCAACTGGGGCATCGCGACCCTGCCGCTCGGCCCCGAAGCCAAGGGTCCCGGCACGCTGCTCATCACCGACAGCCTCGCGATCTTCAAGGGAACGGGCGTGGAAGAAAAGGCGACCGAATTCGCCAAGTTCATCACTTCGCCCGGCCCGCAGGGCGAATACGAGTTGCAGGGCGGCGCTGGCCTCACCCCGCTTCGTCCGTCGCCGAAGGTTGATGAATTCATCGCCAAGGACCCCTTCTGGAAGCCGCTGATCGACGGTATCGCCTATGGTGGTCCCGAGCCGCTCTTCACCGACTACAAGGGCTTCCAGGACACGATGATCGAGATGGTACAGTCTGTCGTTACCGGCAAGGCTACGCCGGAGGATGCCGCGAAGAAGGCCTCCGCCGCTCTCGAGCAGTATAAATAATCCACAATGCGACGGTTGCGGGCGCAGGTCGCCCGCAACCTCATGAATTCGCCGCGAGAATGCCAGCCGCTGTGACGGAAGGGGCTTCTCGTGTTTTTCAACGGTTCCGGTAAGGCGCGGTTTTCTCCCGTGTTGCGGAACGTCTCTGAACGCAGCCTGATGTCGGCTGGTGACGGGAGAGGCAAGTTTTGGGTCAGCTTTATCTCAACAACGTCCGCAAGAACTATGGACATTTCGAAGTCATCAAGGGCGTTCAGCTCGACATCAGGGATGGCGAGTTCGTCGTTTTTGTCGGCCCCTCGGGATGCGGAAAATCCACATTGCTGCGCATGATCGCCGGCCTTGAGGATATTACCGCCGGCGACGTCGTCATCAACGGCGTCAAGGTCAATGAATTGCCGCCGGTAAAACGCGGCATTGCCATGGTGTTCCAGTCCTATGCGCTCTACCCGCATATGACAGTTTTCGAAAACATTGCTTTTCCCCTCCGCGTCGAAAAGATGGAAGAGAGCAAGATCAAGGAAAAGGTTGAGGGGGTTGCCAAGATCCTGCAACTCGACCAGCGCCTGCAGCAGCGCCCCGGCATGTTGTCCGGTGGCCAGCGCCAGCGCGTGGCGATCGGTCGCGCTATCGTTCGCGAACCGAAGATCTTCCTGTTTGACGAGCCGCTTTCCAACCTCGATGCGGCACTTCGCGCCGACATGCGCATCGAGCTTACCAATCTTCACCGGACGCTGCAGGCGACGATGATCTACGTCACGCACGATCAGGTGGAAGCCATGACCATGGCCGACCGCATCGTTGTGCTGAATGCCGGTGAAATCGCCCAGGTCGGTGCGCCGCTGGAGCTTTATCATAAGCCGGCGAACCTTTTCGTCGCCGGTTTTATCGGCAACCCGAAAATGAACTTCCTGAAGGTCACCTGCAAATCCGCCAGCGCCGATGGCGTGACCGTGGAATATGAGGGCCAGACGATCACCGTGCCGGTGGAACCTCGCCCCGGTCTCGAAGGCGCGCAGCTGACGCTTGGCATTCGTCCGGAACATACAGGTCTTGAAACGGCCGACCTGAATATCAAGATCGCGCCCAGCGTCATTGAGCGGCTGGGGGTCAATACCATCGCTTACGGTGTTGCTCCGACGGGCGAGAACTATTGCGCGCTTCTTTCCGGTTCCGCCCCGGTTGTCGTTGATGAACCTATTGTCACCGGCATCAAGGCGTCGGATTGCCATCTGTTTGATGAGAGCGGTATCGCGCTGGAACGGCGCGTCGACCTCTCAGTCCTCAAGCTGATACAATAAAGGGCAGGAACCGGGCCATGAAATCTGTTTCCCCATGCCCGGTTTTTCCTGACGCGATCCCTTTTCGGCGGTTTTCCTCCGCCTTCTCCGGACGAAAAAATAACGCCGGGCTTTCGGCCCGGCGCTCGAATATCTCTCGCAGAAGCCTTGGATCAAGGCATCGGGTTGGGCATGTAGCCGGTAAAACCGCTGATTTTCCAGCGGCCCTCATGCAGCCGGCAATAATAGAGCGTCTGCCATTTCATGACGTCGAAGCTGCCATCGGCCTTGCGAAGCCCGCCATCGAACTTCTTGCGAACCAGCGCGGTTTCACCTTCCACTTCGATTTCTTCCAGCGTGGTGGTCGTAAAGATCGCACCCCGTGGGTCTTCGGCGAATTGCTGGGTTTGGAAATCCTGCGCCTGTCGCAGCCATTCGTCGCGATAGGCCACGAGCGACGGGAAGGACAGACGCCAGTTGTCCGGGTTTGCATCCCGGTTGGCATTGATGCCGAGAAAGCCCTCTTCGACGAAATCATCCGCGACCTTCGACCAGTCGGCGGCGAGGAATGCGTCGATGTCCCGCGTCACCAGCATCTCCCAGATGGAATGGCGGGCGACGTCTGTTTCGGGAAAGGGGTTTTTGAAGGGATCGCGCATGATTCAGGTCCATTGTTGAAATTATTTTCAGGATTTGGAGATTTCTCTGGCGAAGATTGTTGGCATATGCTCATCTCGCAATCAACAGAGAAAATAATTTTCAAATCAAAGGTGTCCATCGTGTCGTCAATGGGACGAAGCATGGTTGATTCATGGGTGTGTACGGTTGACGGGCGTCTCGGATTAGGATGCATCGGTAACGGGGCCAAGCCTTAAGTTTTGGCGGAACGGAGACCGGTGAGCATGGATATTTTCGCAAGGATTCAGGAAGACAAGGGGCAGTTCTCGCAATCGGAGCGGCGCATCGCCGAGATTCTGGTTTCGGACTTCGAATTCGCCGTCAATGCCTCTATCATCGAGCTTGCCGCTCGCGCCGAGGTTTCGCCGCCAACGGTGACGCGCTTCTGCCGGCGTCTCGGCTGCCAGAGCTTTTCGGATTTCAAGGTCAGCCTTGCCAAGACCGCCTATGTGGGCATCCGTTATCTCACCTCGGAACCCACAAGCACCGGCCCGTCGGATGTGGCAGAGGAAGTGCTTGCGAAAGCGCAGGAAGCACTTTTCCTGTTGCACAAGACGCTCGATCCCGCTCTTGCCGACGAAGCGGCGATCAAGATCGCCAATAGCGGCATGATCTATGCCTTTGGTGCCGGCGGTAATTCCTCGATGATCGCGTCGGAAATCCAGAACCGGCTGTTTCGCCTGGGCCTGCGCGTTTCCACCAGCGCCGACCATAGCATGCAACTGATGATGGCCGCTGCCGCGCGGAAAGAAGATGTCATCATCGGCTCCTCCTTTTCCGGGCGCAACATGGAACTGGTGAAATGCTTCAAGGTGGCGCGGGAAATGGGGGTCACCACCATCGCGCTTACCCAGAGCGACACGCCCGTTGCCATGGCCGCCGATATGGTGGTGGCCGTCAACGTGCCTGAAGGAAACAATATCTTCCGCCCGACCTCATCACGTTACGCCTATCTGGCCGCCGTCGATATCCTGGCGACCCTTGCTGCCTATCATCACCGGCAACGGTCGATGGTGACCCTGCGTCACATCAAGCAGCAACTCGTGGAACATCGCGATCCGGATGACCGGCAATTGCTGGGTGATTGAAGGCGGGAAAGTGAAAATTGTGAGCGGTTTGCCTGAAGAACCCGCTCCGAGACTGATTGGAAAGCTTCGAAGGAGTGGGATGAGATGCAGGACAGGAAAGACCGGGTCGCCGTCGTAACGGGGGCGGCAGGTGACATAGGCCGGGCAATTGCCGCGGCGCTTTCTGAAAGCCATGCGAAGGTGGTGTTGGTGGATATCGATCCCGACGCCCTTTCCAATGCGCTTTCCCTGCTTTCCGGTCCCGCCTTCGTTTCGAAAACCTGCGATGTCACCGATCCGCAGGACCTTGCAAGGCTGGCTGCGGAGGTCGCGGAGCTGGGTGATGTTGCGACCCTCGTCAACAATGCAGGGGCTGCAAGGGCGGTCAGCCTGCACGACACGACCGCCGAAATATGGCGCAAGGACAATACCCTCAATCTGGAAGCACCGTTTCTCTGCTTCAGGGCTTTCGAAGAGGCGCTGAAGCGAACGCAGGGTTCCGTGGTCAATATCAGTTCCGTCAACGGCATGGCTGTGTTCGGCCATCCCGCCTATAGCGCGGCAAAGGCGGGGCTGATCCATCTGACGAAGCTGATCGCCGTCGAATACGGTAAATTCGGCATCCGTTCCAATGCCGTTGCGCCGGGCACCGTGCGCACGCAGGCGTGGGAGGCGCGGGCGGCGGTCAATCCTCAGGTCTTCGAGGAAGCGAAGCACTGGTATCCGCTGCAGCGCATCGTGAGACCCGAAGATGTGGCCAACGCCGTGGCCTTTCTGGCCGGTCCACAGGCGGCCGCCATCAGCGGCGTGTGCCTGCCGGTGGACTGCGGGCTCACGGCGGGGCAAGCGCCGCTTGCCCGTACTTTCTCGCAATCCGAACACTACTGATCGAAGCCCTTTCGGGGGCGCAATGCGCAATAAAGGGGAGCATCATGGCGCTCGCACATTATCGTCTTGAAAATTCGTGGCATCCGCTCGCAGAATCCGCATCGGGTGGTTTCACCTTCACCCTGTTCAATCTCTCCCGTGAGCCGCTGAAAGATTTCCGGATCGTCTACACGTCCCTCACCCGGACGGTGGACAAGCCGGTTTGCGGCAATGCCGTTTATCTGCGCCGCAATGCCAATTTCCATGAATTTGCGCCGCCGCCCGGTTTCGTGCTCGAGGCCGGTAAATCCTGGCGTTTCACCGTCGATGGCTTGCTGAGGCCAGCCCGCCATCGCACGGATGGCGCGAAATCCGCCTATGTCAGCCTTGCCGACGGTACGCATCGCGCCGTTGCTGTCGGCGATTTGATGCTGGACGGGCGTCACAGCGAGCCGGCGCCGGTTCTGCTTCCTGAAGGGAAGCTCGACCTACCCTTCGCCATCCAGCCATGGCCAGCGGAAATCGATGCCGAGCCGGGCGAGACCTTCCCCGTCGCGCTTTACCCGGCGGATAATGCGAAGGCTGAGGAAGTACTTGCGGTGGAAACCGTGCTTTCGCTGTTCCGCAGGCTTTTTGCCGTGGGACATGTGCCTTTCAGCCTTGCGCCGGTTCATGAGGGAAAACCGCTTCGTTTCAAACAGCATAGCGGGCTGGAAGCGGAAGGTTATCGCCTGTCTTTCTCCGATGAAGCCGTCGTTGTGGAATATTCGGCCGCTGCCGGTCTGCAATATGGCCTGACGGTGCTGGCGCAATTGCTGCATGGCGCGCGGATCGATCCCAAGTTCCGCTTCCCGGCCTCCGGCACCATCACCGATGCACCGCGTTACAGCTGGCGCGGTTGCCATCTGGATGTTTCGCGGCAATTCTATCCGACTGATGATGTCGTGCGGCTGATCGATATTCTCGCATGGCTGCGCATGAACAGGTTCCATTGGCATCTGACGGATGACGAGGCGTGGCGGCTTGAAATCAAGGCCTATCCGCTGCTGACAACCGTTGGCGCAACCCGCGGTCCGGATACGCCGCTTCTGCCGCAGCTCGGCAACGGGGCCGAGCCCGTTTCCGGCTATTACAGCCAGGACGATGTGCGCAAGGTCGTTGCGCATGCGGCCGCATTGAACGTCGAGATCGTGCCGGAGGTCGATATTCCCGGCCATAGCACTGCGGCTCTCGTCGCCTATCCGGATCTGACAGACGGGCAGGAAGCGCCGGACAGCTACCGTTCGGTGCAGGGCTATCCCAACAATGCGCTCAACCCCGCCATCGAGCCGACCTATGAGTTCCTCGGCAAGATATTCGACGAGATGGTGGAGCTTTTCCCCTCGCGGCTGATCCACATCGGTGGCGACGAGGTTGCGGATGGTTCCTGGCTTGCCTCGCCGCTTGCCAAGTCGTTGATGGAAAAGGAAGGGCTCGACGGCACCTTCGGCATCCAGTCCTATTTCATGAAGCGCATCCAGGGGATGCTGCATGAGCGCGGCCGCCAGCTTGCGGGCTGGGACGAGGTTTCGCACGGCGGCGGCGTCGATCCGGCTGGAACATTGCTGATGGCCTGGCAGAAGCCGGAAGTTGGCCTTGAGCTTGCAAAACAAGGCTATGACGTGGTGATGACGCCGGGACAGGCCTATTATCTCGACATGGTGCAGGATGAAGCCTGGCAGGAGCCCGGTGCAAGCTGGGCGGGCACCGTTCCGCCTTCGCACACCTATGCCTATGAGGCAGTCGGCGACTTCCCGGAGGAATTGAAGGAGCGGATGAAAGGCGTTCAGGCCTGCATCTGGTCGGAGCATTTCCTCAACCGCGCCTATTTCAACCATCTGGTTTTCCCGAGGCTGCCGGCCATTGCCGAGGCGGCGTGGACTCCGAAGGCGCAGAAGGACTGGCTGCGTTTTTCCGCCATCGTCTCCTTGAACCCGGTTTATTGAGGGGCAGGCGAGATGCGTATTGCCGTTGGTGGTATTCATACCGAATGCAGCACCTATTCGCCGGTGCTGATGCGCCAGGAAGACTTTCGCGTTTTCCGCGGCGCGGAGTTACCGGAAGCCGAGTACTTCAATTTCCTCGGCGAAGGCGGGGCGGAGGTGTTGCCGTTGCTTCATGCGCGGGCGGTGCCGGGTGGTCCGGTATCGCGCGCGGCCTATGACGCGTTCAAGCAGGAATTTCTCGAGCGTCTGAACGCTTCACTGCCGCTGGATGGACTTTATCTCGCAATGCACGGCGCGATGAATGTCGAAGGCATGGACGATGCGGAGGGCGACTGGATTTCCAGCGCCCGCGCCGTGGTCGGGCCGGATGTGATCATTTCCGCCAGCTACGATCTGCACGGCAATGTCAGCCAGACGATCGTCGATCAGCTGGATATATTCGCCGGCTACCGAACTGCACCGCATATCGATGTGCGCGAGACGATGGTGCGGGCGTGGACGATGCTGATCAAGGCCCTGAAAACGGGCGAGAAGCCCGGTGTGGCCTGGGCGAAAATCCCCGTGCTGCTGCCGGGTGAAAAGACCTCCACGGAAGATGAACCGGCCAAAAGCCTCTATGCCGTCCTGCCGGATCACGATACCCGTCCGGGCATATGGGATGCGAATTTCATGATTGGCTATGTCTGGGCCGATGAACCAAGGGCGACGGCCTGCGCTGTCGTGACGGGAACGGATCGGAAGGCCGCGCAGGCGGTTGCCGCCGAGATCGCGCAATCCTACTGGAATGCCCGGCAGGATTTCCGTTTCGGCCCCGTGACCGAACCGCTTGAGGCCATTCTGGATATTGCGGAAAAAACGGCCACCAGCCCGATCATTCTCGCAGACTCGGGGGACAATCCGACCGGCGGCGGCGTGGGCGATCGCGCCGATGTTCTGGCGGCGCTGATTAAACGCAACTGGCAGGGCGCTTTGATGGGCGGCATCACCGATAGGCCGGCCGTCGAAGCCTGTTTTGCGGCAGGTGAGAACGCGACGCTTTCCCTGAAGATTGGCGGCAGCCTCGATCCGGAGAGCCCGTCCGTCACGGTGGAAGCCAAGGTTCTGAAACTGGACGATCCCGGTGCTGCGGATCAGCGGCAGGCGGTGGTCGGCATCGGCGGCATCATCGTCATTCTGGCCGCAAGGCGCAGGCCCTATCACATGATTTCGGATTTCACCCGTCTGGGCTTCGATCCGAAGGCTGTGAGGCTGCTGGTCGTCAAATCCGGTTATCTTTCGCCGGAGTTGGCGCCGATCGCCAATCCCAATCTGATGGCGCTGACGGAGGGGGTTATCAATCAGGATATCGAAAATCTTCCCAATCGCCGCCGGGAAGGCGATTTTTACCCATGGAAGCCTCATTTCGACTATATCCCGAAACCCATCCTTTCGGCCCGCTGGCGATGACGGCGGTTCGATAGCTTTTATCCAGCGATCCGGTGATGCCGGATCATCTCAGGCGAATATCCATGCCGTCGGCTCTTTCCATCGTTATCAATAATCCGTCGATCCGCATCGGGGCGCTCGCCATTCTGTTTTTCGGGTTTTCGAATGCAGCCACCGCTCCCTATCAGGCGGTTATCGGCATTCGCGAAATCGGGCTCAGCAACACCGTCTATTCCCTGCTGATGCTGTTTGCCGCCGTCATCAATGTCAGCGCCAGCGTGCTGATGGGCATCGTCGCCGACAGGCTGGGCGAATATCGCAAGCCCATGCTGCTCATCGCGCTCTTCGGCGTCAGCGGCTACCTGCTGGTTTATCTCGTCGGTAACGCCATGGCTTTCATCAGTGCGAAGCTGGTCCTCCTGCCGATTTTCGGGGCGATGAATTCGCTGATCTTTGCACATGTGCGCGCCGATGCCCGTAATCTTTCGACGGGTGACATGATTGCCGTGAATTCGATCATGCGGGCCACGATCTCGCTGTCCTGGGTGCTGGTGCCTGGCATCGTCGGTATTTTTCTGGTGAATTCCGGCAATATGCTGCTGGCTTTCCTCTTCTCGGGTATTTGTGCGCTTATCTGCTTTCTGCTTGTCGCCTTTTGCCTGCCGCGCGCCTCCACGCCGGCAACGGTGAATACGCAAGCGCGATTCGGCCTGCGCGCCTCGCTTGCTGAAATCGGGTCGCGGCGGGTGCTGCTGCGGATCATCGCCATAGCCCTGATCTGCTCGATGCTGCATCTCAATGATTCCATACGTTCGCTGATCATAACGGGTCAGGCGCAGGGCACGGTCGCGGATATCGGTATCGTGGCGGGTATTGTCGCGGCGCTGGAAATCGTTTTCATTCTCCTGTGGGGCTGGATCGAGAAAAAGGTGCCGCAAACGCTGACGCTGGCGGCGGGAGCGGTGCTTTATGCCATCTATCTCATCCTGCAGGGGCTCGCTTCCGCGCCATGGCACATTTACGCACAAACCGTCATCAGCGCGCTGGGCGCGGCGGCCATCATCAGTATCCCGATTACCTATCTGCAGGAGCTGATCGCGGATCGGCCGGGGCTTGGAAGCTCGCTGATCGCCGTCAATATCTTCCTTGGTGCCGGTCTGGGTGCGCTGATTTTCGCCCTGGGCACATTTGTCACAAGCTATTCGGGAACCTCTATTCTGGGAGCAGTTGTGGGTCTCGGCGGCGTTTACATGCTCTATGCGCTTGATGGGACGGGTCGCCGCAGGTAGAGCGTCGGACCGAAAAGTGTGGGCGGTTTTCGGATGATCCGGCGCGTGAACAGAGCACGTTCGAATGAAAGAGGTTACGATGATTCTCGAGATTTGCGTGGACGATGTGGCCGGGCTGGAAGCGGCGGTCAGGGGCGGGGCCGATCGGATCGAGCTCTGCGCGGCGTTGTCCGGAGGTGGCGTGACACCGTCTGCGGGTTTCATGCAGCGGGCGGCGGCCTATGGGTTGCCGGTCAGCGTGATGATCAGGCCGCGCGCGGGCGATTTCGTGTTCACGCGTGACGAAGCCGATGTGATGAAACGCGATATTGATACGGCGCGTGCTGCGGGGCTTTCCGGCGTGGTGCTCGGCGCATCGCTTGGCGACGGATCGCTTGATATTCCACTGCTCGAGGAATTGCGCCGCCACGCCGATGGGCTGGATTTGACGCTGCACCGGGCGATCGATGTCGTTCCCGACATGGATGAGGCTTTGGAGGCCGCCATCGCGCTCGGCTTTCCGCGAATCCTCACCTCCGGCGGCGCACGTTCGGCGCTCGAGGGCATTGAGACGCTGGCGCGATTATCCGAGAAGGCCGCTGGCCGGATCGTCATTATGCCAGGTGCGGGCGTGCGTCCACAGATCGTGCAGACATTGCTGGACCGCTTTCCCATCACGGAAATCCACGCATCCTGTTCCGCCGTTCCGTCTTATGATCCAGAAAGCAAGGTGGCGAAACTCGGTTTCACCGGCGATGGTCGCAAGGGAACGGACGAAGCGGCGGTTCGCGAGTTAAAGGCGATCCTCACCGCTCATCAAAAAGGCGGCGCAAGACTCTAGCCGTTCCGGCAGCGCCGTCGAGATCGAGTTTGATCTTATCCGGGGCTGGCAGAGCCAATGCGGCCCTGATGGCATCTGCCATGGATTGCGCGGAGATATCTTTCTCCTCCAGCACCTGCGCCAGTCCCAGCCGCGCCAGTCGTTCGGCGCGGGCGCTCTGTTCCGTTTCGCCGCCCGCCGCGAAGGGGATCAGAAGCGAGCGGCATTTTGCCTGAAGAATATCGCAGACGGTGTTGTAGCCGGCCTGCGAAACCGAAAGCCGCGCGCCGGCAAGAAGGCTTGCGAAGTCCTTGCGGAAACGGAAGACGGATACATTGTCTGCCGCCTCAGCCGAGATCGCATCGAAATCCGCCTGAGGCATATTGGGGCCGGTGACGAGGCACCAGCTTTTGATGCCGTCCAGCAGCGGGGCGGCTTCAAGTGCTGCCCGGACGAGTGCTGCGCCAACCGCGCCACCGCCTGCGGAAACGACGATATCGAATTTCTCCGCCGGTTCGGGGGGCGGCAGCGGTGCAACGAGGCCGGTATAGATGATACGCTGGGTGATTTCGCCGGCAAGGGGAAAGGTATCCTCCAGTCGCACAAATTCCGGATCGCCATGGACCAGCACCGCGTCGAAATGCTTCTTCACCAGCGACACGGTTTCTTCGTCCCGGCCCGGTTTGGTTTTTTCCTGCAGAATGTCGCGTAGCGACGTCATGACGAGCGGGCGCGGTTCGCTGTCCTCGATCTCATCCAGAAGCGGCAGCAATTCGAAACGCACTTGTCTGCGGCCAAAGGGGAAAGCCTCGATGATGACGATATCCGGTTTTGCACCGTGATAGGCGCCGATCAGCATGTCTGTTCGAAGCTTTTTGAAGTCGTCATCCACCGGTTTGCCGGAACTGTCGACAAGGCCGGAAAAGCTGCCATCGCTGACGGCGATGGGCGGCAATTCGACGTGGCGGATGCCTTCACCGGGAAAGCCCGGAACCGGGGTGCCGCCCGTTACCAGAACGACATCGAAACCATCCGCCTGAAGGGCGTTGGCAATGCGGCTGGCGCGGGCGATATGGCCGATACCCAGAAGATGCTGGACGTAAAAGAAAACGACGGGGCGTTTTTCCATGTCGGTCATGGCGTTTTTTCCCACTCGGTCTCGAACAGGGCCTTCAGCTCGGCAATGCTGGTGCGATGATCGAAAGCGGTTCGAACGCGGTTTTCGGCGGCAGCACCCAGACGCTGGCGCAATTGCGGATCTGTGATGGCAGTGCGCAGGGCTTCAGTGAAGGCGGCCGGATTTTCCGGCTCGGTCAGCAGCCCGTTTTCGCCGCTGACGAAGAATTCCGGAATGCCTGATATATTGGTGGAAATACAGGTCATTGCCTGGCTGGCGGCCTCGACCAGCACATTGGGGAGGCCGTCACGGTCACCGTCGCTGGTGATGCGGCAGGCAAGGGCGAAGAGGTCCGCCTCCCGGTAGTTCTCCAGCACCTGTTTCTGGTCCATGGCCCCGGTCCAGACGATCCTGTCGGCAATGCCAAGCTCGTCGGCAAGTTTCTTCAGCGCGGCAAGTTCGTCACCGCCGCCGATATGGGTGAAGCGCCAATGGATATCCTGCGGAAGCGAGGCCAGGGCCTGCAACAGAATGTCGATGCCCTTTTTCTTGACCGCGCGGCCGACACTCAAAATCCTGACCGGATCGTCAGCGTCTGAACCATCTCTTTGCGGACGAGGGGCGTCGAAATGCGGGAAGCGGGTAAGATCCAGCCCGTGATAGCTTAAGTGCACGTTCTGCCTTGGCCCGGAAAGGGTGCGAAGATGCTGAAAGCCGCTCGCCGTACAGGTCACGGCCCAGCGGGCGCTTTCCAGCTTTGCGGCAAGGTCGCGGTCGCTCGAGGTCCAGATATCCTTAGCGTGGGCCGAAATCGTCCAGGGCGTGCCGGCGATGAGATGGGTGTAGGCGGCGACCGAGGCCGGCGTGTGGATGAAATGGACATGCAGCCATTCGGCATCCGCCGGCCATTCATGCGAAAGGACGGCGGCCTGCCCGAAACGGCGGAACCGGTTGCGGCTGAGATCATGCGGCAGATCGCTGAAAAACCGGCGGAGCGCCTTGGTGAAGCCCGGCTTTTTGCGGCACGCCCACAACGCCTTTAGAACGCGCAGCGGTTCTTCATGCAGATATTCCGGCAGGTAGGTGACGGGTGCGCGAATTTCATCATGAACGGGGTGGCGTTTTTTATCCGTCGGCCGGCGCATGGACATGAGTTCGAGTTGCAGCCCGGCCTTCTCCAGCCCCAGAAGTTCTTGGGCGATGAAAGTCTCCGACAGGCGCGGATAGCCCTTGAGGAGCACCACGATTTTTTTTGTATCTGTCACGTTGCGCGTGTCTCTTTTGAAGCGGTGATTGTCAGGGAACCGGTCACGCGGTCAGCGTGATCGGCGCCCGCTCGCCCTCGGGCGGCAGCCATTCAGCGATCCGTTTCGAGATGTTCTCGAGACCGTCGAGCTTCAGATCCCGCGAATTGACGGAGGGCGGTGCACGGTTTGGCAGCGCCTTGAGAGCCGCCGCCATTTTTGCGGGGTTCTCGGCATCCTCCGGCAGAAGCATGTCGAAAAGGCCGAGTTCCGACGCGCGGCTGGCGCGGATAAGCTGCTCTTCCCTCGGCACCGTGCGCGGTACAACGAGGGCGGGTTTGTCGAAGGACAAAATCTCGCAGACGGTATTATAGCCGCCCATCGACACGACGGCTTGAGCGCCGGCGACGAGGTCTTCCATGCGATTGTCGAATTCGATGATCTCGATATGCGGGATATCGGCAACGCTGCTCATGAAGCGCTGGCGCTGATCCGCCGGCATATAGGGGCCGAGCACCACCAGCGCCTTGTGCGTCAGTTCACTGTCATGGCGATAGGCATTGATGACGTCGTCGATCAATTCGCTGCCATCGCCGCCGCCGCCGGTGGTGATGAGAAGATAATCGCCTTCCGGCCGGTGCGCCACGGTTTCGGCCTGCGTTTTCGAGCGCTGCAGGAAACCGACGAAATCCATCTTGTCGCGAACGTTCTTCGGAACATCGAGCCCCGTCAGCGGGTCGTGGAAATCCGGCGGGCCGTAGACCCAGACATGGTCATAGAACTGACCGATCTTGGTCATGACGTTATTGCGCTTCCACTCCGCTTCGAGCAGTTGCGGCGCATCCATGACATCGCGTAGGCCGATGACGAGCTTGGTTCCCTGTCCCTTGAGATAGGCCAGCGTCTCCTCCACCTCGCCGCGAAGGCCCATGGGCTCCTTGTCGACGATGAAGATATCCGGCTTAAAGCTTTCGGCGGTATGATAAATGATGGAGCGGCGCATCTTCAGCGTTTCCTGAAGATCGATATGCCTGTCCATCGAGGTGTATTCACCGTTGCGCAGCTTGATGACGCTTGGGATTTTCACGAAATCGACGCGGGCGCGATAATCGAAAGCGCCGGCAATCGTCGCGCCGGAAATGATGAGAACGTTGAGGCCGCGATAATCCTCCACCAGCGCATGCGCAATCGTGCGACACCGCCGCAGATGCCCGAGGCCGAAGGAATCGTGGCTGTACATGAGGATACGCGCGTCGTTCAAACGGGAGGTCATGGGCCACACCTCTTTTTGCCTTTCACAAAAAAGGCGATGGCGGAAGAGCAGTTCATCAAAGGGTGTTCCATTTTATCTGAAGGGATCCGCAGCATCACGTAGTCCGTCACCGAAGAAATTAAAGGCCAGAATGACGAGAACGACCGGGATCGTCGGTAGCAGAAGCCACGGATATAGCGCAATGACGCTGACGCTGCGCGCCTCCGTGAGCAGAATTCCCCAACTTGTGATCGGTGGCCTGAGGCCGAGGCCGAGGAAGCTCAGCGCGGTTTCGCCGAGAATCATGCCCGGTATCGTCAGCGTTGCCGAAGCGATCAGATGCGACATGAAGCCGGGGATAAGGTGTCTGCCAATGATGCGCGGCGTGCCAGCACCCATCAATTGCGCAGCCAAAACATAGTCTTCTTCGCGAAGCGCCAGCAATTTCGAACGCACGGCGCGCGCCAGTCCCGTCCAGTCCAGCATGCCGAGAATGATGGTGATGCCGAGATAGACGAGGATTGGGCTCCAGGTCACGGGCATGATCGCCGCAAGCGCCAGCCATAGCGGAATGCTCGGGATGGATTGCAGGACCTCGATGATGCGCTGGACGATGAGATCGAAGGTGCCGCCGCGATAACCGGCTAAACCGCCGATCACAATGCCGAGAACAAAGCTCATGGCGACGCCGAGGAGGCCGATGGTCAGCGAGATGCGTGCGCCGTAGATGATGCGCGACAGCACGTCGCGTCCCAGCCGGTCGGTGCCGAGCAGGAACATTTCACCGCCTTCGGCGGGGCACACGAGGTGGGTTCTGCCTTCGAACATGCCCCAGAAACGGTAGGTATCGCCCTTGCAGAAGAAGCGGAGCGGCTGGATATCCGTCGGTACATCCCGGTAAACGCGCCTCAGATTGTCCATGTCGAGCGTCATTTCCCGGCCATAAACGAAGGGGCCGACAAATTTGCCGTCGTTGAAGAGGTGAATAGCCTGTGGCGGAGCGTAGATATGCTCGATATTGCGGGTGTGGAGATTATACGGCGCCAGGAACTCGCTGATCAGGATCGAGAGATAAAGCACCACCAGAAATGCGCCGGACCATACCGCGATCTTGTGCTGGCGGAACTGCCACCACATGAGCCGCAATTGCGACGCCTTGCTGAAGGCCGCCATTCCGGACGTATTGGGTTCGATGAGCGACGGGTCGAATGGTGCCGTCGAGACGTAGTGGGGCAGCGCTTCGCCTGAGTTCGGGATGGATGAAGTCATTTGACGTTACCACCTCCAAAGCGAATTCTCGGGTCGAGTATGGCAAGGGCGATATCCGAGACCAGAACGCCGATCACCGTCAGGAAAGCGAGGAACATCAGGAACGAACCGGCCAGATACATATCCTGGCTCTGCAAAGCCCGAATGAGCATCGGACCGGTGGTTTCGAGCGACAGGACGACGGCGGTGATTTCCGCGCCGGAAATAATGGCAGGCAGGATCGAGCCGATGTCCGAAATGAAGAAATTCAACGCCATGCGCAGCGGATATTTGATCAGCACCTTGAAAGGGTGAAGCCCTTTGGCGCGCGCCGTTACGACATATTGTTTTTGCAATTCGTCCAGAAGGTTGGCGCGCAGGCGGCGGATCATGCCGGCCGTGCCCGCTGTGCCGATGATGAGGACGGGGATCCAGATATGTTCGAGGATCGACCTGAACTTCGCCCAGCTCATCGCCTGGTTCAGATATTCCCTGTCCATCAGATGGCCGATGGAAATGCCGAACCATATATTGGCGAAATACATCAGGATCAGCGCCAGCATGAAGTTGGGGATGGCGATGCCGAGCAGGCCGAGGAAGGTCAGTCCGTAGTCACCCCAGCTGTATTTGTGGGTGGCGGAATAGATGCCGATCGGGAATGCGAGGAGCCATGTGACGATGATGGTGACGAAGGACACCAGAACCGTCAGCCACAGGCGATCCCCCACCACATCGCTGACGGGCAGCTGATATTCGAAGGAGTAACCGAAATCGCCGACCAGCATGCCGGTTGCCCAGCGGAAGTAGCGGATCGGCGCTGGCTGGTCGAAGCCGTAGCGGGTGCGCAGCTCCTCGATTTCGGAGAGGTTCGCGGTCTCACCCATGGCACGCAGTTCGGCGACATAGCTTTCGAAATAATCGCCCGGCGGCAGTTCGATGATGGTGAAAACCAGCATCGATATCAGGATCAGCGTGGGGATCATGACGAGGATGCGCTTGAGAATATACCGCAGCATATCAGGCGTCTCCGTCGTACCAGAAGGCATCCGGCAGGTAGACGCCGAGATACGATGTGGGTTCATAGCCGAAAAGCGCCTTTTCCGGCACGTTTCGCATGCGTTTGACATGGACGACGGGCTGAAGCGCGCCGTTGACAATGCCGATGGAAAACACCTGCTGTGTATAGATTTCCAGCATTTCCAGCCAGATGGCCGTCCGCTCTTCTTCGGTGATGCTTCTGCGCCATTTTTTCAAGAGATCGAGCAGATGGGCGGCCTCCGGCAGATCGGGCTCCTTGCCTTCACGTCCGCCGGAGAGATAGTGGATGCCCCAGACCGGCCACTGCAGCTGGTCGTCGCCTGTGGGTGCGAGGCCGGAGGGCAGCATGTCGGGCGTCGGCACGCCATTGTCCATGCCCATCCATACCGACATCAGCACCTCGCCGCCCATGGCGCGCTTGCGGAAGACATCGCGCTGCGTGGGGCGGACGGAAACCGCAATGCCGATGTGACGCCAGTGATCCGTCACCAGTTCCATCACGTCGGTCTCAAGCGTGCTTTCGCCTGTTGTCTCGACGATGATATAGGCCGGACGGCCGTCCGGCAGGAGCCTTATGCCGGCACTGTCGCGCTTGTCGAGACCCACCTCATCGAGCAGCCTGTTGGCCGCCGCCCGGTCGAAGGCGCTCCAGGCTTCTGCGAATTCCGGCCGGTAAAGCGGGCTTTCCGGCAGAACGGTGTCGGCGCTCTCCTTTGCCAGCCCGTAAAAGCAGACCATGTTGATTTCGTGCCGGTTGATCGCCAGCGATAGCGCACGGCGCACGCGCACATCCTGGAAATAGCCACGCCATACCGGATCGGCGCAATTGAGGTTGGGCAAAAGCGCGATGCGCGACCCTTGAGAGCGCTTGTAGAGGTTGACCTTCAGGGGGAAGCGCTTTTCGGCATCCTTCAGAAAGGTGTAGTCGGCGAAATCGAGGCCGAAATATTGCAGGTCGCTGTCGCCAGATGCTGTCTTGGCCGAGATAATGTCGGACGAGGTCACGTTCAGCAGGAACCGGTCGAGATAAGGCAGTTGCAGGCCATTTTCATCGACACGGTGATAATAGGGGTTGCGTTCGAACACGAACTGTTCGGCCGGCGGCGAAGTGGTGTTTCGCCATGCGTCGAGCGTCGGCAAAGCGGGATTTTCCGGCCGGACCTGCCGCGACATCTTGATATGTAGCCCGCTCCAGTCATCCGTCTTGTTTTTCTTGATGAGCTTGGCGAGGTTTTCTGCAGTCTGATATTTGATGTGGAACTGCTTCATATAGGCGGCGGGAAGGAACAGCCGCGCGGGTGAGGCCGCCGCGAGCTTCGCCAGAAAATCCGGGTTCGGACCTTCCCAGGTGTAACGCACCGTCAAACGGTCGATGACTTCGATCAGGGGAGGCTGGTTATTGACCAGAAGTTCGATCGGCGGACCGCCCTTGTGGATTTCCTTATTGAGGGCGACATCCTCCCAGAAATAGCGAAAATCCTCAGAGGTGAGGTCGCTGCCGTCGGACCATTTGTGACCCTCACGCAGCTTGAAGGTGAAGATGCGCTCTTCCTGAACATCGTAGCTTTCCAGAATATCCGGATGAAGCTCGAATTTTTCGTCATAACCGACAAGGCGGGCATAGTTGCTGATCGGCATAAGCCTGATATCGCGCTGGCCGCCAATCAGCATGCGCACGGAGCCGCCGTGTTTGCCCGGCTCGCGGCCAAGCGCCTTCATGTCGATGACGCGCGGATTTTTCGGCAGGCGTTCCGCTATATCAGGCAATTCGCCCTTTTCCCGCTTTTCCTTGAAGTAGGCAGGGTCGGTATAGGCGGCGCGTGCATAGGCCGGTAAAAAGACGGAGGCCAACAAGGCAAGGGTGGTGCGGCGCGTGATCAAGGGCGGAGCTCTCGGATATCGGCATTGCCGTTTGCGAGAACGAAATGGCCGTCACCCAGATCGGCAGAGATCATTTCGCCGTCACCCTCGTCGCGGAACTGTTTGCCCCAGTCGAACTTTCCGGTCGCGCTGATCTTGCCGATGGTGCGGAAATCGAGCGGACGGTCGAGGTCGGGGAAGGGCACGGCCGCCAGCAGCGATTTGGTATAGGGATGCACGGGTGAGCGCATCATGACTTCCCGCGGCGCCAACTCGACGATACGGCCCTCGCACATCACGGCCACGCGGTCGGCCATGTAATCCACCACTGCCAGATTGTGCGAGATGAAGAGGTAGGTAAGCCCGAGGTCCTTTTGCAGATCCTTGAGCAGGTTGAGAATTTGCGCCTGCACGGAGACATCGAGGGCGGAGACGGGTTCGTCGCAGATCAGCAGCTCGGGACCGAGCGCGAGGGCTCTGGCAATGCCGATACGCTGCCTCTGGCCGCCAGAGAAACTGTGCGGGTAACGGTTCAGCGCACTTTCTCCAAGACCGATGGCCTTGACGAGGTTGCGGACTTTTTCCGCGCGGTATTTCGCATCGCCTCGCCCATGGATTTGAAGTGGTTCACTGAGGATGTTGCCCACGGTCATGCGCGGCGAAAGCGATGAGATCGGGTCCTGGAAGACCATCTGTATCTTCGAGCGCAACTCCTTGAGATCGCCGTCCCTGGCATTGAGGACATCGATATCGCCCTGCGGCCGGTGAAAGGTCACGGAGCCTTCGTCCGGGCGAACGGCGCGCATGAGGATCTTGCTGACGGTTGTCTTGCCGCTGCCGCTTTCGCCGACCAGACCGAGGCATTCACCCCGGCGGATGTCAAAACTGACGCTGTTGACCGCCTTGGTGGCATGGGCATCGCCTTTGCGGAACCAGCTGGACTTGCGGGTCGTGAAGGTCTTGCTGATATTGTCCACCGTCAGGAGCGGGCCGGGGGTCTTGTTGACTGCGGCGGTTTTCTTCCCGACAAGGCTTTCATGGTCGACGGTGATCTCGCGCAGCGCCTTCAGCCTCTCGCCGGGCTTCATGTCGAAATGCGGCACCGCGGCCATCAGGCCCTTGAGATAGGGATGGCTTGGTGATTTGAAAATGTCGTCGACCGTGCCCGCTTCCATGATCTCGCCCTGATAGATCACGGCCACTTCATCGGCGATGTTTGCCACCACGCCGAGATCATGGGTGATGAGCAGCATGCTCATGTTGAGCCGGCTCTGCAGATCTCGCAGGAGTTTGAGGATTTGCGCCTGGATGGTCACATCAAGCGCCGTCGTCGGCTCGTCGGCGATCAGAAGCGCCGGGCGACAGATCAGCGCCATGGCGATCATGGCGCGCTGGCGCATGCCGCCCGACAATTCGAAGGGATACATGTTCACGACCTTCTTCGGGTTGGAAAACCCTACAAGATCAAGCGTTTCATGCATTTTTTCCGCGCGCTCGGCCGGCGACAGGATGCTGTGGATTCGCAGCGCCTCGTCGATCTGGTTGCCGATGGTGTGCAGCGGTGAAAAAGACGTCATCGGCTCCTGAAAAATCAGCCCGATGCGATTTCCGCGGATGGCCCGTATTTCCCGGCCGTCCTTCGGCAATTGCAGCAGATCGACGGGGCCGGCGGCGGTATTTTTAGGATCGGTAAAGAGCACGCGGCCGTTCACGCGGGCCGTCTTGGGGTGAATACCCATGATCGTCTGGCCGATGACGGATTTTCCGGAGCCGGACTCGCCGACCAGTGCGGTTACTTTGCCCGGAAGAATGCGGAGGCTGGCGCCTCTCACGGCTTCAATGGTGCCACCCATAAGAGAAAACGAGACCCGCAGGTTTTCAATACGGAGCAAATCTGCGCCTGCGCTCATGCCAAAGGGTTCCTTGCCGTCTCTTTATCGTTGCCTTGTGACAACTTGCTCAGGAGGGCTTAAATTCACGTTATCGCAGGGTTTGTTGTCTGTCTATGCTTCTGAAACATCGAATTGTTTAGCAAATTCAAAGCCGGCTTCTGAAACCTGACGGCTTGCGCGACGGCTCTTGTTTGACGATATGTTAACGAGCGTTTCTGGATGAGGATCCATGTCCGACAAGAAATATTACGATGCCCAGCTGGACAGAGCCCGGCAGTTGCAAAACGAAGGCCTGTATGGGGAAGCGCACGCGCTTCTCCTATCGCTGGTTGCAGTAAAAGACGGGCACCTGATGGGCGAGGAAACAGTGCTCGGCTTGCCGCGCAGGCTTCATTCCGCGCGGCTGCGTCTCGCCAAGGCCGAAGGCGATATTGTCGCCAGGATCGGCTATCAATATACGTTGGTTCCGCCGCCGCGGGTGCTGGCAAAATATGCACAATTTTCGCCTGAAGAGCGCCGCACGATCAACCTGAAAAGCAGGGAGGAGGTGCCGAAGCTCATTCACCAGATATGGATTGGTGAAAAGGCCCCGCCCGCATCGGTCAAGGCCTGGGCTTCCCATGCGGCCTCGCACGGTTACGAGTATCGCCTCTGGCGCGAGTCCGATCTTGAGCGGGAAGGCGTGTTTGCAAACGACGTCTTCAGAACGATGCTGGATCAGGGCGATTATCCGGGAGCGGTGGATGTGGCCCGTTACATTCTGCTGGAACGTTTCGGCGGCATCTATCTCGATTGTGACTGGTATCCGGCGAGGGACGATCTGAGTTTCGACGCTTTCCTGCCCTTGATGGGGCTGACGGCGTTCGATGAAAAAACGCCGCGCGATACCGGGCAGGGCAGCATGTTGCTCGCCAATTCTTTCATCGCCGCGCCTGCCGGACATCCGGTCTTCCGCAAGATGCTGGAGGCCTTTCCCGGGATCATCGAAGACATGCCGCGTGCACCCGCCTGGTGGTCGACAGGCCCTTTGATCTTCTCTGTCATCGCCCGGGCGGGAAGCATCAGCCTCGCGCCTGCATCCTTTGTCGCCGCGTCCCTTCCCGACCGCGCGCCTTTCGAGGCGGTGGAAGCGGTCAGGCGGGAACTCGCAACCGAAGAAGGTGGGTTGCTGATTGCCTGGAAGTCATGGTGAAATTTCGTTGACAAGGTCTGCCGAGGAACGCCAGCGGGCGGCGGGATGCCCGGTGGTCACCTCGAAAAGCCGTCTCAGAAAACGCCAGACATTGTCGTCATGCACGAGATGATGGGTGAGAACACCGGTGGCGCCTCCACCCTCCGCAGTCGTTAAGATACGGGCGGCGGTTTCGGCGAAAAGGATGTCATCGTCACGGCCACCTCGGCTGCCATGCCAGTCGATGACGTCGACATGGGTGTTCAGGCACGGCGGCAGGGTGTTTTTCTCCGGGCCGAAAACTGAAAGCGCGCCATATCCGAGGCCCGTCAGCCCCTCCACGATGCTGGCATCTATCCGGTTCCACGGCGGAACGAGCATCGGCACCAGGCGCGCACCGTGCAGATCGTGCAGCTTTTCCAGCCCGGATTGCAGTTCATCGAGAACGATGGACAGGTCGCGATGCGCTCCGAGTTCCTGTTTCTTTTCTTTCTCGCCGGCATAATTCGTATGGGACCAGCCATGGACGGCGATCTGGGCGATGTTCGAAGCATCCAGATGCCGTGCGAGCCTGTCCGTGGTCATTTCGGGAATGACCGCGAGCGTGACCGGAGCGGAAAAGCTGCCGCAAAGATCGAGCAGCGTGTCGAGAGCCGGTGTTGGCTCCACCGCATCGTCGTCTCTCAGCCAGAGATCGGCGGTTATGCCGCGCCGTCCGCATTCGTCCAGTGCCGCTACGAGTTTTTCCAGACTCATGATGTTCGTGCCTTTGCTCGCAACAGGATATGGTTCAGTTCTTTCGCGGCGTTCTGCAAAGACCGTTCATCCTTGACGAATTGTCGGGCCGCCCTTGCCATTTCTTCACGCCGCCTGTCATTGCCGAGCAGGGTTTCAATTGCTCCGGCATAGGCGGCTTTATCATTTTCTGGTGTCAGTAATCCGGTGGTTCCGGATTTCACCACTTCGGGAACACCTGCCACCTTTTCGGCCACCACGGGCAGCCCGGCCGCCTGCGCTTCAAGATAGGCAAGACCATAGGCTTCGCCATGCCCCGGCCAGACGTAAAGGGACGCTTTGGAAAGAAGAGCAGCGATTTCCGTCGCGGTTTTTTCCCCGTGCCAGACAGGGCGGTGAGCGGGAAAAGAGCTGAACAGGGCTTCCACGGCCGCGCGTTCCGGCCCGTCGCCGACGATATCCAGCGTCCAGTGCACCTCCTGCGGCAAGAGGGCGAGCGCTTCGGAAAGCGCGCGGTAGCTGTCGAGCTTGTCCCCCGCCCGCATCATGGCGACGGTGATCAGCCTTGCCGGTGTCGCGCGAGGCTCGTTTTCGAGAAAGGCGCTGGCGTCGATAAAGGGTTGCAAGGTCGCATGGTGGATTGTGGGGGAGGCGCGCAGAAGCCCCTCGCGATCGCGCGCGGTGAAGCAGATATTGACGGCGGCGGCATTCAGTGCGGCCAGCAATTCGTCCTGAACCGCCTGCCAGCCCATGCCGTTGCGCTTCGGGGAATAGGAGGCCTCGGCGGTGACGTAGGGAATATCGAAACGCCTGCCCAGTTCCGGCCCGAGCAAATCCGGGGCCTTGTAATAGGGGTGATAACAAAACCAGAGGTCCGGTGCGCCCTGCTTTCGCCAGCGCTCTGCAATGGTCTCGATTTCGCGTTCGGCCGCATCGGTGAGCAAGGTCCGCGCCGGATCATCCGCCTGTTTCAGAAAGCTGCGCAACTCGGAGGCGACGGAAACCTCATGGCCGCCCATGGTCATCGCCGTCATCAGCAGGCGGGCCATCAACCGGTCGCCGGAGGGAACGGGATGGTTGGGCGATTTGAGCGGCGAATAAAAGGCGATCTTCATGCCGATGGTTGTGCGTTGGCCGCGGCTGCGGCGTCAACCGGAATTTGAAAGGGCGCAGCCTTGACAGCCCGGCCATTCTTGCCCAACTGAAAGGCATCTTTTGCACATGCGCGGAGCGTGACACGCTTTGACTTCCCCAGATGTCTCCCAGAACCTGCTTTCCAGCATCGAAAACAAGAGCGCCAGAGCGGGCGTGATCGGCCTTGGCTATGTCGGCCTGCCGCTTGCCATGACAATTGCCAAGGCCGGTTTCAAGGTCATCGGTTTTGATATCGATCCCGGTAAAATCACCGCGATCGATGCGGGCCGGAGCTATATCGAGGCCGTGTCGGACGACGTGCTTTCAAGTGTCCGGCGGGGTGACGGCTTCGTCGCAACCTCCGATTTTTCCAGACTGGCCGAATGTGATGTAATCGCCATCTGCGTGCCGACGCCCTTGACGAAATATCGCGAGCCGGATCTTTCCTACGTTGAAAAGACCTGCCGGGATATTGCCGCGCATCTGCGCAAGGGGCAGCTCGTCGTTCTGGAATCCACCACCTATCCCGGCACGACCGACGGTGTGGTAAAGACCATTCTGGAAAGCACCGGGCTTGTCTCCGGCGTTGATTTCTTCATCGGCTTTTCCCCCGAGCGGGAAGATCCCGGCAATCGCGATTTCGAGACCTCGACCATTCCAAAGGTCGTTGCAGGCG
This sequence comes from Rhizobium sp. X9, assembly GCF_018873185.1. Taxonomy (NCBI): domain Bacteria; kingdom Pseudomonadati; phylum Pseudomonadota; class Alphaproteobacteria; order Hyphomicrobiales; family Rhizobiaceae; genus Rhizobium; species Rhizobium sp. X9. The sequence goes on along the minus strand of NZ_CP071311.1, from coordinate 2,539,237 downwards.
ATGGTGAGGCTGCCGGAAAACTGATGGCCGCCTTCTACGGTTCGGTGGTCAAGAAGATCGTTCCGGTTTCCACAAACGCCACGGCCGAGGCCGTCAAGATTACCGAAAACGTCTTTCGCGCCGTCAATATCGCCCTCGTCAACGAACTCAAGGTCGTCTATGAGGCAATGGGCATCGATATCTGGGAAGTGATCGACGCGGCGAAAACCAAGCCGTTCGGTTTCATGCCGTTTTATCCCGGTCCGGGTCTCGGTGGCCATTGCATACCGATCGACCCTTTCTATCTCACCTGGAAATCGCGGGAATACGAGTTGCCGACGCGGTTCATCGAACTTGCCGGCGAAATCAACACCGGCATGCCGCGCCATGTCATCGGGCGGGTGGCGGAAGCGCTCGATATCCATTCCGGCAAGGCGCTCAGCCGCTCGAAGGTGCTGGTCGTCGGTCTCGCCTACAAGAAGAACGTGCCCGATATTCGTGAAAGTCCCTCGCTGAAACTCATCGAGCTCATCCAGGAGCGTGGCGGCGAAGCTGCCTATTATGATCCGCACGTGGCTGAAATCCCGAAAACCCGGGAATATAGCCACCTGATGGGCATGAAATCCGTGGCATGGGACAGGCAGTCGATCGGCGCCTTTGATGCCGTTCTCGTCGCGACGGATCACGACAATGTCGACTATGCCGCTCTTTGCGAGTGGTCGCCGCTGATCATCGATACGCGAAATGTCTTCGCGCGCCGGGATATAGTCGCAAAACACATCATCAAGGCCTGATAGCCCTCATCAGGCATTCATGAACGGACGGAATATGAGCAGACTGGACAGTTTCATTCGCCGGTTGACCGCGCAGCGGGATATCCTCAACCACGTCGAGGCCGATCTGGATCTTCCGGAGGGCGCGATTATGGAAATCGGGCTTGGAAACGGGCGCACATTCAACCATTTGCGGGAACTGTTTCCGGAGCGCCGTATCGTTGCCTTCGACAGGGCCATGGGGGCACACGCCTCCTCCGTTCCGCCTCAGGAAGATCTCGTGATCGGCGAAATATCGCAAACCGCTCCGGCCTTCATCGGTGCTGAGGCGGCGCTGGTGCATGCCGATATCGGTACCGGCTATTCCGAGAAGGATGCCATCACCCTGACGTGGCTTCCTGATCTCGCTGCGGGCATGCTCGCAAAGGGAGGCGTTGCGGTCAGCGGTCTGCCTCTTGATCATCCCGTGTTGAAGCCGCTGCCGGTGCCGGAAAGCGTGCCGACCGACCGCTATTTTCTCTACCGAAAGATTTGAGACCAAGCGGCCTGCCAGCAGGCGCGCGGGGGCTTGTCTCATAGATAGCGTTCGCTCTCTTCCTTGGAGAGCAGGAAGACCTTCATTTGCGAGTTTCGTCCGCGAATGGCGATTTTCTCACTTCGCAGATCGGAGATTTCCTGGCCCGCCTGAATGATGGCCGGTTCGGAAACGACGATGGCGGCGCCGAATTCCTTTGCCTTGGACTCCAGCCTGCTGGCGACGTTTACAGTGTCACCAATCGCGGTCAGGGTCTTCGCCGCGCCATACCCCATGATGCCGACGATTGTCGGGCCGACGTGGATGCCGACCACCACTTCCAGCCGGACGGCAAACTGCTTTTCCAGACCCTCGTTCAGGATGGAAAGTTCCCGCAGGATGATCGCGGCCGCCTTCATGGCATTGCGGCAGGCATTTTCCGCGTTATCGCCAAGTCCGAAGAGGGCCATGGCGCCGTCGCCGATAAATTTGTCGAGATGGCCGCCAGCCTGTTCGACGGCCTGGCCGACGATGGTGAAGTAGCGATTCAGGAGAAATACGACGTCGTAGGGCAGCTTGGCTTCGGAAAGCGTGGTGAAATTGCGCAGATCGCAGAATAGGATGGCGATCTCCTCTTCCGTGCCGGGTCGTGCGGGTTGGGCATCCGCCGGCAGGTCGCTTTGTTGCGGTGGCGATACGAGAAGTGCAACTCCGAGATCATGGTTGGGCCGCAACTGACAGCCGAGGCGCACATCCGAATCGGCATGGATACGCCTCAACGTGGTTTGCTCGATATCTCCGGGAGGCGGAAGCGGACCCTTGCTGCCGACAACTCTGACACGGCAGGTCGAGCAACGTCCTTTGCCTCCACAGACGGAATAATGCGGGATGCCCGCCAGCCGGCTGGCTTCCAGAATGCTGAGCCCTGCCGGTACACGCGCCTGCGCGCCATGTTCGTAGCGGATTTCGATGGCCGTCAGCCGTTGCCGGAAGCTGCGCACACCGCGCAGCACGAATACCAGCATCACTGCGCCGGCGAACAGGGTCTCCGTCGCGCCGGTGATAAAGCGGATCCGCGTCTCCATTTCCCGTTGCAGCGGCAGTTCGTCTTTCTGAATGGTATTGTCGGTCAGCCCGGGAGGAAGGGCGTATTTTTGATCGATCTCCGCCAGCCAGCGGCCCGCATCGCTGAAGCCGAGGAGTGCCAAAAGGGGAAGCATCACCGCCACCGTCATGAACAGCCCGGCTATGCGCGGATACCAGTCCCGGTAACGCAGCCAGAAATAGAGGCCGATGCATCCGTGAACCCAGATCACGATCAATGCGAGGCTTTGCCACATGCCCTGTATCGGATTGTTGATCCACAGCCGGCGGATGACCGAGTAGTAGCCGACATCAATGCCATAAAGCATATGCGATACACGGATATTGACGGCATGGCCAATGATCAGAAATGGGATCGACAGGCCGAATATGACCTGAAGCGCTTCACGAAGCGGCATGCGCAGGGTTCGACGCTGATAAAGCGAGCGCAGGACAAGACAGACATGCACCAGAACCGACCCGTAAAAAAGCAGGCTGCTGACGGGATTGAGCCAGATCAGGCTGAACCATTTCCGTGCCCGCTCGGCGGTATCGATGGAGATGAGTGCAAGGGAATGGTTGAAAAGATGGGAAAAGACGAAAGCAAATATGATGAGGCCGGATAAAATCCGGGCGCGTCTCAAATTGGTCTCCGAAAAGAAACGGATCATGCAAATCCCGTCAAATGGCCATTCGGCGTAGAATCAAATGCAATATGTGGTGGCGATTGCTTTAGTGCAGGCCGCCTCGTGGCAATATCGTGGAGCAATCGATCGGAATCGGTCAATTGTGCGTGTTCGAATGCCTGTCTCATGGCAAGGCTGTCGAAGCAGGCCTTCGAAAAACCGTTTGGCAGGTCAGGCTGCGATCAGCGCAAAGTTGTGATCAGAGTTCTATAATCTGGCCATCCATGGCCGCGAATGCGCCGCTGAACTGAGACTTTGCCTGTTTTTCGATATCGTCCAGTTCGTCGTCGCTGCGGCTTGGGGCATGATGGATGAAGCCGACATTTCTCGCGCCCGCGAGCTTTGCGAGGCGGATTGCCTCCTGCCAGGATGAGTGGCCATAACCGCGGTAAAGGCTCATCTCCTCCTCGGTGAACATGGCGTCATAGAGGAAAAGATCGACGTCCCTGATCAGATCGAGGACGTTATTGTCGGTATTGCCCGGCTCGTGTTCGGTATCGGTGATGATGGCGAGGGATTTTCCTTCCCAGTCCAGACGGTAACCGATGGCGTTGCCTGGATGGTTGAGCATTCCGGTCCTGATCGTCAGTCCCGGATGAACATCGAGCGCATCACCCGGCATGAAGTCCCGCGTCGCCATCTTTGCGCAGCAGACTTCCAGCGGCACGGGGAACCACGGCGGGCTCATGAATTCGCGGAGCATTTGCCGTGTCGTCATGGTGCCGGAGAGGTGACCTGACCAGATGGCGACATCATTGGAGCTGTTATAAAACGGCTTGAAATAGGGGAAGCCGACAATATGGTCGTAATGACAGTGCGAGAAGAACAGGTTGACGTCGGTAATGCCTTCCGCCCGCAACGCCAGACCGGCGGGGTGCAGCCCCGATCCTGCGTCGAACAAAAGAACGTGATCTCCGCATCGTACCTCGATGCAGATGGTATTTCCGCCGTATTTTCGGAAGTTTTCACCTGAAACAGGAAGCGTTCCCCGCGCACCCCAGATCTTTACCCGAAAATTTCTATTACTTTCCCGACTTGCTGTGTCGGAATCGAACGCCATGACACACCCCAATAACAACGGAATCTTGCACGCTTTCCTCCCATGAAGCCCGTTGTCTCTAAAGATTCTTATATCCGCCATTTTCTGGCGGATGCCTTTGCCCTTATTCAGTCAGCATTTCATTTATATTGCAATGGTGCGACATTTATTTTTCCAATATCGCCCGTCACGGTAGCAAGGAATTGTCGCTCATGTTCTGGCGTTTGCGCGTGCTTTGCTCAGTTCCGTCGTCGTCTGGGTGAGGCGTTCGGCAAGAACGCGCATGACCTTGATCGTGATGTCGGGGAAATCGGACATGAGCTTGAAGAACTGTTCCTTGCCGATCCGCAGCGCTTCCACATCGGTCGAAGCGCGGATGGTTGCCGTTCTGACGCTGTCGCAGAGGATGGCGATTTCGCCGACGATCGCATTGCCGGTCATTTCGGCCACTTTCAGCGTGCCCGATGGGGAATCGACCAGAACATCGACTTTTCCGGTCAAAAGAACGTAGGCCGCATCTCCGACATCTCCCTGCCGGAACAGAACATCACCGGTGTGATAGGACACGCGGTCTGATGCAAATGCGAGCAGTTTAAGTTTTGACGGTTCCATTTCCGAAAAAAATGGGACCCGTTTCAACATCTGAATTTCGTCTTTGAATAGCATTGCCTTACCCTGTTCCTGTTCCACCTCGGCCACATTCTTTGATTTATGTTGCGACCATTTCCTTGAATGTACCGTTTTCCTCCGCGAGAGTCTCGTAACTTCCGTCGGCGGTGATCAGGCCCTGGTGGACAACGATGACCCGGCCAAACATACGCGAGAGCGTTGCATTGGACAGAACCCATACGATCGAGGGGTTATTGTTGTTCTGTTGCAGGAGTGTGATGACCCGTTCGACAATTTCCTCCTGCTGCCGGGGATCAAGGCCGGGGAGAGGGCGGTTGAAGACGTAATAATCGGACTTGCGGATCAATGCCCTTGCAAGGTTGAGCTTCTGACGCTGGAGAGGCCCGAGCCGCTTGCCGCCGGCGCCGAGATTGAAATCCAGACCCACTGCCAGAACGCGCTCGTAAACGCCCTGCTTGCGCATGACATCCGCGACGATGCGGGTGATGCGCCGCGAGGCATCCGTATAACGATGGCTGACCTTGCCGAAGAGAATATTGTCCAGGAGGCTGGTGGCGCTCATGTATTTTGTCGGATCGTAGATTTCGATCACGTTCTTCAGGCTGTCGGGCAGGTTTTCATGGAACATGTGCCGTACTTCGACGATCCGGTTCATGATCTCCGGTGACAGAAGGCCGAAACGCTGCCTGGGTTCGATGTAGAAGAAGCTCAGCCGCAGCATTGCGCGCTTTTCGCTTTCATTGGCCTCGTCGAAACCGCGACCCTGAAGGCGTTGCAGCATTTGCTGATAGACCGGGATATCATCCGGCGTCATGAATGTGAGCTGCTGGAAGAAGGGGTGATCGCCCGGCAGATCTGCGAAGATTTCCACGATGTTTTCCGCGATCGTGTAACCCATCTCGAACAGGGTTTTGACGAGGCCGGTCTCACGCATAAGCGAGCGGAAATAGTCACTTTCGATGACGGTCCTGATTGTCTGGGTGGAGTCCCGCATGGTGCCAAACAGCAGGTTCTCACCAACAGTCGCTTCGCTGTTGTAGCTCTCCAGCTCGAAGGGCGCGATGAGACCGCTCAGGTTCTCCTTTTCCAGTTCGGCGCGCAGAACATGCCGCAATTCCACGATGCGGGCGGCCAGATGCAGGTCGGTCAGTGGATCGATGGACGAGCGCAGCGCAAATTCCAGAATATCCTGCGAGAGTTCGACGCTGTCGAGGACTGCCAGAATGGCCTGGATGAGATTTTCCGGCCGACCGTCACTCGCCGGGCTCGAAGCATAATCGATCCATTCGCCGTTGATGTCGATCAGCGGATTGCCCGCCATCTTGGCTTCGCGGATTTCCCATTTGCGATGTTCCAGCGCGGCACCTTCATAATCCTTGTCCGCAAGTGGTGCGTGTTTCAGGCCGTAAAGCAGGTTGTCCTTGAGGCTGGCGTGAAAAAAATAACTGTCCGAGGAGACATAGGAGATGCGTCGTCCCGTCAGCGATTCCGGCAGTTCCAATATGTCGACGTCGTTGATGCTGATCTTGCCGGAAGTCGGCCAAAGTGTGCGGCCGATCGCATCCGCTAAAGCCTCGGCTCCTGAGCCGCCAACGATCGCGATTACTTCGCCCGGTTCGATCTTCAACGTTGCCTGCTCAAGAAGCCGGCTGCCGCTATCGTCTTCGAGCGTCAGATTGGTGACCACGATCGGCGCGGTGATTGCCGCGACGCTTCCCGGGGACAGTTTTTGGACCTTGTCATCGATCATGTTTGGCGCGTTGAACTGTTCGAAGACCTGCTCGTATTTAACCTGGACGTCCTGACGCGCCTGATCCCAGTCGATCAGTTCCTTCAGCGGCCCGGGCAGTTCCTTATAGGCGTTGATGACGGCGACCAGCTGGCCGACATCGAGACTGCCCTTGAGCGTGAGATAACCGCCGAGCGCGTAAAAGAAGAAAGGAGTGAGCTGTGCGAGGAAGTTATTGATGAATTTGACCAGAAACTTCCACTGGTAGAGATCGTAGCGGATCTTGAAAATGTCGCCGAGCCGGTGCGAGGCATCGGCGCGCTCGAAATTAGACGTATCATAGGCGTGGATGGTGCCGATGCCGTCAACCATTTCGCCGATGCGCCCGGCAAGCTGGCGCGCGCTCAGCTGCCGCTGCCGCCCCAGTTCGATGAGGCGGCGTCGCATCTTGGGAATGATGCCCACCTGGATGGCGGCCATGAAGGCCGCGATCAGACCCAGCCAGAAATTCTGCACGAGGATGAAGAAGAGTGCTGAAAGCGCCTGACCGCCGAGAAGCGCCGGCTGCACAAAGGCATCGCCGGTAAACCCGCCCAGCGGCTCGACCTCGTCCTTCACCATGCTGGAGATTTCGGCGCCCTTGACGCGCTTGAAATGCGTGGGCGGAAACCGGAGGATTCTGTCGATCAGTTCAAAACGGATACGACGGAGAAGCCGTTCGCCGAGGCGGCCCTTGTAGGTATTGATGTAATATTTGAAGAGCCCGTTGATGATGACAAGCGCAAGGAAGGTGAGGCTGAGCGCCATCAGCATCGACATGCGGTTGAGCTCAAGCCCGGGGAACAATGTCACGGTGCCCCAATAGGGAATATCGACCGTGAGATGCATGAAAAGCTGCGTTGCGTTCGCCCCCTCGAAACCGTCTCCCTGAATGGGACCGTTGACGATCTGCTTGGGCAGATCGAATGCGAGGAAGTAAGGGATCATGGACAGGGCGACGATCAGCAGGATGAAAAGCTGCTGCCGCCTTGTGTGCGACCAGATGTAACGCGTAAGGCTTTGTTCCATATAAAACTTCTATGACCGGTCGGGCCAGGCCCGGCGTGTTGGTTTGCGCGGTGTCAAGACGATCGGGCTGCCAGGCGGCGGAACCTCCTCCTGCAAATAGGTATGAGATTCGCTATTTATCAGTATATTCAAGCGGTTTCGAGCAAAATAGCGCCTGGGCCGTACGCTGGCCAGCCTATCGGCATGTTCCCTTGTCACGCCGCTTTTGCGACATATGGAACACGGCGGTATTTCTATATTTCTCTAATGTTACTGTTTTTATTGTTGAACAGGCGTTATGAGACTTCTGTATAGTGAACCCGATGAATGTCTGAGCCACCCACTGGCGCAATAATGGCAAGGTTGATGGCGATAGATATTTCAGAGCGCGCCGGCAATGAACCCTCCTTTGATACGTTGTCGCTTTCAGGCATTGCATCGGATGGGGTGATCGCGCATCCGGTTTCTTTTGAAGGGTGCACGGGTATTTTCCATCCGGTGCGCAAAGACGTTAAACAGGATCATGCGGTTCTTTTCGTCAGCCCCTGGGGCATGGAGGAGCTGTGCAGCCGCAAGTTTCAGCGGGTTCTGGCCGAGCGGCTGGCCGCATCGGGTGTCGCCAGTCTGCGGTTCGATTATCACGGTGCAGGTGATGCGCTTGATCCGGAAGACATGGGCCGGACGGCGGACTGGCTTTCCGACACGCGGGCGGCGCTTGACTATCTCAAACGTCTTTCCGGCTGTTCCCGAGTGGCCGTTATCGCCCAGGGCCTTGGTTGCCTGATCGCCGCACAGGCGCTTGCCGGTGAGGCCGCTGTGGGTTCCATGGCGCTTCTGGCCCCCGTTGTCTCCGGTCGCGCCTATCTTCGCGAGCTGGCCATGTGGTCTTCCATGATCGATGATGGACTTGGTCTTCGCCCAGAACAGCGCATTGCGGAGGCTGGCGCGATTGCGGGCATGGTGATGCCGGCGGGTGTTGCCGACGGGATCAAGAAGGTCAATCTTTCAAATCTGGATGCCGCTCCGGCACGCGCCATTCTGGTCCTGTCGAGGTCAGGCCGGGTGACCGACGGCGATTTAGCAAAACGCCTCGCCACAATCGGCGGTGAGGTGGAGGAGGCGGAGTTTTCCGGCTATGACGATCTCGTCTCCAGCCCGACGCTGTCGAAAATATCCGGCGATGTGGTGAACCGGCTTCATGACTGGGTGCTGTCCAGGGCCCGCGCCGGGGATGCGGTGGGCCGGCGGTCGGATTTTACCATCAACGCCCCCCAGCACGGTCGCGGGTTCTTCGAGCAGCCGGTACAATTTGGCGAAGGCGGTCGGCTTTTCGGTGTTTTTTGCGAGCCAGACGATCGGCAGGCAGTCTCTTCGGTCCTTCTTCTTGGCGCGGCCTATGACCGGCATGCGGGCTGGGGCAGGCTTTCCGTGCAGACGGCCCGCACCCTTGCGCGCGAGGGCATCGCCTCGCTCCGGTTCGATGCGGCCAATATTGCCGACAGCCCTCCCGTCAAGAGCGTGCCCGATCAGGTTCTCTACGATGTCGCGCAGAATGACGATGTTGCAGCGGCGCTCGATTTCCTTGGCCGGCGCGGCAAAGGACCCTTGATTGCCGCGGGCCGCTGCAGCGGCGCTTATCTCGCCTTCAACGGCGCGCTCGCCGATGACAGGATCAGCGCCGTCGTCGCGGTCAATCCGGTCGTCTTCCACTGGCAGAAAGGCCGCTCGGTTGATGAGGCGCTGCACAAGCGGCCGCGCTCCTTCGGTGAATACAGCCAGCGTTTTCGTCAGGGCGCTACATTCAAGCGCCTCATCAGCGGCGATGTCGATGTTGTGAGCGCCGGGCTGAACATCGTCAAGGCGACGCTCAAGAAGCTCAAGACAAAAACGGCGAGGCTTTTCCGCAGGGGAAGCGAGGAAGGGCGCGCCGTCTACGGTGCCTTTGACAGGTTGAAGGCGCAGAACACCGCCATCAGCCTGCTTTACAGCGACAATGACGACGGGCTTGAGCATTTTCAGTATTATTTCGATGCCGATGGCAGGGGACTGTCGGCCTATCGGAATGTTTCGCTGACCATCATTCCCGATGCCGACCACAATCTCTCGACGCCTGAAGCGAGAAAAACCTATATCGATGCGGTGAAGCGACTGGCTTTAAAAGGAAAATCGCCGGCTCGACCCCAGTGACATCACCTCGCCGGAAGGCAGCGTTTCGGATGCCGTAGTCTCCGGCAATAGGGCGATTTTCCTGCTCTCGCCGGGGGCGAGATGGAACCAGTTTTCCGAGGCACGGTAACCTTCCGTCGTGACATGGACGGATTGAGCCAGCCGGTCCGTGCTGATTTCCAGTGACCAGCCGCCATTTTCCTCGCGCACTGCCACCTGAAGATTGGCGGCATGCAGCGCCTTTTTCCGGCCAAGCGGAAAATGGAAGGCGTCGGCGATGACATGTCCGGTCGCCATATCACGAAGCCGGGCAACCGTGACATCATGGGATGGCGGGCCGAAACGATAGGCGTAGGTGGTGTCGAAAAAGGCGCCGAACATGCCCGTTGCGGCGATGGTCTGGCTCTGTCGCGGCAAAAGCGTCAGCGGCCGTTTGGCGTGGACGACGGGTTGTGTGCCGTCGCGCAGGCAGGTCAGCTCCAGCATTGCTTCAAGGCCGTTGCCGGTTTCGTTGATGAGATGAATGTCCAGCCCGTTTGTGCCCTCATCGGAAAGACTGAGCTGTATCGGGCGAAATGCTCTTTTCAGCGCATACCACACGGATTTCGGCCTGCCGGTGGCGTCGATGACACCCCAGCCTGCGCCGGGCACCAGATCCTGCAGGGTCCAGACCAGGGCACCCTGGCACGAAGAAGCATCGCGGCGCCATTCGGCGAAGGTTGCTTCCATGACTTCGGCCGTGGCGGCGCGGGACATGTCGAGATAGAGACCGCCATCCTCGCGGCGCAGCACATCCGGTTCGACGTCGTATAGCAGTTTTAGATAATGGTCGCGAACATCCTCGAAATCCCAGGAGGCGCCGCGATCGCGTGGCGCGCGGGCCTTCCATCGCGGATCATGCACCGCCAGCGCGGGAAGATGTCTGTCAAGGGTTTCCTGCTCGGGAATATTGGCGAAGGCGAGGCACTCGGCGGCAAAGCGCACATCTGCCCGGCGGGCATCTTCCAGCGGACGGCAATAGGCGCCGACGCCATAATAATGGCCGACCCTGGCGTTGGGGAAGAAGGGCAATGCGCCACCCGAGGGTGAGTTGGCGACATAGACCGTGTCCGGCCGTTTCTCGACCACCACTTCCGGCAGGATTTCCTCGGTGAGCGTTCCTTTCCAGATTTGCTCCGGCAGACCGAGCATTGCGCCCTGCTGGTACATTTCGCTGCCGCCGCAAAAGACGGCGAGCGAGGGAGAAAGGGCCGTCGTCTCAAGGAACTGCGAGATTTCCGTGACGATATGCTGGCGGAGGGCTTCGTCCTTTGCCGGGTAATCGAAATTGGCGAGCATGGCGTCCTGCCAGACCATGATGCCGAGTTCGTCGCAGAGCGTGAAGAATTCCGGCGTCTCATAAGCCATGGTGCCGCCAACGCGGATCATGTTCATGCCGGCTTCGGCAGCTTTCCTGAGCCATGGTTCGTAATCCGGTCTCGATCCCGGCAGACGCACAATGTCTGCCGTCGTCCAGACCGCACCACGGCAGAAAACGGATTGTCCGTTTACCCTCAGCCCGAAACCGTTGCCGTCCTCGCCGTGATCGATCTCGAGATTTCGAAAGCCGGTCCGTCCGAGACGGTGTTGTTTGCCGTCCAGCTCCAGAATGATCTCGTGGAGAGCCGGTCTGCCATGCGTGTGCGGCCACCAGGTTTCGACGCCCGGTATGTGAAGTTCGCCGGAGAATTTGCCATTTTCAATGCTCGAAAGATCGGTGCTGTATCCGGCACAGATCAGGCGTGTGGTTGCAACGGTGCGGTCTGTTTCCAGTGCAATAGCCAGCTTGCCGGTGCCGGTTTCATCCAGTGAGGATCGGGCTGTGCAGAGAACTCCGTCCTGCCTTATCAGGCTGATGGGTCGCCATGGGCCGGCAGCATGGATTTCCGGGCACCAGCCGGGCATATAGCCGAGTGCCGTTGTCCGGATGAGCCGCAGACCCTGCGTGTTCATCATCTGTGGCCGCCAGCGGGCGCGCGGGCCGGTTTTTTCAAGCCTCGGCGCAAGCGCCCGGAAGCAGATCGACAGTTCGTCCGCACCCGTCAGCTTGACTGGAACCTCCAGCCTTTCGAACATGCTCTGACTGGCCGCGATCAATTCGCCGTTGAAGAAGATTTCCGCAATTGTCGACAGGCCATCGAAGCGCAGGATTGCCCTTTCGCGGACATCGGAAATCATCGTCAGGCGATACCAGGCGTCCCTGTCGTTGAGGGCTGCCGGGGCAATGCGATCGAATTTTCCGGCCATTTCCAAGGCCTGCGCCACAGTGCTCGGAACGGATACGTTAAGGCTTTCAAGGGTTGCGGAAATATCCGACGGCGTCTCGAAGGCATCGGCCGGCGTCAGCGTCAGCGTCCAGCCTTCGCTCAGCAATTCTACGCTTTCGCCCGGAAGGTAGATCCTCACGCGGCCTCGCTGGCGTTCGACAGTTTCGCAGCAAGGCTGTCCATCAGGCCATCCCATGCATCCGCAGCCGGATCGAGCACGGCGGCAAGCGCATCGAACTTGCGGCGCGTAACGGCGCGGGCAAGCTGGAACTGCACGGTCTTGGCGACCTCAGAGAGGCGAAGCGCATGATCTCTCGCTTCAGAAAAGCCGTCCTTGTCCAGCCAATCGAGGTGGCTTGCCGCCAGTTCGAAATTGGCGCCGAGCTGGCGCAGCGTGTTGAAGGCGTATTTGTGGAAAAAGCCGAATGGCCTGTCTGCGACCTTTTCCACCTGGGCCGGAAACACGGCCGCGAAAGCCCTGACCGGGTTGGCGGAAGGGCGTCTTGAAAAATGAAATTTCAGCAGCCGTTCGGCTGTCTTGCGGATATGGGCCGGTGAAGGATCGCCGTCCGCGAATTTTGCAAATTCCGTATAGGGCAGGAATGGCGGGTCGGTTTCCTGCAGATGATGCTGGAACAGGCCGTCAAAGTCTTCGCCCGATAAGTGGAAAAAACCGGCATTGTGGAAATAGTCGAGTTCCCGCGTCGCCAGATCGAGCCGGTTGATGGCAATGGTGGTCTTGCCATGCTCCTTCTGGTAACCCACCCCATGGGTATCGGGCATATAGAAGCTGTCCATCTCGATCAGGCAGATGCGGCCGCGTTCCAGCTGCGCCTCGATGTGGTTTTCCACCCGGTCGAAGATCGCAAGTTCGGTGGCGCGAACGCCATAAAGCGCTTCGAGATCTTCCAGCGGCACTTTGAAGAAGGTGAACTGGTCGCCTTCGAAATCCTGCGTCAGGGTGAAACCGAACATGGCTTCCGGCGGCAGCCCCTTGGCGGCCAGCACCTCGATCCACAAATCGATGTAGCAATTGGTTTCCGGCCACATTCGCTCTGACGAATGAAGCGGATGCTGCACATGATTTCTGGGATCGAGACCGGGGAAAATCTGCCGCATGAACGATCAGCCCCAGAGCGTTTCCACGACCTTGGAAGGCCATTGCTTCACATTAAGACCGTGATGGGCAAAGAGCGCCAGTGCAATGCGCTCAAGACCGAAACCGACGCAGGCGGTATGGGCCACGTCACCATTGTCGAGGTTCAAATCCCATTTCTGGCCAAAGGCGTCCTGATGATAGTTGAAACTCATGCAGGCCGTCGGGTTGGTGGCGGATGTGACGGGGATCAGCAGTTCGAACTTCAGGTTCTGGTCACGCTGGTTGTTGGCCAGCATCTTACCCGCGCGGCCAAAGAAGGGATCGTTGGCCACATCGATGGTGACATCGAGCCCCACGGCTTCCATCATCGCCACGCCGCGATCCATCCATGTCTGGCGGAATTCGGTCACATCGCTCTCCGTGCCCATGCGAACATATTCACGCATGCGGAAAAGCTGCTGACGCGCGGGGTCCTTGGAGGGCTCATGGCGGAAACAATAGGACTGGATGTCGTAGAGACCGCCGCCGAAAGGCAGCGCGCCGCGCTTGGCAATCGTCGGATAAAGCGGGTAGCAGGCCGCCGGCGTCAGCACGATGTCGGTGGCTTTCTGATCCTTGGTCCAGTCGCCGCCCTCATCCATGGTTTTCAGCAGGCTGACATGGTCGAGCTCGCAGCCACAGAAGGAGTGGACCGTGCCGGCAAGCTGCGGAAAGCTCTTCATGTAGCCGCTTTTTTCGAAATAGGCGCGGTTGATGCCCGGCGGAAAACGGATTGCTTCCGCGCCGTCAGCGCCGCCCGTGCGGTCGATCAGCCGTTCGAATGCGGCAATGACGTCCTCGAACTGGCCGCTGCGCCCGTAAAGACCGTCCACACCCGTTTCAATCAGCAGGCCCTCTTCGAACAGTCGATCGAGAAAGGATGTTTGCATGTCCATGGTCTTATCCCAAAAGGCTGGTGTCCTGCCTGTGAACCAGCAGGAGATTGGCGGAGTTACCGAGAATACGGTCATTGGAGATCATCAGGCGGGCGGAATGCGCATCGCGAAGGTGCCGGCCGAGGCTGTAGGGCGTACCGTTCTTGTAACCCATGATGCCGCAGACCAGCATGGCGTGGTCGATGATCTGAAGAATGGTTTCAGAAGAGCAGATCTTCACATTGTTCATGGCCACTGCAAAGGCCATGGACATGAGCTTGTCCGGGTCGCTCTTGGTGTCCTCGTAAGCCTTGATGCCGGCGATGATGTTGGATTTGACCACCTGCAGTTTGGTGGAAACTTCAGCAAGTCGGATCGCGCCGGGCGGAGCGACGCCGGGTGACTTGCGCGCCGCTGCTCTCACAAAGGACTGGGCGCGCAGCACGGCGTCGGACGCGATACCGTACCAGACGGCGCTCCACAGCAGATGGGAGCTTGCAAGCATCGATTGCGCCGCGATTTCAGCAAATGGTTTCGGGAATATCTGCACTGCCGGCGCTTCGCCGCGAAACAGGAAACCGTCCGAACAGGTGCCGCGCATGCCAAGCGTATCCCAGACATGGGTTTTTTCGAGCGTGTACTGATTTTTCAGGAAGACGGTCATCACCTGATCGGCGGGCGCGGCATCCTTGTGGGAGCGGGAGGTGATGAGGATGGCATCGGCATTGCTGCCATAGGAAATGACGGTGGCGTCCTTCTCCAGCTGGCAGAAGTCTCCGTCGACCTCGATGGCGCAGATTGAATTGCGCAGATTGCCGCCGATGCCGCCTTCGGTCGTCGCAGAGCCAAGCAGAAGCTGCTCGTTTGCAATGCGGCTCATGAAGCCTGCATGCCAAGCGCTTGCCTCGCCATGTTCCACAAGGCTGGATGCCTTGATGTGGTGCATGGCGAAAATCATCGCGGTTGCCGAACAGGCCTGGCCAAGCCGGGCACAGATATCGGCGATTTCCTGCAGGGAGGCCCCTTCGCCGCCAAGGGAGGAGGGGATCTGGATGCCCAGCAGGCGTTCCCGCTTCAATGCATCGACAGCCTCCTCAGGGAAGCGGCCGGTGACATCCACCTCGTCCGCATGTTTGGCGGCGATCGTCGCGACACGGTTCGCGCGCGCCGACAGTGTTTCATCCTGCGGCGATACGGTTACGTTCATCAGGCGGCCTCTTTGCCGTCCAGGATGAGCTTAACGGTGTCTTCGATGGCCTTGATGCTTGCAAAGGACTTGCGGTTGAGGAGGTTGTCCGGGAATTCGATATCGAAAGCTTCCTCGATACCCAGCATCAATTGCACCGATGCAAAGGAAGAAAGGCCGGCCGCATAAAGATCGGCTTCATTTTCAATCGTATCGACGGGGGTGGGAAGCTGGCCGAATTTTGCCAGTATTTCACGAATAGTCGCATTCATTCCAACGTATCTCCCGTGAATTTCACATTAGGATGGTTTGTGCTTATCGTTACGTTGCAAACGATAATATTCACCTAAACCGTTAGGTTAACTACAGCTGACGGCAACATGCGACATTCACGCACCGTTGCCAAGCATTGATCCGCGCCCTTGACAAATGTCGGGTGGTGTCTTTTGCTATCCTCCATTCACCAGGGGTGTCCCGTCAAGGGGCTGAGATTCTGCTTTCTTGCGCAGTGACCCGTTGAACCTGATCCAGTTCATACTGGCGTAGGGACGGTGCAAAGACCGAAGGTCGGCTGGCGTATGGCGTCCAGTGTCGGCACTTCGGTATTTTCCATCATTCCGGCTCGAACTGGGTCTCCACTGTCAAACTTTGGAGCCTCATGATGAATATCGCTGCCAAGAATATCCCGCTTTCAGTTACAACCGGGCCGCATCCCGCCTCCACGAAAACCCATAAAAGCGGAATTTTACATCCGCATATCCGCGTGCCGATGCGCGAGATCGCCGTTCACCCGACCGCCGGCGAACCGCCGGTGACGATCTATGATTCCTCGGGTCCCTATACCGATCCTTCACACGCCGTTCTGATCGAAAAGGGCCTGCCGCGTCTGCGTCACGACTGGGTTGTGGCGCGTGGCGATGTCGAGGCTTATGACGGCCGGCACGTCAAGCCGGAGGATAACGGCTTTGCAACCGGCGAGCGCCTGACGCCTGAATTTTCCGTCCGCCATCAACCGCTCAGGGCAACGGGGGGCAAGGCCGTGACGCAGCTTGCCTATGCGCGTGCCGGCATCATCACGCCGGAAATGGAATTCATCGCCATCCGGGAAAATCTCGGACGCGAAGCTGCGAAAGAGAAGCTGATCCGCGATGGCGAGAGTTTTGGCGCGCAGATCCCCGACTACGTAACGGCTGAATTCGTTCGTCAGGAAGTTGCTTCGGGCCGTGCCATTATCCCCGCCAACATCAACCACCCGGAACTCGAGCCGATGATCATCGGTCGCAATTTTCTGGTGAAGATCAACGCCAATATCGGCAATTCCGCCGTCACCTCCTCCATGGCCGAAGAGGTGGAGAAGATGGTCTGGGCGATCCGCTGGGGCGCCGATACCGTCATGGACCTTTCGACCGGGCGCAACATCCACAATATCCGCGAATGGATCATCCGCAATTCGCCGGTGCCGATCGGCACCGTGCCGCTTTATCAGGCGCTGGAAAAGGTCAACGGCATTGCCGAAGACCTGAACTGGGAGGTGTTCCGAGATACGCTGATCGAACAGGCGGAGCAGGGTGTGGATTACTTCACCATCCATGCCGGCGTTCGGCTGCATTACATCCCGCTCACCGTCAACCGCGTCACCGGCATCGTGTCGCGTGGTGGTTCGATCATGGCCAAGTGGTGTCTGCATCACCACAAGGAGAGTTTCCTCTATGAGCATTTCGATGAGATCTGCGACATCTGCCGCGCCTATGACGTTTCCTTCTCGCTGGGTGACGGCCTGCGGCCCGGCTCGATTGCCGACGCCAATGACGCGGCGCAATTTGCAGAACTGGAGACGCTGGGCGAGCTGACGCAGATCGCCTGGGCCAAGGACTGCCAGGTCATGATCGAAGGCCCCGGCCATGTGCCGATGCACAAGATCAAGGAGAACATGGACAAGCAGTTGAAGACCTGCGGCGAGGCACCCTTTTATACGCTCGGGCCGCTGACCACCGATATCGCCCCCGGTTACGATCATATCACCTCCGGCATCGGGGCCGCGATGATTGGCTGGTTCGGCACGGCGATGCTCTGCTACGTCACGCCGAAGGAACATCTTGGCCTGCCTGATCGTAACGACGTGAAGGTCGGTGTCATCACCTACAAGATCGCTGCCCACGCCGCCGATCTAGCCAAGGGCCATCCGGCCGCGCAGGTGCGGGACGATGCGCTGTCGCGTGCAAGGTTCGAGTTCCGCTGGGAAGATCAGTTCAACCTGTCGCTCGACCCGGATACGGCGCGTTCCTTCCATGACGAGACACTGCCGAAAGAGGCGCACAAGGTCGCGCATTTCTGCTCCATGTGCGGGCCGAAATTCTGCTCGATGCGGATTTCCCACGATATCCGCGCCGAGGCGCAGAAAGAGGGGCTGGAGGCCATGGCCGCGCGCTTCAAGGAAGGTGGCGAGCTATATATGCCGCTCGCCGCCCCGGTGGACGGCCAGTAGCATGCGTGTCCTTGTCAAGGGAACGGGGGTCGCCGGTCTGACGGCGGCCTTCGAACTGGCACGGAACGACGTTACCGTGGAGGTTTGCGAGCGCAATGCCGAACCCTCGCGCGGCGCATCGTGGTATGCCGGCGGTATGCTGGCGCCATGGTGCGAGCGCGAGAATGCGGAAGAGGCGGTTCTGACGCTCGGCCAGGCGGCGCTCGACTGGTGGGACGAAGCGACCTCCGGCCTTGTCGTCCGGCACGGCACGCTGGTTGTCGCGCCCGCCCGCGACAAAGCGGAGCTTTCGCGTTTCGCATCGCGGACCGGTGGCTATCGCTGGGTGGATGAGGGTGAAATCGCCGCTCTGGAGCCCGATCTTGCCGGGCGGTTTTGCTCCGGGCTTTATTTTCCGGGCGAGGGGCATCTCGATCCGCGCCTTGCGCTGAAATCGCTCTATGAGCGGCTTTGCACCATGGGTGTGCGGTTTCACATGGGCATCCCGGTGGATGAACGACCGTTCGACCGGGTGGTGGATTGCACCGGCCCCGCGGCGGTGGGTGAGATTGCCAACCTTCGCGGGGTGCGGGGAGAGATGCTTTATCTCGCCACGTCAGAGGTTTCCCTGTCCCGTCCCGTCCGGCTGCTGCATCCGCGCATTCCGCTTTACATCGTGCCGCGTGAGCCGGGCCGTTTCATGGTGGGTGCGACGATGATCGAAACGGAGGATGCGGGTGCCATTTCCGCGCGCTCGATGATGGAGTTCCTGAACGCCGCCTATGCGGTGCATCCGGCCTTCGGGGAAGCGGAAATCATCGAGACCGGCACGGGCGTGCGCCCCGCTTATCCCGACAATCTGCCCAAAGTCACGCAAGACGGCCGGATCATTTTCATCAACGGCGCGCACCGGCATGGCTTTCTGCTCTCGCCGGCTATCGCGCGGCAGGCGGCTGACACCGTCTGCCAGACTCTCTCTCAAAAGGAACAGGATCATGAAACTTCTGGTCAATGGCGACGAGCTTGATCTCTCCGCAGAGACGCTGGCCGGGCTGCTCGCCAGCCTCGATTACGAAGGCGACTGGCTGGCGACGGCTGTCAATGGCGAGCTGGTGCATTCGGAAGAGCGCGCCGATTATCAACTGAGGGCGTTCGACCGTGTCGAAATCCTCTCGCCGATGCAGGGAGGTTGAGGCCATGTTGACACTTTACGGCCGTGAGGTCTCTTCCCGCCTTCTGCTCGGCACGGCGCGTTATCCGTCTCCCGCCGTGCTTGCCGATGCAGTGCGGGCCAGCCATACGGATATTCTGACGATTTCGCTGCGCCGGGAAACGGCGGGCGGCAAAAAGGCCGGTCAGTTTTTCGAACTGATCCGCGAACTGGATCGCTACATCCTGCCAAACACGGCCGGTTGTCATACTGTGAAGGAAGCGGTGCTGACGGCGAAGATGGCCCGCGATGTTTTTCACACCAACTGGGTCAAGCTGGAGGTCATCGGCCATCACGACACGCTGCAGCCCGATGTCTTTGCGCTTGTCGAGGCGGCGAAAATTCTCTGCGACGATGGTTTCGAGGTTTTTCCCTATACGACGGACGATCTTGTCGTCGCCGAAAAGCTCCTGGATGCGGGTTGCAAGGTGCTGATGCCCTGGTGCGCGCCAATCGGCAGCGCCATGGGGCCGCTCAATCCGATGGCGCTGAAATCGATGCGGGCGCGGTTTGCGGATGTGCCGCTGATCGTCGATGCCGGTATCGGCCGGCCGTCACATGCGGCGACTGTCATGGAGCTTGGCTACGATGCCGTTCTGCTCAACACTGCGGTTGCAGGCGCGGGGGATCCGGTCGGCATGGCGGAAGCTTTCGCCCGCGCCATCGAGGCTGGCCATCAGGCATTCCTGTCCGGGCCGCTGGAGGCGAGGGACATGGCCATTCCCTCGACACCTGTTATCGGGACGGCGGTTTTCTCCTGATCGCGGTCTGCCGCCTTCATCGGACATGTCACCTTTTGCGTTGACAGTGTCCCGTGGCGGCGGGATACCGGGAGAAAAGGGGAATGGCATGGCGGCACGCAACAATCTTCTGACGGATATCGCTGGCGTTTCGGTCGGCAATGTCACCGATCTTTCACTGGGCTCCGGCGTTACCGCGATTGTTTTCAACAAGCCCGCAATCGCCTCGGGTTCGGTTCTCGGCGGGGCTCCCGGCGGGCGTGATACCGGCCTGCTCGACCCGGCGATGACGGTGGAAACCGTGGATGCCTTCGTATTGTCGGGCGGTTCGGCCTTCGGGCTGGATGCGGCGGGTGGTGTTCAGGCCGGGCTGCGCGAGATCGGGCGCGGCCTGCAAGTCGGTTCCACCCGTGTTCCCATTGTGCCGCAGGCGATCCTGATGGACCTGCTGAATGGCGGCGACAAGGACTGGGGCCTCCATTCGCCCTATCGCGAGATGGGATATGCGGCTTTCAGGGCGGCGCGTGCGGAACCCTTCGAGCTTGGAACAGTTGGCGCGGGAACGGGGGCAACCACAGCCACCTTCAAGGGCGGGCTTGGTTCGGCAAGCGCTGTCAGTTCCGGCGGATACACGGTGGCGGCCATCGTCGCCGTCAACGCGCTCGGTTCCGCGACTGTCGGCACAAGCCGCCATTTCTGGTCCGCACCTTTTGAGGTGCAGGGCGAGTTTGGCGATTGCGGTTTCCCCGCCCGCTTCACGGCGGACGATACAGCGCTTCGTCTGAAGGGTGTGACCCTGACGGCGACGACCATCGGTGCGGTTGTGACCGACGCGGTTCTCACCAAAGCGCAGGCGCATCGCCTTTCCATCATGGCGCATGACGGGCTGGCGCGCGCCGTGCTGCCCGCCCATCTGCCGAGTGATGGCGACACCATGTTTGCGGCTGCGACCGGTGAGAAGCCGCTTGAGGGCGGCGCGCATTTCGCGGAACTCTGCCACCTCTCCACTATTGTTATGGCGCGCGCGGTGGCGCGTGGCGTTCACGAGGCGACGGCGCTGCCGCAACACGGTGCGCAGAAAGCCTATCGCGATCTTCATGGCCGGGGTCTTTGAACGATGGGTGAGACACTCCCGCCATTGAACCCGGTTCTCCGCATCGATTTTCCGCCCGGAGAGCGTCTCGGGCACGGCAAGATCGAGTTGATGGAACTGATTGTCGAGACCGGCTCGATATCAGCCGCCGGGCGGGCGATGGATATGTCCTATCGTCGCGCATGGCTGCTTGTGGATGCGCTGAACCATATGTTCAGGCAACCGGTGATCGAATCCCAGCGGGGCGGCAAGCAGGGCGGCGGCGCTGCGCTAACCGCATTCGGTGCTGAATTGCTCGACCGTTATCGCGGCATGGAAAAGCGGATGAATGACGCCTTGCGCGCGGATATCGACTGGCTCGAGGCCAACCGCAACCCGGATGCCGCCCTCAATAAGGATCGAGAGCCGCCGACTTTATGATCGCATGCACCGGTTTTCCGGGTTCCAGCTGGAGACGTTCGCGCGACAGATCGGTGATGCGCGACTGGATGATATCGCCGCCGCAATCCACCTGAACGGTTAGCATGCCATCTTCGCTTGCCGAGACGCTGGCAATATGGCCTTCGAGAATGTTGAGCGCGCTCAGGCCTTCCGGCTTTGTCGTGGCGAGCATCACATCGCGTGCCGGTATCAGCACGCGCGCCGGGGTGCCGGGAGCAGCTTTTTTTGCCGGAACCTGCAAGAGTGCTGAGCCTAGCCTCACGGCTGCAAGCCCATGCCGCTCATCGAAGCTTTCGATATGCCCGGAAAGAATGCTGCCCGCTTCCCGCCGTTCAAGATGGGCGCTGAAATCCGGTCTCGACAACACGTCGGCCGCGTTTCCCTGCGCCTCGACCTTGCCATCCTTCATCACTACGATACGGTCGGCGAGGCGGGCGACTTCCTGGATGGAGTGGCTGACATAAACGATCAGGATTTTCGTCTCGTCGCGCAGTCGCTCGAGATAAGGAATGATCTCGGCCTTTCGCTGTTCGTCGAGTGAGGCGAGCGGTTCATCCATCAGCAGCAGTCTGGGTGATGACAGAAGTGCGCGGCCGATGGCGACGCGCTGTTTTTCGCCGCCGGAGAGCTTGTCCGGGCGACGTTGCAAAAGATGACCGATGCCGAGCATCTCGATGATGCGACCATCATCCCCTCCGGTTCCCTTTTCCGTGGCGAACCATTTGCCGTAGTTCAGGTTCTGGGCAACGCTGAGATGGGGAAACAGCCGCGCTTCCTGAAAAACGTAACCAAAACGGCGCCTGTGCGCCGGCAGGAACAACCGCTTCCCGCTATCGGCCAGCACTTCGCCGTCCAGTAAGACCTGTCCCTCGTCCGGCTGCATGAGGCCGGCTATGATGCGGATCATTGAGGTCTTGCCGGAGCCGGAGCGTCCGAAAAGCGCTGTAACGCCGCCGTCAGAGGTGAATGATGCATCGAGCGCAAAGGAGCCGAGGCGGTGGCGGGTGGTAACTGAAAGCGTCATTCCATGCTCACCCGTTTTCCGATGATGCGGGCCAGAAACTCCGAGACGAGCAGGGCGAGCATGGAAATTACGACGGAAACGATGGTCAGCCGCAATGCGCCGGCATCGCCGCCCGGAACCTGGGTGAAGGTGTAGATGGCGGCAGACAGCGTCTGGGTTTCGCCCGGAATATTGGAAACGAAGGTGATCGTCGCGCCGAATTCACCCATGGCCTTGGCAAAAGCGAGGATCATGCCCGCGATGATGCCGGGCAGGATCAGGGGGAGCGTGACGGTGAGGAACACCCAGAACGGGCTCGCACCCAATGTTCCCGCCGCCTCTTCCAGTTTGCGGTCCACCGCTTCGATGGAGAGGCGGATGGAGCGCACCATCAGCGGAAAAGCCATGACGGCGCAGGCAAGCGCCGCCCCTGTCCAGCGGAAGGAAAAGACGATGCCGAACCAGCTGTCGAGAAATTGCCCGATCGCTCCCCTGCGACCGAAGAGGACCAGCAGCAGAAAGCCCGTGACGACGGGCGGCAGAATGAGCGGCAGGTGGACGATGCCATTGAGGAGCGACTTGCCCCAGAAGTTGCCTCGCGCCAGCGCCACGGCCACCGCAATGCCGAAGGGCAGGCTGGCGAACATGGCGATGGAGGACACCCACAGGCTGAGCCTGATTGCCGTCCATTCTTCAGGGCTGAGTGTCCACCAATGCAATGCCATATCCCGCAATCGTCATTTCTCTCGGCCCCAAAAAGGATGAGGCCGCGAGGCGCAGTTTATTTCAAAACGGTAAAGCCTTGCTTTTCGAAGAAAGGTGTCGCTTTCGCGGACTTCAGGAAATCCAGGTAGGATTTTGCTGCCGGCGATTTTGCCTCGGAGAGAATGGCGACGGGATAGATGATGGGCGGATGGCTGTCTTCCGGGAAGGTGCCAACGATCTTCACGCCGGGATCGGCGGCCGCGTCGGTCTGGTAGACGATGCCATAGGGCGCTTCGCCGCGCGACACGAGCAGCAGTGCTGCGCGCACGCTTTCCGCGCCGGCGACTTTCTTCTCCACCGAGGACCAGACGCCGAGTTTTTCCAGCGCAGCCTTGCCGTATTTACCGGCCGGAACGGAATCCACCGCTCCCATGGCAAGGCGACCGTCACCCACCAGCCCGGCGAGATCGAAGCCTTGCTTGATATCGACCGGTTTGGCCTTGTCGGCCGGTGCGACGAGAACGATGCGGTTGCCAAGCAGATTGGAGCGGCTTTCAGTCTCGATCAGCTTCTTTTCGGCGACGTAATCCATCCATGCTAGGTCGGCGGAAATGAAGATGTCTGCCGGTGCGCCCTGCTCGATCTGCTTGGCGAGAGCGGAGCTTGCAGCGTAGGACACGGTCGCTTCGTTGCCGCTTTCCTTCGCCCATTCGGCATTGATGGCATCGAGCGCATTTTTCATGCTCGCGGCGGCAAAAACCGTGACCTTTTCGGCGGCATGGGCTGGAACCACTGCAAAGGAGGCCGCCACCCAGAAGGATGTGGCCGCGGCGATAGTTTTGAAAAAGGTACGACGCAAGAGTCTCATGGTATGTCCCCCGGTTCGAGATATCCTGATGAATATATCGATAGGCCTATAGGGCAATCATTATATTTTCAAGAATATATCGATACCGAAGGAAAAGGCCGCCTCGAAGGGCGGCTTCCGCCTGTGGATCAGAAACGCTCGCCAGCAAAATGGGCGATCTGTGCACCCGCCTCGTAATAGGCTTCCTTCACAGTTCGGAAGGCCTGCGCTTTCGGCTCCGTTGCGGGAAGGGGCAGGTCATTTTCAGCAATGTCACCGAGAATATGCTGTGCAATCACCTTGCCGAAGGCCGTCCCGGGCGCGATGCCGCGGCCGTTATAGCCTGAAAAGCCGACGACATTTTCCGCAAATTTATGGAAGCGAGGTACGGCATTGTCCGTCATGCCGATCTGGCCGTACCATTCGCATTCAAATTCCGTCTCACCCAGCTGTGGGAAAAGCCGCTTCAGCGATCGTTTCGCCCAGGCCCGGTGAATGGCAGCACCCGGGCCGCGCAGGGCGCCGACGCTGCCGAAGACCAGTCGGCCCGCTTTGTCCATGCGGAACGAGGAGAGGATTTCCTTCGTATCCCAGCAGCCTTCGCGGCCCGGCAGAATGCTTTTTTGCAGGTTATCGCTCAGCGGTCTTGTCGCGAAGTTGAAATAGGGCAGGTAGGTCTGCTCGTCACGAACGATCTGCCATGGTCCGGTGCTATAGGCTTCCGTGGCCACAACGATCCAGTTGGCGGTTACCGACCCTTGCGGCGTTTTTACCACCCATTTTCCGCCGCTGCGTTTGGTCGACACGACAGGGCTTGCTGTGTGCAGCCGCGCGCCCGCCGTTTGCGCGGTCGCAGCCAGACCACGAACATAGGCAAGCGGCTGAAGCGTGCCGGCGCGCGTGTCGAAAAGCGCGCCGGAATAGGCGGTGCTGCCGGTGCGTCTTGCCGTTTCATCGGCATCAAGGACGCGGACGGGAGCGCCCCTTGCAGCCCATTGTTCACAGCGCTCGCGAATTTCGGCGAGCCCTTTTTCACCGACGGCACAATGGAGCGTGCCGTTCTTTTCGATCTCGCAGGGGATCTCGTGCTTTTCCACCAGTTCGCGCACGAGAAGCGGGGCATTACCCAGAAGGTCGAGAAGCCGTTCGCCGTAAGTTTCACCCAGCACGCCGGGCAGCTCCTTCGGCATGACCCACATGCCGCCATTGATGAGGCCGACATTGCGGCCCGCGCCACCGAAGCCGATTTCCTTCGCTTCGAGAAGAACGACGTCCACGCCTTTTTCGGAAAGATGAAGGGCGGCGGATTGACCGGTGAAGCCGCCGCCGACAATCACGACATCGGCAACCGCATCACCTTGCAGCGCAGGCGTTAGAGGCGGCTGCGGCGCGGTCTTTTCCCAGAGGCCGTGCGAGCGGGGGTCGTTATACATCGTTCCACCATTTTCCGGGCGAGTTCATTTGTTTTCCGTATGAGTGACAAGCCCTTGTTTATGAGACTTTACAAGCGGCCTTGCCTGTTGAATATCGACATATCGTCAAGAGTTCATTCCGTGAGGGAATATGGTACTTCCGCCCCGCCGCTTCTTACCGTCGCTTTCGCTACTTGCGGCCTTTGAAGCCGCCTCGCGTACGGGCAGCGTGACCGCGGCGGCGAGAGAACTCGGGCTTACTCAAGGCGCGGTCAGCCGGCAGATCCTTGCGCTTGAGGAACAGCTTGGCGTCGCGCTGTTCCTGCGCGAACGGCAGACAATCCGGCTTACCCGGGCGGGAGAGGGGTATGCACGGGAGATCCGCGAGGCCCTGCGGCGCATTTCGACGGCCTCGCTTAATCTGCGTGCCAATCCGGATGGCGGCACGCTCAATCTCGGGGTTCTGCCAAGTTTTGGTACGCGCTGGTTGGTGCCGCGCCTGCCCGATTTCATAGCCCGGCATCCGGGCGTTTCGGTCAATCTTCTGACGCGTTCGTCGCTGTTCGATTTCCGCACCGATACCGTAGATGCGGCGATCCATTTCGGTTTGCCGCATTGGCCGGGTACCGAGCTCGTTTTTCTGATGCATGAAACAGTCATTCCGGTGTGCAGTCCGGCTTTCAGGGAGCGCTACGGGCTTTCACAGCCGGGCGATCTGCTGCGTGTGCCGCTGCTGCACATGACGACGCGGCCGGATGCCTGGGAACAATGGTTTCGCAGCCATGAGGTGCGTTTTGATAACGTACACGGCATGCTTTTTGATCAGTTCACAACCATTGCCGAGGCTGCAAGCGCCGGGGTTGGAGCGTCGCTTATTCCGTCCTTCATGATCGAGGAGGAGCTGCGAACAGGCCGGCTTGTCGCCGCAGTTAAAGGAGAGGTGGAAAGCGAAGAGGCCTATTATCTCGCCTGCATGCCGGATCGCGCCGGTTATGCTCCGCTTGAAAGTTTCCGAAGCTGGATCGTTTCTCAGGCCGCTATCGGCACAAGCGGTAGCGGATGAGACTTTTAGGCCTAAACCGGCGGGCGGTCTTGCAAGACCGGCGCGGCTAAGCCAATAGTGCGCCATGACGTGTGGCGGACAGCGCCATGCACCGCAAGTTCCAATACGGGAGATGTCCGTGAAGCCCATTTTTGTTCAGCTTCAATGCGAGCCCGGCAAGACCTACGATGTCGCCGATGCCATCTATAAAACGGAGCTGGTTTCCGAGCTCTATTCCACCAGCGGCGAATATGATCTGTTGCTGAAAATCTATCTTCCGCAGGAAGAGGATATCGGCAAGTTCATCAACCAGAACATCGTCAATATTCCGGGGATCGTCCGTTCGCTGACGACGCTGACCTTTACCGCATTCTGACGCGTATTTCGAAATCATAGGCTCGGTTCTCATTTCTGGGCTTGTCACAGGAATTCAGCGACGCGCGTCTGCGTGGCGGAAGAGACTTTTCAGCCCGAGGACCTGGGCTGATTAGATTCCCTTTGACGAACACAAATGAGAGGAGGCGGGAGCTTCAGGAGCGCGCTTAGCGTTTGGCACTCTAATTCGGTTTTGGGAAAGCATTTTCAACTCAGCGCAGGGCGTATTGATACACCCTGAGTGGTCTATGGCAGACCAGCGGACGAATTGTCAGGCAAGATAAAAGCGCGCCATCGACCCGATGTTCGGGATCCGATATGTGGCGCGCTTTGGTGTCGACCGGTCTGTGAGCGGGTGAGGGGTTTCCCGCATCAGGCGACCGCGGCCAGGTTCCGGTTGCGTACGAGATCGCGGATCGCAATCCGTACGTCGTCGGCGCTGTCGAACTTCTGTTCGTCCAGGTCGTGAACGTGGAACTTCACCGCGATGAACTTCAACCGGTCATTGTCCGGTATGACGATGCCGACGGGTTCGCCAGCGAATTCAATAACTTGCTTTTGCATAGATATACTCCCGCTGTGGCTCATTAACACAGCATGTTGTCGAACTGATTTTCAGGAAATTGAGACCGTCAGGTCACATTCGACAGCAGCGGGAACACGTGGATTTAAATCCAGCATTCCAGGACTCAAGACCAAGGATTGCGTTGATGTTGATATGTTTTGACATGACACACTCCCTGTATTGGTGTTGGCCCGGAATCAGGAGACTCGTTCTCCAGTTCCACACTGATAATCCAGACCAGCACTAAAATCAATGCTGATTGTTATAGGTAGAATATTTTTCTTTATGATGACAGGAGAGGGGCGGAAATGTGAAATTTTTGTTTTCGCTCGAGGTCGCCCCAAAAAGCCCGGCGCGGCGGGCTTTTTATACCTGTTTTAATCACCGCCAGATGCCGGCGGTGGGTAAATATGATCGTTTCCGTTGAAGTCCGAGACGGAGTAACAGCCATCGCGGGTTTTTTCGGTCGCATTTCGGCCGATCGTGGCCTTGCCGTGGCCGCCCGGGATGTCGAGAACATAGGTTGGCTGGCAAAGACCGGAGACATGTCCCCGCAGGGCGGAAACGATTCGCTGGCCCTCCTCAATCGTCAGCCGGAAATGGCTCGTTCCCGGCGCAAGATCCGGATGGTGCAGATAATAGGGCTTGATACGGTTCTCGACAAAGGCCCGCATCAGCTCGGCCAGAACTGCCGGATCATCATTGATGCCCTTCAGAAGCACGGTCTGGCTGACCATAGCGATGCCGGCATCGATCAACCGCGCGCAGGCGCTTCGGGCTTCCTGCCCGAGTTCGCGCGCGTGATTGGCGTGCAGGGCGACATAGGTGGTCTTGCCGCTGGCCTTCAGCGCCTCGATCAGCGGCCCGTCGACACGATCGGGATCAACGACCGGCACGCGAGTATGAAAGCGGACGATCTTGACGTGCGCTATATCTTTCAGCCGTTTCATCAGATCGGACAGGCGTCGCGGGGAGAGGACGAGCGGATCGCCGCCCGTGAGGATGACCTCCCAGATGGCAGGGTTGGCTTTTATATAGTCGAATGCGGCGTCCAGTTCTTCCGGGTTCATCATGCCGTTGCCCAGCGGCCCGACCATTTCGCGACGGAAACAGAAACGGCAATAGACCGGGCAGACATGAACCGCCTTCAAAAGCACCCGGTCCGGATAACGGTGAACAATGCCGTGAACGGGGCTGTGGGCGTCATCGCCGATCGGATCGTCCCGCTCTTCGGGGAGATGGACCAGTTCCGCCGTATCCGGCACGAATTGCAGGGCGATGGGGTCTTGCGGATCTCGACTGTCCACCAGTCCGGCAACCGTTGGGGTGATGGCGAGCGCGTAACGCTGCGTTACCGCGCGTAGCTCCTCCAGCGCCTCGGCCTTGATCAGCCCCGCCTCGAGAAGTGCTTCAGGTGTCTTGATGGTTTCAGGTCTTGTCATCGACCGTATTCCGCGACAGGTGCCCACATGACCAGATCGATGCGCGGTGCTCCGGTTGCCAGCATCACCAGCCGGTCGAAGCCAAGGGCTATGCCGCTTGCGGATGGCATGATTGCCAGTGCCGCCAGAAAATCCTCGTCCAGCGGATAGGTCTCGCCGTAAACCCGCTGCTTTTCGGCCATCTCCATTTCGAAACGCCGTCTCTGCTCGGAAGCGTCGGTCAATTCGCCAAAGGCATTAGCAAGTTCCACGCCGCAGGCATAAAGCTCGAAACGTTCCGCCACCCGCGCATCATCAGGCGATTTGCGGGCAAGAGCCGCTTCGCTGGTCGGATATTCGTCAAGAATGGTTGCCCGGCCAAAGCCCAGTTTCGGCTCCACGCGTTCGACAATCACGCGGCTGAACATATCCGCCCAGGTGTCGTCATCGGCGACGCGGATGCCGGCATTGGTGAGGCTTGCGGCGAGGTGCCGCTCGTCCGTTTCGCCGTTTCGGCCGATGGTGGCCAGAAGGTCAATTCCCGCATAACGCTCGAAGGCTTCGGCAACGCTCAGGCGTTCCGGCTCCAGGAACGGATCGACGCTGCGGCCACGATAGGTAAAGTTCTTCGTCCCGGCGGTCTCAGCGGCCAGTGCCAGAAGGTTGGCGCTGTCCTTCATCAGGGTCTCGTAGGTCTCACCGACCCGATACCATTCCAGCATGGTGAATTCCGGGTGGTGCAGGGGGCCTCTTTCCCTGTTTCTATAAACATGGGCGAAACAGAGGATGCGTTCTTCACCGGCCGCGAGCAGCTTCTTGCAGGCGAATTCGGGCGAGGTGTGGAGATAGAGCGGGGCGGCCTCACCGCCGGGTGCCAGTCCCTGGGTGGCGAAGGCGTGCAGATGCGCCTCGTTGCCGGGGGAAATCTGCAGCGTGGCGGTGTCGACCTCGAGAAAATCGGCGCTGGCGAAATAGCTGCGAAAAGCCGACTGGATCGCATTGCGTCCTAGCAGGAAAGCGCGGCGGTCGGCGTGGACATCGGGTGTCCACCATGGCGACATTGTCTCGTTGCTCGAGCCCATCTCTCTTTTCTTTTCCGTCTCACCTGCGGGCCTTGCTGCGGATAAACGGCCCGCAAAACGCCTGATCGCATCATTTAAAGCAATTCCGGGCGGAAAACCGCTAGGCACTCTTCCGCGAATTGCTGTAGAAGGCTGGCAATTCGCGCGGATTTAAGGTAGTTGCGCCCCAGAAAAAAGACAAAACGTCTGCCGGGGCCGGTGCTGCCGCGCAGTCCTTTACGACGCATTTCATCGAGTTACAAGGAAGTCATATGGTCAAGGTTATCGCCTCATCCGTCCGCAAGGGCAATGTTCTCGACGTGGACGGCAAGCTTTACGTCGTTCTTACCGCGCAGAACTTTCACCCAGGCAAGGGCACGCCGGTCACGCAGGTGGACATGCGCCGCATCGTTGACGGCGTCAAGGTCTCCGAACGTTGGCGCACCACCGAGCAGGTCGAGCGCGCTTTCGTCGAAGACCTGAACTTCCAGTTCCTTTATGAAGATGGCGAAGGCTTCCACTTCATGAACCCGGAAAACTACGATCAGGTCGTTGTCGACGTCGATACGATGGGCGACCAGAAGGCCTATCTTCAGGAAGGCATGACCTGCGTTCTTTCGATTCATGAAGGCAACCCGCTGGCCGTCGAACTGCCGCGCCACGTCACGCTGGAAATCATGGAAACGGAGCCGGTTGTTAAGGGCCAGACGGCGTCTTCTTCCTACAAGCCGGCAATCCTCTCCAACGGCATCCGTACCATGGTGCCGCCGCATATTGATGCCGGCATCCGCGTGGTCATCGCGACGGAAGACAATTCCTACGTTGAGCGCGCCAAGAGCTGAGCCTGATGGCTGGTTAAACAAAAAGCACCGGGTGACCGGTGCTTTTTTTGTGCCCTGAATAGCAAAAAGCCCGCGTCGAAAGACGCGGGCTTTTTGTTTGCCTTTTGGGGCCATTCTTACATGCCCTTCGCGGCGGCCACGGTTGGGCCGGCGGACTTCTTGGGGGCTGGCTGGCCAACGGCATAACCGCCACCGAGAGCCACGTTGAGCGAGACATAGTCCTGCGCGGTCGTCTGGATCGCCGTGGCAAGGTTTGCCTGTGCATCCGAGACCGAGCGCTGGGCATCCAGAACGTCGAGCAGAGACGATGCACCATCACGATAGCTGGCGGTCGAGAGCTGCAGTGCTTCCTGGTAGGAGGCGACGGTCTTTCTCAAAGCGTCGACGGTACGCTGGTCGCGATTGATGGCGGCCAGGGCGTTTTCGACTTCTTCCACCGCGTTGAGAACGGTCGCCTTCCAGACGAGATATTGCTCGCGTGCCTGTGAGTTCGCGATATCGACATTGGCGCGGAGTCTGCCACCGTCGAGGATCGGGAGAGTGAGGCTCGGACCGAAGGACCAGCTATTGGCCGTTCCCCTGCCGCCGCCACTCAGGAAATTGTAGCTCGGGGTGATCGCGCCACCAAGCTCGATGCTTGGATAAAGCTGCGCCTCGGTTACACCGATCGTGGCGACCGCAGCGGCGAGATTGCGCTCGGCGACGCGGATGTCCGGACGGTTGCGGATCAGGTCGGCCGGGATGCCGGTGCGGGGAACTGCGCGCGCAACAGGCTGGCGTGCGCCCTTCTGCAGCTCGGCGATGAGCGACGAGGCCGGCATGCCGAGCAGGGTCGCGATGCGGTGGGCTGCCTTGCGGAAGCTGGTTTCGAGGCCGGGTATCTGCGACAGCGTGGAATTGACCAGACCTTCGGACTGGACGACATCGAGACGCGAGGCCGCACCCGCTTCGAGCTGGAGCTTTGTCAGATCGAGCGTTTCGCGGCGTGAACCCAGGTTCTGGCGGGCAATCGCCAGGCGCTCCTGATAATAGCGCACGTCGATATAGGCCGCGGCGACGGACGAAATCAGCGTCAGGCGCTGAACGTCGACGGTGGAGTAAGCGGCATCAAGCGACGCATTGGCGCTTTCCGTTGCCCGACGATAGCGGCCGAAGAGGTCGAGGAACCAGGAAACGCTGAGGCTGCCTGAGGACACGTTGGTGACGGGAACGTCACGGTAGCTGCCCTTGGTCTCGCTGGTCGTGTGGCTGCCGCTGCCCGTCAGGCTCGGCAGGCCGCCGGCGCCGTCCACGATCACCTGGGCCTGCGCCTGATTGATGCGCTCGATCGCCTGCATCACGGTGAGGTTCTGCGCAAGGCCGGTGGAAACGTAACCGTTCAGGCGGCTGTCGTTGAAGGCCGTCCACCATGCAACGCTGCTGATGTCGCCATTACTGGTTTTTCCGGCTTCCGCAAACTTTCCCGGCAATTGGATTTCCGGCGTCTTGTGGTCGGGTCCAACAACACAGCCTGAGAGCAGCAGCATTGTCAGGGGAAGGGTAGCGCGAATAGACAGCATATAGTTTTCCCAATTCTCTGGTTGGCTTACCGAGCGCGGCTTACTGACAAATGGGCTGCGCGATCGATATGCCGTAGAAACGTGCATTTGCCAAATCGGCAACATTTCTAGCAGCGTATTAACGGTTGGCACAGCCCATTTTTGTTTTGTTAACGCCTTGAAAGGCGACGAATGATGACGAAAAAGGACGGAACGAAGAAAATTCCGAGGAGTGTTGCAGAAAGCATACCACCCAGCACCCCGATACCGATTGCATTTTGCGCGGCTGAACCCGCTCCGGTTGCGATCGCGAGAGGCACAACACCCAGGATGAAGGCGAGCGACGTCATGATGATCGGACGCAGACGCAGCTTCGCCGCTTCCAGTGTCGCTTCCAGCAGACTCAAGCCGTGCTCCTGCCGTTCCTTGGCGAATTCGACGATCAGGATCGCGTTTTTCGCGGCAAGGCCGATTGTCGTGAGCAGGCCCACCTTGAAGTAGACGTCGTTCGTCTGGCCGAAGAAATGGGCCGCGGTCAGGGCGCCGAGAACGCCGACCGGCACGGCCATGATGACCGAGAACGGGATCGACCAGCTTTCGTAAAGCGCTGCAAGGCAAAGGAACACGATCAGAACCGACAGCGCATAAAGCATCGGAGCCTGCGAGCCGGAAAGGCGTTCCTGATAGGAAATACCCTGCCATGCCACCGTGTAACCGCCCGGCAGGCTTGCCGTCAGGCGTTCCATTTCATCCATGGCGTCACCGGAAGCAACGCCCGCGCCCGCGGTGCCCTCAAGCGAGATCGCGCCCGTGCCGTTGTAGCGTGCCAGTGACGGCGGCGCGTTGATCCACTTCACTTCGCTGAAGGAAGAGAAAGGTACCATCTCGCCGCTGGTGTTGCGGGCATACCAGAACTTCAGGTCGTCCGGCTGCATGCGGTAGGGCGCATCGCCCTGAACATAGACCGGCTTGAGCTCGCCGTTCAGGGTGAAGTCGTTGACATCCCGGCCGGCAAAGATCGTCGACAGCATCAGGTTCACGGAGGAAAGATCGACGCCCATGGCCCCCATCTTTTCCTGATCGAGAATGATCTTCATCTGCGTTTCGTTGTCCTGGCTGTCGCTTCTGAGCGAGCTGACCTTCGGATTGCTGGTCGCAAGCGCGATCAGTTCCTTGGACGTTGCAGTCAGTGCCTCTGTGCCATTACGGCCGCTATCCACGAGATACATCGAGAAACCGCTCGATGTGCCCATGCCCTGAATGGCCGGCGGCAGAAGCGGGAACACCTGCGCATCGCGGAAGCCGAAGAATGTGCCCATCGCACGCTGCACAATGGCGGCTGCGTGCTGATCCGGTGCAGTTCTCTCGGCGAAATCCTTGAGCTTGGTGAAGACGATGGCGTTGTTCTGGCCGGAACCGCTGAAGCTGAAACCAAGCACGCCGAAAACGGATTCGACATTGTTGGCTTCTTTTTCGCGGAAGTAGTTTTCGACCTGCTTCACCACCTCGTTGGTCCGCTCGATATTCGAACCCGTCGGGGTCTGAATGATCGTCAGAAGAACGCCCTGGTCTTCCTGCGGCAGGAACGAGCTTGGCAGCTTGGAAAAGAACCAGGCGCAGCCGCCGATCACGATCGCGAAGAGAATCATCACGCGCAGGGGCCGCTTCAGCAGGTAGCCGATGGAGGAGACGTAACCATCCGTCGTCTTGCCGAAGCCGCGGTTGAACCAGGCACCCGGTCCGCGCTGCTTCTTGTGATGATCGATCGGCTTCAGCATCGTGGCGCAAAGCGCCGGCGTCAGAACGATGGCGACCACTGCCGAAAGCAGCATTGCCGAAACGATGGTGATCGAGAACTGGCGATAGATGATACCCGTCGATCCGCCGAAGAAGGCCATCGGAATGAAGACGGCCGTCAGCACGAGCGCGATGCCGATGATCGCACCGGTGATTTCACCCATCGACTTTTCAGTTGCCTCGACCGGCGAGAGCCCCTCTTCCGACATGATGCGCTCGACGTTTTCGACAACGACGATGGCGTCGTCGACGAGAAGGCCGATAGCGAGAACCATGGCGAACATGGTGAGGGTGTTAATTGAATATCCTGTCAGTGCGAGGATGCCGAAGGTGCCGAGAAGCACGACGGGCACCGCAATCATCGGAATGAATGTGGCTCTCAGATTCTGCAGGAACACCAGAAGCACGACGAAGACGAGGATGATCGCTTCGATCAGCGTGTGGACCACCTTCTCGATCGACAATTGCACGAAAGGTGTCGTGTCATAGGGAATTCGATCGAAACGCCTTCGGGCAGCGAACCCTCAACGGCGGAAAGCGCCGACTTTACACGCGCTGCCGTATCGAGCGCGTTGGCACCCGTGGCGAGGTTGACCGCGAAACCGGCAGAAGGACGGCCGTTCGACCGGGAATCGCCGCCATAGGTTTCCTGGCCGATTTCGATGCGTGCGACGTCGCTGAGACGAACGGTCGAGCCGTCCTTTACGACTTTCAGGATGACCGATTCAAAATCGGCAACCGTGGTGAGCTGGCTCTGCGCCGTCACGGTCACGTTCAGCTGCTGGCCTTTGACCGCGGGCACCGCGCCGAGGGAACCGACCGAAACCTGGGTGTTCTGGCTTTCGATGGCGCTGGTCACGTCTGCCGTCGTCAGCTGGTACTTGTTGAGCTTGAACGGATCGAGCCAGATGCGCATCGCATATTCGGAACCGAAGACGTTGATGCTGCCCACGCCCTCGAGGCGCTTGATCTGGTCTTCGACGCGCGAGGAGAACACGTCGCCGAGATCGGCCGAATTGCGTTTGCCGTCGGTCGAAATCAACGCACCCACCATCAGGATGCTCGATGTGGAGCGGCTGACCTGAATACCCCGCTGCTGCACGGTGTCGGGCAATTGCGACTGGACGAGCTGCAGCTTGTTCTGCACCTGAACCTGCGCGATATCGGGCAGAATGCTGTTGCCGAAGGTCAGCGTCACTTCGGCGCTGCCGGTTGAGGATGACGAGGTCATATAGGTGAGATCGTCGAGGCCGGTCATGCCGTCCTCGATGATGGTCGTCACCGATTTTTCGACGGTTTCGGCGCTGGCGCCGTTATAGGTCGCGCTGACGCGCACCGTCGTCGGCGCAATATCGGGATATTGCGAGATGGAGAGCGTCGCAATTGCCAATGCGCCGCCCAGCATGATGACGATGGCGATAACCCATGCGAAAACGGGGCGCCTGATGAAGAAATGGGCCATGGCAGTCCTGCCTTACCTTTTACGAGCTTCGACCGAGGGTTTCGTGCTCATGCTTATTTCGAGGGGGCGGCGGCAGGCTGAGCTTGCTGCGGCATAACGACGATACCGCGATCGTCGATGGTCACTTCAACCGGTGCGACCGTCGCACCGTCGGCAATCCACTGGAAACCGTCGACGATGAGCTTGTCGCCATCCTTGACGTTTTCCGTCACCAGCCAGGCATTGCCCGACTGCTGGCTGGACGGGAAGGTGCGGGTTTCCACCTTGTTTTCCGCTGTCACGAACTTTGCGGTCAGTTCGCCATTGGCGTTCCGGTTCGCCGCGCGCTGCGGTATGCGGAAACCCTTTTCCTTGCCGATGGTCAGCGTGGCGCGGACATAGGTGCCGGGGAGCAGAAGATCATCCGGGTTGTCGAAGAGGGCGCGGATGGAGAAGGTGCCCGTCGTTTCGCTCACCGCCATGTCCGACATGTCGATCTTGCCGTCATGCTTGTATTCCGTGCCGTCTTCCAGCGTCAGATGAATGCCGGTTTCCTTCGTATCGCCGCCGAGCTGGCCCGACGAGATCGCCTTTTTCAGACGCAGAAGATTGGTGCTGGATTCCATCAGGTCGATGTAGATCGGGTCGATGCGGCGCAGCGTCGTCAAGGCCGTGGTCTGGTTTGCCGTCACCACGTTGCCGATGCTGAAAGCGGTTGCACTGGTGATGCCGTCGAAAGGCGCCCGGACCTTGGTGAGGTCGAGGTTGATTTCAGCGGTTTCCAGCGCTGCCTTGGTCTGGGCCACATCGGCCTGGGCCTGCAGCAGCGTCACCTTGGCGTTTTCATATTCGATCTGCGTTGCGCCGCTGTTGACCAGCCGTTCGTAGCGGGCAAGGTTGGCCTCGGCGCTTGGAACGCTTGCTTCGGCCTTCGCCACGCTTGCCTTGGCCTGCGCCACTTCCGCCATATAGGTGTTGTCCTCGATCTGGTAGAGAACATCGCCCTGCTTGACCTCGCTGCCTTCCTTGAAGGGAATTTCGCGGATGATGCCGGTAACGCGCGGGCGGATTTCCGCTGTCTGGAACGCGCTGGCACGGCCGGGAAGAACGGTGGTCAAAGGATATTCGCTGGTCTTCATCAGGATGATGCTGACCGGAGACGGGGGACGCGCGGCGGCCTGGCCGGCCGCCTGGTTGCTCTCGCCGCCGTCGCTGCATCCCGAAAGGATCGCGGTTACACACAGAGAAGCAAATAGGGGTAAAATACGTCGGCTCATTGTTCTTCCCTGCGTATGGTCGCATTCAACTATAAGCGCAATGTCGCTCGGCGGATGGGTGTCCGGGAAACAGGGGCGACAGGTAAAGGTCCCGTGAGGGGCCTCCTTCGCTCATTCTGTCCGGACCGCCATTCGCATAGAAGCGCAGGCTTTGGCGCTTCGCAAGCAATTGCGAGAAGGTGACGTAAATTGGGAATCGTCACTTAGCAAGCGGATTGCGCAATCCCGCATCGATTAAATCGACGAGTTGATCACAACGTGTTGCTAAATTGCCGATGTCTTCCCGGGCGAGGAGGACGGGGTGGATCACGC